>JAJQIB010000032.1:108159-120841 GCA_021199375.1 Ruminococcus sp. | reverse complement strand
CTCTAAGGCGGCGGTTGTAAGAACAAAGTTCTTACCATCGTCTTTCAGTGGGGGGGGGTGAAAACTAATCCCCCACTGAAATCCGGCGGAGCTAACGCTCCTTGCATTTATTGCAAGCAGTCGCTCACGAGATTATGCAAGCATATCTCGCTTCGCTCCGCTTTAAATAAAAAATGAGAAAATACTTGTGGAGGTTGTGCTATGATACACTCTTTAAAGGAAATTTACGGAGTCGACGAGGAAGAGCGTCAGGCTCAAAGATATGCTCAGGCAGCTGAGGAATTTGAATCTATGTTCGGAGTAAAGCCGGAGCGCTTTTTCTCAGCACCGGGAAGAACTGAGGTTGGCGGAAATCATACCGACCACAATAACGGATGCGTTTTGGCAGCAGGAGTTTCACTTGATGTAATTGCGGCTGTTGTACCTACTGATGATGGTATTATTCGTATAAAGTCGCAGGGATTTCCTATGGACGCTATAGACTCGAATGACTACGAAATTAAAGACAATGAGGAGAATACCTCTGCAGCGCTAATTCGTGGAGTAGCGGCAGGAATGAACAGACGTGGCTATAAAACCGGCGGATTCATGGCTTATACCACCTCTAATGTACTTAAGGGCTCCGGATTGTCATCATCTGCAGCTTTCGAGGTGCTGGTTGGAACGATTTTGAATGGACTTTATAACGATTTTGCTATTTCACCCGTTGAAATCGCACAGATTTCGCAGTTTGCTGAGAATATCTACTTCGGTAAGCCTTCAGGCTTGATGGATCAGATGGCTTGCTCAGTTGGAAGCTTTATAACCATCGACTTTGAAGATCCAACTAAGCCTATCATTGAGGCTATAGACTTTGACTTTGAATCAAGCGGATACAAGCTTTGTATTGTTGATACAAGGGGAGATCATGCTGACCTAACAGGCGAGTACGCTGCGGTAGCAACTGAAATGAAGGCTGTAGCTCAGTACTTTGGCAAGAATGTTTTGCGTGAGGTAGACCGCGCTCAGGTTATTGAGAACATGCCTGTGCTTCGTGAAAAGCTTGGTGACAGAGCAGTTTTGCGTGCATTGCACTTTTTTGGCGACAGCGCTCGTGTTGGCAAGGAATCAGCTATGCTAAAATCACATGATTTTAAAAAGTTTTTGACACTTGTAAATGAGTCCGGCGATTCCTCATATAAATATCTGCAAAATATATATCCTGCAAGCGATCCCACAAGACAGGGATTATCTCTTGCACTTTATTTAGCATCTGATATTCTTGAGGGTGAGGGTGCGTGCAGAGTACACGGCGGAGGCTTTGGCGGCACTATTCAGGCATTTGTTCCAAACTATAAGCTTGATGAATTTAAGCATAGAATGGAAAATGTCTTTGGTGAGGGAAGCTGTTATGTGCTTTCTGTTAGACCGTTTGGCGGCACGGAGGTTGAGCTGTAATGGCATCATCATACGGCAGAAACCTTGTCACACGTGCAATTCAAAAGCGTGACAAAACAAGAGTTGCGCTTAGAAAAACCGCTTGCGGAATTGTGCTTATAGACGGACTGCCATTTTCGGTCGGAGTTGAAAGTGATGGTGCAGCATCCTCACAGGGCGTAATGTTTACAATTACGGGCAAATCGGTGGATGATGGAAGCTTTAAAATCCATATGATGGATGTCACATTTCCTACCACGGCAGGTACAAAAAGCATTAAACGCAAGCCTGAACTGTACAAAAAAAAGGACGGTAAGTATGTGCTTCGCTGTCTTTTTTCGGAGATAAAAATACCCGATTGCAATGCTGCACAAAAAAATGAAAGGCTCACTCGTGAGCAGCTTATGATGCAGGCGAGTACAAATCAAGTGGTTTTTCGATTTACTCCAGAATATAAGTCAAAGGATAACGACGAGCTTATGATAAACATATATCCTGTGGGAAATCCGATTGATGGCAGTGTTACCGAATGGGTTACTGCTACCAGTGACCATGATTTTTTTGAAAATGGCGGATTGACAGAGCTTTTACAAAGAGGCAAAGGAAAATAATAGCATGAGAATGAGAAGAAAAAGTCATCTTGAGGAGCGGCTTTTAGCCTGCGGTGATATTATAATTTATATGGATCGTGAAGACAGAAGCTTTGCAGTTAAGGATACCGAGTCGATGCTTAATTTAGATGAGCTGTTTGAAAGCAAAAGACCTCTGATACTTGAGGTCGGATGCGGCAAGGGACAGTTTATCTGCGAGCTTGCAAAGAGAGATCCTCAAAATAACTACATTGCAGTTGAAAAGTCAAGCAATGTTATTGTGGATGCTGCTGAGCGTGCGTTAAAGGAAGGACTTACTAATGTTCGGTTTTTGCGTGGCGGAGCAGAATATCTTGATTGCTACATTCCGCCTAAGTCAGTAGAGCTGATATATCTAAACTTTAGCTGCCCTTTTCCCAAAAAAAGCTACGCTTCACACAGACTTACCCACAGAAGCTTTCTTGAAATATACTCGTGTCTGCTTAAGGACGGCGGCGAGATTCATCAAAAGACAGATAATATGCACTTTTTTGAGTTTTCGATTGCAGAGCTTTCACAAAGCGGCTGGGCACTAAAAAACATTTCACTAGATTTGCATAATTCTGATTTTGAGGGAAATATTGTCACAGAGTATGAGGCGAGATTTTCTGAGCAGGGAATGCCGATATATAGACTTGAAGCGTACAAGCTGGGAGGCTGAGCATGAAATATATTCTATCCCTAGACCAAGGCACCACATCATCACGTGCGGTGCTTTTTGATGAAAATACGCACATAGTGGCTATTGCTCAGCGTGAGTTTGAGCAGTACTATCCCCATGAGGGCTGGGTTGAGCATGATCCTATAGAAATATGGTCATCACAGTATTCTGTAGTTACTGAGGCAGTGGCAAAAAGCGGAATTGATTCACATGATATTGCAGCGATAGGTATAACCAATCAGCGTGAAACCACCATCGTTTGGGAAAAGGCTACTGGAAAGCCTATCTACAACGCAATAGTTTGGCAGTGTCGCAGAACAGCTCCGCTAATTGAGCAGCTAAAGAATCAGGGACTTGAAGAGATGATTTGTGAGAAAACAGGACTTGTTCCTGACGCTTATTTTTCTGCGACAAAGATACGCTGGATACTCGACAATGTAGAGGGAGCGCAGACACGTGCTCAAAATGGCGAGCTTCTTTTTGGCACAGTAGACAGCTGGCTTGTGTGGAAGCTTACAGGCGGTAGAGTTCATGCGATAGATCGAACAAATGCATCACGCACCATGCTTTATAATCTCGACAAGGGCGATTGGGATAAAGAGCTTCTTGAGCTTTTTAATATTCCTTCTGCTATGCTACCCGAAATTAAGTGTTCGGGTGATAATTATGGATATGCAGACATTTGCGGTGCAAGAGTGCCTATCTGCGGAGTTGCCGGAGATCAGCAGGCTGCTCTTTTTGGACAGTGCTGTTTTGAGGCGGGCACCGGTAAGAACACTTACGGCACAGGCTGTTTTTTGCTTATGAATACAGGCAGCGAGCGCAAGAAAAGCGCAAACGGACTTGTTACCACTGTAGCGGCAACACTAAAGAGCAAGCCTACTCAGTACGTTTTAGAGGGAAGTGTGTTTGTCGGAGGAGCTGTAATTCAGTGGCTGCGTGATGAGCTGCGACTTTTTTCAGAAAGCCGAGATGCTGAGTATTTTGCTCGTAAGGTTGAGAATACAGGCGGAGTTTATCTTGTTCCTGCCTTTACGGGGTTGGGCGCACCCTATTGGGATATGTACGCCAGAGGAACCATTGTGGGAATTACACGTGGTACCAAGCGTGAGCATATAATTCGTGCGGCTCAGGAGTCGATTGCGTATCAGTCGGCAGATCTTTTTACTGCTATGGAACGTGATTTTGGCGGTAGAATAGATTGCTTAAATGTGGACGGAGGAGCGTCAAGAGATAGCTTTTTGATGCAATTTCAGTCCGATATTTTGGACAGAAAGCTCATTAAACCTAAAAATCACGAGTCGACGGCACTCGGTGCGGCATATCTTGCCGGGCTTTATGCAGGCATTTGGAGTGATGAATCAAAGCTTAAAAAAATGCGTGAAATTGAGTGCGAGTATAAGCCTGATATGGACGATGGCAAACGTGATGAGCTGCTTGATGGCTGGCATAGAGCTGTAGGCAGAAGCCTAGGATGGGGTGAAAAGAGGTGAGCCTTAGGTGGCACTAAAAAACAAGCTTTTGGCACTTCTTGAGCAGCAAAGAGGTGAGGCTCTTTCGGGCACAGCTCTTGCTGAGCAGTTCGGAGTATCCCGAAATGCTGTCTGGAAAGCGATAAATGCGCTTAGAGATGAAGGACACGAGATCGAGTCGGTGGGAAAATCGGGATACAGACTAAGCCCTAATAGCGACCTGCTTTCAAGTGAGGGCATAGGTGCGCTTTTGTCTGAAGATCTATGTGATGTCAAGATTTTCACCTTTGATGAGGTTGCTTCTACAAACGATGAGGCAAAGAGATTTTGCGTAGCTGATTCTTCTCGTGCTGTGTTTGTTTCAGACTGTCAGACCGATGGGCGAGGCAGATATTCACGTTGCTTTTATTCTCCTGCACGTACAGGGCTCTATCTGTCTGCGGTGATACATCCTAATATGTCAATTGAGGATTCGAGCGTTTATACAGCAGTCGCAGCTGTTGCGACAGCAAGGGCTATTGAGAGTCAAACTAATGTTTCGCCTAAAATCAAGTGGGTGAATGATCTTTATGTAGATGGTAAGAAGATTTGCGGAATACTTACTGAGGCTATGACCGACTTTGAAACAGGACAGGTAAGGAGTATGGTGATTGGCATTGGAATAAATGTCACAACCGAGAGTTTTCCTGATGAGATTAGCGACAAGGCGGCATCTATCGGCGTGTTTACTTCACGTAATGAGCTTGCAGCAAGCATTATTACTGAGCTATATCATCTAACTAACCTGTCACCTAACGATTTTATGGAGGAGTATCGTAGCAGATGCTTTATCATTGGCAGAGAGATAGAATTTTCTGACGGCAAGCAGAGCTATAGGGGCAGGGTTGTTGGAATAGGCGATAAATGTGAGCTTTTGCTTGATGTATCAGGAGAAATCAGGTGCTTTACGCACGGAGAAATTACTGGATTTTAATGTGAGATTGAGAGAGGAACGTGATTATATGAACGCTGTAGAGGATAAGCTCATTCGTGCTTACAAAAGTCTGCGTGAGAAAACCGATTTTGTACCTGATGTAGCGGTAACGCTTGGATCGGGACTCGGAGCATTTGCTGACGAACGTGTTGATATTAAGTGCGTGATTGACTATGCTGACATAGAGGGCTTTCCTATATCTACCGTGGTAGGACACAAGGGAAGATTTGTCTTTGGATATGTTGGTGGCGTTAAGGTCGTAGTAATGCAGGGACGTGTGCATTATTATGAGGGCTATGAGATAACCGATGTTGTAATGCCTGCAAGGCTTATGGCTATGATGGGTGCTAAAACACTGATATTAACAAACGCATCAGGCGGAATAAATCCCGAATTTTCGGCAGGAGATTTTATGCTTATAAGAGATCACATTTCGCTTTTTGTTCCTAATCCGCTGGTCGGAGAAAATATTGATAAGCTCGGAATACGCTTTCCTGACATGAACAATGTGTATGATAATGCACTTTCTGAGAGAATTTTGGAGGTTGCTGAGGACGAGCTTGGCATTTCTTTAAAGCAGGGCGTTTATGCTCAGCTAAGTGGTCCTTCGTTTGAAGCTCCTGCGGAGATTAGAATGCTTGGAACGCTGGGAGCTGACGCAGTGGGAATGTCTACCGTTGTTGAGGCTATTGCGGCTCGTCATGCAGGAATGAGAGTGTGCGCAATTTCTTGCATATCAAACCTGGCAGCTGGTATTAGCAAGACTGCACTTACACATGAAGAGGTTCAGGCTACAGCCAATGAGGTTGCGCCAAAATTCAAGGCTTTACTTGAAAGATGTATTGTTGAATCAGGAAAATGTTAATACAAAATTTACAAAATGACGTCCACATCCTATTGACACAGGTCAGATGATTTGGTATAATAATTAAGCATTCGTAATCTAAAGACAGTCGGCACAAAGGTAAGTCCGACCGAGGGTTAGGGTTCGCTTAAATGTCAAGATTGCTTATCTATGCAGAAGCGTTCCCAATAGCTCATTTTTGAGCAGACGAGTTTAAGTCTTTTAGTCCTCTTTTGTCGTTACGATTAAAGGGGATTTCTTTATTACGTTTGCTGTTTTAATCTACTTTTGTGAGGTGAAAAAAATGGCAAGTGAAAAGGTATTGGCTTCTAAGAAGGAAAAGGTAGCAAATCTAGCAGAGCTTCTAAAGAATTCAACATCAGGTGCGTTGGTTGATTACCAGGGCGTTACCGTTGAAGAGGACACTGCTTTGCGTCGTGAAATGCGTGAAAACAACGTTACCTATTTTGTAGAGAAGAACACAATGCTTCGTCTAGCATTCAAGGAGGCAGGCATCGAGGGTCTTGATGAGGTTCTTAATGGTGCAACTGCAATTGCAGTATCTGCGGACGATGAAACCGCTCCCGCAAGAATCCTTGGTAAGTATTCTGAGCAGTTTGGCGATGGTAAGTTTGAGCTTAAGGCAGGATTTATCGGTGAAACAGTTTACGACAAGGCAGGCGTTACAGCACTCTCGAAGATTCCTTCAAAGGAAACACTTCTCGCACAGCTGGTTGGTTCTCTACAGGGACCACTTACAAAGCTTGCAGCAACCCTCAAGGCTGTTGCAGACAGCAAGTCGGACGATGGCGACGCTGCATAAAGCATCAGGATCGTTTGACGGCATAAAGGCGGCATGACCAATTTGCCGCAAGACATTATTAAATTAAAAAGGAGTTAATTATCATGGCATCAGAAAAGATTACAAACATGATTGAAGAAATCAAGACAATGTCCGTTCTCGAGCTTTCCGAGCTTGTAGACGCTATTCAGGAAGAGTTTGGCGTAACCGCAGCAATCGCTGCAGGTCCTGCAGCAGGCGCAGCTGCTCCCGCTGCTGAAGAAAAGACTGACTTTGATGTAGTTCTCGCATCCTTCGGCGATGCTAAGATGGCTGTTATCAAGGTTGTTAAGACCATCACCGGTCTTGGTCTTAAGGAGTCTAAGGAGCTCGTTGAGTCTGCTCCTAAGGCTATCAAGGAAGGCGTTCCGAAGGCAGAGGCTGAAGATCTTAAGTCACAGCTCGAAGCTGCAGGCGCTACTGTTGAGCTCAAGTAATTTTGTACAATCAAAGCCGCTCCGTTTGGGGCGGTTTTTTTGCTTTGTAAGCTCTTGACAAGTCTATAAGGATATGATATAATATATGTAGTCACGATAGCCGTGTCCTGGGGTGTACCACCATCGGTGCAATCTTAGGATGCGGTGTTTTTGTTTTCAGGAGGTAAAAAATGGTTAGAATAAATGGTGAGGATGTTTCCGCCGATGGTGTTACAATAGCACAGCATCTTGAACGTGAGGGAAGTAATCCTGCACGTGTTGCTGTGATGATAAACGGCGAGATTTTGCCTAAGGCACAGTACGATACTAAAATGAATGACGGCGATGAGGTTGAGATTGTCGGATTTGTCGGAGGAGGCTGATATGAAAATAACAGAGGAGGATTTTGCTAAGGCTGTTGATTCACGCAGTATAAAGCCTTCCTACGAGCTGTTAAAGAGGGCTCATGTGGGTATTGCGGGGTTAGGAGGACTTGGATCTAATATAGCAGCAGCGCTTGCAAGATCTGGCATTGGGCATTTAACGCTTGTCGATTTCGACACAGTTGAGCTTTCAAATATCAATCGTCAGCTTTATTCTCTTAAGCATATAGGAATGAAAAAAACTGAGGCACTTAGCGAAATTTTGCAGGAAATAAATCCATTCTGTGAGATTAGCCTTTTTGACACCTTTGTAGATGAGAAAAACTGTGTTGAGCTTTTCGATAGCTGCAGTGTGGTGTGTGAGGCTTTTGACAATGCTGAGTGTAAGGCGAATTTGGTCAATACCCTGCTCCTTGAGTGCAGGGATAAATATATAGTAGCTGCATCAGGAATGGCTGGAAAGGGTCGGGCTAATGAGATTGTAACTAAAAGGCTCGGTAAGCGTTTTTACATCTGTGGTGACGGAGCTACTGACGTTGACGATGGTGAGGGTTTGAGTGCTGCAAGAGTGATGGTTTGTGCAGGACATCAGGCAAGTAAGGTAATTGAGATTATTTTGAATTTGGAGGAATAAACAATGGAAGATAAGCTTGTAATAGCAGGACATGAATTTAATTCGCGCTTTATATTGGGTTCGGGAAAATTTGATCTTGACCTTATAAATGCGGCAGTAGAGCACGCAGGAGCGGAAATTATTACGCTTGCGGTAAGGCGAGTAAACAGCTTTAGTGGCAATATTTTAGACCACATTCCCGAAGGAATTACACTTTTACCGAACACCTCGGGCGCAAGAAATGCTGAGGAGGCTGTAAAAATTGCAAGGCTTGCTCGTGAGGCAGGCTGTGGCGAGTTTATAAAAATAGAGGTCATCCACGACTCAAAATATCTTCTTCCCGATAACTACGAAACGGCAAAGGCTTGTGAAATGCTTGCAAATGATGGCTTTATTCCGATGCCCTATATGTATCCGGATCTTTATGCTGCAAGAGATATGGTAAATGCAGGAGCCGCCGCAATTATGCCGCTTGCCGCACCAATAGGCACAAACCGTGGACTTGCAACTAAGGAGTTTATACGCATACTAATTGAGGAGATAGACCTTCCTATAATTGTTGATGCAGGTATTGGCAAGCCCTCTCAGGCCTGTGAAGCTATGGAGATGGGTGCTGATGCTATTATGGCAAACACTGCGATTGCTACAGCTGGTAATATTGTTGACATGGCTAAGGCTTTTAAATATGCGATTGAAGCAGGCAGAACCGCTTATCTTGCAGGAACAGGCAGAGTTTTAGACAAGGCGAGTGCATCCTCTCCGCTAACCGGATTTATAAACGACTAAGGGGGGCGAGCAAATGAGCGAACAGAGAATAGATCACATGACATATCTGCCTGATATGGAGATTTTAGAGGATAGCGACATAGGTGATCAGGTAATAGAGCGAATGAAAGCCTATGATTACAACAAATACACCGAGGCTGATGTAAAACGTGCGCTTGAAGCGGAGTATCTGACCACAGAGGATTTTGGCGCGCTATTATCTCCTGCGGCTGAGCCCTTTTTAGAGCAGATGGCTCGCAAAGCGACAAGAGAAATAGCAAAGCATTTTGGAAGCAGCGTTTGTCTTTTTACACCTCTGTATATTTCAAACTATTGTGAAAACCATTGCATTTACTGCGGATTTAATTGTCACAACAAGATAAGACGCGCAAAGCTTGATGCGGATGGTATTCGTCGTGAGATGGAAGCTATCGCTAAGACGGGAATGGAGGAAATACTCATTCTCACAGGCGAAAGTCGTAAAATGAGCGATGTAAAATACATAGGTGAGGCTTGTGCAATTGCACATGAGTACTTTAAAAATGTAGGTATTGAAGTATATCCTATGAATACGGATGAGTACGCCTATGTTCATAAGTGTGGAGCAGATTATGTTACGGTTTTTCAGGAAACCTACAATAGCGACAAGTATGAAACGCTTCATTTAGCAGGTCATAAGCGTATATTCCCTTACAGACTAAACGCACAGGAGCGTGCAATTAGAGGCGGAATGAGAGGAGTTGCATTTGCGGCACTTTTAGGACTTGACGACTTTAGAAAGGATGCATATGCGGTTGGCACGCATGCTTATTTGCTTCAGCGTAAATATCCACATGCTGAAATCTCCTTCTCCTGCCCAAGACTTCGCCCGATAATTAACAATGACAGGATTAATCCTAAGGATGTTCATGAGCGTCAGCTTTTGCAGGTGATGTGTGCCTATAGAATTTTTATGCCCTTTGCCGGTCTTACTATTTCAACTCGTGAGCGTGCTGGATTTAGAGATAATGTAATCGGTATGTGTGCTACAAAAATTTCAGCAGGTGTAAGCACAGGAATTGGCAGTCATACTGAGGATGAGTCGCAGGGTGACGATCAGTTTGAGATTAATGATAATCGCTCGCTTGAAGAGGTTATTGCGGCTATACATGCACGAGGACTTCAGCCGGTGCTTAATGACTATGTATACACAGGCGAATAAGGTTATAGCGGTAACGGCAAGAAGACTTTGTCAGATTCCGCTGGAGCTGCAGGTAAAACGAATAGCAGACGAGGGTATCTCACGGATGATACTTCGTGAAAAGGATTTACCTTTAGACGATTATATATCTCTTGCTAAAAGAGTGCTTTGTGCTTGTAATGAATGCTCGGTGACGCTTATTATACATAATTATCCGGAGGCTGCAAGAGAGCTTGGTATTACACGCTTACACATGCCGCTTAATCTTCTTACTAAGCAGCTTTGTGAAGAGTTTGAAATGGTAGGCACCTCGGTTCATTCGGTTGAGGATGCACTAAAGGCTTATGAGCTTGGTGCAAGCTATATCACAGCAGGACATATCTTTGCTACCGATTGCAAGAAGGGACTTAAACCCAGAGGGCTCGACTTTTTGCGTGAAGTATGTAAAGCGGTGGATATACCGGTCTATGCCATCGGAGGAATTGACGAGGGCAATATACAAAGTGTGCTTGAATGCGGTGCAGCTGGAGCTTGTATTATGTCGGAAGCTATGAGGCTTTAAATTTGTTTGACATTTGCCTCGCGATATGGTACAATATTGCCGTAGGGGGGTGCAGGTATGGCATTTATATCAATGATAATAATGTACGTTTTAGTAATAGCTGCGATTATTTTCGGAATATATGTGTTTGGTGGAATACTTGCTATTGCAGGAGTAGTTACCCGAAGATACGAGCAAAAGCGTGGAAACGTCAAGAAATATCCTAAGGTGCTAATGGCGATTGGATTTGCTATTATGGCTATTATACAGCTATTTGTCGAACTAATTGTTATATATATTGCAGTAGAGTCAAAAAATGCAGTGTCAGATTCGGACAGTGCTGTGCTTGAAGGAAACATGAAAGCTTTAGTTGAGGCAGGTACTGAAAATGATGCGGATAAGCTTACAGAGCTTTTTGCACCTACTGTTGCGAATTCCTACGGATTTGATGATAATGCTAAGGAGTTTGTCGAGAGCTTTCCTGACGAGATTGAAAACCTTGAGTACGACACGGCAGGAGCAGGTGGTAAATACAGTAATGGTGAAGGTAATGAGAGCTTTGGCGGCGATTTTACCTTTGAAAGCGATGGCGTTACCTATTATGGACATTTAAGCGTCAATAAGAATTGGGACAGTGACAAGAATATGGAGGGTATTACAAGACTTACTCTTTCAAGTGAGCTTGTGAATGTGGATTTTGACTTCTCATTTCCCAGTGATGACGGAGTATACTCTAATGTGAGCATGGATTACGACTTTACTGCAAAGCATATCTACATCTATGACGTTGCTTGGTATCATGATGATGGCGTTAGCTATGACGAATTTTCGGCATTTGATTCCGAGGAGCGCCTTGATAAGTCTGATGTGACTGATGTGCTTGGAGAGCCGAACGGTAGAAAAAGTGATAAGCTAATATATCTTATTGATGACAAGACCACCGATGAAGGCAATCCGCTATATGCTTTTGTAGACTTTAGCGAATACTATGGCTTTGTGGCAAGAATTGAGATTTACAGTGATGATGGAGAGCTTGAAAGTGTTTGGAGAAGAGCAGACTGGTAGAGCAAATTCAAATCTGAACAAATGAGCAAAAATTCAAATGTAGATTCGGTTAGAAATATATGAATTTTCAGTAACAAATGAAAAAAACGCTTGCATTTTTTCGAAAGTGTGATATAATATTAGATAGAGGGATAATCCTCGGTAATCTTCATAAGGAGGTATTTACTATGGCTTATAAAATTAGTGACGACTGCATTTCGTGCGGAGCTTGTGCGGATCAATGTCCCGTAAGTGCAATTTCTGAGGGCGATGGCAAGTACGTTATCGACGCTGATACCTGCATCGATTGTGGTTCTTGCAACAGTGTATGTCCTGTAGGCGCACCTAACGCTGAATAATGGCTACATAATCCCCGGCATATAAAGCTTGTCGGGGATTGGTTTTGCCTTTCGGTGTGATACTTTAGAGAAGTTTTATAAAAAGGGAGAAGAAAAGATGAAGAGATGTTTAAAACATGTAGTTATTTTATTTGCGGCATTTATGGCTGCACTTTGTTTTATTGTTTGTAATTCAATGAACGCAAAAGCCGCCATGCCGGTTGACAAAACACTTCCTGCAATTACTGCTCCAAAAGCGAGCGAGGGTACATATTCGGATGAAATAGTAATAAAATGGGGAGATTCTAAGAATTCTCAAGTTGATAGTTATATCATTATGAGAAAGAAGTATGGCGATGATACTTGGCATAAGCTTGCTGAGGTATCAAATAATACGAATAAATATATAGACAAAATCACAGGAAATATTGATTATTATAGCTATAAGATTTTGACCACAAAGGTTATTAATGGTGTTAAATATAAATCGGTTTCTTCTTATTCTGCTGTTGTTAATGGTTGGGTAAAGGAATCTGCCGATTCGTCAATCAAGCCTACAGATACGT
>JAJQIB010000032.1:0-108059 GCA_021199375.1 Ruminococcus sp. | reverse complement strand
ACGAAAACGGCAAGCTATATAAGTCCTTGTTACAAAAATCGAATTCGGTTAATGGTTGGGTAAAGGAATCTGCCGATTCGTCAATCAAGCCTACAGATACGTCACTACCGGCAATTGTTTCACCAAAGGCTACGCAGGGAAAATATTCAAACAAGATAGTTATCACTTGGGGAAGTGCCTATAATTCAAAGGTAAGCAAGTATTTGATAGTAAGAAAGGCGTATGGTTCAGACAAGTGGGAGAAGCTAGCTTATGTATCAAATACTACAAACAAGTATGTTGATAAGATTTCAGGCAATACAAAGTATTATAGCTATAAGGTTCTAACCTGTAAAAACGAAAACGGCAAGCTATATAAGTCCTTGTTACAAAAATCGAATTCGGTTAATGGATGGTGCAAGGTCACAATTTGCATAGATCCCGGGCACTATGGAACATGGAATAACAACTATAGCTTATCAGGTGCGGCAGGTAGTTACCCATACAGTGAAGCAGGACAAATGTTGAAGCTTGGCAAGTATCTTAATACATATCTTAATAATTATAATATAGCCACTAAGATAACTCGTACTTCAGCAAATGAGGGTTCAGACGGTGTAAATATTTTTGTTAATGGTCTTGAAACAAGGGGCAAATACTCTGAGGGCTGTAATTTCTTCATTTCACTTCATACTAATGCTACATCGGGATCATGGAATGTTTCGAGTAATAGTGTGTTGGTAATTGCAAACAAAAAAGCTTATGCAAGCGATGAAATTGAGTTGGCAGCCAATCTAGGTACAGCGGTTGCAAACACGATGGCACCGTGTGGTACAAAAGCATTTAAAACCTCTCTTTCTTCATATGGTGCAAGCTCAAGTGGTTTGATTTATCGAAAGGGTTTAGGAGGAAAGGATTATTATGGCGTACTTAGAAGCTCAAATGCAGTTGGAACTCCTGGAGTTTTAATTGAGCATTCATACCACGTGAATCCGAATGTAAGAAAGTTTTTACTTGATAACTCAAATCTTGAAAAACTAGCAAAAGC
This sequence comes from Ruminococcus sp., assembly GCA_021199375.1. Taxonomy (GTDB): domain Bacteria; phylum Bacillota; class Clostridia; order Oscillospirales; family Ruminococcaceae; genus YE71. The sequence goes on along the minus strand of JAJQIB010000032.1, from coordinate 107,032 downwards.
AGAAGCTGAAACTATTGCTCAGTATTATGGATTCCCAACCTAATTCAAATTTAATATATGACGGTGAGGCAACACTCCTCACCGTCTTTTTTTGCATCTTCACAAAGTTTTCTCATAAAACTCCTTGACATTTGTAGCGAAATGTTATATAATAATCTCATACGGTTGATTATTTTTATTGAATTTAACCATAAACCGTGTAATTTATATATAGTTAGGAGAATCGTTTTGAAAAGCTACGATAACACACGAATCAAAAATATTGCGATTGCCGGACAGGCTGGCTCTGGTAAGACAACTCTTACTGAGGCATTGCTTTTTAGTGCAGGAGTAACTGAGCGACTGGGAAAGGTTGCTGAGGGTAATACTGTTTCGGATTACACCTCTGAAGAGGTCAAGCGAGGCTGTTCTGTTTATACTTCACTTTCATGCTATGAGCGTGACGGCTTTAAGGTAAATCTTCTTGATACTCCGGGTCTTTTCGATTACGAGCAGTCGATGCTTGAGGGTATTTCTGCTTGCGGATGCTGTATGATTACGGTTTCAGGCAAGTCGGGAGTAAAGGTTGGCACACATAAGGCGTATAACTACGCAAAAAAGCTTGGTAAGCCTGCAATGTTCGTGGTGACAAAGCTTGATGACGAAAATGCAAACTTTAATAACGTCCTTACTGAGCTCAAAACGGAGTTTGGACCTACCGTTTGCCCTGTAGTAGTACCTGTTATCGCTGACAGAAAGATCGTTTCATATGTAAATCTGATCGAGATGAAGGCGTATAAGTACGAAAACGGCAAGGCTGTTGAAACAGATATGCCTACAAAAGAAGTAAGCGAGAAAATGGAATATCGTATCGACGGACTTATCGAGGCAGTATCTGAGGCAGTAGCTGAAACGGATGAGGAGATGTTTGAAAAATTCTTCTCAGGTGAAGCCTTCACACAAAAGGAGCTTATCGACGGAATTCATAAGGGTATGAATGAAGGTATAATCACTCCTGTTACATGCGTGTCAGCGGCGGATATGTCAGGAATTGACATGCTTATGAAGGAAATCACTCTTCTTTTGCCTGCTCCGTCAGAGAAGGATGCTAAGGCTGCAACAGACACAAACGGCGAGCTTTGTGAAATCATCTGTGAAAAGAGTGCCCCTCTTTCTGCATGGGTATTTAAGACTGTAGCAGATCCTTTTGTAGGAAAGATGTCCTACATAAAGGTGCAGTCAGGTGTACTAAGGCCGGGCGATGAGATAGTAAACGCTGCAACAGGAGCAACTGAAAAGATAGGCAAGCTCTATTATCTGGTAGGTAAGAAGCAAATTGAAGCAAGCGAGGTGGGCTGCGGAGATATTTGCGCTGCAGTAAAGCTTTCAGCAAATACCGGAGATACACTTTGCAGCAGCGAGCGTGTTGTGACATTTGAGCGTCCTGATTTTCCGAAGCCTACATATCGTGTGGCAGTCAAGGCGGCATCGCAAAATGATGAGAGCAAAATATCAAATGCTATTATGCGTTTGCTTGAAGAGGATATGTCTCTTAAGTATGAGCAGGATCCTGATACGCTAGAGATGATTCTTTCGACACTTGGCGGACTTCACCTTGATTCTACAATTGGCAGACTTGAGCGTGATTTTGGCGTTAAGGTTACGACAAGCGTTCCTAAGGTAGCATATAAGGAAACAATAAGCAAAAAGGTTAAGGTTCAGGGCAAATACAAAAAGCAGTCCGGTGGTCATGGTCAATACGGAGATGTTTGGATTGAGTTTGAGCCCTGCATTAGTGATGAGCTTGTATTTGAAGAGCGAGTTTTCGGCGGAGCGGTTCCTAAAAACTATTTCCCTGCAGTAGAAAAGGGCTTGCAGGACTGTGTAAAGCATGGTGTTCTTGCCGGATATCCTATGGTAGGAGTCAAGGCTATACTTGTAGATGGATCTTATCATCCTGTTGATTCATCTGAAATGGCGTTTAAGTCGGCGGCAACCGTAGCATATAAGGAGGGCATTCCAAAGGCTGAGCCGATGCTGCTTGAGCCGATTGGTACGCTTAATGTATCTGTTCCTGATGACAGAACAGGAGATATGATAGGCGAGCTTAATAAGCGCAGAGGCAGAGTAATGGGAATGATACCCAGCGAAGAGGAAAAGGGAATGACTCAAATCACCGCTGAGGTGCCGATTTCTGAGATGAGCGACTTTACATTAACGCTAAGACAAAGCACAAGAGGACAGGGCAGCTTCACACTTGATTTTGCAAGATATGATAAGCTTCCTTCAAACCTTGTTGCTACTGTTGTAGCTATGGCAGGAGTTAATCTTTAAGCACATATTAGCATAATAATACCGCAGGTGACTGATATTAGTCATCTGCGGTTTTTACTCTTTTTGGTAAGAATGATGGATCAATATATCATTTTTTCAAATTTATTAGGCTGCCCCTCGTCTGTTCCTAAAGTCCTTCTCAACTAGTGCTTTTGCTTTATCCACCTTTTGTTTAAGCGGTAGAGTGAGCGCATAGTCAGCCGCTTCCTCTGCTGCTGCCTTTGCAAGCATAGGACAATCGGTTTCAAGGTAGCAGGCTACAAGGGCAAGATTATCCTCACAGGTTACATCTGTGGTGGTCGCCTTTTTTAGTGACTTCATGAAAAAATCTATTGCTCCTTCTATATTTGAGCAGGAGTATTCATAGCAGCCAAGCGTGTGATAAACCGATGCTTTAAGGCTGCGTTTTTTTACGTTTTCCAACCAGGGCTGTGCTTCTAGGTATACTCTATCTGCATTTGTCTTGTCGCCACATAGAATAGCGGCATATAGGCAGGTGTTAAAATATATCTGTTTTTGGGTAAATTCAAGATTTGAAAAGGTAATTTGCTCAAGCTCGGCTAATCCCTTATCGTAATGACCGCCATCAATAAGCGTTTCTGCATATGAAAGCCTTGCACCGTCACCGATACCCTTCTTTTCACACCTGTTGACCCAATCAAGCATTATACGATAAAACTCAGGAGTGTAGCCTTTGTCGGTGAGTATTTTGCAGAGTCTTTTTTCGGGAAGCTTTGGCGTACGCCACAAAAAGAGCTGAAGGAACGATGCAAAGACAAGGCAAACAAGATAAATTACAGATGATGTTATGCGATATCTCACAAACGTAAGCTCGAACAAATCTCCCAAAAATAGCAGCAGCTGCGTGACCGCTACTGCGAAAATAAAGCTTCTAAAAAACAGTAATGCCGCTTTTTTCAAGCTAAAGAGCTCCTTCCGTAAAAAGATTACTTGACCGTTTCAACTCTCATCATATTAGTGTTTCCGCTCACTCCAAGAGGTACACCTGCTGTAACTACAACAAGATCTCCGTGCTTAAGCAGTCCCATTGCAAGAGATTTTTCAATAGCTGTATTTATTAGCTTGTCGGTGTCTGACTGCTCCTCAACAATTCCGGGTACAAGTCCCCACGACATATTCATCTGTCTAGCTGTGACCTCGTTTGGTGTAAGCGAAATAATCGGGCATTCGGGACGGAATTTTGAGAGTCTTCTGGCTGTGGTTCCGCCTTTGGTAACTGTAATTATTGCAGCGGCGTTAAGATCATGAGCCGTGGTAACAGTTGCGTGAGAGATTGCCTCAGTTACCTCATGTGATAGGTATTCTTCATCGAGAGAGCGCATCTCAAACAGCTTCTTGTAGTTGGTATTTTTCTCAGTCGTTTCGGCGATGAGAGCCATGGTCTTAACCGCTTCAATTGGGTAGTGACCGGCTGCTGTTTCACCTGATAGCATAATAGCTGAGGTTCCGTCATATATAGCGTTTGCAACGTCGGTAATCTCCGCTCGTGTCGGACGTGGGTTTGTAATCATAGACTCCAGCATTTGTGTAGCGGTTATTACCTGCTTACCCATGTTGTAAGCCTTGTGGATAAGCGATTTTTGTATAGCAGGAATCTGCTCGAAGGGTATTTCAACTCCCATATCGCCTCTTGCTACCATAATTCCGTCTGCCGCATCCAAAATCTCATCAATATTCTCAACGCCCTCACTGTTTTCAATTTTAGCAATGATTCTGACATTTGTCCAGCCAAGAGCCTGAGTGAATTTACGCAAATAAATAACATCTGCGCCTGAACGTACAAATGATGCTGCGATAAAGTCGAATCCGAGCTTTGCACCAAACTGTAGATCGTTCATGTCCGCATCTGAAATGTATGGCATAGAAAGCTTAACTCCTGGAACATTTATACCCTTGTGATCTTTAATTTCACCGCCATGAACTACCTCACAAACTACATCCTGTGCGTCAACGGATTTTACCCTAAGCTCGATAAGTCCATCGTTTATAAGAATGCGTGTGCCTGCAGATACATCCTTAGGAAGATTCTCAAAGCTTACTGAGCAAATACTTTCATTTCCGACCACCTCACGTGTGGTAAGAGTAAACTCAGCGCCATCCTCAACCTCAACAGCTCCATTTTCAAACTCGCGCAAACGAATTTCAGGGCCCTTAGTATCGAGCATAGTTGCAACATGAAGTCCCAGCTCGTCAGAAATTTTTCTTATAGTATGAAATCTTTTTTCATCAACCTCGTAATTACAGTGTGAGAAGTTAAAGCGAGCCACATCCATACCGGGTTTCATAAGCTCACGCAGAATATCCTCGCTTTCAGTAGCGGGACCTACCGTGCATACAATTTTAGTTTTTCTCAAAGTTATCATTCCTTTCGTATTGACTATGATTATTTAAAGCGGAGCAAAGCGAGATATGCTTGTTGTACGAACTTGTTCGTGCCAATCTCAGTGAGCTGACAGCCGCCTTTGCTAAAGCACGGCAACAAGAAAGCATTAGGAGCCGCCAGGCTCCCCTGGATTTCAGTGGGGATTAGTTTTAAAACCCCACTGAAAGACTGGATGGACCTCCACCTAAGAGGTGGGGGACATCATGTATTCATTATACACCATAATCATATTTTCGTCAACCAAGGATAGTCAAAAATTGTGTAAACTTTTACAATGAATATGTTTTTGTTTGCTCACCCTTCGTTTCTCTTTGGCAAAGCTACTGAAAGCGTAGTTGTGCCATTTTTGTTTTGTGCCCAAACCTGACCGTTATGCAAATCTACAACCTTTTTCACAATAGCTAGTCCGATTCCGTTTCCTTCCTCAGCATGCGATTCATCCGCCTGATAGAACTTATTAAAGATTTTATCCATACTTTCTTCCGGAATGGTTTGTCCTTGGTTTGATATAGAAACGATAATGTCGTTATTGTCCTCAGAAATTGTTACGGTAATGGTACCACCTTGGTCTGAAAATTTTATTGCGTTGTTAAGTAAATTTAGCCACGTCTGCTCTAAAAGCTCCTTATTAGCCTCTATCATGTATTCATCAAATTCGATATTTAGCTCTAGCTCCTTTTGAGTCCACATATCTGTTAAAACCAGAATGCTCGAACGTATCTGCTCTGATAGATTATAGCGTGTGACATTTGTAAGTATCGTTTGATTTTCAACCCTTGTTAAATTCAGTACATTATTTGCCATATACGACAATCTCAAGGATTCCTCTTCGATTATTTTGAGATAATTCTCCGTTTCATCATTGTCAAGATTTCCTACTCGAAGGAGCTTTGCAAAGCCAGCAATAGATACAATCGGTGTTTTAAATTCGTGAGAGAAGTTGTTTATAAAGTCGCTTCTTAACATTTCGGTGTGTTCGAGCTCCTGAGCTGTCGTATTAAAGCTTTGCTCTACCTCTTTAAAAGCGGGATTTACTGAAAATGGTCCGCTGAATCTTATTCTGACTTTAAAATTTCCTTTTGCTAGCTGCTCTAGCTTATTGATAATCTGATTTACAGGTTTTAAGGAAATTTTACTTGTAAAAAATGTTAGAAAAAATCCGATTATAGCACTAATTATTACTACCAAAAAGAATGTGTCGCCAAAGTTTAATGTATCATCAACAGATGTAATAACATCAAAGTACAAAAGTATACACAAAATTGCAATTGCAAGCAGTACTGCGACAACAATTATTGCAAAAACAAATAGGCTTATCAAAAGCACTAGTGAGATTCGCTGTTTATGTTCCTCTTTTTTTACCTGCTTCATACCTTTTTTACCGCCTTGTATCCTAGTCCTCGCACAGTTTCTATTTCAAACTCATCCCAGCTTTTAAATCTATTTCTCAATCGTCCGATATGCACCGTCACAGTTTCCCATCCGGTTTCGGTATCAAGTCCCCAGATTTCGTCCATGAGCTGTATTCTTGTGAAGATTTTTCCGGGATATGATAGAAGCTTATAGAGAAGTAAAAATTCCTTTTGTGGGAGCTGCTGCACCTCATTTTTTCTTGATACTGTCAGTGAATTGTAGTCAAGTGTGACATCGCCGATGACTATTTTTTGTTCGTTTACAATTTGAGCTCGACGAAGCAGAGCCTTTATGCGAAATAATAGCTTATCCTCATCTATTGGTTTTGTGATATAATCATCTGTTCCTACAAGAAAGCCTTGCTTTTCGTCAGCGGGCAAAATTTTAGCAGTAACCATTAAAATAGGCAGCGTACTATTTGCCTGACGGAGAGTTTTTGTAAATTCATATCCATCCATTTTAGGCATCATGATATCGAGCACGACAAGATCTATATGCGTTAGATCTAGTACATCGAGTGCTTCTCGTCCATTATTAGCGGTAGTTACTGTATAGCTTGCGTTTTCTAAAATTGCTTTTATTAGCATTCTGGTATGCTTGTCATCGTCTACAACTAAAATATGAAACATAATCTTAATTCTCCTCACAAAAATTATTCTAAATCAAGAATAGCATCAAAATATGAATTGAATATAAACTAATGTATTCAGTATGCTCTCTTTTAAAATTCTTGTAAAAAGACTAAGTCAGTTTATTTTGAGTTTAGAAACGTATGATAAAATAATGCTTGTAGAACAAAATTAGATATATTTCGACATTACGCTTTGCCCTTGTTATTAGGGCTAGGCGTTCATGTAAAGATGGAGTGAAAAAACATGAGCAGAATAGGTTTGGTATTGGAGGGCGGAGCCTATCGGGGAATATTCACGGCAGGAGTGCTTGATTATTTACAAGAGAAAAATATTTCATTTGAGTATGTAATAGGTGTTTCAGCGGGTGCGGGAAATGCTACAAGCTTTGTTTCAGGGCAAAATGGAAAAATCAAACAGCTCATCACCGATAAAGGTATTCATTCGTGTTATGGCGTTAAGCAAATGATACAAAGTAAGAAGCTGCTTGATACACAAGCCCTTGTCAATGATTATTATTATCAGCAGATGCCATTTGATTTTGATAGGTTTTTCTCTTCAAATATGGAGTGTGAGTTTGTTTTGACCGACTGTGAAACAGGCAAGGCTGCATATTTAGGTGCAAATGGATCCAAAAAAAGGCTGCTTACACTTACAAGGGCTACTTGCTCAGTGCCGATTTTGTGTAAGCCTGTGAAAATTGATTCTCGTGAGTATCTCGATGGAAGCTTGTCAGATTCGGTGCCTGTTAAGTATGCTTTAGAAAACAAGTGCGACAAGGCTGTGGTTGTGCTTACAAGAAGATATGAAAAAGAACCGCCAACAGATTATTCTCATCTACGCCCGATTTTAAACCTTAGCTATCGATCAAGGTATCCTAAGCTTGTGGATTCGATGGTAAATCGTAAGGAAACGTATGAAAAACAAATGGAAAGCCTAAAAGGCTATGCGCATTCGGGAAAAGCGTATGTAATTCGTCCAGAGAATATGGGAATAGGACATTTTGAAAAGGATGAGCAAAAGGTAGAGGCGTATTATAATCACGGCAAGCAGGTCATGGAGAAGCGTTTAGACAAGCTTTGTGACTTTATGCAGGCGTCATGAAAAAGAAAATGAAAAGAGCTGGCGGTATTTTTCTTGATGCTCTCATGCAAATGGTGTTTTATGTGGTTGGCTTTATTATGCGTTTGCGTTACTTAGGACATGTCGAGTATACCGATCCGAGTGCTAAGGCGGCGATGCGTAAAGGCGCAGTTTTGATTGCCAATCATGTAAGTCATAAGGATGGCTTTTTTGTACCGATAATGCTTCCATTTCAAAAGGTATACGTTTTGGTTACAAGCAAATGGTACAATAAAAAGTTTCTAAAGCCTTTGTTTAGTCATTTAAGATACATTCCAATTGATTTGCGAAGGCAGGATAGCGACTGGTTGGTTCAGACAGAGGCAATGCTCAAAAAGGGAAGGAATGTAATGATTTTTCCTGAAGGGGAGCTTGAAAAGGATGGAGTGCCTAAGCCGTTTCATTCGGGATTTTTATTGCCTGTAAAGCATTTGGATGCTCCTGTTATACCAATGGCGATTGTTGGGGATTATAAGCTGCTTCATAGGCAAAAGCTTGTGATTGGAAGTCCAATCAATCTTGATTTTTCCTCAAAGGGAAGGCTGTCTGTTATTTTAAAAGAGGCTAGTGAGCAGTGCAGCAAGGAGGTTTTTAACCTTAAAGAAAGTAAATCACATTAACTAAAAGAAAGGATTTGATTAGATGAACGAAAATGAAATTTCTGAAAAGATTAAGGAGATGCTTTGTCAAAGGCTTGGGATAGATCCTGAGGAGCTTACTGATGAAATTCCGCTTTTTGTGGGTGGCTTGGAGCTCGATTCGATAGACTCGCTTGAAATCATTGCGGCTATTGATGAGGAGTTTGGCGTTTCTATGACAGGTGTTGGAAAAGAGCCGTTTTATAATGTCAAAACGCTTACAGCTTTCGTTGCAGAGCATTTGAATTAATTATCTCAAAAAGGGGAAGGGGCGGCATTACTTGAGTTTAAGGTGCCGCCTTTTTTACAAAACGGAAAGGAAATAAACTATGACAGACAACAAAAATAGATGCGTTGTTACAGGGCTAGGACTTATTAGTGCTATCGGAAGCAACGTAGATGAATGCTTTAAAAACGCAGTTGACGGAGTGAGCGGAATTTCTAAGGCTACAACGGTGGACACAACGAACTGCTATGCAAATCTGGCGGCTGAGGTGAAGGATGATTCGTTAGATGAAATACCTGACTCACAAAAAATGGATCGCTGTGTTAAGCTGTGCGTCAAAGCCTCAGGCGAGGCGCTCGGTGATGCAGGGCTGAATGATTTTGACGATTCAAATCGCCTTAGCGTAATTATGGGAAGCTGCGTTGGCGGAGTTAGTGCGGCACAGCACTACTATGAAAATGAAAAGCCTGCAGAGGATGTTACGAAAATCCCAATTTCAGCTATTGCAAATCATGTGGCAAAAGCATATCATGCAGGTGGAGTTGTTACAAACATCGCAAACGCTTGCGCCGCTGGAACTATAAGCATTGCTTACGCTTGTGATCTTATTCGTGCCGGTAAAGCGGATGTTGTAATTGCAGGCGGAACGGATGCTTTTGCGTCACTTCCATTTGCGGGATTTCTTTCGCTTCATGCGCTGGATGAAAATCCATGCTCGCCTTTTAATCATTGTAATGGTATCACGCTCGGTGAGGGTGCTGGTGCGGTTATTATCGAGTCCTACGAACATGCAATGAAACGCAAAGCGAAAATTTATTGTGAGGTATTAGGCTCGGGTATAAGCAGTGATGCGTATCATATTACAACACCAAGACCGGATGGAAAGGGACAGATGTATTCGATTCGTCGGAGCCTTGAAAATTCAGGGCTAGATGCATCGGAAATTGATTATGTAAATGCACATGGAACCGGAACGGCAAAAAATGATGATGCTGAATTTTTATCGTTACATACAATTTTTGACAGTGAGAACGAAGACCTTTGCGTATCCTCTACAAAGTCTATGGTAGGACACTGCCTCGGAGCGGCTGGCGCTATTGAAGCGGTTCTTTCAATTAAAGCATTAACTGAAGGGATTATTCCTCCGACAATTGGTTATAGTGAAGAGGATTTGACATCACTTAAGGAGCGTGCGGGACAGATTGACTTTTGTCCTAATAATGCAAGAAAAAAGGAAATGACATCCGTCATGAGTAATTCCTTTGCGTTTGGCGGAAATAATGCAAGCATAATATTTTCTAAGAAAAGCGGTAATGTAGTAGAACCGAAAACTAATGAGCGTATTTTTATTACAGGTGTGGGTATCGTTTCACCCTTGGGCAACGATAAAAGCGAATTTGTAAGTCGAGTAAATGAGGGAGCTTCGCTGGATAAGCCGAGTGTTCAAAGTGAAGTTGGACGTAAGGATTTTGATGAATGTGGGTTAAAGATGTCATTTTATAGAAAGCTTGATAGATTTAGCTCTCTTCAAGCGGTTTCGGGAATGAAAGCGTTAAAGGATGCAGATCTTACTGTAACGCAAGACAATGCTTTTGATATTGGAATAGTTGTCGGAACCTGTGACGGACCTATTTCTACCATATGCAGCTATCAGCAGGATATATTAAATAAAGGAACAGCAGGCGGTAGTGCTTTTAAGTTTCCAAACACAGTTTACAATGCGGCAGGTGGTTATCTTTCAATTTGTTCGGGAATTCAGGGATACAATGTCACGCTTACAAACGGAATACAGTCGGGTCTTGCAAGTCTAGCGTATGCAGTTAATATTTTGCGCAGCGGACATGCAAAAGCTGTTTTGGCAACGGGTAATGATGAAAACAGTGAAATCGTCACTGAGCTTTATGAAAAGATGGGCTATTTTAATGAAGGCTTTCATCTGTCAGACGGTAGTACTACCATAGTTTTGGAAAGCGAAAGTCAGGTTAATGAGCGAGGAGCTTTTACCTATGCTCAAGTGCTGGGATATGGTATGGCGTGTGAACCAACGGATTTTGAGCATTTGCCTAAGTCGAAAGAGGCACTTGTGAAGGCAATAAATTTTGCATTCCTTGATGCAAAAATATCTGCGACAGACATAGATGCAGTCATTGGATTTGATGATGGACTTAATAAGGCTTGCGATACCGAGCGAATGGCTCTTAAAGATGTTTTTGCAAAAAGAGCGGACAGCCTGCCGCTTATAAATATTCATGATATCGTTGGTGAGGGAAGAGCGGCTACGGCAACGCTTAGTGCTGTGTATGGCGCACTTATTTTATCAGGGGAAATGGGAGAGAATGTAAAAACACGTAACTGTGGTGAAATTAAAGCGGACACGCTAAATACACTGCTGGTGATTTCCTATGGAGCGTGTGGCACGTATACAGCTGTAATTTTAAAAGGGTGTGATAAAAAATGAGGGTTGCGGTGGTTACTGGTGCATCTCGTGGAATAGGCAGGGCTTGTGCAAAGCGACTTGCAAAGGACGGATTTGCCGTTGTCATAAATTTTAGTCATAGTGAGGAGCAGGCAAGAGCGGTTTTGCAGGAAATCGAGGCTGACGGCGGCGAAGGTATGCTTTGCCGTGCGGATGTTTCAAATTTAGACGAAGTAAAGTCGATGATGCGTGAGGTTTCACAAAGGTATGGACAAATTGACGTGCTTGTAAATAATGCGGGAATTGTAAAGGACGAATACTTGCTAATGCTAAGTCCCGAAGCATTAGATCAGTGCATGGATATAAACGTCAAGGGATATTTTTATTGCACACAGCAAGCAGTGCTTAAAATGTTTAGAAAGAAATCGGGCGTAATAGTAAATATTTCATCTGTAAGCTCTATGATGGCAATTGCAGGGCAAAGCGTTTATAGTGCGACAAAGGGTGCAGTGAATTCTATGACACGCTCAATGGCAAAGGAGCTTGCTCCATACGGAATACGTGTTAATGCCGTAGCACCTGGATTTATTGAAACTGAAATGATGGATAATTTATCGGATGAAAAGAAAAAGCAGTATTTAGAAAAGATAGCACTCGGAAGATTTGGCAAGACCGAAGATGTAGCAAATGTAGTCGCTATGCTCTGTAGTGATAGCTTTTCCTATATGACGGGACAAACACTTGTACTTGATGGAGGACTTTCACTATGATGAATTTGATGCAGATTAACAGTCGCATAAAACAGCGTCCGCCGTTTCAGATGATTGAGCGTGTGACCGAGCTGATTGAAGGCGAGTATGCTAAAGGAATTAAAAATGTATCGGTAAACGAGCCTTATTTTGTGGGACACTTTCCCGATACACCGATTATGCCGGGGGTTTTGATCATAGAGTGTTGTGCCCAGCTTTGCTCACTGGTTGTCGAAGGCTCGCCTGTTGATGATAAGCTATATGTACTATTAAAGGTAAATGACTTTAAGTTTTTAAAGCCTGTAATTCCAGCAGATACATTAAATATTTGTGTAAAAAAGCAGCGTAGTGCAGGACAGCTTGTGACGTTTGATGCATTGGTTACGGTTGAAGGAGAGGTGCGTGCTAAAGGCTCGCTTACATTTACTCAGATAGATAAAGAGTCGGTTTATGCAAATGATGAGTCAGACAAGCTAGAAAAGAACGGAGACAAACTAAATGGATGAGAAGAAAAAATGGATTTGCGGGGACAATAAAAAAATATATGTTATAAACGGAAGCCCGCAAAAGAACGCCAGCGGTACAATGCGTGTGACTAATGCTTTTCTTAAAGGTATAGAGAGTGTTAGCAAATGTGATATAAAAATCGACACACTTTCTGATATGGATGTTAAGCCATGCATGGGTTGCCTTTCGTGCTGGGGACGAACAGAAGGGGAGTGTGTAATAAAGGATGATATTGTAAAAATTAAGCAGAGCATTTTGGATTCTGATGTAATCATTGCAAGCTATCCACTTTATTTTTTCAGTATGCCAGGTACGGTGAAGATTTTAAACGATAGACTTTTGAGCATGATGCTACCCTACAAAGGAGAAATACCCACAAAAGGTATGCCATTTCACGAATTTCGCTATGATTTAAGCGAAAAGAGGTTTTTGCTCATTTCTACCTGTGGATTTGGAAAGGTGAATCCCACCTACGAAGCGCTTCTTATTCAATATGATTGTATTTTTGGAAATGATGGCTATCAGGCACTACTTTGTCCACAAGGAAAGGTTTTTTCAAGACCTGAGATGATGGAAAGAACGGATGCTTACCTTGAAAAATACACAGGGGCTGGTATAGAGTTTGCAAAGAATGGCGTGCTGAGCGAGCAGACAATTACATATTTACAGGAGCCAATTTTTGACGAGAGACGATTTGAGCTGCTTATTAACAAATTTTGGCAGGATGAAAAGGGCAGGACGAATTAACAAAATGCAGCATTGATGTAAAAAGCTGCTGTATTTTAATTATAAATTAAAATTCTAAAAACTTTGTTCTAACCCCTTGACAAGCAAGCAATTTTATGATATACTATCATAGTAAGTTTTTACATCCGCCGGTGTGATGGAATTGGCAGACGTGATGGACTCAAAATCCATTGATAGAAATATCGTGTCGGTTCGAGCCCGACCACCGGCATAAATTAAGCCATATGAGAACGTTTATTGCTTCTCATATGGCTTTTTTGTGTTTATTCGCCTTTTACTATTCTTTCAAGCTCTGCTTTAAGCAGCTGTTCGTCATCTGGGGTCACTGCACGAGGATTTAAGGGATTGGCATTTTTGCAAACTGCCTTGTAGTCGCAATAGGTGCAGGCTATTCCTGAATCTGTTTGTATGGGATCTGCCTTAATTTCACCGCTTCCGAGTCGCTTGCTCATCTCCTCAATCTTGTGGAAGGCGAAAAGCTCAAGTGCGGTAAGCTCCTGCACGCTTACGGGAGGTATTTTTGTTGTGCCGCTTACACTTCCATCCTTTTTGAATTTGAAGATGGTATAAACTCCATCATGACTTTTGTTGAGTGCGGGCATGATTTCATCTCCAATCATGACTCCCTCAGGCTTGTAGATCTTTGCACGCTCAAGTCTAAGCTGCTCATCAAGCTCACCGCTTGCTTCAAGCTCCTTGACCTGTTCAGCGGTTAGGGATGGAGGCACAAACTTTACATGTGAGTACATGATTCCAGCAGATTTAAGCTCCTCATCACTTGTCGATTCAAGCTTGCCTGAAATCGTCACCGCTAATAGGTAAATAAGCATTTGCAGGTCAAGACCGTGATAAACCTCTGCCATGTTAAATGTTTGCTTGCCGGTTTTGTAGTCTACAATTCTTAGCCATGAGCCTTGATTGGTGCGGTAGATATCTGCTCGGTCAATTTTACCTCTCAGATTTAACCTTGTGTGAAGGTCGATATCATCGTCGTTAATTTCAATAGCAAAAATTGGATTCCCATCACTATCTGTAAGATCGTACTCGAACGCAATCGGTAAAAACAGCGAATCCTTTAACTCCTCACGAAAGTTTATGACCATTCCCAGTATTGATTTCTTTAGCCGTTCTACCGCAAATTTAAAGCTAAGCGTTTTTCCGTAGCTGCCGCCCATCTGTTCATTTATGTAGTCGTTTGTGCTTTCGTCAATAAGCTCGATTAGCTGCTCATCCGTCATGCTAGTAAAGCTTGGATTGTATACACGCTTGTCGTTTTGAACGGTGCTCATCACCCTTTCAAGGCAGCTGTGCGCTATATTTCCGATGTACATAGCATTCATTTCAACCGTATCGGTCGGATATAGCTTAAGTCCGTATTTACAAAAGTAGGAAAACGGGCATTTGTAAAAGTCAGATACTCTTGTTGCTGAAAGGTTAAGGTCTCGTGGAAAGAAGATGCTTTTTGCCATATTATTTGAAAGCTTCTCATCCTTATCAGCCGCTGCTGCTTTGACATACTCAAGTCTTTGAGTATAGTCATTTGAGCCTAAAAGAGAATCCTTTACATTAGCGGCTGCCTGAGTCTTGTCCTTCGAATGCTCAAGGTAGTTGTAAAACGCTGTACGATATGAGGTGCAGAAAAATTCAAGCTCTGTTTCAGAGGTTTTTGTAAGCAGCTCATCACTAAAGAGCGCACCTATGGCTGCTGGCAGCTGTGATGGAGAAATAACAGACCCGCTTCTGTCAGCCTCAGCGTAGCTTATGTATAATCTGTCCTTAGCGGCGGTTAGTGCATAGTAGCAATTCATTCGCTCGTTGTCAAGCTGATTTCTGGCTGAGATTTCAATTTCTGCACCCTGCTCGCTAAGTGCTGTGATATCAGATTCATTCAAAAGCTTTGAATGCTTGATTCCCTTGGGAAAAACTCCATCATTGCACTGCATAATAAATAGTGCCTTAACACCTGAAACACGTGAGCGTTCAGCATCTAAGAGCATTACGCAATCGCTCTTTTGAGGTGGAGAGGACATTTTAATCGCACTTAGCATAAGCTGCAAAAGCTCTGAGAAGGTGCGAAGTGTTATCCTTTGTTCTCCCATATTTTCATAGATGCTCTTTATAGCCTCAACAATGGCAAGCCAAACCTGCTTAAATCCTCGACTTACCTCAAAGTCAGTTTCGTTGTCATTTGATGCTCTTTTTACTGCTGAGTATATTTGATCTGACATCGAAAGGTCGTCAAGCAGCTTAAAAAGAGCTTCACATATTTCTCCTGCTGTGGCATCATCGCAAGCTGCTTTAAAACGTTCAAGAGGCTCAATTATGGCAAGTCTTGTTTGCTCAACACGTGCATTTTGATTTGTCAGAGCTTCAATCACGAAGGGAGATTTCCACATATCTCCTTCGACCTTCCATCTTATGCAAAAGTCCTCAAGGTCACAGGCGTCAAAGTCGAAAAATGGTGAAAGGGGAGACTTGACTATCCTGAGTATATTCTCTGTGTTGTATTTGCGTGTTAGTGCTGCATTTAAAATTGCAATAAGGTACCTTGCCGGAACGGATGTAAGAGAGGTTTCAACCTTATCCACAAAGTAGGGGATTTCATATCTTTGTGCCGTTGAGCCAAGCACTCTTGCTGTTTCCTCAAGTCCTCCACACATCACGGCAATGTCATTAAAACGCATTCCTTCCTCACGTACAAGACGCAGAATTTCAGAGCAAACGTAGTCGCTTTCAATATAAATATCATCTGCCGCAATAACCTTAACCATTCCCTGTGAGTTGATTTTAGCAGGTGAGTAGGCAAAGTATTCCTCATTTATGTGGGCAAGTGGCTTGCTTTGAATGTTGCCGACAGCACGGGTGATTTTCACTGCTCGTCCGGAGTCGTTTGAAATTCTCTCAATTTTGCTTAGCATTCTTTGTGTTGAGGCGAATGGATTGGCTCCGTTATTGACATCGTCCATGATTAGCGAAATGGTTGTGCGCTTAGAGGAGGATATCACACTTTCAACAAGCTCTAGCTCGTCCGCCGAAAGGGAGGTGAAGCCGTCAAAAAATACCTGCTTGCCTTCAAAAAATTTATGCTCCTTTGCAAGCCTTGCAGCCTGAGCCATTTGTGAAAGTGAATCACGCAAACCCATATCGGCTAGCTGTTCATTATAGCTCGCGTATATTTCTGAGATATCATGTAGTCTCGGTGCACGCTCAAGGGATGCTTCTGATGCAATTTTTAGTGTTTGAGGAGTAGCTCCTGCATGGATAAGCTGCGAGATAAGCGTCATGCATTCGGATACAAAAGCAGGCTTTAGAAGCGATTTTTTGTAGTAGGAAAGAACGCCTTCGTGTCTAAGCTTTGATTGGGCGCGATACATCGCTATAAGCTTTTGGTTATCGTCCGCATTTGAAAGAGTGCTGCCGCCAAGCGTTCGGCAGATTTCCTCACCTTCAGCCTTTATGCCCCTGGTTTCAATTTTGTTAAAAAGCTGTGCGCCAAGAACATCATAAAGTATTTTATCCATTTGAAATGAAAACTGGTCAGGCACTATTACAAGCACATTTCCATTTTGTGCAGCTCCGGCGATTCTATCATAAAACAGCTGGTCACGGTTACTGTATGCACGTCCAACAATTATTTCAGGCATATAAGCTTCTCCTCCTTAGATTTATGCTTTTATTATACCACGAACCATGACTTTCGTCAAGATGAGCGTTGAAATTTTGTTATTTCTTAAAAGCCTTAGATAAATAAAAAAGCTCAAGTCTTGAAATACTCAGGCTTGAGCTTTAAAATATCTAGCGTATTGGTTCAAAGTCCGATGCCGGATGCTTGCAGATAGGACACACAAAGTCATCGGGCAACGTTTCACCCTCATAGATGTATCCGCATATTTTGCAGATATATCCCTTAGTAGCCTTTGGTTTTGCCTTTGGCTTTACATTAGCATGATAATATGCATAGCTCATTGTAGGCTTGTCGTTAAGCACTGCCGCATCCGTCACCTCGCAGATAAACATTCCATGTGAGCCGAGATCCAAATGGTCAACCACCCTTAGCGAAAGGAATGAATTGATGCTGCCGCTGAGAATTGCGATGCCGTTACCTGAGTGAAAAACCTGTTCGCCTGAGAATTTGTCGGTGTCTTTACCGCTTACAAATCCAAACTGCTTAAACACCGCAAAGGGTGCATCCTCTGTAAGGCAGTTTAGATTAAAAACACCTGTGCGTTTAACCGTATCATGCGTGTAATTTGCCTTGTTAATTGAAACTGCGATTCTTACTGGAGATGATGCTGCCTGTAGAACCGAATTTACAATCATGCCGTTATCCCTTGTGCCGTCATTAGATGTCAGAACATACAGTCCATAGCCTAGCTTAAACAAAGCCTTAGAATCAAAGCCTTCACTCATTAGAAATCACTCCTTGGTTACTCGCACAGCTCTTTAGCAAGCGCCTCAATCTGTGCTTGATTATCAGCGTTCATCGCTGCATTTATCGTAACGGTATTTTGTGTAAACGTTATGTTTTTACTTGCTTCAAATTTTTTGCGTATAACCTTTGCCGCAGTAGCTGCCCATGAGCCGTTTTCAATAATTCCGATTGTGCGGTTTTGGTATCCGCGCTCGGTGAGATCGTTTATAAATTCACGCATAAATGGGAAAACATCACCATTGTACGTTGTTGTTGCAAGCACAAGCTTGCCGTACTTAAACGCATCCTCAACAGCCTCAGCCATATCCTCACGAGCCAGGTCACTTATTGCAACCTTAGGGCAGCCAAGCTCGGTTAGCTTGTCCTTTAATGCAAGAGCAGCCTTCCTTGTGTTGCCGTATACTGAGGTGTACGCTATGAATACGCCTTCGCACTCTGCCTTGTATGCCGACCAGGTATCGTATAATCCGATGTAGCACTCCAAATTTTCTGAAAGTACCGGACCGTGAAGAGGGCAAATTATCTTTATGTCGAGCGCAGCAGCCTTTTTTAGTACAGCCTGAACCTGCGCACCGTATTTTCCGACTATGCCGAAGTAATAGCGTCTTGCCTCGCAAGCCCAGTCCTCATCGATATCAAGAGCTCCGAATTTTCCGAAGGCGTCAGCCGAGAATAGGATCTTGTCCTTAGCGTCATAGGAAAGCATGACTTCTGGCCAGTGTACCATAGGTGCAAATACGAAGGTAAGCGAGTGTTCGCCAAGCTCAAGCGTTTCGCCATCCTTAACTGTAACACGTCTATCAGAAAAATCTATGCCAAAGTATTTTTGTATCATAGCAAAGGTCTTAGCGTTTCCTACAATTTGAGCATTAGGATATTTTTCGGCGAACGCAAGTATATTTGATGAATGGTCAGGCTCCATGTGCGAAATAACGAGATAGTCGGGAAGTCGCTCACCTAAAGCCTTAGCAACATTTTCAAGCCATTGCTCGCCAAATTTTGCATCTACTGTATCCATTACTGCGATCTTGTCATCCATTATTACATACGAGTTGTATGCCATACCATTTGGAACGATGTATTGTCCCTCAAAAAGATCAATTTCGTGATCATTTACTCCTACATATTTTACATTTTCTGTGATATTCATATTAGCTACCTCCAATATTGTTTGTGCTTTTATTATACCACATTACTCTACTTTTTTCAATCGATTTTTTATTCTGTAACATAATATTAAGAAAGCGAGCATAACTATCTAAAGTCATGCTCGCTTCTTTAAAGACTTAAAGAGTCCTAGAAATGTTTAAATTATTCAGCAGCCTCTTCTTCAGCCTCAGCGTCTTCTTCAGTCGCTTCAGCTTCCTCTGCTACAGATTCAACTGCTTCTTCAGCTACTGATTCGGTGTCGTCAGTTGCTTCATCAGAGCCAAATACACTTGTTTCAGGGAAGGTCTTAACCTCGCCTAGTCCTTCGATTGTAAATGTTACCTCAAGGCTCTCTTCAAATGCAATGTCAGCAAGCGGATCAAATCCGGGATCTGTTGCAGTTGTACCATATGAGTTGTAGATCTCAATTCTGTAGCTGTTGGTGTTGTCTTCGATGTTGCCGTATCTAAACTTGCTCTCATCAAACTCTACTTCAACGCCGTCACACTTGATAGATGTAACATGGCAGGTGATATCTGATGCTGCATAGTCGCCGATGGTGTCGGTGTTGTAGTGGTTGTCACCTTCAACAAGTGAAGTCTCGTCAGCAGCTTCGTTTACCCACTCACCATCGTCGTTATTACCCGATACCTCAGAACCATCCATAAGTCCTACGATGTCGATGCAGAATACTACAGTTCCTTCAGCACCCATTGCAGGTACAGAACCGTCAAGTGATACGTTGGGGTTTACATAGGTGTCATTACCAACAATTGAAGCCTTTGTAAGAGCAACAGTGTATTCGCCGTCACCGGTGATGTCAGCGTCAACGCCGTAGCCATAAAGTGAGGAATCTGTTCCGCCAGACTCTTCCCACTCGGTTGAATGAACATAGCCAGAGGGCTTCCAGTTGCCCCATAGCCACTGTGAGTCACCAAACATTAGGTAAGCGTCATATCCGCTAAATTCATACTGGGGAGTGAAGGCTTCAACCTCTTCAGCCTCGCTCTCGGCTTCTTCCTCATCAGCTTCACTCTCTTCAGTTTCTTCTTCTGCAGCTGATGTAGTAGCAACCTCGGATGATTCGTCTGTTGTATCCTCGTCGCCACAAGCAACCATCATACCGCAAGCCATAGCCATAGCAACAAGTGCTGCTGAAAATCTCTTAAGTTTTTCCATTTTAGCATCCTCCAATTAAAAAATTTGATTCCGATTAGGGAAAGAAAAGTCACATCACTTTTTGGTTAGGAAACGATTTCATTTACTAAACCGCACCTATAGATACAACTTTCTATATTACTATAATACTAAATTTTCGCACTTTTTTCAATATACATTTCGCACAAATTAAGTCACTTTATTTTGTCTATTTTTCATAGTTTGCTCTGTAAAAGACCATTCTAATCATTTTCGTTGTATAAATATATGAAACTCCATATATAAATATTTTGATAATTTGCTGTAAGCTTTGAAGTATATTAGATATTATTAGATTATGAAAATAGCCTTATTAAGATTTTTATTACAAAAAATCGCATGCCTGACGCTAAACGACAGGCACGCGATTTGTAAATTTTTCTTTAACGCACTCGTATAGTCGAGCCTTAATCCTCGCCAAGCTTTAACGCCTTTGAGATATTTATCTTTCCGATAAGTCTTCCCAAAATTGCAAAGGATATCAGCAGCATTGCAAGAATTATTGCGTAAACCTTTAAATAGTCGCTGCGTTCGGCTATTACCACGAATCCCGGAACCTGCTCGGATGCTGAGTACATATACTGGAACAGTGGAGCAAACAGGTCACTTGCAAATCCTCCTATGAATATTGCTGAAAAAATTGCAACTCCTGATGTTAATAGCTGCTCATAGACAATCATCGCTATAATTTCTCGATATTTCATGCCCATTGCTCTAAGAATACCAAACTGAAGCGTTCGACTCTTTATCGACAGAATCCAGTACATAAGGAATCCTATTATGCACATTACCATTATTATTATAAATCCAAGAGTTAGTGCGCCGTTCATACCCTGAAGCATTGGGTCGTTTTTCTCCTCGATTATCTCTTGACTAGCTACTTCGAGAAGTGTAGGTGTGATGTCTGACTCTTCAATCGATTCGTACAGATTTTCGGTTAGCGCACCGTCCTCCATGCTAATCCACACCTGATAGGGCTCAACGTTCGTCATTACGTTTACATAGTCAAGGTTCATAACTGCAAAGTTCATGTAGGTGCCATCGCTTGCGGTGTCATATGGGTTCATTGAGGGCCAGTACTCAACGAATGCAAGTATAATTGCCTCAAATGAGTCGTTTCCTCCCCAGCTTACATTTACTGTGTCGCCAAGCTCAAGTCCATAGCTGTCACGAAATGCTGTCGAAAGAATTATACCCTGTGGGCACTCGCTTAAAGCCTCGAGATAGTTGTTTATATGTACGGGAAGCAGCCTGTCATCAAACCAGCATACCTTTGAAAACTCACCCGGAGAAATTGCCATCATGTTTACATTGGTGGTTGAATCGCTTGATGAGGTTTCGGTTTCCTCCTCGCCTCCACGTCTTTGTACGGTTGAGACAACTGGAACATTCATGTGACTGCTTTGAACCCTTATGCCCTCTTTTATGAGAACTCTTGCAACATTTTCTACACCGGCTAGGTTTTCGAATCTCTCTATTGCAGGCTCTACGTACTGAATATCAGAGGTGTCCTCGTCCTCGCTGTCAGAGGTATCCTCATCATCACTTGCAAGATCTGAGTTTGATGCTGCGCTATTCTTTGCTTCTAATGCCGCATCCGCAGCACTTGCCGCACTTGATGCTGTAAGCTCACCTGAGTTGCTCTCCCATTCCTCCTGCATGACCACATCGGCACCGATGCTGTAGGAAACTCTCTCTTCAGCGTTTCGGTTAAGCGCTCTTGCTGTGTTTGCAAAGTACAAGCCAAGTGATACTGTGAGGATGAGGAATATCATTAAAAAGCGTTCCTTGCTGGACGTTGTGCGTCCTATGTTGTTAAATGAAACATATGCTGCAGGTGAAAGCACTCGGCTTAAAATTTTTGATACAATTCTCACTACAAGCGGGTGAATCCTTATGATAAACATTCCGCAGCCGACTATAAATGCAGCAGATGCTATGAACATTATAGGACTGGTAGTAGCCTCGGTGTCAGAAAGTCCATCTGCCGTAAGGCTTGCCTGCTGACGGTTATAGTAGTATAGCCATCCAAGTGAGCCGCCAATTAGTATAAAATCAAGGCAGAGCTTTTCCCAAAGCGGTATCTTGCGCTTTTTTGCCTTCGACTGCTTGTGCTCTACTATTGTGGTCTTTGTTGCAGGTATAATTGGAGCCATTGTTGTAATGAAAAATACAACAATTGCAACAATTGCATAGATAAACGCATCGATTGTCATTGTTATTGGCAGTGATGTGCGGTTTACAAACTCTAGGAATCCATTTGATGCACCCAGAACTTTACAAAGTCCCATGCCAACAAACGGAGCTATTACCGCTGATACAATTCCAAGAAACAGCGATTCAAGGATGTATATCCATATAATCTGTCCTCGACTCGCTCCACGGCTTTTGAAAACCGCAATTTCGTTTCTTTCCTGCTCAACATTAAGCTGTGAAACCATAAACAGGTATACTAAAATCATAAGTATAACCGGAATTTGAAGGAGCCATAGTGTTTGTCTTAGCTGTGAAGCACGGCTTGCGTACTCAACAAAGATATCTGATGCAGGAATGTCAAAGTCTATATCCTTTTCGTCATAGATACGCTCCTGCTCTTTGATTTTCTCGTTCATCGCAGTAAGTCCGTTCATATCCATATTAGGATAGTCGATAGCGTATCTTACAGCCATCGAGGTGATGTTCACGGCTCCTGTATCCATAATTTCGCCATAGACGGTGTCATAGTCGGTGAATACGGTGGTGTAGTAACCATCAAGTCCTTCAGCCCAGTAAGCCTCATAGCCATCCTTAACATCGAAGATACCTACGATTTCAATCTTTATAGTTTTTTCTGCACCAAATACATTTCCTATTTCGTATACCGTGCCGGTGGCAAGCTCTGATAGCTTGAGCGCCTTTTCGGTAGCTACACATTCATATACTCCGTCCTCACGCTGACCGGCTTCGTACATTCGTCCTGAGGTGATTTCTATCGCATCCTCAAAGCCCGTCATGCCTCCAAGGGATAATCTTGAGGCAGAGTCGCCGCTGGTTACTGCTATGGATGTAACATAAAGATAATCATCTGAGATAAAGGTCTTTTCAAACTCTGCGGGGACATCAAGATCGTTAAAGCTTTCCTCAACAAGGCTTTTAACCTCTGTAATCTCGCTTCGCTGATCTTCAGTCGAAACATCCATTGTGATGTCACTTTCTGCGCTGTAGATTCCGGGATATATATCATTTTCCTCCTGAAAGCTTTCCATATCCTTAACCAGCATACGCTGAAGTGACGCGTTCATATAGATAGGTATGGTGCTTATCATTGCCGCCGCCATGATAAATCCGACCAGCAAGCATAGTACCATCCATTTAGTATTGCGCATCTTACGCAAAAGTAATGTAAACATTTAATTTCTCCTTTGCGCTATGCTTATCTGATTATCAGCTCATCGCCCTCTTCGAGTCCTGAGATTATCTCCGACTGAGAGCCTGTTTGAAGTCCTATTTCAACGGTGACAGCTGTTTTCTCGCCATCCTTAAGCACATACACAACGCTTTCGCCGTCAACGGTTTTTATTAGGTTATTAGAAATTGCTATACAATCCTCTACTGTTTCCTGAACTAAGATTGTGTCAGCAAGCTGTCCTACGCAATCTGATGGTGGATCTTCAGTAAAACGAACATAAATTTTGTCCATCTCGTATTCTATTCCGCCATCGGTTTCAGCCTCGTGACTTTCTGCCTGCTCAGCCTGATACTCAACAAGAGCATCAGGGTTCATGAAGACCTCACCTGTATAATACTCCTCGTCAAGGCGAATTTGTACCTCTTGACCTATTGGAAACGCAGTTAGGTCGTTAGGCTCAATTGCTATGTATAGCTCGTCCGTCTGCATGATGGTGGCTATAGTTTGTCCCGGTGAAGCGTAATCTCCGACGCGAACGTCCGCAAGCTCAGAAATTGTGCCGTCAGTAGGTGAGGTAAGCACAGCCTCTTCAAGCTGCTCGTTTAGCTTTTCCAGCTCAATGTCAAGAAGCTCAACATCTACATATGCATAATCATATTCTGCTTGAGTGCATCCGCTTTCATAAAGTACAACGGTATTGAGATAAGCTCTTTCACGGTCAAGCTCCTTGAGCTTAATCTGATACTCGATTTCGGTGGTGTCAATCTCACAGATAACATCGCCCTCCTTAACCGAGTCACCGGCGCGAACATAAAACTCGCTGATGGTGCCGCCTTGGTCTTCATACGATAGGTTATACTGCTGCTCACTCATAATGGTGCCGCTGTTGACAATCTTTTTCTCAAGAGTCTTTCGCTGTGCAGTTACGGTGGTGTAGGTAACCTCGCTTGCCTTAACGGTAGGAGCCTCAAGCACCTCCTCTTCATCCGGCAACAGATAGCATCCTGAAAGGGAAGCGGTAAGTGATGCACAGAGAATCAGGGATAAAATCCTTTTATTGGTTTTGAAATTTTTCATAAGCATATCTCCAAAAATCAGGGTTATAACTACAGGTATATAAATACATACATATATAATTATTATATCAAATTTTCTCGAACATTTCTATATTAAAGTATACAAATTTTCACCTGATTTTCTGTTCACATTTACCATAGAACGATGTTGAGATATGCGAAAATATTAAACTAATACGACCCTATTGTCAAAATCACCAATAAAATTGCTCAAAATTCGTACAATTTTTTTGAAAATAATTGTGTACAAATCACAAAAAACGTGCTATAATATTAGTACAAAGAGAAAAAGATTATGGGGAATCGGTAAAAAAGGAGGCAGTGATTTATGAAAAGTGTAATCACAATTGGAAGAGAATTCGGAAGCGGCGGACGTGAAATTGGAAGAATCATTGCTGAAAAGTATGGCGTTCCATTTTACGATAGAAAGCTTCTTGAGGAATCATCAAAAAACAGCGGAATCTGTGAGGATTTATTTGTTAAGCACGATGAAAATTGCTCTAATAGCTTTCTCTATTCGCTAGTTATGGGAACCTATCCACTCTCAGGAAATGGAAAAATCAACGCTGAAATGCCACTTAATCACCAAATCTTTCTAGCTCAGTTTGAAACGATTAAAAAGCTTGCACAAGAGCCGTGTGTAATTGTAGGACGCTGTGCAGACTATGTTTTACAGGATCAGTGCAACCTTGTTTCAATTTTCATAACAGGTGATATGAAGCATAAAAAGCAGCGTATCACCGAGCGATATGATATTGAGAAGGATAAGGCTGAGGACTTCATAAAAAAGACTGACAAGCGTCGTGCCAACTACTACGAGTATTATGCAGACAAAAAATGGGGTGCTGCAAATAACTATGATTTAGTTGTCAATTCCTCAAGTGTCGGAATTGATGGCGCAGTCAAGATAATCTGCGACTTTGTCGAGATAAAAGAGAAGCTTGGCGAATGATTTTTTAGAGTTCAACTTTTTTGTTTATTTTTCATTTTACTTTCCTTACTTTTCCTATTGAAAGCCTCCACGCTTTATGTGGAGGCTTTTCAGCTTACAGTAAAGCTCCCGCCTGAGCGCAGTGCTCAAACGGGAGTGGTTTAATTTATTCAGACGCCTCGTCAGGATGCTCTTCAAGATACTTTTCTGTATCAAGAGGATAGTTTTTAAGGTCAGGCAGCTCGCTTAGTGTAAGCACTCGATCGCTGGTGTATATCTTTTGCAGCATTTCCATTGAGGTGTATTCTCCGGGAAGCTGAAGATCCTTTAGCAAAAATTCGCCGTTCCATGTAGCGAAGTAGCTCCAGCGTGTGCCGTCGTTCATTGCTGCATCGGGATCAAACATGGTGCCGTTTTCTGTCATAGCTACAATCTTGTTTGTGGTGGTAGCAGACTTGGTATAGTCGTAATACGACTTTTTAGATGAATAATCGCCTGCATCTGCATAAACATCGTAGCCTAAAATATCTACATACTCATCTCCGGGATAGTAGTCAACGTTTTGTCCGTTCCATACCCAGATGAGATTGTTGATTTCATGGTAGTTTGTCAGACGATCATACATAAGCTGCCACAGCCATACGTAAGCATCTGCACCCGATGAACCCCACCAGAACCACGGATTGTTCCATTCGGGATCTCCGCCGCCCTCGTGCAGTGGTCTCCAGAGTACCGGCACATGATAATCATCAAGCTCCTTGAGGTACTCGGCAATAGCATCAATGTCGCTTACAAGAAGGTCATAACCCTCTTCGTCCTCACCATTCATGATAGCGTTAAGATCTATATCGGTGTACTCGCTGTAGAAGCCCTGCCACCAAGCACCACCGTTTTTCATGATGTAAGGCTCAGGAGCATTCCAGTGCCAGCAAAGCGTTACGATTCCACCCTCGTTTAGCCACCAGTCCTTCGCACTTGTGATGGCGTCATATCCGCCAGAGGAGCCATGCTCAACACGGCTGGGGGATAGCTCGATAAGGTCTAGTCCCATGATGGCGGGATAATCCTCAAACTCTTTATAAAGCTCAATAAACTCACGACTTTCAAGTCCTGTGTTATCTGTAGCATACTGACCGGAGATGATGTATTTGCCGTAAGCATCACATAGGAAGTTGTAGAGGCGCTGAGTTTCTTCACTTGCATTAGGATTGCTCAGCTGATTTGAAACCTCATAGTCAGCAGAGTCTATTTTTTCTGCAGGTGTAATAGTTATACTGTCAACATAAATCGGGCTTGACTGAGGAGTGATTCCAATTGTGTGCGTGCCTTCACCGATAAGCACCTTGCTTGCTACGTTTTCACCAAAGGTAGTGGTGTCAACTGTAAAGGTGGTTAATGCGTCGCCGTCAATGGTAATTGAGCTCTCAGTGCCTTCGCTGTCGGCTGATGCTACAAGTGTTATATCATAGCTGCCCTCAGCGGGAAATTCAATTTCAAACTCGACAGAGCTGCTTGATGTAAGCACCGCAAAGCCTGTGCCTGTGTACTCGCCTGCAAATGCACTATCCATTATAGTAGCATCATCAACAAGTGTTCCTTCTTC
This sequence comes from Ruminococcus sp., assembly GCA_021199375.1. Lineage (GTDB taxonomy): Bacteria > Bacillota > Clostridia > Oscillospirales > Ruminococcaceae > YE71. The sequence continues at coordinate 80,092 of JAJQIB010000032.1, read as the reverse complement.
TGCTTCGCACTCATAGATAAAATCGTCAGGAACGTTGCTGTTAGAGTCCTCAACCTCGCTTAGGTCAAAGCCGCTAAGCGTTTCAACTACAGGCTCGGTTTCGATAACCTCTCTGGCTCTTGTCGTTTCAGCTGCAGATTCATCTGAGGATTCATTGGCTGTGCTTGAACTATCGTCGCTGGCGCAGGCAGACAATGATGCTAAAAGTGCCATGGCAGTAATTCCGCAAAATATGCGCTTGATTTTTCTGTTCATATCAAAATTATCCTTTCTTAAACATCAAAGTATATAAAGCATTTCACGCATTTATCATCTAACTTTCAAATATATTTTATCTCTTTTTTTTCGTTTTGTCAATAGATTTTTTTCGCTTTTACATATGGTTCATACTATTAAACGTTTTCTGTACGTGTAAATCGATTACAAATAACTAAATTACAACAGAGGCTTTTCTTTGCTCTATAGTATTTGCTGTTTTATTTATTAAACATATTTCAACTGATTTTTCACAACTTTTTGCTACAATATAATTTGTATGATTTTTAAGATGATGTAAGATGGAGGAATGAAAAATGGCAACTGCCGAAATGCAAGTAAGGGAAGCTCCAAAAACACCGCAGAAGCAAGAGAATAAAATGGGTGTCATGCCGATAGGAAGGCTTGTACTAACCATGTCTCTTCCTATGATGATATCTATGCTGGTGCAGGCTCTATACAATATTGTCGATAGCCTTTTTGTGGCAAGGGTAAATGCTGACGCATTTAATGCTCTTTCGCTCGCCTTTCCCTTTCAAAACTTGATGATAGCTGTCGGAGTAGGCACAGGAGTAGGTGTAAATGCAAATCTTTCACGTGCGCTTGGCGAAAAGAAATTTGAACGTGCAAACAAATTTGCGCGAAACGGAATTTTTCTTGCAATATGCAGTGCAATTGTAGTTATGGTTTTAGCGCTGTGCTTTACTCGTCTATATTTTAGTGTTCAGACTGATAACGAACAGGTAATTGAGTACGGATCACAATATTTATTTATCGTATCTTTTTTCTGTGTAGGCTCATTTATGCAGATTATGAATGAGCGTCTTTTACAGGCAACGGGAAAGACAATATTTTCGATGTGCTCACAGGGTGTAGGCTCTATAATCAATCTGATACTGGATCCGCTGTTGATCTTCGGTATAGGCTTTTTCCCGAAGCTTGGCGTTACGGGAGCGGCAATTGCTACTGTTATAGGACAGTGCTGTGCGGCAACCTTTGGAATCATTTTAAACACGACAAAGAACAAAGAGATAAGCATAAATATGCGTAGATTCAAGCCTGAAATAGCGCTTATTGGTAAGATTTATAGCATAGGTGTGCCTTCTATCATAATGACTGCGATAACATCTGTTATGACCTTTGCGTTAAATCTCATTCTTACCACATTTGGTGCAATTGCAGGAACACTTCAGTCGGTGCTTGGAGCGTACTTTAAGCTTCAAAGCTTTATCTTCATGCCCGTGTTTGGACTAAACAACGGCACTGTTCCGATTATCTCGTATAACTACGGAGCGGGTAAGCGCAGTCGTGTAATTAAGACCATGAAGGTCGCTAGTATGTTTGCAATGATAATAATGCTTTTAGGATTGCTTATTATGCAGGTTATGCCGGAGCTTATGCTTAAGATTTTCGATGCAAACGATATGATGATAGAGTATGGAGTGCCTGCATTAAGAATAATAAGCTTAGCCTTTATCATTGCAGGAATCAATGTGGTTTTAAGCTCTACCTTCCAGTCACTTGGCAAGCCGATAAGCTCTATGATTGTGTCTATTACCCGTCAGCTTGTGGTGCTTGTTCCTTCAGCATTCCTACTTTCGCTTACAGGAAATCCTACTCTTGTATGGTGGTCCTTCCCAATAGCAGAGGTAGCATCCCTTATAATGTGCCTAATCATGCTAAAGCGCACATACACTAGCGTAATAAAGAATATTCCCGACAACGTATAGGCTAAGAATAAAAAATCGCCCCGAAGCTAGGTGTGATATATTCCTCTTATCGTAGATTTCAATTTTTATCTATCTACTTTAAGGGGAGTATATCAGTCTGTGCTTCGGGGTGTTTTGTTTTTAATAAGCTATGCACCCGTATTATCTACAAACTTAACACTCATGTCATCAAGATTAAGCATTGCAAATTTTTCCACGCCAGGTGTTTCGTCAAAGTAGAATATCCAACAGATTTGTGAGGTGTAATATGATGTCGTATCAACGGTTCCTCCTACCTGATCGTGCATGCAGTATTCAAGGCTCATCCGCTTAACCTCAAGATCCATATTTGACGCTAGATGCTCGCTGACATATTCACTTGCCTCGACGGGATCAAGAGGGCTTTGAAGCTCGTCATATGAGCTCTGTTGTACATAGTAGCCAGTTGTGCAAAAGCTGTTGACCTCATCAGAATAAATATCAACTGTGACAGAGTTCCAGGCAAGGTCATAAAGCGATTGATCATAAGCGGAATAGTACTCAAGTATTGCAACGTCATTAATGCGCTGAGCAAATTCAATGTTGTAAAAGTATCCATCTTCGGTTTCATAGAGGCTTACTCTGGAAATTTCAAACTCGCATGGATAGCTTACTGTTTGTACAAAGTCATCTGCAAAATCCTGAGCTAGCTTACAAGCCTCACTTGGTGTGATTTCGTCCTTTGAGGCTTCAAGCTTGTATCCGTCATTGCATACAAGCGCATCTCCTGCAGAGTATGCCTGAATGAGCGTTGCTTCATTAATGTATTTTTGTGTGTCATAGTCTTTAGAATAGTAGAAATAGCCGTCTGTGCCTATTGAGAAATATAAGCCTTTTTCGTTGTTCGTATAGCTCGGTCCCGGCGGGTAATAGCCTTCCTCCTCAAATACGTTTGCTTCATCATAGTCGCTGTCATAGTGGCTAAAAAGCTCGACGTAGTTTTCATCAAAATCTTCAGGATATATATATTCGCCGCCGGAGATTTCTGTAGGCATATCAATTATAAGGTTTTGTGAAAAGCTCATGTTGTCAAGATTCAAGCTATTAAGCGCTTGCTTGTATTCGCCCATCTCGCTATCGTCGTTTGTTATTGCTTCGTTTTTGCTTTGAGTGTCGTTGCTCGATTGATTTTGTTCCTTTACGCTATCCGGAGCTTCTGTACATGAAGCAAGCACAAGAGCACAGAGGGTCGAAAGGATGACTGCTTTTGTTCTACTCATTTTTTGTTCTCCTTTTCTCTCTTTTTTATTGCATCAGCTTATGTCTAAGCTTTATTTAATATTATCATAAAAGCTAATAAATGTCAATCTGTATAAGAGAAAATAAAGAAAAGCTTAAGATTTGTAATTTTTGATAAAAAACAGCACTGCACTTATGTAATGCAATGCTGAAATAAAAGCTTATTTTAGTGAGTTTAGCAGTCCGCCCTTGTTTATTATGTCAATAAGAAAGTCAGGGAAGGGTTGACCTGTGTATGCTTCGTTTTTGGTGAGGTTTGTGATAACTCCGCTTTCAAAGTCGATTTCAACCTCGTCACCGTCATCGATTTTTTCACTTGCTTCATCACACTCGATAATCGGCAGTCCGATGTTTATGGAATTTCTGTAGAAAATCCTTGCAAAGGTGGATGCTATTACACAGGAAACTCCGCTGGCTTTTATTGCAATTGGCGCATGCTCTCTTGAAGAGCCACATCCGAAGTTTGCTCTGGCAACTATTATGTCGCCCTCCTTGACGTTCTTAACAAAGTCAGGGTCGATATCCTCCATGCAGTGCGATGCAAGCTCCTTGTGATCTGCCGTATTTAGGTATCTTGCAGGGATGATAACGTCAGTATCAACGTTATCTCCATACTTGTGTACAAATCCTTTAGCTTTCATAAATTGTCCGTCCTTTCAGGCTATAGCATAAGCCTTAGCCGTCTTTATACTCTTTTGTGTTGAAAACATTTTCACCGCCTGCCTGACGGCGCAGCTCGTCATATATGTCTTCAAGATATTTGCCGGTTATATCTTCTTTGGTTCGCGTGATGAAATAGCAGCACTTGACCTTCTTGAACATACCTTCCTTAACAAGTGCATAGACGGGAGTACCGTTTACATTGCTCTGAAAGCTGTCGTTAAAGCCCTTTTTTTCGATGAGTGCCTGCGTCATTTCAACTGTAAACTTGTTTTCAACGCGCAAATCGCTTATGATCTCATACGCCTTGTCCTCTCGCTGCTCATCATTGATAGTGGTGCCGTATTTCTTAGTAACAATGCTTAGCAGCTGATCAAAGAAAATATCATGTAAGTACTCTTTCATAGTGTACGCCCTCCAAAACTACGGAGTGCAAAAGGGGGTAAGCTTTTATTAGATGATAAAGTCCACGCATTTTCTGTTTTTAACAACGGTTGTGATGAAGTCCTTAACAGCAACATGAGCAGGATGTACGGCATAAGCCTTAAGAGCCGTTTCATCCTCAAGTGTGCAGTCAAGCATCAAATCCGCATTCGATGAACCTAGCATATCGGTGTAAACCTCTACCCTTTGTAGTCCGTCAACAACCCCAACAAGCCCCTCTAATTGCGTTTTTATTTTTTTGGCAGCCTCAGATTTCTCCATATCTGATAGCTCGTCTTTAAAATCCCATAATATTATATGTCTTACCATTTTTTATTTATATACCTTCTCGTAAAAGTGTATTAAACAAGCTCGCTTGGCTGCGAGATTTTTCCTGTTACTGCCGATGCCGCCGCAACATAAGGTGAAGCTAAATAAACCTCAGATTCTGGGTGTCCCATTCTTCCGACAAAGTTACGGTTTGTTGTAGCAACTGCTCTTTCACCCTTAGCGAGTATTCCCATGTATCCGCCAAGACATGGTCCGCAGGTTGGTGTAGAAACCGCACAGCCTGCCTCGATGAAGATTTTTAGAAGTCCCTCTTCCATAGCCTGCATATAAACGGCTTGAGTAGCGGGAATAACGATACATCTAACGTTTTTAGCGACCTTTCTTCCCTTTAGAATTTCAGCTGCTGCTCGTAGGTCTTCAATTCTGCCGTTAGTGCAGGAGCCTATGACCGATTGATCTATTTTCACATCCTCTATTTCGTCAAAGGTTTTTGCGTTTTCGGGAAGGTGAGGGAAGGATACGGTAGGCTTGATCTTAGATAAATCAATGTCATAAACCTCATCATACTCAGCGTCTTCATCCGCCTCGTAGATTTTAAACTCACGATCTACTCTGCCCTTTACGTATTCAAGCGTAACCTCATCTACAGCAAAGATTCCGTTTTTAGCTCCGGCTTCAATTGCCATGTTCGCCATGCAAAGTCTGTCCTCCATTGTGAGGTTTTTTAGTCCGCTGCCCGAAAACTCCATCGAGCGGTAAAGCGCACCGTCTACGCCAATCATACCAATAATGTGAAGGATTACATCCTTAGCAGTTGAGTACTTCGGAAGCCTTCCGATTATATTAAATTTGATAGCAGATGGCACCTTAAACCATGCCTTGCCTCTTGCCATTCCTGCGCACATATCTGTTGAGCCTACGCCTGTTGAAAATGCACCAAGTGCTCCGTATGTACAGGTGTGGCTGTCAGCGCCGATAATACATTCTCCCGGACCCACAAGACCTTTTTCAGGCAAAAGTGCATGCTCAATTCCCATATCTCCTACATCGTAAAAGTGAGTGATGGAATGCTCACCGCAAAACTCACGGCACTGTTTACACTGGGTAGCTGCTTTGATGTCCTTGTTAGGTGCAAAGTGATCCATTACCATAGTCACCTTTTCCTTGTCAAAAACATCCGAGAATCCTGCTTTATGAAATTCGTTAATTGCAACCGGTGAGGTGATGTCGTTTCCAAGAACAAAGTCAAGGTTTGCCATTATAAGCTGACCTGCCTTGACCTCATCAAGACCTGCATGAGCTGCAAGAATTTTTTGTGTCATTGTCATTCCCATAATTTTCTAACCATTCCCTTCTCTATCTTTGCATAGCAATACACATAAGTATATACTATAGCTCATTATACATTATATCATATTCTGCAACCATTTGTAAATATATAAATAATTTATTTTGTGTGAATGTTTTTAAGGGCTTATCATGTCGATTTAATGATGCAAGGCTTACGAAATCCATATACCCGCAAGGTAAAACTCGCCGCTTGTTTTGATTTCAATTTCTCTCGGCTTTGTCTTTGGTTCATCAAGCAGCACTGATGTCACGGGATTATCCCACCCAAAGATGCTATATCCTTGTAATGCTTTAAGTCTTACTCCATCAACAAAGACTTCAGCATCTCCTAATGAGCTGCAATTTGAGCAGATATAGCAAGCTGCTATAAATTTGCAGCTTATGCTGAATCTATATACTGCATTCCCACTGGATTTTAATGCACAATTGACTCCGTAGAAATCCTTATCAAGCTTTTCAAAGCCAAAAAACTGACCCTTAGATGTAATCTCATGCAGCGTGTCAAATTTATCGCCGCCAAATTTGGCTTTTATGGGTATCATAGGCTTGTACTCGGTTTTGGCGATCATATCAAGTGCTGCACAGGCAGCTTTTCCTATAAGCTTATGTCCATTTTCGGACGGATGACCATCGTCAGGGCTGTAGTATTCCCATGTCAGCTCACCTTGAGTGATGAGCGGATAGAGCGCGCTTTTTAGTCCGCAAAAGTATAGTCCGTAATGCTTTGCTATTTCAAGCATATAGTCCTCACAGCTGTAGCCGGATCTGTTAAAAACAGCAATAGGAAGCACAACAGGAGAGCATTCCTCGTAAATCAGACGTCTAATCAGACCCTCAAACCGTGCAAGCCCTCCGCTAGACCTATCTTCGTTTATGGCGTATTCCACAACAACTATGTCAGGCTTAAACGCTTTTATTTCACGGCATTCAATCATAAGTCCCAGCATGCATCCCTCGCCTGAAACAGCAAGGCTTTTGTGCTCTATGTGCTTGTCGGGAAAAAGCTCATGCAGATGCTTTATTATAATGTCGCAAAAGGTCACATCGACTTTTGAGTCTTCGCTTGTCGGAAGATATCCATAGGTTACCGAGCCTCCCATAAATGCGATTTTTATCGTGTCTGAGCTTTTACCATAAAGTCCATGATCTCCACGATTTAGCACTGCCGAAGCAGGTTCAAACACTGTCATTTCAAACCCTCCATGTTCCAATATCAACGAGCTGCTTGAGTATCAAGCAGTATTCCTTTGCAGCCTTTGTCAGGTATCCGTTAGCACGAGAGCATAGGCTTATTGTGCGCTCGGATATTTTAGCGTCAAGCGGGAAATAGAGAGGATGCTTTGACTGACTTCCAAAGCGAATTAGAGTGTCAGGAATAAGTGCTGCTCCTAAGCCTTCATTTACAAATGAAAAGAGTGTTTCAACAGAGCGTACTCTAAGTGCAGCTTTTGGCGTTATTCCGGCATTTTTGAAGATAAAATCGCAAAAATCCGCTGCTATAAAGGAGGTATCCTTGAGCAAATCGAAAGAAACCTTTTCTGTAGTTAAGAGCTTCATGGAGTTGGTGCGGATGTCCTCAGCTGTAATGGTATAATCACAAAGCCTTTTTGCAAGCTCACTTTCACTTGATGCTGCAAGATAAAAGCGCTCTCTTGCAAGCTTTTCGGTATGAACCAGTGCCGGGTCATAGCTTCCTGCCGATATTATAACATCAAGCTCGCCATTTCGTACCATTTCAAACAGCTGGGAATCATTTTCCTCTGTCACAGTAATTTCGACTCCGTTATACAGCTCATTGAACCTTGCAATGCTCTTAGCAAGCAGATAAGAGGCGTGAAATGACGAGGCTCCGATTTTTAATGTGCCGCTTTTTAGGTTTTGCATATCAGAAAGACGATTATTAAGGCTTTCCTCAAGCGATTGAAATTGTCTTGCGTACTCGACAAAAATCTCACCCTCCTGTGTAAGTGTGATGGGATTGCTGCTTCTGTCGAAAATGGCAAAGCCTAGCCTTTGCTCAGTTTTCATGATGTACTGCGAAAGCGATGGCTGTGTAACGTAGAGCTTTTTAGCTGCCTTAGAAAAGCTTCTGAGGCTTGCGACAGTTAAGATATATTCGATTTGTTGACTGTTCATCTAATCACCTCCTATAAGTATTATCCTATAATACTTATTATAGCATAAGTATTTGATTATTTCAAGATGATATGGTATAATAATTTTGAAAACAGCAAATAAGAAGCTAGAAGCTGTAAAAATCTAGCATCTAACAGGAGGATGTATTAGCATGAAGAAATCTAAGGTATTAGCATTTGCTTGCTGTGCGGCATTGACATTTACGATGATCGGATGCTCGTCAAGCTCAGACAGTGACAATTCTATTGACAGTACTGAAAGTGGTGGAGAGGATATGACAACAGGACTTGTAACGCCCAGCTCGGAAAATGTAAAGCAGCTTGGAAGAACCGAGCTTATTGATGACACACTATGGGTGGCATTATCAGGAGCAGGAATTGATTTTTCTTACACAGGCACAAAGCTTGAGGTGACGCTTGTCGGTGACGGTGCAGCTACAGTTTCAGGCAACGACACAAACTATGCTCGCGCTGCGATATATGTTGACGGAGAGCGTGTAATAGATGATATGATAGACAACGCTGAGGAAACCTACACGGTTTTTGAAAGCGATGAGGCTCAGACGGTTAATGTAAAGATTGTTAAGCTTTCAGAGTGTGCGATGTCTACATTTGGAATAAAGCCGCTTTCGGTTGGTGATGACGGTTCGGTTACTCCTACTGAGGAAAAGGAGCGTAAAATTGAGTTTATTGGAGATTCCATCACATGTGGCTACGGAGTTGATGACGAGAATGAAAACCACAGCTTTTCTACTGCTACTGAGGATGTGACTAAGGCATACGCCTACAAGACTGCTGAGGCACTTGATGCAGATTATAGTATGTTTTCAATTAGCGGTTATGGTATAATCTCAGGATACACCTCAACAGACGAAAAGGTTTCGGCTCAGACAATTCCACAGTACTATGAAAGCTTGGGATTTTCCTATAATAGCTTTGCCTCCACAACTCAGCCACAGTCGATTGAATGGGATTTTTCAAAGTTTGAGCCTGACGTTATAGTAATAAATCTCGGTACGAATGATGCAAGCTATTGCGGAAGTGACAGTGAAAAGCAGGATGAATTTTCTGCTGCATATGTTGAGTTTTTAAAGCAGGTTCGCGAAGACAATCCAAACGCAGCGATAATCTGCTCGCTTGGAATAATGGGACAGCAGCTATATTCGTCAATTGAAATGGCGGTTTACACCTATACAAATGAAACAGGAGATGAAAACATTTCGACTCTTAAGTTTGACCAGCAGGATTCCACCACCGATGGACTGGCTGCTGATTGGCATCCAACAGAGGCTACTCACGAAAAGGCAGCGCAAAAGCTTGTTGAGCAGATTCAGTCGGTTACAGGCTGGGAATAAGCTTTAAAAAAAATAGCGAAATAAAAATCCGTGTCTTTAAATTTTAAAAAAGGCACGGATTTTTGCTTATATGCACCGACAGCGTTACTAAGCTGAAAATATTTTCTTGCCACAAGGCGCACAAGGATTGGTTTTTGAGTGATTTTATCTCACATTTAATCTTGACATTTTTCAATTAGTATGATAAAATTGAATAAAGAAAAGCATTCATGTTTAAACATTTTGGCAAAAAAGGACAAATACAATGGCTGTTATTAATAACAAAGATTTTAAGATAATTGGAATATGTGCTGCTGATATTTTAGAAGAAAATGTCAGCGATGTTTTAAGAGCGATTTCCGAAACCGTTAGCGAAAGAGGGTACAAGGTTTTTCTCTTTAATCCATTTAGAAATCTTTTCGATAATACACCTTATGAGATAGGGGAGGCAAGTATATACAAGCTTGTGAACCCTGATATTGTGGATTTGCTTATTATACTGAGTGAATCCATAAAAAACGCCGATGTGGTGGATGGTATTATACACCGAGCTAAGGAAAATAATTTGCCAACGATTGTTGTTGAAGAAAAAAATGATGAATGTAATTCTATCATATTTAACTACACTGATGCGTTTGAAAAGCTTGTTCGTCATATTGTAGAGTATCATAATTGTAAAAGAGTAAATTTCATTGCGGGTATTGAGGGTAATTCATTCTCTAAAGAGCGTGAGGATATTTACAAAAAGGTTCTTGCTGAAAACGGCATAGCCTTTGAGCAGGAAAGGTTAGGCTACGGAGGATTTTGGGAAAAGCCAACACGAGAGGTCATGAAGGCTTTTATGGAAAGCTCCTTGCCATTTCCTGAGGCTATAATATGCTGTAATGATGCTATGGCTATAACAGCCTGCAGAGTGCTTCGTGAAAATGGTTATAGGGTTCCTGAGGATGTTTTGGTTACGGGGTTTGACGGAATAGAGCTTGAACGCTATTCGGTTCCCAGACTAACAACCGCTACAATGGATACTGAAGGTATTGGTATTGAAACGGCAAATTTGGTTGAGCGAGTGCTTAACGGGCAAAGCAATCGGGAGCTTATTGAGATACAGTATGTTCCTAGATTTTCACAATCGTGCGGATGCAAGCCTGTAAAAAATGAGCTGATAGGCGACAAGGTTTCTAAGCTTTATTATAAAATTAGTATGTCGAACGATCAGGAATCATATATGTTTCTTTATCATTCGCAGAGCGTGACTTGTAAAACAGATCAGGAAATGTCCGATGTCATGAGGTACTTTGGTGACAACTGGTTTTGGTGCTGCATTAATTCGGATTTTTTCAATACTGATTTTGTGAATAATCCCACAAAAAGAGATGAGGATAATCCCTTTACCGAACAAATGATACTGTTCTCTCAGGGAAAAGAGACTAAGGCTACAGATTGCAGGGCTTTTTCGAGAAAAAATCTATTACCGAATCTTGATGAGATTTTACAGGAGCATAATTATTTGTTCTTCTGTCCTCTTCACTTTATTGATGAGGTAATAGGCTATCTGGCTATTTCATTTGAGAATTTCAATTTCACCTTTGCATATACAAAAAGATTCTTAGATAATACAAACCAGATTCTTGAGAGCTATAAGAACCGCAGACAGCTTGTAGTTGCAAATGCGGCACTTGCCGAAATGCACAAAAGAGATCCCATGACTGGAATATACAACAGACGTGGCTTTTATAGGCAGCTTCGCACTTCAGTTGATTTATACAAAGAAAGGGTGGCTTTTGTATTTTCAATTGATATGGATAATCTTAAGGATATAAACGACACATTTGGGCATAACGAAGGAGACAGAGCTATAAAGGCTCTTTCTGAGTCGATTTCTACCTGCTCAAGCGAAAGTGATATATGCTCACGTTTTGGCGGAGATGAATTTATCATCGTTTCCTTTGGATCGACAAGTGAACAGCTTGCAGAAAGCTATATATCAAGGATTAACGAACATCTAAAGAGCTTTAATGAGCATAACGAGGCTCCCTACAATGTAGTTATAAGCTGCGGATACCTAGAGGTGAATGACTTGAATGAAGATAATGTAGATGAATACATAAAGCTTGCCGATGAAAGAATGTACGAGCAAAAAAGAAAGCATAAGTCTGGAAAAGTAAGGTAATTTAAAGAGCTGAAATATAGGATGTCCCTTGCCAAACTAGGCGAGGGACATTTTGCATTTAAAGCTTAGAGGCAAAGCGTTTACAAGAATTTGACAGACGCTTGCTTAAAGCTCTATATATAATCAATAATGCAAGTACAGTAAAAGAAACAAGGACTGATATTGTCATTTCACAGCAGCTTATCCTGTTGAAATATTCGAGTCCCATAAGCATATATGTTTTGTTTGAAATGCCAAAGAATAGGTATTGTGAGAGGTCAGTGAAATATGTTGATGCTACACTGCAGATTATAACTAGGCTGCCGCTTAGGATCAGATAGAGCCTAATTGAACGGCATTTTCTTGCAAGGACTATAAAGAGATTATAGCATATAAATGTGTGTAAAAGACCTAGAAAAAATAGCCACACAATCACCTCGAAAATAGTTGAATTTGTGGGCAGAAACATAATAGCACTTTGAATAGATGCGTTTAGATATTCGGCTTGAAGGGCAGCACCGCTTACAAACAAATCAATCACAAAATTTAGCGTGTAGATTACAAAAACAGCAAGTGACAAAACTATTTCTCTTGAACGGTAAAACAGATTCGAGTTGTATGAAATATTTATTATTTTGTCTATTTGTTTTTCGTATCCATCAGCTGAGAAGAAGCCTATTAAAAGAATAACATAGATTGGCGTAAGATTTGTCGAAAAAAGCTCAAGGAATATGAAGAATGGCTGTTCGTTTACAACTGTAGGTGAGTCAAGCGAGGCGTAAAAGGCTTGATTTTTGATTAAATTAGCAGGAATGTTAGCAGAAACTATTCCTCTTCCTGTTTTACAGTACTGTATCACTCCATTTACAGTGTAAGCATTGTCTAGTGATTCAATATATTGATTTACTGCTTCCAGCTTATTGTTAATGCTTCCTTCATTTGAGGCTATTGCTGCTGTGTAATCTTCATCTTGCTCATATTTAGCAAAAATCTGCTCCTGAATATCATAAATGTATTCATATCTTTCGTTTAAGCTTAAATCCTCTGAAGCTTGTATCAGCTCGTCTAAATAGTCGCTTGTATCAGAATCATAATAGAAGCTTGTTACATTGTTAAACAGGTAATAATTCTTGATAAAAGTGGCAGCTGTCATAAAGATGATTATTGTAATTATAAGTCCGCAAAATCTTATAAGTAATCTTTTTATTTGATAACCATACATTTTTAACAGCTCCTTTCTCGTGACAGAAGGTAAAGAACCATCAAGGCTATGAATATACAAGCTGCCATAAAAGGAATATATAAATAATATATCTTTACCGGATATTCAAAAACATTTACGTAATTTATATCTCCAAAAAAGCTTTCAAATTTAAAGAGAAGTATTGAAAGAATTTTGCCTTCACAATTTCTTAGTAAATACGTTAATGATACTGGCACAAGTGATAAAACAGCTGAAAGAATTGTTTTTCTTGAAAGTCTTGAAAAAAGCATTACGATTGAGGATAAAAGAAAAAGATAGAGCAGCTTCAAAAGAAAAATGACAACAACAAGCTTTCCAAAGCTAATGTTCTCAGTGCTTGCTTCATATCCATCAAGATATTGAATAGGTATATTAAAAGCATCTAAGGTTTTAGCTTTGATTAGCATCGCAATGAGTACAAAAGCAAAATTGATTACTGTGTATATAAAAACCATTGTAAAGCCCTCAAGCGTTTTATACATACAAAAGCGTTTAGAGCCCAATTTTGTTATCGAGAAGGATGAATACCTTCTGCTTTGAATTTCAGATGAAAAGATAGAAAAAAGGAGAAAATAAACGCCTACTACAAGCATAATTTCCTCCGACATATAGCTTAAATAGCTATTAGCAGCAGATGTATCATATACCCTTTCGTTGTTATTTAACGTTTCTAAAATATCAGTGTAGCTTTCAGTAAGCTTTTGTGCAACTGCAAGAGAATACTTGTCGGTTACTCCTCTCCTTACATTTCTGCTGTAGCCTATAAGCTTTGTATTTATATTATCAGCAGCTGTTTGCTGTGCTAAAAGCTGACTGCTTATTACTGTATATAGATTCTCGTATTTTTCTTCTTCCAGTAATTCTGTGTCATTAAATCTTGCATTTAATAGCAGCTGTGTTAGTTCATCTGTTAGTACAGCAGGAGGCTTAGCATAGACCTGGTTTTCACTTATGTAGCTGTCTATTTGAGTATATATCTGCTCTTGCTCCTGTTCGTAATCCTGCGCACGCTCACTTAGCTCTTCAAGAGCCTGATCATTTGATGCATATTTTTTAAAATCCTCAGAATAGCATTCGGTAAAACCAAAGCTGTTATTATATACGCTTAAGAAGAAAACACAAGATATTAAAGAAAACAAAGCTGATATAATCAAAAGCTTTTTCATATCCTTTTTTAACATAAAAGAGAAGATTTTCATTTGATATCACCGCCCATATCAGAGAAAACTTTGCTGTCAAGCTGACCGCAAAAATACAAATCGTTAAGCGTCGGCGCACTATTTTTTGCATTGGGAGTCGGCTTAGATTTTGAAATCGTCTTTGAGTTTATGTCTTCAAAGTAAATTTTATCGTAATCCATTAGTTTAATTTCCTCTTTAGGAATATCCCATACTAAGCCTTCGATTTTTTTGCACAAATTGTCAGGGCTGTCATTTGCCACAACTGAGCCTTTGTTTAAGATTACAAGACTGTCGCAAATTGTATCAATATCCGACACAATGTGAGTGGAGATTATTATTATGCTTTTCTCCTTCATTTTCATCATTATCCGCTTAAACTGCTCACGCTCAAAGGGATCAAGTCCTGCTGATGGTTCATCGAATATCAGAATTTCAGGCGAATTTAAAATAGTTTGAGCAATGGCAAGTCTCTGCTTCATTCCGCCTGAAAAGGACTTTATCTTATCATTTATGTTTTCCGTTAGATTGACAAGAGAAAGTACACGAGTAATTTCGTCTTCGATTTTATCCTTTTTCATTCCCTTTAAAAGTGCGGCAAAATGCAAAAAGTCATGTGCAGTGTAGCTCGGATAAAACGGCTGTGACTGAAACTGATAGCTTAGCTTTTCTCGGTATTTTTCACCCATCTTAAAAACGTCCTCGCCGTCAAGCAGTACATTTCCACCCGTTTTCGGTATAACTCCCGATATACAGTTCATAATCGTTGTTTTTCCTGCTCCATTCGGACCTAAAAGAGCATTTATTCCTGTTTTAAATTCGCATGAAATACCACAAAGCGCTTGCTTTTTGCCATATTTCTTCTCTAGGTTTTCAATAGTTAAGACACTCATACGCTTCTTTGGCTCCTGTTATTCAATATCATTCTGAGATTCATCTATGCCTTCCTTTTCTAAGAAAAAGGCTTTGTAATTCCACTCGCCATCTGAGATTATATTTGTCATTGTGTAGTCCTTGTCAAATATATAGACATTAGCAGCTATATCCTCATTGTAAGTGGCAAGTAAAAAATAATCGCTGCATTCATTGAATACCGATAAATAATTTATCCATTCATACGAGTAATAATAATCCTCATTAAATTCATCATCGCCTGTAATTCTTTGAGGCTCTTGTCCATCTCTCAAATAATAAAGTCCAAATTGATAGCTTGATTCTTTTTCGTATGGTTCTCTAACCAAAATGAGCAAATCATCTCCAAAGTATTGAAAAAATCTTACGTACGATTCATCTGAAAAAGCTGCTACAGTCTCGCTTTCATTTGTTTCGGGGTCATAGCAAAACAGTCTGTTTGTATTTGGAGCATAGTAAACCCTTCCGTTATGAGGATATATCATGTACGGAGTGCCGGCACTTACGCTGCTACATACATCAACACCGGTATCTGTTTCATTTTCTGTGTTATCAGTAGGAGCATAGAAAAGTCTTAAGCAGTCCTTGCTTGGAACAAGCTTTGTATAGTATATTACATCAGAATCTATGTAAAACGTATTTGCCTTTGTGAGCTCTGTTTTCTCATTCGTTTGAAGATCTAATTTATAAAGCGCATAGCTTTCGTTATATCCGTTTTTGTCATTCTTATTTTCGTCATATTCTCCCTCAATAAAATACAGCAAGCCGTCTGAGCTCATGTTTAAGCATCCAATTACAGTTTTGTAATCACCGGTTGAATATACTTTACTAACATTCCCATCGTTGTAGTCGATTGTAACTATACTATAGCCGAACGAATTAGAGCTTTCGTTGTATTCCTCTTCTAAAGCATAGAGCACTCCACCATACATATTAAAGCAGCTATAGTTGTTATTTTCTGTAGTTTGAATATATATTTCAGTTGCAGTGCTATTTGTTAAATCATATTCTACAATCGAGTTGTTAATTTCACTGTAATAATATATCAGGTCGTTATTGTAGGCTGTTATAGGAGCTTCACCGCCATAAATAATCGATGGAGACAGCTGGAGATAATGATCATATTGCGCAACAGCTTGCTTATCACTCTCTTTGTTACTATTTAGCACAATAAGAAACATAGCTAAGATTAAAGCTATTACTATAATAACTCCTAATATTAAACATAATCCTTTTTTTGATATTTTTTTCATCAATGTTGTCCTTTCAAACATATCAAAGAACTTATGCAAAAATCTACAGCAACATTTGCTTGCTGCTGTAGATTATACAATTATCAGTCACTACTAACTGACAAAGCTTTACTGCAACTACCATACTCATCACTATCAAAAATATGAGTTGTTTTTACAGTTTTTGATGACGTGCATCCTGATAAAGAAAAAGTTTTTGTTGCACTTCCTGTTGATGTTGTTTTTGAACCACAACTAACTCCTCCGACAGTAACTACAACGCTAGTACTTCCTTTGTAGGCTACATTTGGATTGTAAACGTTAGAATTATTACTTGATGTTTTAGTCCATGCTGTGCCAGATACAGTGTTACTGGTTCGTGAACCAGTAACATAACAAGAAACATAAGCATTTGTAATTGATCCACCAGTTGCTTTTTTATAATATGTGGCAGAAAAAGCATTTGCACTCAAGCTGGTTATGTTGGCAATCATTACAACTGATGCTCCCAAGGAAATAATAGATTTTTTTAATTTCAGCATATATCTCACCTCCTTTTATAATATCCTAAGATTTTCAAAAAACATATAAATCATCATTAAGTCATATTTTCGTTTAATTTTCATTATTATATCATGATTATTAGTAAATGTCAATAAGAAAATGGCATTTTTGTATTATTCGACAATAATCTCTTTAAATAAAGTATAATTTTTGTATAATAATACAAAATCCCATCCATTAGTTAGTGCAATATTTTGAGAAAACCTCTTTTGATTTAAATTCAATAAGGCTTAAAGCTTTTATTTGAAATATAAACATGAGCTGAAAAAATTTATACAGAAGCATTGACAATTATGGATAAATATGATATAATATATAACAGATTAGTTTTGTTAAAATTTTCAAAGGAGGGCAAAGCCTATGCCTACCACAAAGCAATGGTGGATAACAGGGTTTAACCCTGAGTATGTTGGCGAGGTTGACGTTCACGATTTGACCATGGTGGGATGCATTGATATGTCGGGAAATGAAGAATTGTTTAATTACTTTGTCAAACAATATCAAAATATAAATATAGATAATCACTCTGATTGGGAAAATGTGTGTATAGATGAAACCTCACATTGTTTTTGGATTTGCTGGGGAGATCAGTCATGAAAAAACCTAGACTATTTTCGCTTGTCATAATATTGTTAGTAACAACTCTTTCTCTTACGAGTTGTGATAACATTATAATCAATAACGATTTTACTATAGATCAAAGAGCAATACATCAGTCAAAACAGGTGTATAAATATTTAAAAAACCAAGAAACCAGAGAGTTAAAAGAACTTTTCTGCGAAAAATCTGATTTGCTTAATGATTTAACAGCAGAAATAGAAGGTGCTTATGAATTTATTGATGGTGAGATAATTTCTTGTGGTGAAATAAAAACTGGTTCGGAATCTGCAAGCTATCGTAGATTTAAAGTTGTAAGGTATCATGTTGAGGTAGATATCTATGAAGTAATAACTGATACAGGATATGAATACAATATATATTTAGGATATCAAATGGTTGATGAAGAAGAAAAGGATATAGAAGGACTTCTTGACATCGATATAATTGATGAAACATCGTATGAATCGGCAATTGAACTTTATGGTGAGGATGAAGTAGATATAAATGATTTTAGATACGTTATTGGAAGATGGGAAGATAAATGATAGGAATATATTATCGTTCAAAACTTTTATCTCAAGACTCCGATAAGTTAGACCATTATTTTGTAGATAGTGATTTATCTATGCCCATGACGCTATATCTTTACAATAGTAATGATGATGGCAGTATCGACAACGTATTTTCATGGGAGCCTGCCACAAAGCAATGGTGGATAACAGGGTTTAACCCTGAGTATGTTGGCGAAGTAGATGTCCACGATTTGACCATGGTGGGATGCATTGATATGTCAGATAATGTTTCTAATAATAAAAAAGATGTGTGTGACCAAGAATTATTTGAAAAATTGAAAGAACAGTATGCTGAGAATAAGTATATGTATTTTGATGAAATTTCTCATATGGTTTGGATTTTGTGGGGAGAATAATATGATTAAAGAGTTACGTGTATGTTTGATTTTTTTCACAGCCATGTTGCTTTTCAGTAGCTGCCGTCCATTTGATACTATATCATCTTTAACAGAAGACAATCAATTAAGCGCTAAGGAGACTTGTGAGATTGTATATCAAGCATTAGTTGATCACGATGTTGAAACGCTCATCGAACTATTTTCTAAGAAAGCAAATGATGCTTGCAATCTCACAAAACAAATTAATGAATCATTTGATTTTATAAATGGCGAGATTATTGAACATGGATATATTCTCGATGGTTCTGGTGGAGAAACTGTAGAAAGCGGAACATTAGTTCAAAAGCATAATAGATCATGTATAGAGGAGGTGAAAACTGATGCCGGAAAAGTTTATAATATTTATATACTAAGTATTTCAGTATGTGAAGCTGATAGTAACGCTTTGGGGGTATATTTAATAGTAATACAAAGCAACGATGATTTAGACGAAATTTATAAAATAGGAAAAAACATTGATCCTTACACAGGAGAAATTGTTGATACACTTACTTGGTAGTTGCCAACAGCAATGGTGGATAACAGGGTTTAACCCTGAGTATGTTGGCGAGGTTGACGTTCACGATTTGACCATGGTGGGGGGTTAGTTTATTTGAAAAAAATTGCAATAGCTTTATTGACAGCAATGATGATACTCTTGACTTCGTGTTCTAAGATTTCTAATTACAAAGAAAAATTTGTCACTTATTTTGATAAAGCTGACGCTGAAGGTACCGCAAACGATATTGCACTTCAAGCTATTAGTTACTTAAATGATGAGGACACAGAGGGACTAAAATCCCTTCTTTCGGAATATACGCTAAAGCATGATTCTAACATAGATGATGATATCCAAGCGGCATATGAGCTTTTAGATGGAGAGATTATTTCTCATGACGAACATATATCAGGAACCAAAAGTGAAAGTTGGGAAGAAGGACAGCCCCAAGTACAATATCTAGTTAGATTTGTTGAAAACGCAAGAACAGCAACTGGCTCAAATTATGAAATTACATTTGGGATATATCTTACGAACGCTAATGAACCTGACAAAGAAGGAATACAGAATATTATTATTTGTAAAGCTTACGAAAATAGGGAATATACGACTTATGATAACGAAGATTTAAATCATAACACAGCTGTATATATTGGCGAAAATTGGGGATGAAAATGTATATCTTATTGGCGAAAAATGTAGAAGATTAATTAGACTTGATATATTACTATGTCAGAATAAGACGTTACTCTCTGTTTTTGACAATATCAATCACCGCTCCCAGACTTATCAGGCTTGGGAGCTTTTTTTGTTCAGAAAGTTATCAACCACTTGCAAATTACTTTGAAGTGTGTTATAATAACATATATCACATTAAAAGGAGAGTAATTTTACGGAATGTCAGAAATTATTTTAGATGTAGTTTTGGATGCACTGCTTGATACATTAAAGGTAATCCCTTTTTTGTATGCTGTGTATCTTTTAATTGAATACCTAGAAAAGCATCATGCCGAAAAGCTGCCGCATGCTTTGCAAAGGCTCGGTCCTTTGGGCTCACTCGGAGGAGCGGTGTTAGGCTGTATTCCTCAGTGTGGATTTTCAGCAGCGGTGTCTAACCTCTACTCAGGCAGACTCATAAGCCTTGGCACGCTGCTGTCTGTGTACATTGCAACTAGTGACGAGGCAATACCACTGCTAATCTCAAATCCTGAGCATGCAAGCGATATATGGCGGCTTATCCTAATCAAGGTTATAATAGCAGTTGTTGTAGGCTTTGGAGTAGATCTTATAATGAGACTGCTAAAGAAGAACAATGACGAGCCTGATATCGACAGGCTTTGCCAGGATTGTGACTGCGAGCATCACCATATAGCGGTTAGTGCGCTAATACACACTGCTCAAATTTCACTTTTTATACTGATAATTAATTTAGTACTTGGCGTAGCCTTCGAATTTGCTGGAGCAGACACTATTTCAGGCTTTATGATGAAGGACTCACCAATCCAGCCCCTTATTACAGCCTTGTTTGGATTCATTCCAAATTGTGCTGCATCGGTTATCATCACTGAGCTTTACATTGAGGGTGTTCTTTCGTTTGGCTCGTGTGTGGCAGGACTTTGTACCGGCGCCGGTGTTGGACTTATTGTACTGTTTCGCACCAATCACAGCATTAAGGAAAATCTAACAATAATGGGCATACTCTACGCCGCCGCCGCGGTTTCAGGATTTGTTATAAATCTAATTTGGTAAAGGAGAATTTGTAATGAAGAACAAGGTTGTATTGAGGATGATGGTTTTGCTTGCGATTTTTTGCACAGCTTCCTTTATTTCTCGAAGTAGTTGGGCATTAAACGTTAGTACTGTTTATGCAGAAGAAGCTACTACAAACGATGGTAGTGAGCATACACATGTCTACACATATGAAGTTACAAAGGAGTCCACTTGTACACAAGCAGGAGAAGCTACACTTTCCTGTGAATGTGGTGATAGCTATACAATAGCCATTCCTGCAATTGGTCATAGCTACAAAACAACTACTGTGGCAGCGACCTATAGTGAAAAAGGATACACATTACACACCTGCACCAGGTGTGGTTACAGCTATAAGGATAATTATACTGATGTAAAAACTGTACCAAGTGTAAGCTTAAAATCAGACTTTTCTGCTACAGACTCAGCTGTAAGAATAAATTGGACAAAAGTAAGCGTGGCAAATGGTTATCAGATTCAGCGTTATGATTTAAGTACAAAAAAATGGACTGATATCAAGACTATTAATAGTGGGTCTATTGTAACCTTTAGAGATAGTGATCTTGAATCAGGTACGACATATAAATATAGGATCAGAGCATTTGTGACTGAAAACGGCAGTAATTATTACGGTACATATAGCTCGGTAATTATAACTACGACAGATCCTTCAAAAGTAGAGCTTAAATCTGAGTTTTCTTCAACTGCTTCAGCCATTCGCATAAATTGGAATAAGGTAAACGGTGCAAGCGGTTATAGGATTTATCGCTATGATTCATCGACTAAAAAATGGACAACTGTAAAAACCATTTCAGACGGCAGCAAAACAACCTATAGGGATTCATCACTTAGCTCAGGAAAAACCTATAAATACAAGGTGAAAGCCTACAAAACGTTAAAAGGAACAAAGTATTGGGGAGAAACAAGCACATATATTACTGCTGTTACAAAGCCTGACAAGGTTAGTATAAAAACAAGCTACACGTGTACATCGTCAGCTATCCGTATAAATTGGAATAAGGTAAGTGGAGCAAGCGGTTATAGGATCTATCGTTACGATTCATCGACTAAAAAATGGACAACTGTAAAAACCATTTCAGACGGCAGCAAAACAACCTATAGGGATTCATCACTTAGCTCAGGAAAAACCTATAAATACAAGGTGAAAGCCTACAAAACGTTAAAAGGAACAAAGTATTGGGGAGAAACAAGCACATATATTACTGCTGTTACAAAGCCTGACAAGGTTAGTATAAAAACAAGCTACACGTGTACATCGTCAGCTATCCGTATAAATTGGAATAAGGTAAGTGGAGCAAGCGGTTATAGGATCTATCGTTACGATTCATCGACTAAAAAATGGACAACTGTAAAAACCATTTCAGACGGCAGCAAAACAACCTATAGGGATTCATCACTTAGCTCAGGAAAAACCTATAAATACAAGGTGAAAGCCTACAAAACGTTAAAAGGAACAAAGTATTGGGGCAAGTCGAGCTCAGTAATAGAGGCGGGAACAAAATCTGATGATACTCTGTATTATATTACAAGCTATAGTAATGTTTACGATACATCCTACAATTACAGTGGTGCCGTATCGGGTTCATCTTACTATACCGGATATTATGACCCACATTATGAAGGCTATTATATAATTAATTATCAGTCATCAGAAAAGCTTATTAAGCAAACAAATGCAATTAAACGCAGCAATGCAAAGGTTTTACAAACTGGTGCTATAGGGCAATATGGTGGAAAAATTGCGGGGTATTCAGCTTGCGGTCCTACTGCTGTAGCAATTCTATTAAACAGTGAGAAGAATGCCGGATGGAGTAAGGATGAACTGATTCTATATTCAGAATCGCATAATTTGAATGATCAGGGTAGCTTAAGAGGAGGCGGAGGAATGACCGCACCAAAGCTTTTAACTTTGATAAGTGGATATTCTAACGGCAAATACAGTGCAAAGAATATTTACTCTTCTACACAAAACAGAAGCGCCGAGCTCAAGTCTCAAATTGATAATTCTCACAGAGTATTAGTTTTAACCTGTTATAGAAGCTCAGTTATTACTAGCGGTGGCGGAAGACATTTTGTTGTGGTTTGTGGATATGAAGTAATAAATTCCACCCTTTATTTTTACTATGCTGATCCCTATTATGGAAATGGACCTAGAAGTCTGAGACGTGTAAGTTCTCAGGTGCTTGTGTCCTCAATTGCTAATGCAACAGGAGAGCCTAGAACTATGATTATTCTTAATTAAACAAGCAAAAATCCGTGCCTTTTTCAAAATTTAAGGACACGGATTTTTATTTCGCTATTTTTTGATGATTATGCCTGATTGTAATTAACTGAATTCAACTGATTTCTTATTAGCAAGTAAAAAGAAACCAGGATAAATGAAAACGTTGTGTTTAGTTAGCTGACGAATCACCAGGTGTTATTTATCATATTATTGACAAATAATTCAAAAAACTGTATAATAAAATTATGGCGCATTATGAGCAGGAGGAAACGAACAAAGCAAATTAATAAATCGGAATTTGCAGTTGAAACAAGTTTGAAGGTAGGTTAAACAGATGCACGCAATTATTCGACAGGGAAATGGAAAATATTATATT
Source organism: Ruminococcus sp. (assembly GCA_021199375.1). Classification (GTDB taxonomy): domain Bacteria; phylum Bacillota; class Clostridia; order Oscillospirales; family Ruminococcaceae; genus YE71. Next base: position 56,961 of record JAJQIB010000032.1, on the reverse strand, counting down.
TCTGCCGTGTTTGGTTATTACGAAGATATATCAGCAACTGATGAGTATGATAGATATTTAGAAAGCATACATAATCCATATTGGATTGTTTGGGATCCTGCAAAGAAAAGATTGATTAAATGGCTGAATATGGTTCCTAATACAAGGTATATAATTCCTCAGATTTTGATAGTGGATATCGAACACGATAATTGGAATATCGACGAAAATGGTGTGGGCTGCGTTGATTTTTTAAATAGAGAATTGATAGATTCCTTTATAGCTATGGAAAAACAACCGGAAGATATTCTTAATCAATGCCGTGCTATGGACGAAGGATATATTTACGAGGAAACTACAGAAATTAAAACTGGTAAAGATATTGAGGATTTAGAATGCGTTTCTGGTAGATTCCATGATGCTAGAATAGTAAAAGAGGAATTACACGACGGAATACTTCATCTGAAATTTGATGGCACATGGGGCTGCAAAATTGAAGTATGGTTCTGGGGCGATATCGAATATGATACTTCCAGTAGAGACCCTGAATATTATGATCCATATTGGTTTGGTTCAACCGTTATATTGCAGGATGGATTTGTATATTTGGCAGATGAGGATGATTTGACAATCGATGATATAAAAAAAGGCGAATATTGCTATTTTAAAGCAAGACATATGAAGTACAGGGTGATTCCAAATTAATCTGACAATTTTTAGCTTTTAAAATCATTCCCGTCCCAACCCTTCTCACACATACCCCTAATCTATCTCTAAAGGGTGCAGGGTGCGGGTGTTTTTTAACCCACACCCTGCACCCTTTGCTGACTGGGACAGATGCGATTCTGCTAGTGATGTAGCATTTAGGCTGTCGACACAATATAAAAAAATAAAGCACAGTCATTGTTGGCTTTTTCATTCGCAATTTGTACAAATTTTCGGGTAAAAGTTTATACAATCCTACAAAGCTTTAAATGAAGGTTGACAAAATTTTAGCAATAGTTTATAATAGAAATATGAGATTTTGTGAATGTTGTATTAAAACATTCGATTGCAAGTGACGGAGGAATGACTGTATGAATATTAAAGAAGCAAAAGAGCAGATAGAGCATGCTATACGTTCTTATCTTTTGAAGGACGAGTATGGCGATTATCTTATTCCACTGGAGCGTCAGCGTCCTGTATTTCTAATGGGCCCTCCCGGAATCGGAAAGACCGCTATTATGGATCAGATTGCACAGGAGATGCACGTAAACCTTGTGTCCTACGCAATGACACACCAGACTAGAGAATCGGCTATCGGTCAGCCGATGATTGTTGAGAAAAACTTCATCGGACGTGAGGTTAAGGTTTCTGAGAGTACAATGAGTGAGGTTATCGCTAACATCTATGAAACTATGGAGGAAACCGGCATTAAAGAGGGAATACTCTTCCTCGATGAAATTAACTGCGTTGACCAAACAATTGCACCTATGATGCTTCAGTTTTTGCAGTATAAGATTTTTGGTAAGCACCAGATCCCTGAGGGATGGGTAGTTACCACTGCGGGTAACCCTTCAGAGTATAACCACGCTGTAACCGAGTTTGATATCGCAACACTCGACCGTCTTAAGAAGGTAGACTGCGTTGCGGACTTTAACTGCTGGAAGGAATTCGCACTTAAAGCACAGCTTCATACATCAATAATTACCTATCTGACCGAGTTTCCTGAGAATTTCTATGGTGTAGCTTGCGCAGATGAGGGTAATCAGTCGTTTGTTACCGCCCGTGCATGGGAGGATATGTCTGACATGATGAAGCTTCATGAGGAGGGCGGAGTGCCTGTAGACCTTATCCTTATTGAGCAGTACATACAAAACCACGATATTGCCTTTGATTTTAATGATTTCTATAATTATTACAATGAGGTTAAGGACGCTTATAAGATCGATACTATTCTTTCAGGAAACGCTTCTGACGAGATTAAGCAGAATGCTAAGGCTGCCGGCAAGGAGGAAAAGGCGATACTGCTTGATGTACTTACAGCTGAGGCAGCAGGCGCAATGCAGTATAGCCGTGAAACTACAAGGCTTTTAAAGGAAATGCAGCCGATACTTCAGGATTCGGTTGAGCGCTTGGGTGAGGGCTTCTCAAACCGTGAGGTATTTTCACAGCATATTATGCGCCGTCAAAAGGAGCTAGAAAAGCAAATCACAGCTCGTGTAATCAGTGCATCTAACAAGAAGGTAGAGAGATGGATAATCCACCACCTTGAGCATTATCTTGATGCCACAACCGATGCTAGAGATAATCGTCGTGCGATACTAATGGTTATGCAGATGTTTGATGAAAAGGTTAAGGAGGTCAAGGGAATAGCTCAGGGAGCTGTTTCGGTATTCTTTAACATGATTCTCTTTGTAATTGAGGTTTATGGAATTGGTGAGGAGCTTGCTACAGTATTCAATACGCTCGCTATGAACTCAAATGCTGTTAAATTTATCAAGGAGTACGGCTTTGAGGAGTTTATGGGAGATCCCACAGGTAATATTCCTCAGGCAGACTATAGCCATTTTGATGACGTTAAAATTGACTACACCGTAGAAGATCCAAGAGCAAGGTACATGAAGAATGGCGGATATTAATTGATATCCTATGTTCATAAAAAATTTACAGCTTTAGCGATTGACACGGAATGAAATATAGTGTATAATATTTAGGAAACATAAGCAGAGCAAAGCTTCCGCTCTCACCTTCAGCACTCGAGCTTCGAGAAGTAAAAAGGTTACGTAGGATTTCATCCCGTTGCACCAAGATTGGTGTGTATTAAATGCGGTTTATTTTACGGATGCGGAAAGCTTGATTTTCTGCATCCGTTTTATATTGTTATGGAGGTGTACTGTTATTAACAATAAGGATTACAAGATTAACGAAGATATCCGTGAAAAGGAAATCAGAGTTGTTGATTCTGAAGGAAATCAGCTTGGAGTAATGTCAACAAGAGATGCACTCGCAAAGGCATATGATCAGGATGAAGATCTAGTTATGATCGCACCTAATGCAAAGCCGCCTGTATGCAAAATCATGGATTTCGGTAAATTCTGCTTTGAGCAGTCCAAGCGCGAAAAGGAAGCGAAGAAGAATCAAAGGGTTATGGACGTAAAGGAAGTTAAGATGTCCTCAACCATCGAAAAGCACGATTTTGAAACCAAGGTAAATCAGGCGTCAAAGTTTTTGAAGAGCGGCGACAGAATCAAGGTCGAGGTTCGTTTTCGTAAGAGAACAGTAGCGCATCCTCAGTTTGGCGAGGAGCTGCTTAAGAAATTTGCGGAGGAAGTTAGTGAAATCGGAGTTGTTGATAAGCAGCCCAAGATGGAGGGCAGAAGCTACGTAATGTACATTTCGCCAAAATCCACTAAGTAAATCAAACACAAGGAGGATAAATTTATGCCTAAGATTAAGACACATTCCGGTGCAAAGAAGCGCTTTTCGGTTACCGGAAGCGGCAAGGTAAAGTATCAGCATACCAACAAAAGACACAGACTGACCCAAAAGGATCACAAGCGCAAGAGAATTTTGCGTGGTGCGGGCTACGCTGATGAAAGCAACGTAAAGAACGTTAAGAAGCTAATTCCGTATAAGTAAAAACGAGCCGTGAAGGCTAAGCTTGAGGAAAAGAAAAACTAGGAGGTAATTATCATGGCTCGTATTAAGGGCGCAACTATGACTCGTAAGAGAAGAAATAAAACTCTTAAGCTTGCTAAGGGCTATTTTGGTGCAAAGAGCAAGCACTTTAAGATGGCAAAGCAGGCAGTAATGAAGTCGGGACAATATGCTTACATCGGAAGAAAGCAGAAGAAAAGAGACTTCAGAAGACTATGGATCACAAGAATTTCGGCAGCTGCACAGCTTAACGGAATGAACTATTCAACATTCATGAATGGCTGCAAGAAGGCAGGAATCGGACTTAACAGAAAGATGCTTTCGGAAATCGCAATCAACGATCCCGCAGGCTTTACAGCTATTGTTCAGCAGGCTAAGGCTGCTCTTTAATCGCAAAACCAAAAACGCATAGCCTCAAAAGCTGTGCGTTTTTTCGTATAGGTAGGGTGTAAAGTAATGTTTATCTCAAGTAAGGAAAATCCAAGGATCAAGCAATATATAAAGCTTTCAGCAAGCAAAAAAGCAAGAGATGAATCGGGACTTTTTGTTGTTGAAGGGGCAAGAGGATGCACAGATATTGCTGAATCTGCTGAGCTTGAGGCAGTTTTTTACACCGAAAAAGCATGGGATAGATACAGTAAAACGCTTGATATGAATGCCCTTGAGCGGGTCGATGCTGAAAAAAGGCATATTATTACCGATGAGGTAGCTGATAGAATGAGCAGTGTCGATAATACTCAGGGTATGTTTGCTATAGCGCATAGGCTTGATAAGCCATTTTGTGTTGAGGCTTTAAGCTCAAGCGGAAGGTATCTTGTGACGGTGAATTTGCAGGATCCCGGAAATCTTGGAACTATGCTCAGAACTGCTGCAGCTGTTGGATTAGACGGCGTTATCATGACAGACAACACGGTGGATTTGTATAATCCTAAGGTAGTGCGCTCGGCTATGGGAAGTATGCCATATATAGATCTATTTATCGAAAGGGACGTACAGACAGCCTTAGATGTGCTGCGCTATGCATCAGTTAAAACCTGTGCTGCTGTTGTAAGCGGCGGAAAAAATGCACGTGAGTTTGATTTTTCGGGCGGATGTGCTGTTGTAATCGGAAATGAGGGCAGGGGACTTAGCGATAGCGTGACGGCTGAATGTGACGAAAAAATAACTATTCAGATGAGAGGAAATGTGCAGTCGCTTAATGCGGCAATTGCCGGCACTATTTTATTGTGGGAGATGAGTAAGGGTGAGTGAGATAATTTACGGCGACAGACGTGTTTACTGGGTATGGCTCGAAATGGTATTCGGAGTGGCGAATGAGAGCTTTTGGAATACAGCAAAAGACTATAGACAGGTGCACGAGCTTTGTATGGATATAAAATCCGGAAAAGTTGAGGGACTTACAGCAGGTCAGCTAAAGCGTGTAAACGAGAAAATACTTGAACAGGCGAAGAAAATTATCGACAGCTGCGAGCAGCAGGGAATCACAGTGCTTACTTTAAGAAGTGAGGGCTATCCTATGCGTTTAAAACGCACTCCCAATCCTCCTCCTGTTTTGTTTGTCAGAGGAAGCACTAGGGTGTTTGATGCACCTGCTGTTGTGGCTGTAGCGGGCTCACGCAAAGCGTGCGATTACTCGCTTGAGGTGACAAATGAAATTTGCACACAGCTTGCGAATGCAGGAGCTCTTGTTATTTCAGGCTTTGAGGAGGGCATAGACACATATGCTAACAGCGCAGCTTTAAATGCAGGAGCCGAGACGGCGGCGGTATGCGGACGTGGAATTTGTGACGAGCTGTCGCAGGGCGAGCTAAGTGACGCAATTGCTAAGAATGGAGCGATGATTGCCGAATATACCGACAGCGAGGACTTTGGAAAGGTAAAGTACGATTGTCGAAACAGAATAATGTGCGCACTTGCCGATTGTGTGCTTTTTATTGAGTGTGCAGCGGATGGACATAGCTTGAACAACGTGCGTCATGCACAACAGCTGGGTCGTCCGATTTTTGCAGTTCCTCCGGCTGATATAACCGATCGCAGATTTTTCGGTCAGCGTAATCTTATACGAAACGGAGCGCAGCCAGTGTTTGATGCGGGAGATATTCTTCGTGTGCTAAAGCCCGGCAGTGTTTCACAGAACGTCGGAGTGGTTAATTATGACGATGTAAAGGTAAAGAAAGAGGAGAAAACAGGCTCGAATAATAAAATTCGGGCAAAAAAAATTAAAAAATTTCAAAAAAATGAGCAAGAGGACTTGCATAAATCAAAAATGTCTGTTACAATAGATATGAGTGCATTAAATCCTATTCAGCAAAAAATTTATACAGCGCTCAAGGAAAATGGCATATTGCACCTAAATCAGCTTGCCGAAATGCTCGAAATATCTGTAAACGATGTACTTAGCGAGCTTATGCTGATGCAGATTTCGGGAAGTGTAGAGGAAATATCGGGAAAGCAGTACCGATTAAAATGATGTATGGTATGGTGCAAAAGGGGAAAGTACATTTGAAAAGGAGAAGATTATTTGTCAAATCTTATAATTGTTGAGTCTCCAACGAAAGTTAAGACGATAAAAAGATATTTAAGCGGTGATTATGAGGTCATAGCATCCAAGGGACATTTGCGTGACCTTCCTAAATCAAAGCTGGGAGTAGATATAGAAAATAGCTTTGAACCGCAGTATATAAACATTAAGGAAAAGGAACCGGTAATTAAGGAAATAAAGAAAAAGGCTAAGGGCTGTGACAAGGTTTATCTGGCAGGAGACCCCGACCGTGAGGGAGAGGCTATATCATGGCATTTAGCTCAGATTTTAGGACTTGATTTAAATGATGACAACCGTGTGACCTTTAAGGAGCTTACGGAATCAGGAATCAAGGAGGGTATGGAGCATCCTCGAAGGATAGACATGAATCTTGTAGATGCTCAGCAGGCAAGACGTGTTTTAGACAGAATTGTAGGCTACAAGCTCTCGCCGTTTCTTTGGAGAAAGGTTCGCAGAGGACTTTCAGCAGGAAGAGTTCAGTCGGTTGCTGTTAAGATGATATGCGACCGAGAGGAGGAAATCCGCAGGTTTGTAACGACCGAATATTGGTCGATTGATGCCAGATTTTCAGCTAAGGATTCAAATCGAACCTTTTCTGCAAAGCTTGAAAGCATAGATGGTGAAAAGGCACAGCTTAACAGCAAGGAGCAGGCTGACGAGATTTTATCACGCCTTAATGATGCACAGTTTGAGGTAGCAGAGGTAAAAAAGAGCGTGAGAAGAAAATCTCCCGCTACACCGTTTACGACCTCGACGCTCCAGCAGGAGGCTTCAAGACGCTTGTCATTTCAGGCACGCCGTACAATGAAGGTGGCTCAGGAGCTTTATGAGGGTGTTGATATCAAGGGCTTAGGACCCACAGGTCTTATCACTTATATGCGTACAGACAGCCAGCGTATATCAGAGGAATCAAGAGCGCAGGCATATGAATATATCAAGGCTCATTTCGGAGATGAATATGTTCCCGAAAAGCCGAACAAATACAAGGTAAAGGGCAATGCACAGGACGGACATGAGGCTATTCGTCCCTCACACCCGGAGCTTACGCCTAGCGAGGTCAAGGAAAGCGGAGTCACTTCGGATCAGTACAGGCTTTATAAGCTGATATGGGAGAGATTTATCTCAAGTCAGATGTCTAAGTGCGTTATGAATACCATCTCGGCGAGCATTGAGTCAAATGGATGCGTTTTTAAGGCATCGGGCTACTCGATTAGGTTTGATGGATTTACAGCGCTTTATGAGGAAACTAGAGACGATGATGCAGAGCCTAAAAACGATCTTACGGATGTAAAGAAGGGTGATCTGCTTAAGCTTCAGGAGCTTGAGGGGAATCAGCATTTTACTCAGCCTCCCGCACGCTACACCGAGGCGACGCTTGTCAAGGCGTTTGAGGAAACCGGTATCGGCAGACCTTCAACCTATGTGCCGACCATCACGACAATACTAGCAAGAAACTATGTTGAGCGTGACGGCAAGCAGCTAAAGCCTACGGCATTAGGCGAGGTTACAAATCAGGTGATGAGTGAGCATTTTGATAAGATTGTAGATCTCAAATTCACTGCAAACATGGAAAATGACCTGGATAAGGTTGAAAACGGACAGATAAAGTGGACAGACACTCTCAAGGATTTTTATGGCGAGTTTGAAAACGAGCTTGAAGAGGCTGAAAGGGCAATGGACGGCAAGCGTGTAAAGGTTCCTGCTGAGGAAACGAACGAAATTTGTGAGGTTTGCGGAAAGCCGATGGTTATAAAAATCGGAAGATATGGCAAGTTTATGGCTTGCAGCGGTTTTCCCGATTGTACCTTCACTAAGGCTGTAGTCGAGGAAACGGGAGGATATTGTCCATACTGTGGAAAGCGAGTGCTGCTCAAAAAGTCAAAGAAGGGCAGAAAATACTACGGCTGTGAGGATAATCCTAACTGTAAATTTATGACATGGGATGTTCCGCTTGAGGAAAAATGCCCGCAGTGTGGCTCAACTCTCTTCAGAAAGGGCGGCAAGAACGGAAAGCTTGTTTGTCACAAAGAGGGCTGTGGATACGAAAAGGATTTGAGCGAAAGCGAATAATAAAATGGCAGAAAAGGTAAAGGTTATAGGCGCAGGTCTCGCTGGATGTGAGGCTGCATGGCAGCTTGCACAAGCAGGAATAGACGTAGAGCTGTTTGAGATGAAGCCGAAAAAATACACTCCTGCACATAAGTACACGGGCTTTGCAGAGCTTGTATGCTCAAATTCTCTTAAGGCGCAGAGAATAGGCTCTGCGGCAGGAATGCTTAAAGAGGAAATGCGCAGACTTGGCTCACTTACAATGCAGTGTGCCGAGAAATCAAGGGTGTCGGCAGGAGGTGCTCTTGCGGTAGACCGTGAGAGGTTTTCGGATCTTGTCACTAATAGAATAAAATCAAGCGCTAAAATTGAGATCAAGAGCTGTGAGGTGACGAGTCTGCCTGAGGGCAGAGTGATTATTGCAACGGGTCCACTTACCTCTGATGCGCTGAGCGAGAGCTTGAGCAAGCTTGTTGGCGGAGAATACCTGCATTTTCATGATGCTGCCGCACCGATTGTCACAAGAGAAAGCCTTGATATGAGCAAGGTGTTTTATGCTTCTCGCTATGGACGTGGGGATGCAGACTATATAAATTGCCCTATGAAAAGGGAGGAATATGAGCGCTTTTATAATGAGCTTGTAAATGCCGAGTCAGCACCTCTTCATGAGTTTGACCGTGGAAAGACAAAGGATGATTTTTCTGTATATGAGGGATGTATGCCAATAGAGGTTCTTGCAAAGCGTGGAGCGGATACCATGAGATACGGTCCGCTAAAGCCTGTCGGTATATATCACCCAGTGACGCATGAGCGCTACTATGCTGTAGTTCAGCTGAGAAATGAGAATAACGAGGGTAGTATGTACAACATAGTAGGCTTTCAGACCAATCTTAAATTTGGCGAGCAAAAGCGAGTGTTCTCATTAATACCCGGACTTGAAAATGCCGAATTTGTACGCTATGGTGTTATGCACAGAAATACGTTTATAAATTCGCCCAAGCTGTTGTCGCCGCAGTTTTTCATGAGAGATAATCCAAATATTTACTTTGCTGGACAGATTACCGGCGTTGAGGGGTATATAGAATCTGCCGCAAGCGGTATTATGGCAGGACTTAACATGGCGAGAAGCATACGGGGAGAATCGTATATCACTTTACCGAGAACGACAATGCTTGGAGCGCTGTCAGCCTATATAAGTGACCAAACCGTTGAAAAATTTCAGCCTATGGGATGCAACATGGGACTTTTGCCACCACTTGATGAGAAAATTCGTGACAAAAGAAAACGCTATGAGGCTATTTCAATGAGAGGACTCAGCGATCTTAGCACAGCTATAAAATCGGAGGAAATAATATGAATATAGTAATGGACGCATTTGGCGGAGATAATGCTCCACTTGAGGTTATAAAGGGAGCAATTGACGCAAAGAGAGATTTTGGAGTGGATATAACGCTTGTTGGCGATGAGCAAAGGATTAAATCCTGTGCTAAAGAAAATGCTCTCGATATAAGCGGACTTAAAATACGCCATGCTGCGACTGTGATAGATGTTTGTGAGGAGCCGACTGAGGTAATCAAGGGCAAGAAGGATTGCTCGATGGCTGTGGGAATGAAGATGCTAGCTGATGGGCAGGGAGATGCTTTTCTTTCGGCGGGCTCTACCGGCGCACTTGTAGTTGGAGCTACTATGATTGTAAAGCGCATAAAGGGAATAAAGCGTCCTGCGCTTGCAACAATACTGCCGACTGCATCAGATCCCGTAATGCTTTTAGACAGCGGAGCAAATGCCGACTGTCGTCCTGAAATGCTGACACAGTTTGCAATGATGGGCTCGATATACATGAACAAAATCATGGAGGTGACCTCACCAAGGGTTGCGCTTGTAAACATAGGCACAGAAGAGTCAAAGGGCAGAGAGCTTGAACTGGAAACATATTCAAGATTAAAGGAAGCGCCTGTAAACTTTATCGGAAATATTGAGGCAAGGCATGTGCCGCTCGGAGAAGCTGACGTTGTGGTTACAGATGGATTTACAGGAAATATAATGCTAAAGCTGTATGAGGGAATGGGCAAGTTCTTTACAACTGAGCTTAAGGATATGCTTACCTCAGGATTTAAAAACAAGCTTGCAGCACTTATGATTATGCCATCGGTAAAGGACTTTAAAAAGAAGGTCGATTATACTGAGTACGGCGGAGCACCGCTATTAGGAGCAGCAAAGCCGGTAATCAAGGCACACGGCAGCTCAAATGCAAAGGCGTTTTATAATGCTGTAAGACAGGCAAAGGCGTTTACCGAAACAGGCGTGATTGATGAAACGACAAAGGCTTTAGCACAGATGAAGGAAAGTCAAAAAATCAAGGAGCAATAAAAATGAACGAAAAGGAGTCTATGAAGGATTTACAGAGTCTGATGGGATACGAGTTTAAGGATGAGAGCCTGCTTTATGAGGCACTGTCACATTCTTCATTTGCAAATGAAAACAAAAAGGCAAGACACAGCAACGAGCGACTGGAATTTTTAGGTGACTCAGTGCTGTCGATTGTTGTTTCTGACTATATATTTAAGCATTTTAAGTCAATTCCTGAGGGAGAGCTTACAAAGCTCAGAGCATCGCTTGTTTGCGAAACTGCGTTGTATGAGTTTTCAAAGCGTATACATTTAGGCGAGCATATTTTTCTTGGTAAGGGCGAGGACCAAACCGGAGGAAGAGAACGTCCGTCGATTGTTTCAGACGCATTTGAGGCAGTGATTGCGGCAGTTTACCTAGATGGCGGAATCGAAGCGGCAAGAGAATATGTTCTGTCGTTTATTCCAAAGAACATTAAGCCTACAGGAAATGAGAGCTTTCACGACTATAAAACCGCACTTCAAGAGGTGGTACAGCGAAATCCTGACGAAAGAATTGAGTATCGCCTAAAGGGAGAGTCAGGACCCGATCACGACAAGAGATTTGTAGTTGAGGTGCTTATAAATGGCAAGGTTTTAGGTGAAGGCGAGGGCAGATCTAAAAAGAGTGCCGAGCAAGCAGCTGCACACGAGCTGTTAAAGCGTATAGGTGAGGATAAGTGAGTCACAGCAACATTTCGTTTTTTGTGCCGCATCTAGGCTGTCCTTGCAGCTGTGCATTTTGCAATCAGCGCACAATAACATCCTCAAGCGAGGCTCCTCACAAGGAGGATGTAGAGCGGGTATGTACTCAGGCTTTAGGTGAGGTAAACAATCCGAGCGATACCGAAATAGCATTTTTTGGAGGAAGCTTTACCGCAATTGAGCGAGAGTATATGCTTGAGCTTTTAAATGCTGCACAGCCCTTTATTGGAGCAGGCGGATTTAAAGGAATAAGAATATCTACCCGACCCGACTGTATAGACGATGAGATATTAAGACTTCTTAAGGAATATGGTGTGACATCAATTGAGCTTGGTGCGCAGTCTATGGTAGATGAGGTTCTTGATGCTAACGATAGAGGGCACACCGCTAAGGATGTTATAACCGCATCTGAGCTTATAAAAAGCTATGGCTTTGAGCTGGGTTTACAGGTTATGGTGGGACTCTATAGGTCAAGCGAGGCTTGTGAGAAAAAAACGCTTGATGAGGTGCTTAAAATTCATCCTGACACGATAAGAATTTATCCTGTTTGTGTACTAAAGGGCACAAGGCTTGCAGAGCTTTATGAAAGCGGCGAATATAAGCTTTTTAGCTTTGAAAGGGCAGTCGAGATTTGCGCCGAGATGGTTCGAGCCTTTTTGGATAATGATATTAGAATTTTGAGAATAGGCTTGCACGCTTCAAAGGATGTTGAAAAAAATCTTGTAGCAGGATTTTATCATCCAGCACTTGGCGAGATTGTCAAGTCTGCTGTTGTGCGAGATATTATAGATAAGCGGCTTGAGTCTTGCGACACCGAGATAACGGTATATGCTGGAAAAAGTATGGTGAGCGCTGCAGTAGGACACAAACAGTCCAATAAATTGTACTTTTGCAAAAAAGGAATTCAGCTTGAGATAAAGAGTGATACATCGCTTTTACCAAACGAAATTCGCATAAAAAGGGACGTATATAAATGTATTTAAGATCACTTGAGCTTCAGGGATTCAAATCGTTTCCCGATAAAACGAAGCTTGAATTTACAAAGGGAATATCGGCAGTAGTCGGACCTAACGGCAGCGGCAAGAGCAATATAGGCGATGCTATGCGTTGGGTTTTGGGTGAAAAGTCGTGGAAAAGCCTTCGTGGTGAAAAAATGGAGGATGTTATTTTCTACGGCTCTGTTACACGTCCTAAGGCTAATTTTGCACAGGTGACGCTGACCATCGACAATTGCGATCATGCGCTAAAAAATGATGCCGATATAGTTAGCGTATCGAGAAAGCTTTATCGAAATGGCGATAGTGAATATATGCTAAATGGTTCTAATGTGCGCTTGAAGGACATTGAAGAGCTATTTATGGATACAGGTCTTGGCAAGGATGGCTATGCTATTATCGGACAGGGCAAAATAGGCGAAATTGTTTCGAGCAAGTCGACGGATCGTCGAATGATTTTTGATGAGGCAGCGGGAATTTCGAAGTTTAGGAGCAAGAAGCGTGAAACGGAAAACGAGCTTGCAAGAGCTGAGGATAACATAAGCAGGCTTACCGACATTCTTTCAGAGCTTGAGGGCAGACTTACACCGCTTAAAAAGCAGTGTGAAAAGGCAAAGCGTTTTAGAGTGCTTGATGACGAAAAGCGTGGGCTTGAGGTTTCGCTATGGGTGATGCGCCTAAACGAGCTTATGGATAAATCTACGGAGTATGAGCATAGGCTTAGCTTGTTAAAGGATCAGTATGAAGCCTTATCGAATGAGCTTGAACAGATTGAAAAGGAAATTGAAAATGAATTTGCTAAGGCTGCAAAGCAGGGCGAGATTGCAGCAGAGCTAAAGGAAAATATTCATCAGATAGAGCTTGAAAAATCAAATTCGGGCGCTAAAACAGCAGTGCTCGAAAATGATATAAAGCATTTAGAAGAGAAAATCGAGCAGATAAATGACAGCATTGACCAGTCACGCAGCAGCGCTTATTTTCTTCAGAATCAGCTTGAGCAAAAGCAGAGTGAGCTGCAGCAGAGAATAGCTGAGGGTGAAGCGCTTGAAATGAGCATTGATGAGCTTGAAGGCAGACTAAAGGGCTCTCAAAATGAGCAGAGTGCAAGAGAGGGCGAGCTTGACAGGCTTGAGCGTGAGATTAACGAGCTTTATCTGGAAAAGTCTAACGCTACATTTAAGCTTGAATCGGCGAAGAACTTAGATTTTACGGCTAGACAGTCGCTTGAGGAGCTTGCTTTAGATCGGGCAGAGCGTGAAGATCGCAGAAGGCTGTTTGAAAGCGAAAAGGATAAAATTGTCAAAAAAAGCCAGCAGCTTAAGGGGCAAAAGCAGGAGCTTGAAAACAAGAGCGTAGGCTACTCAAAGCTTTGGGAAGGCAAGCAAAAAAAGCTTGAATCGGCACAGCAGACTTATTCTGATAATGAAAATGAGCTTAAGGGCATTGCACAGCGGCTTGGAATTTTAAGAGATCTAGAGAACGCTATGGAGGGATTTGCATATAGCGTTAAGTATATCATGAAGGCTTCATCAAGCGGTATGCTGTCGGGCGTGTTTGGATCTGTAGCACAGCTTATTGAGGTGCCAAGCAAATACTCGACAGCGGTTGAAACGGCACTTGGCGGAGCATTGCAAAACATAGCGGTAAGGGATGAGGCAGCCGCTAAGAGGTGCATAAGGCTGCTTAAGGATAACAAGGCAGGACGTGCGACATTTTTGCCGCTAACCTCTGTTAAGGCGAGAACGCTTGAAAATCCTCCTGTAGGTGAGGAGGGCTTTATAGCACTCGCAAGCGAGCTTGTAGAAAGTGATGAAAAATTTACAGGGCTGGTAAAAAATCTGCTGGGAAGAACGGCAGTTGCTGAGGATATTGACAGTGCATCCGAGATTGCAAAAAGGCATGGATATAAATTTAAGATTGTCACTCTTGATGGTCAGGTGGTTAACGCAGGAGGCTCGTATACGGGCGGAAGCACATCAAAGAGCACCGGAATACTAACCCGTAAAAACGAGATTTCTGAGCTTGAGAGCAAGCAACAAAAGCTTGACGGCAAAAGAGATGAGCTTAGACATACTCGTGAGAGTCTGATGCAGGAGGTGCAAAACCTATCGGCACAGCTTGACGGAGTAAAGGAAAATCTATCAGGTGTGGGAGAGGACATCTTAAGAAGCGACATGGAGCTTAAGCGTGTCGAGCAGATGATTGATGAGCTTGACGGCGGCGAGCAGAAGCTTAATGAGAGTATAGAAAAATACAATGATCAGATAAACCAAGCCGAGCAGCAGACAAATGAAGCAAGTGAGCAGCTTTCGAGGCTTGAAAAGGATATATCACAGCGTGAGGAGAAGCGTACTAAGCTGAGCGATGAAAACACACGCCGCTTGGATGAGGGAGCAAGGCTTTCAGCAGAGCTTTCTGAGATGAGGGTTAAGAGTGCTGAAAATCAAAAGGATATAGATGCTGTAAGGAGCGAAATTGAAAGACTTAACACCTCAATAAGCGAGGGTAGCGGTGATGAGCAGCGCTTTTACAAGGAGATTGATGCTTGTAAGGGCGAGATCGATAAAAAGCATGAGGAGATCCTGGCAATTGCTGAGAGCGTAAGTGATTCAGGTGAGAGAACAAAAGCACTTGAGAAGAAAATTGAGCTGGCACAAGCCGAACAGGTTCGTATAAACCTTAATGCAGAAAAGCAAAGGCAAGAGCAGAAAAACAAGATGAACGAGCGTGAAACGCTTGCAGAAGAGGTGACAAGGCTTACCGAGAGAACGACAAGTGTAACGCAGGAGTTTGACAAGCTTACGGGACAGCTTTGGGACGAGTATGGTCTAACGCGCACCGAGGCGGGAGAAAGCTATCCTGAGCCTGAGGATGCAAAGGAATCACGTATGCGACTGAATGAGCTTAGAGCGCAGATAAAGTCACTCGGAAATGTAAATCTTGGAGCGATTGAGGAATACGAAGAGGTTTCGCAAAGGTATGAGTTTATGAGCTCACAGCTTGAGGATGTAAACAAATCAAAGCTTGAGCTTTGCCAGCTTATAGACAGCCTTACCGAAAGCATGAAGTCGATTTTCACCGAGAGCTTTGAGAAGATAAACAAAAGCTTTTCAGAAATATTTACTGAGCTTTTTGGCGGAGGAAAGGCTAGTCTTTCGCTGACTGACGAAGATAATGTGCTTGAAAGCGGAATAGAAATTAACGCTGCCCCTCCGGGAAAGGTTGGCAAGAGCCTTATGAGCCTTTCAGGCGGCGAGATTGCATTTGTTGCAGTGTGCATATACTTTGCAATTTTGACGGTGCGTCCTTCTCCATTTTGTCTGCTTGACGAAATCGAGGCGGCACTTGACGATGTAAATGTTAGCAAATATGCGGCATATCTTCACAAGTTTACTGACAAGACGCAGTTTATAGCCATAACTCATAGGCGCGGTACAATGGAGGAGGCGGATGTTCTCTACGGAGTGACCATGCAGGAAAAGGGCGTATCGAGGCTTTTGAAGATGAGTATGGAGGATACAAAATCGCTTGAAGCAGGCGAACAGTAATATAAGTAAGGAGAGAGAAAATGGGATTTTTCGAGAAGCTTAAAGCAGGACTAAAAAAGACAAAGGACTCAATGATGGGCAAAATCGAGCATCTTCTGGGCTCGTTTACTAAGATAGACGAGGAGCTTTTTGAGGAGCTTGAGGAAACGCTTATCATGTGCGATATCGGTGTAAATACATCGGTTAAGATTTGCGACGATTTAAGAGAGCGAGTAAAGGTAAAGGGTATAACAGATCCGATGCTGATAAAGGACGAGCTAAAGGATGTTATAATTGAGATGATGGGAGAGGATCAGCAGCTCGACACCTCGACTAAGCCGAGTGTGGTGCTTGTAATCGGAGTAAACGGTGCGGGAAAGACCACTACCATAGGTAAGCTCGCTTATTTGCTGGAGCAGCAGGGCAAGAAGGTTATAGTAGCAGCAGCGGATACCTTCAGAGCTGCGGCAATAGATCAGCTTGAGGTATGGACAAATCGTGCAGGATGTGATATAATTAAACATAACGAGGGAAGTGATCCCGCCGCAGTTGTGTTTGATGCGCTTACAGCCGCTAAGGCAAGGGGAGCTGATGTTGTACTTTGCGACACGGCAGGCAGACTTCATAATAAAAAGAATCTTATGAACGAGCTAAAGAAAATCTCACGTATAGTTCATGAGCAGGCTGAGGATTGCTCGCTTGAGGTTTTGCTTGCACTTGATGCTACTACGGGACAAAATGCTGTAAGTCAAGCTAAGCTGTTTAATGAGGCGTGCGATATTACGGGCATAATCCTAACTAAGCTTGATGGCACCGCAAAGGGTGGAATTGTAATAACGATTTCGGATGAGCTAAGCATTCCCGTAAAGCTTGTTACCGTAGGAGAAAAGATTGACGATCTTCAGCCATTTGAAGCTAAGAGCTTTGTTAATGCGCTGTTTGAATAAATACTAAATTTTGGGGGTTATTAGGATATGGATAATGTACTTTTTGTTTTCAATATGCAGGAGATGTATGTTGGAAAGAACAGAAACAAGGACAAATTTTCATTCGATGCAGATGGACTCACTCAAAGAGTTAACCAGAGAATTATGGAGTACCAGCCCGAAGAGGTTTTCTATATCGTAAGCATTGGCAAGGGGCTTTTTAAGGGCTCAATGCCAGCAAAGGACTCACGTGATTCGGACTTTGCAAGGGATCTTAAGGTACGCTCCAAAAATATTTATGAAAAAAACAAGCCTGATTGCTTTGCAAATGACGCTCTTGCCGACCTTATGTGCTCTCGTGGTGTTAAGGAAATAGAGTTTGTAGGCGTTGATACGGGTGCGGAAATCGGTATGAGTGCCTACACCGCTACTGAGGATTTAGATCTCAAGGTAGTTTACAACGAGCTTTGCATGGTTATGATGGCTCCCGAAAAGGCGGGAAAATACCGTGATAAGCTGAGAAAAACGAGGGTGACGTATAAGCATTAAATTAAGCAAAAAATACAAGACATTAATAGAGGAATGATAATGAAAATAATTATAGCAAGCAATAATAAGGGTAAAATCAAGGAATACAAGCAGCTTTTAAAGGAAAATGGATTTGATGAGGTGCTTTCTCTTAACGAGGCAAGGATAAAATGTGAGCCCGAGGAAACGGGTGACACCTTTGAGGAGAATGCGGCAATTAAGGCAAGGGCATTACATGAGCTTAGCGGATGTGCGTGTATTGCTGACGACAGCGGACTTGTAGTAGATGCACTTGATGGTGAGCCGGGAGTTTATTCCGCACGCTGGCTCGGTATTGAGAATGATGATGAAAAGAATGCAGAGATTATTCGCCGCCTTGAAGGAGTGCCTGGTATAAAGCGTACTGCAAGGTTTGTCTGTGCGATAAGCTTTATATATGAAAATGGCGAGGAAATCACAGCGTCAGGTGTTTGTGAAGGCAAAATAGGCTGTGAGCCGTATGGAGATAATGGCTTTGGCTATGACCCGATTTTTTGTGTAGATGGCAGAACAATAGCGCAAATGCACGACGAGGAAAAAAACGCAATCTCTCACCGAGGAAGGGCATTAAGAGAGCTTGCTGATAAATTAAAGCAAAGGAGCAGTATATGCTAACATCAAAGCAAAGAGCTCAGCTAAAATCGCTGGCTAATTCGATAGATTCTGCCTTTCAGGTAGGAAAGGGCGGAGTAGGTGACGCACAGGCGGCACAGATAGACGATTATCTAAGAGTACACGAGATAGTGAAAATCACAGTGCTGGAGAATTCTCTTTTAAGCGCAAGAGAGGCTTCGCAGGACATTGCCGACAGAATAGGTGCAGATGTGGTTTCGTGCATAGGTTCAAAGGCTATTTTGTATAAGGCAAATCCTAAGGAGCCTAAGATTAAGCTTGTAAAATGAGAATAGCAATATTTGGAGGAACCTTTAATCCGCCGCATTTAGGTCATGAAAATTGCATAAAAAGTGTACAGTCGGCTCTTGAGCTTGATAAGCTGATAGTAATGCCCGACAAGCTTCCGCCACACAAGCAGGCGGAAAACCTGGCTACAGAGTCCGATAGGCTTAATATGTGCAGGCTTGCATTTGAAAGCGAAAGCTGCGAGTGCAGCGATTGGGAGCTTAAAGGCGAGGGCAGAAGCTATACAGTAATAACCCTTAGACATTTTCGTGAGATTTATCCGAGCGATAAGCTGTATTTTATCATGGGAAGCGATATGCTGCTTTCATTTGACAAATGGTATTGCTATGAGGAAATTTTACGTCTTTCAGCGCTTGTTTGCGTTTCAAGAAGTGATGAGGATACCGAGAGAATCAAGCCATGTGCCGAGCGTCTTAATAGCATAGGCGGCGATATTGAGATAGCTCATACAGAGCCGCTTGATATAAGCTCAACACAAATACGCTCACTTGTCGCACAAAGAAAGTTTACAAAGCTTAGTTGCTATTTAAATGAAAATGTAGTAAAATATATTGAGGAAAATAGGCTTTATCTTTAAAATGGTAAAAGATAGATGGTGGTTATTTGAAAAAGAATGTTCAAAAGGAAATAGCGGCGTACTTAAAAGAAAACTTGTCAAAAAAGCGTTACACGCATTCGATGAATGTTGCAGCGGCAGCTAAAGAATTGGCACAGCTTTTTGGCGAGGATGAGCAGAGGGCTTACTTTGCGGGAATGATACACGATATTGCTAAGGAGCTTGGTAAGGACGAGCAGTACGAGCTTGCAAAGAGAAATGAATATGATGTAAGCGAAATTGAGCTTAACACCTCCGCACTTCTTCATGCAATTGCCGGTGCGCAGCTGCTTAAGGAAAGGTTTGGCATTGAGGATAAGGAAATACTTCTTGCTGTAAGGTATCATACGGTAGCGGCAGGTGGTATGAGCAGGCTTGCACAGATTGTCTATCTTGCAGATCTTATTTCAATAGATCGTGATTATAAGGATGTAAAGAAAATGCGAAAGCACGCACATACAAGCCTAGAAAAGGGAATGTATGAGGCACTAAGGTTTTCGGTATCTGATTTAACCGAGAAGGGAAGTCTTATTCCTATATCCACTATAGAGGCATACAACGAGTATGCTGCTGTTATAAAAGCACAGGCTAAAGAAAAAAAGGAGAATACAAATGAGTAATATTTCACAGGAGCAGATGCTAAAGACACTGGTGAAGGCACTTGATTCTAAGCGTGCCGAAGATATTCAGATTATAAAGATAAGAGATTTGACAATTGTTGCAGACTATTTTGTTATATGCAACGGAATGTCAAATACACACACAAAAGCACTTGCTGACGAAGCGGAGTTTTTGTTAAAGCAGCAGGGCGTTGAACCAAAGAGAGTAGAGGGCTACTCATCAGCTACATGGATAATTCTTGACTATGGTGATGTGGTGGTTCACGTATTCTATAAGGAAACTCGTGAGTTTTATAACCTTGAAAAGCTCTGGAACGACGGAGAGTTTATCGATTCTAGCTTGTATCTGGAGGATTAAGCTATGGGAGATACTGTTAAGGGCAAGAGGTATTGTGCAATAATTGGCATATACATGATAATAAAGAGCATTGTAAACCTGTTGCTCGGATTTGGAATTTCAAACCTTGTATGGCTGGTTGTAAATATTGCTTTAGCGTATGCACTTTATTCTCAAAGACCGTTTTTAAATTACATCACAGCTGCAGTATTGGTGTTGGTTTTCTTGGTAAATGTAAAGACCAACATAAGCGGGCATCACTGGTTTTACCTTGCAGAAGGGATTGTGGATGTCGTTTGTGCCGTGATGCTTATTTTAAACAAGGACATAAAATCATGTTTTGAAAATAATAACACAAAGGAATGATAGAAATGAAAAATTACGATTTCGCCGCTGTTGAGCAAAAGTGGCAAAGGTATTGGGAGGAACACGAAACCTTTAAGGCGAGTGATGACCACACAAAGAAGAAGTTCTACTCGTTAGTTGAGTTCCCGTATCCATCGGGACATGGTATGCATGTAGGTCACATAAAGGCATACTCAGGACTTGAGGTAGTAAGCCGCAAAAGACGTATGCAGGGATACAATGTGCTTTTTCCGATAGGCTTTGACGCATACGGACTTCCCACAGAAAATACGGCAATAAAGACGGGCGTTCACCCAAGAAAGGTAACGGACGATAACATAGTTAAGTTTACTGGTCAGCTAAAGAAGGTAGGCTTTTCATTCGATTGGTCAAGGGTAATTGACACTACAGATGAGGATTACTATAAGTGGACACAGTGGATTTTCCTCAAGATGTTTGAAAACGGACTTGTATTTAGAGATAAAACGCTTGTAAACTATTGCCCAAGCTGTAAGGTTGTACTTTCAAATGAGGATTCACAGGGTGGCAAGTGTGACGTATGTCATACAGACATTGTTCAAAAGACAAAAGAGGTTTGGTATCTGCGCATAACCGAGTATGCCGATAAGCTGCTTGAAGGGCTTGAGGAGGTTAATTATCTTCCGACAGTTAAGTTGCAGCAGCAAAACTGGATTGGCAAGTCAACGGGAGCATTTGTAAACTTCAAAATTAAGGAGTATGACGAAAGTCTTAGAATTTACACTACACGTCCTGATACGCTTTATGGCGTTACATTTATGGTTATAGCTCCAGAGCATCCAATAATCGACAAGTACCGTGACAGTATTAAAAATATATCCGACCTTGACGACTACAAGGCTGAGTGTGCTAAAAAGAGCGAGTTTGAAAGAACACAGCTTGTAAAGGATAAGACTGGAGTTAAAATCGACGGACTTACAGCAATAAATCCTATTACGAACAAGGAAATTCCGATATACATTTCTGATTATGTAATGATGGGATACGGCACGGGAGCAATAATGGCGGTGCCTGCACACGACACTCGTGACTACGAGTTTGCAAAGAAGTTTGGCATTGATATAATCGAAGTAATTAAGGGTGGCGACATCTCGAAGGAGGCTTACACAGGCGATGGCGAGATGGTAAATTCAGGTGAGCTAAACGGCATTACAAAGAAAAAGGACGCAATTGAAAAAATGCTTGAGATTCTTGATAGACTCGGCTGTGGAGAAAAGGGCGTTCAGTATAAGATGAAGGATTGGGCTTTTAACCGCCAAAGATATTGGGGCGAGCCTATTCCGATTGTGCATTGTCCTAATTGTGGAATGGTTGCAGTGCCGTATGACGAGCTTCCATTAAAGCTTCCGCCGGTTGAGAATTTTGAGCCGGGTCAAAACGGAGAGAGTCCGCTTGCTAAGATTGATTCGTTTGTAAACTGTAAGTGTCCTAAGTGTGGTGGCGATGCTAAGCGTGAAACCGATACGATGCCTCAGTGGGCGGGATCTTCATGGTATTTTCTGCGCTACTGCGATCCGCACAACAATGAAGAATTTGCATCAAAAGAAGCTCTTGAATACTGGATGCCGGTAGATTGGTATAATGGTGGCATGGAGCATGTTACTCGCCATATGATTTATTCACGCTTCTGGCATAAATTCCTATACGATCTTGGCTTAGTGCCGACCTCTGAGCCATATGCAAAGAGAACGGCTCAGGGACTTATCCTAGGACCTGACGGCGAGAAGATGTCTAAGTCGAGAGGAAATGTTGTAGATCCTAACGACGTTGTAAAGGTTTATGGAGCAGATGTGCTAAGACTGTATGTACTGTTCATGGGTGACTATGAAAAGGCTGCACCGTGGAGCGACAGCAGTGTTAAGGGCTGCAAGCGCTTTATCGACAGAGTTTGGGCATTACAGGATAAGCTTGTTGACGGTGACGAGTACAGTGAGGAGCTAAAGAGCTCAATGCACAAAACGATAAAGAAGGTATCTGAGGATATTGAAAGCATGAAGTTTAACACTGCGATTGCCGCAATGATGACACTGCTAAATGATATCTATTCAGTTGGCAGAATCAACAAGCGTGAGCTGCGTGACTATCTGATAATTCTATATCCATTCGCACCGCATATAGCTGAAGAGATGTATCAGCTTATAGGCTGCGATGGCGTACTCGATGAGCAGGAGTGGGTAACCTGGGACGAAGCACTTTGTATAGACGCTACAGTTGAGATCGTTTGTCAGGTGAACGGCAGGATCAAGTGCAGGCTAAGCATTCCGAAGGATTGTCCGAAGGATGAGGTTCTTTCAATGGTAAAGGCACAGCAGGAGATGTCAGACGCTATCGGTGATAAGAGCGTGGTCAAGGAAATAGTGGTACCCAACAAGCTGGTTAATATTGTTGTAAAGTGATTTTGCAAAAATTTTAGAAAATTTCAAAAAAGCTATTGACATTTGATAAGAAGTGTAGTATAATGATAAGAGTAGCTATGATAGATAAAACGGTATTTGAATTTGGCAGAGAGTGAGCGCTCGCTGCTCGCATAAAAGGATTGCCGTAGTGAACTAATATCGAAAGGATATTTTGGGTTTGCGTTAGCTGACAAAATAGCTTTAAGAATTAGTACGAACACAGGCAATACCCTTCACTATCACCGTTATGAATACCGATTTTACATAGCTGTCTCTGTCAATGGCGGCAAAGGGAGGGAATAATTTTGGCAGAAATTCGTGTTGGAAAGAACGAAAGCTTAGATACCGCTCTCAAGCGTTTCAAGAGATCCTGCGCTAAGGATGGCGTTATCGCTGAGGTTCGTAAAAGAGAACACTACGAAAAGCCTTCGGTAAAGCGTAAGAAGAAGTCCGAAGCTGCTCGTAAGCGCAAATATTGATTTTAGGTTTAAAGCGGGCATTTTCTTGTGTCCGCTTTTTATTTTTTAATTTTAGGAGTTATATATGTTTAAACCGACATATGTTTTTGATAAGGTGGGTGAAATCACTCCGGAGTTTTTAAAGCGTCACCATATAAAGGGCTTGCTTTTGGATTTGGATAACACCCTTACCACACACAACAATCCCATTGCGCCTCAATCAAGTCTTGACTGGCTTAATACCATGAGGTCGGCTGGAATAAAGCTTATGATAGTTTCAAACAACCATGCACCAAGGGTCACGCCCTTTGCTAATCAGCTAGGTGTTGACTTTGTGCCGGAGGGCAAAAAACCGCTAACATTTGGGTATACCCGTGCAATAAAAAGATTAGGACTTGACAAGAAAAATGTGGCAACGGTGGGAGATCAGATTTTTACAGATGTGTTAGGCTCTAATCTTAAGGGCATTCGTTCAATTTTCGTATTTCCGATTGAGCCTGAAACGAGCTTGCCCTTTAGATTTAAGCGTGCGTGTGAAAAGCCATTCCTACCCAAAATGAGGAGAAATGAATATGAATAATGCAATTACGAATTTAGTTGGAAAAAGCTGTGAAATAGAATGCGAGGATAATTACTACGAAGCAGTTATAAAGGATATTAAAGGCGACTGGATTGTTGTTGAAGAGGATGATGAGACGATTTATCTTAATTCCTACAAGGTCAGAAGCATTACACCTGTTGAGGATACAGCTTCAGCAAAGAAATCGGGGCTCTTTAAGCGTAAAAATAATATGACGGAGGACTAAGCTTATGTCTGCAAAATTTGGACCTGCGGGAAACAGTGAAGCATTCTCGGCAAAATATAAATCGACAATAGACGCTCCAAGGTACCTAAGCGAAATGGGACTGGATCACTATGAGTATCAGTGCGGACGCGGAGTGCGTGTGAGCGATAAGGTAGCATCAGCTATGCGTACTAAGTCTAGCGAACACGGAATTAGCCTCTCGATACACGCTCCGTATTTTATTTCGCTTTCAAGTATCGAGCCTGAGAAGCGTGATAATTCGATTAATTACATAATCCAGTCGTGCGATGCGGCAAAGAGAATGGGTGCTGATAGAATTATTATACACAGCGGCAGCTGTGCTAAAATAAGCCGTGAGGAGGCTCTTGAGCTTGCAAAGGATACACTTATTCGGGCAAGAAGACAGGCTATTGAGCAGGGGTTTGAGGATATACATTTTTGTCCTGAAACTATGGGTAAGGTAAATCAGCTTGGCAACCTAACCGAGGTGCTTGAGCTTTGCAAGCTTGATGACAGCTTTATTCCGTGCATAGACTTTGGTCATCTAAATGCCAGAGACTTCGGAAGCATAAAGGATAAATCTGACTATGAGCGTATGCTTGACGAGGTGGAAAATGCACTCGGAGGTGACAGATTAAGGTGCTTTCATAGCCATTTTTCAAAGATAATGTTTACTATTCCAGGCGGTGAGAAAAAGCACCTGACATTTGACGACAATCAGGGGTATGGACCTGACTACGAGCCGCTTATGGAGCTTGTGGCAAAGAAAAATCTTTCACCGACCTTTATTTGTGAAAGTGCGGGAACACAGGACATTGATGCACTCAGAATGAAGAAGTCGTATTGTAGCTTTTTATGAGAGGAGTTATTTTATGAGTAAAATACTTGTTATACATGGACCAAATCTTAATTTGCTTGGCGAGCGTGAGCCGGGCTACTATGGCAAGGATAGCTTTGATTCGGTGAATGCCGAGATTATAAAAAAGGCTAAGGCGCTTGGATTTGACTGCGAGATTTTTCAGTCGAACGGTGAGGGCAAGATTATAGATAAGCTTCATGTCGCACGTCTTGATTGTGCCGGAGTAGTGATCAATGCCGGAGCGTATACCCACTATAGCTATGCTATTCGTGACGCAATTGCCGCAATAAAAATCCCTGTTGTTGAGGTGCATATGTCAAACATACATGCAAGGGATGAGTTTAGACACAAGTCGGTTATAGCTCCTGTGTGTGCGGGACAGATTGCAGGCTTTGGCAAGAATTCATACCTGCTTGGACTTGATGCGCTAAAGGCTATTTTGGATGGAAGTGATTGTAAATGACCTCAATTGAGCTTTTACAGCAGACTATAGCAGGAAAAATCGAGTGTGCTCTTATTACCTCAGATATAAATCGCCGCTACTTTACAAAAATGAAGTCAAGTGCAGGAACGCTTTTGGTTTTTCCCGATAAAGCATATCTGATCATTGACTTTAGGTACATAGAAAAGGCAAGGGCGGTTGTTACTGATTGTGAGGTGATTTTACAGCAGAGTGGCAAGCTGTATGCTCAGATTAACGAGCTTTGCTTGCGTCATGCAGTAAAAACTATATCGGTAGAAGCCTCAAGCATGACACTTTCTGAATGCAGACAACTGTCCAAAAAAGTGGACTTAAATATAGACGACAGCGACTGCTTAAGCGAGCTTATCGGCGAGATAAGAGTGATTAAAACGCCGGAGCAGATAGAAAAAATCATTGCAGCTCAGCGAATAGCAGAGCAGGGCTTTGAGCATATGCTTGAGTACATTCATGAGGGAGTTTCTGAGCGTGAAATTGCGCTTGAGCTTGACTTTTTTATGCTAAGTCACGGAGCGGAGGCGCTGTCCTTTGATACCATTGCGCTAAGTGGCAGCAACACATCCCTTCCACACGGTGTTCCGAGCGATAGGACGGTTAAGAGCGGTGAGTTTGTGCTTATGGACTTTGGTGCTGTAGTGGATGGCTGGCATAGCGACATGACACGCACC
The DNA here is from genome assembly GCA_021199375.1 of Ruminococcus sp. GTDB lineage: Bacteria > Bacillota > Clostridia > Oscillospirales > Ruminococcaceae > YE71. Next base: position 31,120 of record JAJQIB010000032.1, on the reverse strand, counting down.
GTTTGTGTGGGTGAGCCGAGTGATAAGATGCGTGAGGTTTACTCGATTGTACTTGAGGCACAGACAAGGGCGCTTGAAGCGGCTAGAGCAGGTATTACGGGAAGCGAGCTTGATAGAATTGCTCGTGATGTAATTGCGGCAAATGGCTATGGCGATAGCTTTGGTCATTCGCTGGGACATGGTGTAGGAATGGAGATTCATGAGGCGCCTACTGCATCACCTACATGCGACAATGTTCTTGAGGATTCTATGATTGTAACCGTTGAGCCCGGAATTTACCTCGAAGGTGAATTCGGAGTTCGTATTGAGGACTTTGTGGTTATTCGAGATGACGGATGCGAAAACATGACCCAGGCACCTAAACAGCTTATTATCTTGTAAACAAAGTATTAACTCACGAAAAAAGATAAAAAAGCACTTGCAAAACTTCGCAAAATGAGATATAATAGAAAGAGACTGTGTGACAGTTTGTAATAATGATTAATTATGGAGGTATAAAATAATGGTAACAGCCGGAGATTTCAGAAATGGCATGACTTTTGAAGAGGACGGTAACGTAATGCAGGTTATCGAGTTTCAGCACGTTAAGCCCGGAAAGGGTGCAGCTTTCGTAAGAACGAAGGTAAAAAACGTTATTACGGGATCTGTAGTTGAAAAGACATACAATCCTACCGCAAAGTTCCCGACCGCTTTTGTTGAGAGAAAGGACATGGAGTACAGCTATAATGATGGCGACCTGTACTATTTTATGGATCCTGAAACATATGATATGGTACCTGTAAATGCAGATGAGCTTTCCGATAACTTCAAGTTTGTTAAGGAAAACATGGTTTGCAAGATTTTGTCCTACAAAGGCAAGGTTTTCGGAGTAGAGCCTCCTTTCTTTGTTGACCTTGAGGTTACAGACACCGAGCCCGGTGTTAAGGGAGATACAGCTACTAATGCTACTAAGCCTGCAACCGTTGAAACCGGAGCAGAAATAAAGGTTCCGCTTTTCATCAACACCGGCGACAAGATCAGAATTGACACAAGAACCTGTGAGTACATGGAGCGTGCTTAACACACGAAAGGAGAGGTTTAAATGGATCTTTCTAAAAAGGTAGGCTACATCAAGGGTCTTATGGCAGGATTAAAAATCGATGATTCCACTCCTGAAGGTCAGGTGCTTAATGCAATGGCTGAGCTTTTAGAGGAAATGGCAGAAGAGATTGAGATTAATGCTGAGATTATTGACACCATCTGTGAGTGCATCGACGAGGGCGAGGATTTCGAGTGTGATTGTTGCGATGATTGCGACGATGTTAAAGCTCAGGAATTTGATGAAGATCCCTTCGCTGATGACGAGGTGATGAGCGAGGATGAGCTCAAAGAGCTCGACAGAATTTCTAACGAGCTAGAGGAGCAATATGCTGCTGAGCAGGAGATTGATGCGGATAAGGCACCGACCAATGACGAGCCCTTTACGGCTCAAAATCAGGATGCTGGCGTGATTATAGAAAATCAGATCCCGAGCAACAACGAATTCATGAAGGGAGAGCATGAGATGCCCGAATCCACAGCACCGGATGACGTATCTTATGAGTGCCCTTGTCCCGTATGTGGCAGAACATTTCCGCTGACAGCAGACCAGGTTAAGGCTGGATCTGCAAGCTGCCCACTGTGCGGAGCATATTTAGAGTTTGAGTTTTAAGCTCACAATTACATAGCTAGAAAATTTGGTTTAATACAATATTTGTTTCAAGGGGTGGTGAAATTCCACACCGGCGGTTAAAGTCCGCTAACAGATCTTTCAAAAGCGCAAGATCTGCCGAATCGGTGAAATTCCGATACCGACGGTATAGTCCGGATGGAAGAAGCAACAGATTGATTTTGCAAAATTTCAGTCGCCCCGATTTTTTTCGGGGCGTTTTTGCGTTATTTTTCTGCTGCTAGAAGCTAGAGACTAGCGGCTGTAGACTAGAGGTAGTAGTTTAAACTATTATTAAAAGTCTCTGATTAACCGTTAAGCTGCGCTGAAATCTAGTCTCTGGTCTCTGAATATCTAGTTTCTAGAAGGAGGAATATTTATGACTGATGCTGTAATAGCAAAAAAGAAGCTTTTCACAACAAGAAATATGGCGGTGATAGCCGTGATGAGTGCGCTCGCTACGGTGATATATTATCTTGATTTTCCTGTACCGCTCATGCCTAGCTTTATAAAGCTGGATCTTTCAAATGTAATTTCGCTTTTGACGGGATTTTCATTAGGACCTGCGGCGGGAGCTACCGTGTGCCTTATCAAGAATGTAATACATCTTGTTATTAAGGGAATGGGTACGACAATGGGAATTGGAGATATCTTCGATTTCGTAACAAGTGTAACCTTTGTACTTACTGCTGCAATCATCTACAAGAGGAATAGAACAAAAAAGGGTGCAATGATAGCTTGCATTGTTGGAACACTTGTGTTCACAATTATAAGCCTTCCGCTTAACTACTTCATTGTTTACCCGATATACTTCAAGGCTTTCGGCGGTGAAGCTGCAATTTTGGGAATGTACCAAGAGCTTATGCCGAGTGTTGACAGCATTTTTGCTGCACTTTGTATATTTAATCTGCCCTTTACATTTATAAAAGGTGTGCTGTGCGCATTGGTGACGGTGCTTTTGTATAAACCGCTTTCACCTGTGATTAAGGGTAAATTCTAAAACCAAGGATATTTTGCTATTAAACCAAATTTCTATAGGCAGCACCTGCGTTTATTGTACAGTGCTGCCTTTATACAAAACAAACCCCTCTTGCGTTTTGCAAAAGGGGTTTAAATTATGCTTGAGAAATTGTATTACTTCATAGCCTCTTCAACTGCAACTGCACAAGCAACCGTTGCGCCAACCATCGGGTTGTTGCCCATTCCGATGAGTCCCATCATCTCAACGTGAGCGGGAACTGAGGATGAGCCTGCGAACTGTGCATCACTGTGCATTCTTCCCATTGTATCAGTCATACCATAGGAAGCAGGACCAGCTGCCATGTTATCAGGATGAAGTGTACGTCCTGTACCACCACCTGAAGCAACAGAGAAATACTTCTTGCCAGCGTCAAGGCGCTCCTTCTTATATGTACCTGCAACAGGATGCTGGAATCTTGTCGGGTTGGTTGAGTTACCTGTGATTGAAACATCAACATTTTCCTTCCACATGATAGCAACGCCCTCAGTAACATCGTTAGCACCGTAGCAGTTTACCTTTGCACGAAGTCCATCGGAATAAGCCTTGCGGAATACCTCCTTAACCTCGCCTGTGTAGTAGTCCATCTCGGTCTCAACATATGTAAAGCCATTGATTCTAGCAATAACCTGAGCGGCATCCTTTCCAAGACCGTTAAGAATAACTCTTAGGGGCTTCTGTCTAACCTTGTTAGCCTTCTCAGCAATACCGATTGCACCCTCAGCAGCAGCAAACGACTCGTGACCTGCTAGGAATGCAAAGCACTCGGTGTCCTCTTCAAGAAGCATCTTGCCAAGATTACCGTGACCTAAACCTACCTTTCTCTGATCTGCAACAGATCCGGGAATGCAGAATGCCTGAAGTCCTTCACCGATTGCAGCAGCAGCGTCAGCAGCTCTTGTGCAGCCCTTCTTGATAGCAATAGCGCAGCCAACAGTATAAGCCCACTTAGCGTTTTCAAAGCAGATAGGCTGAATGCCCTCTACGAGCTTGTATATGTCAAGACCCTTAGCCTTGCAGATGTCAGCACATTCTTCAATTGTCTTGATATCGTAATTTGCTAAAACAGCGAGAATCTGCTTTTCTCTTCTTTCATATGATTCAAATAAAGCCATTGTACCTATCCTCCCTATTATTCTTTTCTTGGGTCGATAATCTTAACAGCGTCTGCGACTCTGCCGTACTGACCCTTAGCCTTCTCAAAAGCGGTATTTGCATCATCGCCGCCCTTGATGAAGTCCATCATCTTACCGAAGTTTACAAACTGGTATCCGATGATTTCGTCATCCTCGTTAAGAGCAATGCCTGTAACGTATCCGTCTGTCATTTCGAGGTATCTAGGACCCTTTGCAAGTGTTCCGTACATTGTACCAACCTGCGAGCGAAGTCCCTTACCGAGATCCTCTAGTCCAGCACCGATTACAAGTCCGTCCTCCGAGAAAGCACTCTGTGAACGTCCGTAAACAATTTGTAGGAAAAGCTCTCTCATAGCGGTGTTAATAGCATCGCAAACGAGGTCTGTGTTAAGAGCCTCAAGAATAGTTCTTCCGGGGAGAATTTCTGATGCCATAGCTGCCGAGTGTGTCATACCCGAACATCCGATGGTTTCAACCAAGCATTCTTGGATAACGCCCTCCTTGACGTTAAGCGTTAGCTTACAAGTTCCCTGCTGTGGAGCGCACCAACCAATACCGTGTGTAAAGCCTGAAATATCCTTGATTTCCTTTGCTTTAACCCACTTAGCTTCTTCGGGGATAGGCGCAGCACCGTGAGCTACACCCTGAGCCACGGGGCACATCGTTTCAACTTCATGAGAATAAACCATTTTTTACATAACTCCTCTCGTTAATCTGATGCAGCATGAAAAATCTACTGCATTCCTATTCTATTATACATCATATTGCTTGGAAATTCAAGTGCTTTTCGATATTTTTCAAATTTTTTTCATATAGTTTGACATAGCGTAGCTCTTAGACTGCTGCAAATACCTTGTCCCTCGCAGATTTTTTTATTTGACACGAAAGGGTTAATGGTGTATAATAGATGCATGATAAAGCTATAATAATAAAGATTAACCCCAACGAAGGGAGAGGATGAATATGAAATACAGGTTTAAGCTTAAGTCACCATATTGCTCTGAATGTGGAAAGGAATTTATGCAGGAGGATAAGGTTTATAAAGCGACAGGAGAGCAGGAATACTACTGTGCCGAATGCTATGGCAGGCTTTTGGCTAATGACCGTGAGCTTTGCAAGAAAAAGAAGCTACGTACATACGTCTATATAAAAAAGCATTGCTACACAACAATAAATTACAATAATGTAATGGCGTTGAAGGATTGCTGCTTTCAGGCGGCATATAGCGAATGCATGATACCGTACATACGTACGATTAAGCCAAAGAGCATGAGCGTTTCTGATTTTGTGAAGGAGCTTGGCGAGCATTATGACATTTTGCTTGAAAAGCATAAGGACTCTGTCAATCTTTTGTTTGAAAGGTCAAGGGTTTTACCGGCAAGAGATTTTCTTAATAAAACCACCGATTTCAAAAAATATTTCGAGCTGATGCTTGAAATCAATAATGACAAGTCGATTCGCTGTCTAAATTCACCTGATGATATGAGCGTTTTAGGCTTAACTAACTGCTCTGAGCCGATAACAAGCAGTGACCTTGCTTTATGTCTTCACGATTGGTCTGTGGTGGATTGTCTGGGCTTTGATACCATGAGAGAGATTTTAAATGACGAGCAGGAGGATATAGCAAAAATAGAAAGCACTGAAGAGGAACCCAAGAGGGAAGAGAAGCTTGATACAAATAAACATGATGAGGATTTTATCAAGCCATCAGAGCTGTTTGAATTTTGTCGCAAGCGTGTTCAGGGACAGGATGACGAGCTTAAGAAGGCGCTCTATTTGATTTATCACTATCTTGAGCTTGCGTCGAACGGTGAGGATTTTGTTGCCGACAACTGGATTCTTACAGCACCAAGCGGGGCGGGTAAAACCGAGTTTTATCGCACAATAAAAGACTTCTTTAAGCAAAAGAGGATTCCTATTCCTGTGGTGCAGGTAGATCTTAGCAATATAACCGAAACAGGCTTTAAGGGAGATGACGCAAATACCATAGTTTCACGCATAGTAGCTGAAAGACCTACCAGTAAGAAACAGTATGCAATATGCTTTCTTGATGAAGCCGACAAAAAATGTCAGCCAAGCTACGCCTCAAGGGGAGGCAATATAAATGCCGCCGTTCAGGGCAATCTTCTGACACTTATTGAGGGAACAACGGTCAACGTTGAGGTATTTGATAGAGAGGTAGCGTATGACACCACTAAAACTATGTTTGTTCTAATGGGTGCCTTTGAGGACATTCGTGAGCAAAAGAGCAAGGACTCGGTTAAAACGCTTGGCTTTGGAACTACGTCTGAAAGCACATCGCCTGTTGACTTCTATGAGGATGTAACCATTGAAGAGATTATTGACTATGGTATGATCTATGAGCTTGCGGGCAGAATGCAGCGTGTGATAAATTTTCACCGCCTTAACAGAAAGGATATGCTAGATCTTCTGTTTGATAAAACTGAGGAGATAGCAAAATCTCGTGGAATCGGCATCACTCTATCACCCAAGGCAGCAAATCGTCTGCTTGAGCTTGCCTATGGACCTATGGGGCTTCGCACACCGCTCAATATTATCAAGGAGCTTTCGGATAATGCTGTGGCGGAGGTTTTCTTTAGCAGAGGCATAGATTATGAGAATGAAATGGTGTTAATCACCTCTGAAAGCACTGCTAAAATTGTACGCACCAAAAGCAGCAGAAATGACTGCAAAGCTGAAGAGTAATATTGTAATAAAATATACTAAGGAGTGTAGGACTGTTCCTGCACTCCTTTTGCTTTTAAACATTCTGAAATTCGGCAACAAAAAGCCCGCTCATTAAGAGCGGGCAATCTGCTAAAACATATAGAAGAAAGATCTAACTTAGTTTGTAGGAGTATCTGAGATCTTGGTGTTAGCCTCTTCAACGAGGTAATCAACCTGGGTCTTATACTCTGATACGATCTGAGTCCATGTGGTAGCTCCACCACCGGTGATCATAGTACCCTGAGATACGGTTTCCATAACGGTATCCATCTCAGACGAAATACCAGCCTGAAGATCGAATACAGGGTTTTCAGCTGCCATCTCATAAATCTGAGTACGCATGTCGATCATATCCTGATTCCAGCCATACTCGTTTACAAGAGTATCCTCAGTAATGTCTGAGGTGTTTTCCTTGCAAACCATCAAGCAGTTCATGTATGCTGCAAATCCTTCGGGGTTTGGAGCATTCTTGCAGAGGTTGTATCCTTCAACACGTGAGGAGATGTAGTAGGTGTCGCTGTCGGGATCTCTAGGCATAGGAACGAACATGATTTCGCCTGCATCTACATCACCAAATACAGCTGAGCTTTCCTTCGGAACCTCGATTCCCCAAAGTCCTACAGGGATGAACAGAGTCTGATATGTACCCAGACCATAGCCTGTTGTACCATCGCCTCTTGTCGACCAGTTGTTGGAAGATCTATCGAACATTACGTTGTCCTTAGCAAGCTCATACATGAAGTTCTGAGCCTTTTCGATTGAAGGATCGTCCATGTTGTTTACAAGAAGTCCGTCCTCAAGTCCGATCATAGGAACACCAGAGGACTCGGAGATAGCCTTAACATACCAATAACCATCAAGACCGTAAAGGTCGTTCTCAGCATCGGTAAACTGGATGCACATATCTGCAAATGCATCCCAATCCCACTCGTCATTAGCAAACAGCTCAGCGGGATCGTCAAGTCCGTTCTGCTCGATTGTAGTTGTATTATATACGCAAACGTAGTTAGGCGATACATCGATTACTGCGATATAGTGGCTGCCGTTAAATACAAACTCGTCGCTTGCTTCTTTGGTTGATGCCCAAAGCTCGCTGTCGAGGTCGATAACGTCGTCAATCGGGTCAAACATTCCCTTTATAGCACCCTTCGGGAAGGTGTCCATATCGGATGCAGGGAAGAAGTCAGGCGAATCGTTACTCATAACTGCTGAAGCAAGGTCGTCATATCTTGTATCCCAGGTGGTCTGAACATATTCGATTACACCGTTGTACTTTTGCTCAAAAAGCTCAAGTGCAGGCGACTTAACCGAACCCTCAGATGGGTTGATGTCGTAGTGAGCCATCCACTTAATGGTGGTGTTCTCAAGCTCGATGTCAGGAAGCTGATCTTGCAGCTCGGAAATTTCGTCCTTAGCTTCATCGCTAAGCTCCTTACCTGTGTTTTCGGATGAAGTGTCATCGCTAGATCCGCTTGTGCAGGATGCAAGCGCAAATGACATTGTAAGAGCTAGCGTGCCCGCTAGAAGTCTCTTCATTGTTTTCATGTGTATAAACCTCCTAATGAAATTGTATAAGAATATACATGGTTCGTCACTTAACTTATTACATTATACCAAATAAACGAAATCTTTTCAATAGGCAATTTGCAATATATCCCGACTATTTTTTTGGTGAATTTGACGATAGATTTGTGACAAATTAAAGGAATACGTTTTCAGAAAACGTTTTCGTATCATTAACAAAACTAATTCACAAAACTTTTACTAGATTTTATTGTTATAAAGCTTACATGAGAGAATCGACCTCATCGGGTGTTAGCGTTGGATGAAAGCAAAGATTTACAGCCCTTGCTATCATTACCGAGGCACGCTCGACCAGCCGGTCTATGGGCTTCGGTGTCACGATAAGTCCATCAAGCATTCTCGAAACGGTGGGCACTCCAATTGCCATAGTAGGAACACTCAGCGTGGCTTCGCTTATTTCGGCACGAGAATTTTCGACACCGCTTCCAGGAGAAATTCCGCTTGAGCATATCTGTATTGCTCTTCCCATATGGCTAGGCTCAGAGCAAGCTAAAGCGTCACACACTACGACCTGATGCGGTTTTATTTCATTTACTATAGCAAGCGCAAGCTGAGCTGATTCAACTCCGGTTTGAGCCATGACTCCGGCTGCCACACACGAAAGCTCTGAAAGCTCTGATGAATCGATCTCACGAGCTAAGCGTTTAATGTGCCGAGTTGCAAAAACTCTGTCGGCTGTTAAGGCACCTATGCTATCAGGAGTAATCCTGCGGTTTCCAAGTCCTAAAAAAAGCACGCTGTCGAATGAGCGGCACACCTTTTTAATTTCGCCAGCCAAAAGCTTACACCTTTCATTAAATACGGGCGAATATTCGTAAAGCGGTTCATCACCCTCAATTGTGATGTATTTGCCGATCGGCTTTTGAAGACGTACTGCGCTTTCATCATTTAGAATGTCTATCTCGGTAATTCTAAGTCCTGTGAGCCTGTCCCTTCGTTCGCTGCATGCGACACCGCTTAGCTTATCTGCATTTATTTCATCTCTGTATAGTTCAACGGCGAGATCTGTATTGAGTGACATTTTAGCCTTCCTTTCTTTTATTTTTATATGCGAAAAAGTTTATATGTGATAGTGGGATTTTTTTTGCAAAAGGGCTTGCATTTTGATTTAAGATGTGGTATAATATTCACAATGCTTGTTTAAATGGGCCAGATGTGTTTCCCTCTCAGTACACGTCTAGTTTATCCGAATAAGTGCAAATTATTCAATTTGACAGGGAGGTTAGGTTATGCCAAACATTAAGTCAGCAAAGAAGAGAGTCAAGGTTAACGACACTAAGGCTCTTAGAAACAAGGCTATTAAGTCGGATCTCAAGACTGCAATCAAGAAGGCTAACAATGCTGTTGCAAATGATGCCGACAACAAAGAGGCTCTTGTAAGAGATGCTATCAAGAAGGTAGATATGGCTTGCTCAAAGGGCGTTATCCACAAGAACAACGCTTCTCGCAAGAAATCAGCTTTGGCTAAGACTATAGCACAGTAATTTTTCTTCCGTCCGCTTTTAACCCGAAGCGGACGGAGTTTTTCTAGCTTAATGACGCTTTTCACCGCATTTTCATCGTTTTGTTAATGGTAAGTTAATAATAATGTGTTAGAATTAAATAAGTCATGAAAACAACATGTAAAGAAAGGATTTTAGACAATGAGCAAGGGAATAAATACCGATATAGAGGGCGAAAGCCTTGTTCCTGATGAGGATGCCGAGTTTGAGCGTGAGCTTGCCGAAAAGGAGCGCAAGGAGCGTGAGGAGTATGAGCAGCGTGTTAAGGATGCCGAGGATGAGCAGAGGCGCCTTGAGCGTGAGGCTCAGCGAGAAAGAGACAGAAAAATTGCGCAGGATAAGCTAGACCTTATGAAGATGAAGGCAGGCGTTGCCGATGAATCGGAGGAAATCAAGGAGGAGCATTCCGAAAAGCGTGAGCTACATGGAATGGAAAAGGTTGCTAACATATGGTATCACGACAAGCTTTGGATTTGCTTCGGCGTATTTATAGCTGTAGTCGTGGCAATCATGGTTATCGACACCCTACTGCGTGAAGACCCTGATATAAGTATACTGCTCATATGCGATAACGCTCTTCAGGCGGATCAATCGTGCGAGCTGCTGGAGCAAAAGCTTGAGGAGTACACTCCTGACCTTAATGAGGATGGAGAGGTTTGCGTTCAGATTATATGCTGTCCGCTCAATGAGTACAGCAGCGACAGCTATTATACCACAAACAGTCAGAAATTCTATGCTAATTTGCAGCAGGGGCAGATTATAATGGTGCTTACTGACTCGAATACAGATCCCGATTATCAGGCGCTGATGGTAGATAATCTTGAAGAGGAGCTTCCTGACAATCCATATATTGACGAGTACGGACTTTCACTAAATATGCAGTTTCTGGCTGATGAAATAGAGTGCTCATCTCTTCCAAATGATGTGCATCTGTGTCTGCGCCGTCCTGTAACTACTCTTGACGATTCACTTGAGGATATGCAGGAAAATTACGATACAGCTCTTGAGATTTTCAAGGATATTGCAAATGGTCTTGCTGAGGAGGCGCAGGCGTGCGATGATCCCGGACTTTCGACTGAGCCGAGCGATCCCGAGGAGGTCACAGGAATTACGACTGCATACGCAGACAGCGATGATGACGAGAGCGAGGACGAAGACAATCAGTCGAGCGGAGAATAAACGGATTTTTATGCGGCATACCTTTTTTATAGGTGTGCCGTTTATCTTTTATTTGTCACTAAAATTTCGCTTGATTTTTAACCGGTTTACTAAACTATTTTAGCTAAAACTAGGCTTGTTATGATAGAATTAAAAAAAGTAAAGCTTTTGACTTTAGATGTATCTGTGATGGCATCTGACCCGAAGGGGGCGATTTTATGGCAAGACTGGTTGCGGTTATTCCGGCTTATGAGCCTGATGAACGGATGATTGATACGGTAAAAAGCGTTAGCGAGCATGGCTTTGATGTGGTGCTTGTTGATGACGGAAGCGGCAGCGAATATGCTGAGCTTTTTAAGCAGGCGAGCGAGTATGCTAGGGTGATATCTTATCCTGAAAATCATGGCAAGGGATATGCACTAAAAACAGCCTTTGAGTTTATATTAGAAAGCTACGGCTGTGATTGTACGGTGGTTACGCTTGACAGCGATGGACAGCATAGAGCGGAGGACGCATTGAGATGCTGTGAGGAGTCTCAGAGACTTGATGGCGAGCTTGTAATAGGAAGTCGCAGTCAGTCGAGCGCATCTCCTCTTAGGTCGCGCTTCGGAAACTCGGTCACACGCAAGGTGTTTAAGCTTGTTACCGGATGTAGTATCTATGATACTCAAAGCGGGCTTAGAGCGTTTAGCGGAGAATATCTTAATAGGCTTCTTGACATTTCAGGCGACAGGTATGAGTTTGAGATGAATGTGCTTATGGAGCTTTCGAGAGATAAAACGCCTATGCATGAGATACCAATTGAAACGATATACATTGATGGCAATAGTGGCTCTCATTTTAATCCTATTAAGGATTCTGCTGTTATTTACAAGGAGATACTCAAGTTTTCAGCATCGTCATTTACGGGATTTCTGGTTGATTACGCTATGTACAGCTTGCTTGTAGCACTTATTGGTACTAATCTTATCTTTGTGGCAAATATTCTTGCTAGAGTAGTAAGTGCGAGCGTTAATTTTACTATTAACAAGCGGCTGGTATTTAAATCCGAGGAATCACTTGCTAAAAGTGCTGTTAAGTATTTTGCCTTAGCGGCGGTAATACTTGCACTAAACACGGCGTTGTTGTGGCTGCTTACAAGTGTTATTTTAATAAATGTCTATATTGCAAAGATTTTTGTAGAGCTTATACTATTTGTATTTAGCTGGCTTGTTCAGCGCCGGGTGGTCTTTGCAAGGAAAGGGGAGACACATGAGCAAATCTAAAAAGCGTTTGATATATCCTGTATTATATGGACTTGCGCTTACAGGCTTTACCGCCTATGCGCTGCTTGACACCTTTGTTATAGCAAGAAATTTAGACGATACAGCTCAGCAAAACGAAGTAGACACATCCAGCTTGTTTTCAAGCTTTCACGATAGCTCAAGCTCAGATGAAGGCTCACAGGATGTAGGTGCTGGGTCTGAAGAAGATCAACAGGATGAAGCGACTGAAAGCGAAGGCTTATCTGAAGATGATACGAGTACTGAAGGTCAAGAGGATGAGGATAGCGAACAGACACCCTCTGCTGTTTCGACAGAAAATAGCTATAGTGATGAAAATATAACTATAACCGTTGAGGAATACCGTGAGTATGACACTACAATTTACGTGGCGGATATTGTGGTTAGCTCGCCTGAGTACATAAAGGCTGCATTTGCTGAGGGCACCTATGGACGAAACATCAAGGAGAAAACCTCTGAGATTGCCGAGGAGGTAGGAGCAATTCTTGCGATAAACGGAGACTTTTACGGCGCACAGTCAGAAGGCTATGTTTTAAGAAACGGCGTGGTATATCGTGATGAATCAAGCGGCAATGAGGATTTAGCGATACTTACTGACGGAAGCTTTTATATATTTAATGAGGATGATGTGACAGCAGACGAGCTTGTATCTATGGGCGCATGGCAGGTGCTTTCGTTTGGTCCTGCACTTTTAGAGGATGGTTCTATTTCGGTTGACAGCAGTGATGAGGTTGGAAAGGCGATGGCAAGCAATCCTCGCACGGCAATTGTATGCTATGACACACTTCACTATGCATTTGTTGTATCAGACGGACGAACGGACGAGAGCGAGGGTCTTTCGCTTTACGAGCTTGCCGAGTTTATCCAGTCACTTGGGGCGAATACCGCCTATAACCTAGATGGCGGAGGCTCATCAACCATGTATTTTGACGGTGAAGTGATAAACAATCCCACAACAAGCGGCAACAGAATAAAGGAGAGGAGTGTGAGCGACATTGTCTATATCGGATATTAATCAGCGCAGAGGCTTAGCCATGAGGCTATGCAGGGTCTATCTAATTATTTCTGCCTTTTGTGCATTGTTTGGATTCATCTATGAGATTTTCTCTCATGAGGTTTATTCCTACTATATGATATATGCCTTTGGTTTTCCGCTTATAGGCGGCGCACTTCCCTCAATTCTTCTTGCACTCTCAAAGCGCTGTCCCATGCCGTCAATTGGAACAAGATATCTGTGGCATTCGGCAATTGCGGCGCTTACAGTAGGAAGCATAGTTAAGGGAGTGCTGGATATTTACGGCACCACAAGCAGGCTTGTATATATCTATTTTTTGGCAGGAATAATATTTGCCTGTGTAGGTGTGCTTGCGCAGATAATAGCCAGCGCAGCGTCAGGTGAACGGCATGATGAAAAAATGACTTCGAGCGACAGCGATACTTGACAAACCCTTTGTATTGTGATAAAATATAGTGGTACGCAAAGACACGAAGGTATGAAAGGATGTAAACCTATGGATTTTAAGAAAACACTTGCACTTGCTGCGGCATTTAGCGTTGCAGCCTGCTCATTATGCACAGGCTGTTCAGATACTGACGATGCAACAACATCTGCTGAATCAGAAGCCTCTGAGGAAACCGAAAGCACGGTTGATATCTATCTTGATGATGATGGCTATCCCTACTATTACACCGAGGATGGCACAAAGATGATTCTATACGCATATGAGGACGAGGAGGAGGAAGAGGTCACATACATTTACGATGAGTATGATGTTGACGGACTCTACTTCGAAATTCCCGATGGCTGGTATGTAGATGATTCGTATGGTGCGCCAACCATGTTTATTGATTCAGAGGATGATTATAACTATGATGAGGTTATAACCATTCTGCCCACAAGCTATGTATTTGAGTCAGATGAGGATGGAACATATCCCGATGATATAGTTACAAGCTATTTTGACGAGCTTATTGAAGAGGGCTACTACACCTCGTATGAGCTTACCGATTCAGGCGAAGGTACCGCAATTGACGGTAATGCTACAAAGTACTATGACATTACGGCGTATTACGAAACAACTGACGATGACGGAAACGACACCGAAGAGGGCTTCCGCACACGTTACATCATCTCTGACGGTGATAATTCCTATTCTGTAATTATAAACTCACTAGATACCGACGACTCCTTCGATATGGTGGTTGAAACATATGAATCTATGGTAGGCACCATTGTACTCCCCGAGGCAGAGGAAGAGGAAGAGACTGAAGAGGAGACTGAAGAAGACACTGAGGAGGAGACTGAGGAATAAAATTTTTGTAATTTAAAGCTTAATAATTGTGCATCCTGATATTTCAGATTTTATGAGATATCAGGATGTTTTTTGATTTTATATATATTTTTTGTTGACAAAGTGAAGGTTAGATGATATAATTATAAAGGAGATGAATCTAAGATGAAATAGTTTCGGGTGCTTAACATTTTGGCAACTGATGGTATTTCATCGCTATTTTATCTTTGAAAAAATATAAGGAGATGGTATTCTATGAAAGAAGTAAGACATCCGATTTCAATGCGAATAATTTGGATGCTTACCTGCATTGCTATGTTTGTATCGTTGATTTTTACAAACACAGGAATGTTTAATCAAATGTCTGCCCTAGCTGAAACAGATCAGGGGGGGGTACTTGACCTTGCTAATTTAGCCGTTTATGTAAACGATGTTTTACTTAGTGAGGACGGAGATTCGTCTCAGGTCACAGTTTCTGATGGGGACAAAGTAACAATTTCATTTGATTGGTCAATTGTAAACAACGTTGTTGACGGTCAAGGAAATAAGGTTCTTGTCTACTCAGTAGATCTTGAACCGAGTGGAATTGCGCTCACTGACTCAGGTGATGTAGTTGATTCCTATGATGGAACAACTATAGGTGAATACAAATTAGAAAATAATGTATTTACAATAACTCTTGATGAGACAGCAACCGCAAATAAGTCTAACATTGGCGGCGGAGCATATATCGAGGGTGTTGTAAGCCTTGATGCGAACGATACACTTGATGATAACTCAGAACAGGTTCTTGGTATCGCAAACAAGACCTACAAGGTTACATTTGATTCGAAGAGCGACACGGGTACGGCAACAATCAAGAAATCGACCTCCGGAAGTGTTACGAAGCAGACTGATGGAACCTATACTCAGGATTACGAGCTTGTAGTATCTGTAAGCGGAAAGGCTACGGGTATTAGCGTGAGTGATCCGCTGCCTACAGGTCTTACATATGTTGACGGCTCGCTTTCGGCTGATACAGACGCTGCCGCAAGCTATGACAATGGTGTTATCACCGTTACAGTCCCCGATGGCACGACAAAAAATGGTACGGCTAGCTATACTGTCACATACACAGCGAAGCTTACCGATGATGCACTTGATAGTGGCGAAAAAATCGAAAACACCGCTACAATTAATTACACCGATTCAAATGGCGAGGTAAAGACTTCTACTTCCACCGCTACTACTACACCTCCCACAGATACGGGCACAGCGACGGTTGATAAGTCGTCTGTTGGAGATATTAGCTATGACAGTACAGAAGGCTACTACTATCAGGATTACAAGATTAAGGTTACGGTTTCGGGTAAATGTACAGATATAACGCTTACAGATGCTATGCCTAACGGTCTTACTCTTATAGCGGATTCCGTTGCAACAGACTTTAACTGTAAATCCATCAACACAGACAACAATACCATAACCATTGAATTAGAGGATGGTACAAGGTTTGAAACCGGCACATACACCGTTACCTTTAGAGCAAAGGTAGATGATGCTGTGGTTACAGATCTCACATCGGTTACTAACAATGTTGATATAACATATACTGACCCGCAGGGAGATCCCGGCACAGATTCTGACGATGTTACGATAGAGCCAGAGGCTCCTTCGATTTCTAAGACGGGCAGCTATGAAGGAACAGCTGCAGCCACGAGTAATACATATGATTCTTTTAGCTGGACAATAACAGTAGATTTTGGAACGCTTGGGCTTTCCCTTACCGATGAGGAGGTTGAAGCACTGCTTTACGCTAGCTACTTTACAGAATCAACTCAATATCATACCACTTCTGGAACTCTTACTGATATTTCAGGCTGGGCTCCTTATGACAGCACAACATCTGTTGTGGATTATGCTACTGTATTCTTGTATTATGGCAGCTCTGTTAGTCTTTATGACTATGATTTAGATGATTATGGCACTTGCTTTTTCACTAAAAACACTGACGGAACCTATTCGTTGACCTATTTTGTTTCCTATCCACTATACAGCTATGGAGTTTGGGGAATAAGTATTGATTATGTTCAAAACATAATAGGTATTGAAATAAATGGCAATGACTATACTGATACTGCTATTGTAGAATACGATACCGAGCCGTTTAGCATTGATAAGTCATCCTCTTTTGACCCATATAATCAGAGCAGCGGCTCTAACTCAGTTTCATTTAATTATGAGGATGTTACAGTTACACAAAGCGAGGTTTCTGGCGTTTCGTATGATACCACTAATGATTATTACTATAAGGAATACACTGTAACAGTAACTACTCCGACAAATGTTCCTGTTTCAAACATTGATTTATCGGTAGACCTGCCAGATGGGCTAACTTATGTTGCAAATTCAGCAGCTCTTACGAGCAATGGAACTACTAAAGGAATAACAAACGTAGCTGATTATATTACTTATCCGTCTCCCTACTCGTCAGATGCATATCCTGTAGGTTCGTATGTTCTATACTATTCAACTGAATCGTATGTGCCTACCTATACATCATTTGATATTGAGCTTTATGGTGAAACGGGTGTAACCTATGTTTTGACCTATCGTGCAAAGATTACAAATTATGATGATACTGCTGATTATGACGATCTTGATGTAGAAG
This sequence comes from Ruminococcus sp., assembly GCA_021199375.1. GTDB lineage: Bacteria > Bacillota > Clostridia > Oscillospirales > Ruminococcaceae > YE71. The sequence goes on along the minus strand of JAJQIB010000032.1, from coordinate 14,084 downwards.
TAACGGCTGACTATGACCTTGAGATTCCTTATTCAGCCACCCTTGATTTGTCAGGTATAGACAGTCAAAGCAAGTATAGCTATTATTCGTCCAATACTTCTTCGATTGTTATTTCCGATAGCCTAGAGGATACAAAAACAGCGATGTTTGTTGATTCAGATGAAACCTTCACGGTGACAAGCAGCAATTTGCAGGGTATTATGAATAAAAGCAGCGAATACTCTGATTCGAAGTATGACACCTTGCGTGAGTTTTTGAGAAATTTCTCGGTAACACAGGTTTATCCATCCGGAAGCAGCTATAGCTACTCTATTGCAAATTCATATAGTTTATCAGCCTATTTATATGGAAGCCTAGAGGTTTCAAGGTATACTTGGACACTTACATTACCTTCCGGATATTCCCTTGGCAAAATGATATTAGTGGATTATTTTTCCACAGGCTGCGATTTTGTCATAAGCTATAACGCTCTACAGATGGATCTTAGCTCGAATGCATCATCTTCATCGGTTACTTATAGGAACAAGGTTACTCTAGACTATACAATTGGTTCTGAAACATACACCGACTATGACTATGTAATGCTAAACGAGAGTAATCCAAACTATTTTTCACTGAATAAGTATAACTATGATTCTGTAACACTTGGCGATACTACATACGAGTATACAGATGACAATCATATAGGCTGGGGCTTAAGATACAGCTCTGCAAGTAAGCTTGCTGTAGGAGATGTAATCACTATCACAGACACCCTGCCTGAGAATATGACTTATACTACAGGAAGCGTAATTGGATACACCAGTAGTTTAAGCAGCTCTAGCTTTGCAAGCAATGGATATAAGAGTTTGAGCGACTATGCTACCGTTGTAACGGATTACGACAGTGCAACTCGTACTATAACATTTACTGTTACTATCACTTCTAAGATTTCGTATAATTATTTGTACCTCTATTTTCAGAGTCAGATAAATGACGATTATTACACCACAATGGTGAACAATGGAGGCAGGTATACATTTAGTAATACTGCAATTGCAGAAAAGAATGGACTGACAGATTCTTCATCTGCCACAAAGACCATAACAACCACCGTTACTAATCCAATAACAAAGGACTCAACCGATCTAAGTGTCGATTGGTCAATTTCAAACACTTCAAAGATAAGTGCAACGGCAGACTTTGAAATTGAGGTTAATCCGCTTGCTCAGATTTACAACACAAGCGGTGACACGATTACAATAACTGATACGCTGCCATCAGGCTTTACGCTTGATGAAAGCTCGGTTAAAGCTGTGAATGCATCTACAGGCAATAATGTTAGTATTACAACATCCTATGATGCTTCAACGAATGTAATTAGCTTCACTGTACCAGATCAAACCTATATTATAATCTATTATAGTGTAGATATTTCGAGAGCATATTACGATGGCGAATACTACTGGTATGAAAACATGACAAACACTGCCGTTATTTCGGATGGTGTTTATGAATCCAGCTATTCATCAGCAACGGCGCAAGACAATAACAGCTATAGATATGTTTGGTCATATCAGACAAATGCCGACATTACATTATTCAAATATTGGAATAATGGTGGCACACAAACTGCTCTTGATGGCGCAAAGTTTGCTCTATACACCGTTTATGATAATAACGGCAAGACATATACAGCCAGCGATTCTGATTATCTGGTAAGTGATTCAATAGAAATTACTACAAATGGAACCATTAAGATAGAAGACCTAGCTCTTGATAGACTATATAAGCTTGTAGAGATTGAGGCTCCGGATGGTTACATAGCCGGTGAGGATTATTATTTTGTTCTTGAGGGTAACAGCGGAATAACTCTTCCCTCAACAATAACGTTCGATGGAGAGACGATTTCGACTGCCGGCATTGATATGTTTGATCCACTTTCTTCAAGCGTGACAATCACCTACGAGAACTATAAATCTGTAAGCATTAGCTTTACTAAGGAATGGAGCGGTGACACCAACTACTCCGGCGAATACCGTCCCGACTCAATAGAGGTTACTCTCTACAGAGAATCATTAGCCGTAAATAGGGAAGCAGTTGATACATACAACATTACAGCAGCTGACAACTGGACACTAACAGTTGGAAATCTGCGTGCGTATGATGATGCTGGAAATGATTACACCTATTCAATCAGTGAAACCAATGTGGCGGGCTACACTACAAATTCTACAAAGGTTGAAACCGCAGATATTAATGGTGACATCACGAATATTGCGTATACTATTACAAATACATTTGATACGATGAATGTTAACATCACTAAGACATGGGCAAATGACACTGGATTTGAGGACGAGTATCAAAATGATGTAAATGTAACACTTTATAGAGAGTCGTCAAACGTAGTAAAGGAAGAAGCTGCAACCTACACACTCACTGAGGCAGAAGGCTGGACAAAGCTAGTTGAAGGTCTTCCTATGTATGATACGTATGGTAGCACATTCACTTACACCATTGAGGAGCTAACAGTAAATGGATACGCATCCTCAACAGATTTGACTGATATATATTCAGGTAGCGTAGTAATTGAAAGACAGTTTGCTGTAACAAACATGTTTGAAAAGACTTCAATCGCTGGCACAAAGTCATGGTCAAACGACAATGATAACGTCCGCCCCGATGACATTGAGATTACTCTTTATGCTGATGGTGTCCCCTACGCCTATAGCTATGATGTGATTTGGGATAAGACAACTGACCCTGACAATTGGACCTATACAATTAGCGATTTGCCTAAGTATTCGTCTTCTACTGGCGAAGAGATAGTTTATACTATTGTTGAAGAAAACGTAGCAGAGGGTTACACTCCTGAATATTCTGCTAATAAGCTTAGTATCACAAACAATTATGAAGTGCCTCTAACCTACATTGAAGGCACAAAGACATGGATAAATGATTCAGATTGCAAGGACAATACACGTCCTGACAGCATTGAGATTGTGCTCTATGCAAATGATAAGCCTGCCGACTTTACTTATACAGTTGAGTGGAGCAATACCGATTCCGATATATGGAGCTATGTTATAAACGACATTCCGACTCGTGATGAGTATGGTAACATCATCACCTATTCTGTTGTAGAAGAGGATGTGCCTTTGGGATACAGCTCGGTAGTTTATGGATTCGACATTGAGAACACGTACACTGAGGAATATGTAGAAGTAAGCGGAACAAAAACCTGGGTAGGCGACAGCAGTGAATACAGACCCGACAGTGTAGAACTTATACTGTATGCAGATGGTAATGTAGTTAATGCTGAACCGTTATGGACAGACACTGACTCGACAGTATGGAGCTACAGTTACAAAGACCTTGCAAGGTATACATATACAAAGGACACAAATGGTGTTGTTTCGAGAACAGACATAGTTTACACAGTAGAAGAAAGTGTTCCCGAAAAGTATACAGCGACCTACTCCGATACAAATTCGTTTGACATCACGAACACACGTATTCCTGAGGTTGAAATTTCGAAGGTAGCTGTTACAGGTGGTGACGAGCTTGAGGGCGCAAGCTTAAGATTAGTTGACAGCGAAGAAAACGTTGTTGATGAGTGGATATCCGAAAGTGAGGCTCATGTAATTACAGGTCTTACAGCAGGCGCAAGCTACACTCTTATAGAGGATAGCGCTCCTGATGGATATTTAATAGCCGATTCAATCACATTCACAGTAAGTAGTGATGGTTCGGTTACATATGTTGAAATGATAGACGAGGCAGTTCCGGAGGATGAAGAAAGCTCTTCTGAAGGCGAAAGCTCGTCAGAAGAAGAAAGCTCATCAGAAACGGACACTTCTAGCGAGGAAACCGGATCATCTGAAAATTCCAGCAAAGAAGTGACGTCATCTGAAGATAGCTCTTCAACCACATCAGAATCTTCATCAACCACTATAACCACCACAACGACTACAGCTAAGGACGATTCGCCTAGCACAGGTGCTAAAAACGGAGCTCTTTTGGCTGCCGGACTTATTAGTGCAGCAATGGCAGTTGTGACAAAGAAGAAGAATGATGACCATTCAAAGTAAAATAAAGCACTGCTAAAAAAGAATGACTAAACACCCTGCAATCCCACCAATTCACATTGACGGGATTGCAGGTTTTGGTTTATAGAGCGGTTTTAATTAGCTGAAAGATAATCTGCTATCGATTTCCAAATATCATTTCTTTGCTTATTCCATTCATTACTGGTTATATCCTTTCCTTCTTCAGCATAATGGAGAATCGTGTTATTTCCTGATGAGCGATGCTGTTCTTTTGTAAGAGTAACAAGTGGAGAGTCTGTTTTTTGCCCTACATGATGTAACTCTATAGAATTACCCGATGAATCTAATGGTGCATTTCCCTTAGCAGCTCTTTGAAGATTTGTCAGACCATTCTCGTCTATTAAATCCCAATCAATGTCGCTACTTAGTAGAATAGATTCTCCACTTTCAAGACTAATTTGAGATACATTCGCAGATCTGTATATTTCATATTCATCCCATGAATGTAAGCTCGTGATTGCCTCAAGCGACCATTTGGTTTCTTTTTGAATCGATGCCGCTTCATTCATGGTTAATCCGTTTAACGTTGCATTTTTTAAAGCTATCGTTTCTGAAGCTGCACCTGTAGCCGAGCCTATTATTGCTCCCCATTTAAAGCTTTCACTGCCTTCAAGTGCTGCAGCTTTTATAGCCTCATCAAAATCTCTAGTTTCTATACCTGTAGTCACACCAGCGACTAGTCCTCCTATGGCACCGGAAGATAACCCTGCTATGGTACCACTTTTTGCACCAACAGCAAAAATCATGCTTACAGCGGGAGCGGCAGTAGATGTAACCGCAGAAACCGTGACGCAAATCAAAATGACGCCTGTACCTATCGCTACATTTTTAATCACTTTATCATAGGTATCATCATAGGCTTCAAATTCTTTTACAGTTGTCTGATTGTTTTCATCGAGAGTAAATACATATTTTTCGCCATTAAATATTTCATCTAGTTGTGATAACGTGTAGCCAAAAAATATATTTTCTTTCGAGTTGTATTCTTTCTCATCAATATATTCCTGAGATATATAGACTGTTGATACACTTTCAACAAAGTATTCATCACTGTCAAGCGCTTCAATAGCACTATTATATACAGTTTCTTCTATATACTTGGCAAGATCGTCATCATCTAATCCAGTAAACGAGATCTCCTCTTCTTCTGTAGAAATCTCAGTTTGGGTTGTAAGATTATTAGTTGTTTCGACTGTGTCACCCGAATTTTCGCTGTCAACTGCTTCTTTGCTTGCCTGAGAACAGCTACTTAAAACAAGTACAACACTTAATAATATAAGAATTATTTTTTTCATTATTTCCTTTCCACCCTTTTATCTTTTTTTCTAAATTTGCAAACTATGAATATTATGACAATGAGAGCTAAAACCACTACAATAGCTACAATAGTCGGTATTAAACTTGATGTTGAGGACTTGTTTGCTTGGTCTTCATAAACATCGCTTTCTTCTGAAAATGTTACGCTTTCATCATCACTACTCGAAATATCAGATTCGTCACTTTGAGCTGATGGCACGTTAATACTGCCATCACTATTTATGGTCGCACCCATTTCTAAGTAATCATTTATTTCGGAAATTGAGTAATCCGTGGAGACATAAGCTTTTAATATATCATTTGTTCCAACATAAATAACTTTTGTTGTTTTTTCATTAGTGTACTTGTTTTTCACTGTTATAGTATATATACCTTCGTCTGTATATTGTTCCCCGTCAGAAGCTGGTTTGTTAAATTTGGTATCCTCAACAAGACCGTTTGCTCCTTCAGCGAGAACTTCTTTTTTAATATTGATGTCGAGGTATCTGGAATTAGCTAAATCAAGGTAAAATCCATTTTCGGTAATTGAAGTATTAGTGAGCTCTCCTCCTGTTTCAACATCAAAAGGAAAAACCATGCAATTGCCATTCCTAACAGAAAATTTAAATGATATGCGGTAATTTGTATATGTAGGGATAATTGATACTCCAAAAACAACTCTAGGATCGTTACGTATTTCATAGTTAAGTGCTACCTCATAATCGCCTTCTTCAAATACATCTACTTGTGTATCAGCACCCTCTTCCAGTGCTTTTAAATAGTCAGTATAGACAGTAGGTTCACTTTTCTTGTTTTCATAATCTGTTTTTTGTATAATTAGAGTCCCCTTGCCGAAATTAGTTTTTTCTATCCCGAAATATTCATCATATCCATTTTTGTCACTATAGATTGACAAAGCAGAGTCTCCATTTAACTTTGAGATATCTTGATCAAGACAAAAATTCAGTTGCACAGTATCACCGACATTTTTTAAAAAGACAGGGGATTTAGAACTGGTATCCGTAACGCTTGTATATCCACTAACGTAAAAGGTACCAAGCTCCCATCCAAAATGAGGATCATCCTCTTCTATTTTATTTGATTCAGAAAATCCTGTATCTTTTCCTGCATTCACAACTTCTCCTAGATAATATTTGGTTGTACTCTCGCAACTACCATTTAAATTAAGTGGCATAAAAAGCAAAATCACAAATGTAACAGAAGCCGTCAGTATCCTTCTAAAAATTGTTTTCATTTCTCATTCTCCTATTATAAAGCATAATGATATAAGCTGATACATAGCCATCAAATATTGTGCTTATATGTTCACGTGATTCTCACAATTACATTATACCACATTTTGAAAATGTTTTCAATTAATTTAAATTCAGCATTTTCATCAAAATAAGTCATGGAAATTTGTGAAATATTCACAATGGTTAATAATATTGAAGCTGCAAAATAACCTGCAATCCCACCAATTCACATTGACGGGATTGCAGGTTTTGGTTTATAAAGCATTAGCTCGTTTAGGATGTGTGTTAGCCAATTTAGTACCAATCGTGCTTTTCGTTGCGATCTAGCGCATTGATCTGCTCTATTTCCTCAGCGGATAGTTCAAAATCAAATAGATCTAGATTTTCCTCGATATGCTCCGGATTGCTAGAGCCCGGAATTACTACGACTCCCTTTTGCAGATTCCACCGCAGTATGACCTGCACCGCTGTGACGTCGTGGTTCTCAGCAATTGCAGTAATTGTTTCATCACCAAGAAGCTCTGCTGTATAACCTCGTCCGCCGAACGGATACCAGCCTTGTACTACAATTCCTAATGAATGTATATATTCAATCACATCATTTTCCTGATAGTATGGATGGATTTCATTTTGAACAAGTGCAGGAGTAATATTCACCTGAGGCAGAAATTCCTCGAGCTCCTCGATGTACCAGTTGGAAAGACCAATTGAATGCACCTTGCCGTCTGCAACAGCCTGTTCTAACGCAAGGTAGGCTTCTACGTCTCCGTCTCCTGGATGGTGCAGTAAAATCATATCAATATAATCAAGCCCCATTTTTTCTAGCGCCTCATCAATTGCCTCAGCTGCATTATCGAATTGACTGGGATAGAGCTTTGTAATTACAAATATCTCTTCTCTTGGCACATCAGAGTCCCGAATGGCTTGTCCAACAGCTGCCTCATTGCCATACATATAAGCTGTATCAATCAATCTGCCTCCTGCTTTAAGCAGCGCCTCAATAGAAACAGCACACTCATCATCTGTAAGACTGTATGTTCCCAGTCCCATAATCGGCATTTCATAGCCGCTGTTTAGCAAAACCGTCTTTGTTTCAAAGTTAAACTCACCCACAGCGTATTCCTCACCTTCCGGTAGTTCCAAATCGCTTATCCATTCAGCGATTTCATTTTCTGACGTATCTGAAGAGAACCTTTGCCCTTCGTTCCATGTAGCTGTATCAGCACAGAGATCGTGGAGATTCTCGGCACTTGAACCGATTCCGCTGCTATGAGAGGTGCAAAACGGGATAATTGTTTTTCCTGCAAAATCATAGCTCTCTAAAAATGTGCTTATGATTCTCGGCGCTTGCCCATGCCAAATCGGATACCCTAAGAAAATGACGTCATACTCATCAATGTCGGAAATCGGATCTTCAATTTCGGGACGTGCGGTGCTGTCATTTTGCTCGATTGTGGTTCGCGAATCGGAGCTTGTGTAATCTAAATCCTCCTCCGTGTACGGAATTTTCGGGATTATCTCGTATATATCTGAGTCCGTCTCAAGATTGATATAGCTTGCAATTTGTTCGGTTGTGCCGGTGCAGGAGAAGTATGCAACAAGTATATTAGTGCCTGCATCATTAGCTTCATTGCTTCCTTCATCCTCATTTTTTTCTGATTCCTTCTCAGCATTTGACTGCGCTTGGCTGCTTTCTGTTAAATCGGCGCTGCTTTCAAAAACAGATGAAGAATCATTACCTTCAGAGCTGCAAGCCACCAGAGCCACAGCTATACATAAGAATACTAAAATATAAGCAGCTCGCTTCATGCTAACGCTCCCTTCTGTAAGTATTATGCCAAGTTATCGGTACGAACGCTCAAAAACTCCTGCGCAGTCTTCGTCAGTGAATTCACAGGGATTTGCAAGGAAAAGTCCGCCCTGCATAGTTCTTGCACCGACAGCAAGCGTCATACATTCGCTCTTATCAAAACCGTAATCGCTCATCCTAAGGCTGTCAACACCACACTCCTCCTGAAGCCTTTTGAGCGCTGTAAGAAAATCCTCAGGCTTGTCAGCGTCTTGCTTTCCCATTGCCTTAGCCATTTTAATAAACTGCCCGTCACAAGCGTGCTTGTCAATGAAGAATTTTGCAAATTCATAGGAAATCATGATAAGTCCTGCACCGTGAGGGAGATTGTGATGATATGCGCTCATAGAATGCTCCATGCTGTGCTGTGCCGTTGTTGAGGTAAGCTGCATGGTTATTCCTGCCATAGTGCTTCCGTAGGCTATGTGTTCTCTTGCCTCTATATCCTTGCCGTCTTTAACTGCTCTTGGAAGATACTTAGCGATATTCTCGATAGCCGAAAGTGCAAGTGCCTCGCTCATTACGTTCACGCCGTTTGACATCATAACCTCTGTGTTGTGAAATAGTGCATCAAAGCCTTGATATGCAGTATATTTTGGCGGAACGGTCGTCATTAGCTCAGGGTCAACTATTGCGAGAACCGGTGTAAGGCATGGGTCTCCAAAGCCGATTTTTTCGTTTGTTTCAAGATTCGAAATTACACCGAAGCCGTTCATTTCAGATCCTGTGCCCGAGGTCGTTGCAATTGCAACAATCGGAAGTCCATTGTTTTTGAGCGGCTGACATTTTCCCGTACCGCCGAAAACGTAATCCCAAAGGTCGCCGTCATTGGTTGCCATTGCAGCAATTGCGGCTGACGAATCGATAACGGCACCGCCGCCGAGCGCAACGATAAAATCGCACTGATTTTCTCTTGCATGCTTAGCTCCCTCCATGATAACCTCTTTAACAGGGTTTTCCATGATTTTGTCAAAGATTACGTATTCTGCGCCCGCCCTTGTTAGTCCGTCAATGGTTCTGTCAAGGTAGCCGTTTTCTCTTGTCGACCTGCCATTTGAGATGAGAAGAAGCGCTTTTTTACCTGGCAGCCTTTGCTCGCCAAGCTTATTAAGTGTGCCGACACCGAATAAAAGATTGGTCGGATTGTTGAAATTAAAGCTCATGTTCATGATAATTCCTCCTGTAAAAAAAATTAGCTTGTGTGTTCCTTTGAGATTTGGTAAATGAGAAAATCAAGGCAATCGAGCCGATTTTGTCCGTTATGAATTCCTTCAAGCAGCCGATTTCTGTGCTTTTGAAGAATAGGAAGTATTTGTGTCCAATTATCATTTGCTGCAAGTGTTAAACAGCATTTGATTTCCTGTTCGCTACAGCCTGCGTCAATCAGGTTTTGCTGAAGAATTCCCATAGTATCATCTGCTCTAGCCATGATATCCCTCCTTATGTTTTTATTGTAACCGATGTTCAGTAAAATGTCAAATAGATATATTTCATAAAGCATTATTCTTGACAGGAATAATATAATGTGGTATACTTATGATTAAAGGAGCTGAGATTTATGGAAATTCGTGTTTTACGTTATTTTATAGAAATCGCAAGAGAGGGCAATATGTCAAGAGCTGCACAGTACCTTCATACATCGCAATCATCGCTTTCTAAACAGATGAAGGAGCTGGAGGATGAGCTTGGCAGGAAGCTGTTTACTCGTGTCAGTACCGGCATTGTGTTGACAGATGAGGGGATGCTTTTGCGTAAGCGTGCGGAGGATATTCTTTCGATGGTTGACAAGACAAAGGCTGAATTTGACACGCTCGGAGATATTACAGGCGGCGAGGTGTACATCGGCTGTGCTGAGTCATATTTGATTTCCTATCTTGCAAAGGCTGTCGCAAGCCTAAAGCCCTCTTATCCCGACCTGCATTTTCACTTGACCAGCGGAAACACGCAGCAGGTTGCAGAAAGACTTGATAGAGGACTGCTTGATTTTGCTGTTATTTGTGAACCGCCGGATCTTTCAAAGTATAACTACATTGAAATTCCGCACAAGGATTTATGGGGACTTGTGGTAAGAAAGGATAATCCTCTTGCTAATAAAGAGAATATCACTGTTGAGGATTTAGCAGATATTGAAGTAATTTGCTCTGAACAGGCAATAGCCGTTGATATTCCACGCTGGTGCGGTGACAAGGCTGATAAAATCCGTTACTGCGGATATACAAATCTTTTTTACAATGGCTCAGTTTTCGTTAAGGAGGGCATAGGCGGTATGCTTACATTTGGCGGACTTGTCCACGATGAAGAGCTTGCTTTTATTCCTCTCTATCCAAAGCTTGAAACCAAGCTGTTTGTAATCTGGAAAAAATATCAGGTTTTTACACCGATTGCAAGGATTTTAATCGAGGAGCTAAAAAATCAGCCGAATTTTTCAGCCGATGAAAAAAATGCACAATAGCTTTTTGAGAAAAAAACGCTAAAAATCAAACGATTTTCCGTCAAAATGGCTTATTAAGAGCTGTTTTGGCGGATTTTTTTTAAAAAAATCAAAAACCGATGCAACACTTAGCTTTTTAATCACCAAAAACATTGTGCAATCTACCTCTTGAACAAACGTTCTTTTGCGGATATAATATAATTAGAAGGGAAGAAAAAAAGCCCTTTAGAGATATACCTTCTCAAAAATCAAAGGAGATGAATATAATGGTGGTAACAACACAAATTTCGACTGATTTGTCCTGCACTCACGCACCATCGACAATTTACGCCAAGCAAGGCGATTGTGACTCTCGCTTTGTTGAGGTTAGCTATTTTGTCCAAAATGAAAGCCTTGATTTAGAGGATGTCTATCGCAGCGAAATCCGTGTTAAAAAGCCCGATGGAACAATCACCGTTAACGAAGGCAGCCTTGGGGAAAGCTCTGTGACCTATCCACTAACCGATCAGAGCCTTACTCAAAGCGGTAATGCAAGCGTTGATTTTCTGCTTTATGGCTCAAGCGGCGAGGTTATTTCAAGCGTACCCGCAAACCTTGTTATAATCGCAGCCGCTGTAGGCGATGAGGCAGTAATCTCAACCGATGAATACCAAGCCTTTGTAAGCGAGTTTGAAGCCTACAAAGCCGACTCTACCGAGCAGCTAAACGCCCTCTTGACAGCCACTGACGAGCTTTCTGTGCGCCTAGGAGCTCTCAGCCTAGTCAAGTGTACACAAACGGAGTATGAAGCTCTAACGCCCGACAGCGACACGCTCTACTATGTGACAGATGCCCAAGGCGGCACGGTTACTCAGTACCTAGGCTCTGTAAAGCTAACAAGCGGTAGCACCCCCTCCAACGCAAATCTTTACACCGCTGGGCTTTCATCAACCGTATCCTACGCAGAGGAGGAATAAAATGTCAGTAACTAAAACAGTATTCACAGGAACATCCACATCCGAAATGATCGCCGAGCTTGGCACCTGGCTGGAGGCTAACGCCGCCGATTATTTCGATGCAATTTCCTATGATGCCACAAACGGCATCACCTGCACGATAGACGATTTAACCGCATTTAAATGCTCAGTGGCAGGTATACGCACCGTCGCCCTTTCAAACGGCACCTCCTACGCTGACGCCGACCGAGGCTACACAGTGGGCACGGGAATGTACCAATCCGACAGCGGGCTCATGATGTCAGGCTACTACAACACCTCCTGTATTCGTGATATGTTCATCACCAAAACGGCAAACGGACATACAGCGATTACAATGGTCTACTCATCAGACAGCACCTATGGCGACCGTGTTTACGTCCGCTCATTCGTCCCGACCACATCTCAGGTGACATCCTTCTACAACAGCAGCAGCGACGCCACCTTCTCGACAATCAAATCATCGCTTGTAGTAAATGGCTGCGGCAAAACGACCCTTTCCCCGATAGTCTTTTCTGATGGCGATTACTGTGAAAGCCTCTTCTTCACACCGTTTGCCCAGTATCGTGACATATACGATGGAATAATTTCGGTAGACGGCACGCAGTACGCTTATAACGGAATGCTTGCGGTGAAATAAAACAACTGAAAGGAATGGTGATTATGTGCAATATATAATCATGCTGCTAATAGTAATAGGTCTTGCAGCTGCCGACTTTATCACGGGATTTATCTCAGCATACTGTAATGACTGTATACAGTCGAGCAGAATGCGCAAGGGCGGAGCAAACAAGATAGCCGAGATTGTAGTCATGCTTGTTGCCTGTGGATTAGATATCGGCGTTGAGAAGCTTGGCAGCTACCTTGGAGGCTGCGAGCTATCTCAGCTTGCAGGAGCCATGACGGCAACGGCAGTGTTTGTCTACATAGCCTTGATGGAGGCTGTGAGCATTTTAGAAAACTACGGCAAAATCAATCCGGAGGCTGTGTGGATAAGTAAAATAATCAGCAAGCTTAAAAAGGAGGACTGATCTGATGGCAGTAAAGGGTATTGATATTTCAAGATACCAAACGCAGGTGGACTTTGCTAAGGTTAAAGCTTCGGGAATCGACTTCGTAATTATACGTGCAGGCTTTGGCGAGTATATCTCGCAAAAGGATCCGCTTTTTGAGTCGCATTACAAGGCGGCTAAGGCCGCAGGGCTTGATGTAGGCGCCTACTGGTACAGCTATGCCGAAAGCGCAGATGAAGCGAGGGCTGAGGCTCAGGTTTGTATGGAGGCGATTAAGGGTAAAACCTTAGAGTATCCCATATACTTCGACCTTGAGGAGCAAAGTCAGCTAAAAAGGGGCAAGACCTTCTGCTCAAATCTTGTTAAAGCCTTTTGCGATGAAATGGAAGGCAATGGGTACTTCGCAGGACTGTATATGAGCCGCTCACCCCTACAATCCTATATAACATCTGATGTTGCAAGTCGCTATGCACTATGGATAGCCGAGTACTCAGATACGCTAAACTATAGCGGCGATTACGGTATGTGGCAGTACACATCTACAGGAAATGTAAGCGGCATAGCTTCGGATGTAGATCGTGACTGGGCGTATGTAGATTATCCGAGCCTGATAAAAAAGGGCGGATATAATGGCTTTGAGCCTGATGAGCCTGAGCAGGTGAGCATTTTAGGTGCTGCAAAGACCTCAACGGCAATTAGGCTTAAATGGAAGGGTGTTGACTGTACAGGCTACAAGCTTCAGCAGTACGATACGAAGTCTAAATCCTGGAAAACCAAAAAGCTGTTAAAATCAAGCCTGACAGAATACCGCATGACGGGATTTAAGCCTGATACCGTTTATAGGTTTAGAATGCAGGCTTATGTAAAATCAAACGGCAAGACGTCTTATGGAGATTGGAGTAAAGCGAAAAAGGTTACAACACGTAAGTAGCAGGGAAGTGACGAGAGCTGTTCGAGAGGGCAGCTCTTTGTCGAAATAAACAAAAATCAGTGTTTAAATTTGTGCAACCAAACAAATTTAAAATAAGTGCTTGACAGCTTTTCATTTTTGTGCTATAATTATAAAGCTGTTGAGCGAGACTGATGCTTGTGCTGCTAAGTCGATGCTGTAACGCTTTCGCTGGTGTAGCTCAGTTGGTAGAGCAGCTGATTTGTAATCAGCAGGTCGGGGGTT
>JAJQIB010000026.1:96045-121589 GCA_021199375.1 Ruminococcus sp. | reverse complement strand
AATGACGTAGGCAAGGTTATTCAGAACAAGCTTCTTTATTTTCCTTGTATCCATATTGCTCACCCTAATGCGTCATGTCCTTCGACTTCTCACGAACCTTTTCCTTTTTCTTTGGTTCGTGTGACACCTGTTTCGCCATGTCCTTGATCTGCTGTCGGCTGATTTCCGCACGAGAACCGATCAGTTCGTTTTGCTTATCACTTGCAAATTCACCAAACGCTCTCTTAAAATCTTCCATTTTACCCGCTTGAAAGAAAACATGGTAGGTATCATTTTTTGGCTCTTTCTTCACAGCAAAATCAATATCATACTTCTTTGCCACAGAAAGAAAATCTTCAATACCCTTAATTTCCACGTTTTCAAGCTTGCCTGAACGCTCACTTAGCTTCTTCATCGAAATCTTGCCTTTTTTCTGAGACTTGCCCGACGTGAAGTCGTTCATCGCAGATTTCAGTACGTCAAGTGTTAAATCCTTGCATTTTACTGACAAGTCGATGGTCTTGCGCACACCGCTTTCAAAATCGCTGCTCATGACGGAAACGCAAATGCAGCGTCAATGTTCTCACGCAGCCATTTTTCAAAATCATCTCTGACTTCGTTGAACTTTTCTTCGCTGTCATACTCAGCAACAACAATACTGTTTTCCGTATCGCCGTTTAAGCAGACCATAAAGCCGTATCCGCTCTCATTCTCATACTCACCGCAGGTCATACAGGAAACGGCATTTGTGTAGTTGAAAACCGTTCCGTCCTGCGAAATAATCGATAGGGTCATACGCTCACTCCTTTCCCGCTTACTAAGTAAAGTTTATCAAAATCCGACTGTCCAGTTCTGCCAAGTAATGCACAGTCTTTGTCAAGAAGTGTACAGTTTTTTGAAATGTCGCTATTGAATAAAAATTCGTTTTGTGGTATACTTAATACAGAGGTGAGTAAAATGGATAATTTAACCGACATTGGACAAAATGATGTTATGAAAAGCTTTACGAAAACCGATGACATCATGAATGATATGAGAAAGATTATTGAGAGTTCTCAGAAAACAGCGTATCAGGCAGTAAACACAATTCTTGTTCAGCGTAATTGGCTTATTGGCTATAGAATCGCAAGTGAGGAATTAAAAGGCGAAAATCGTGCTGATTATGGGGCAGAGGTTATCAAAAAATTGTCTTCTCAATTAACAAAGGAGTTTGGAAAAGGGTTTACAAAATCGAGTTTATATAGCTTTTATTCCTTTTATAAAGCGTATCCTGAGATTTTCCAAACAGTGTCTGGAAAATCTGCAAAGCTTCTGTCATGGTCACACTATAGCGTATTATTACAGGTGAAAGACAAAGCTGCTCGTGATTGGTATGAAAGAGAAGCGGTAAAACAAACATGGAGCGTACGTACGCTGCAAAGAAATATTTCATCGCAGTACTATTACCGTATGCTGCAAACGCAAAACAAAGAGCTTGTTGAGAGTGAGATGAAACAGCTCACGTCTGATTATCAAACCGATAAGTTAGAGTTTATCAAAAATCCGGTGATTGCTGAATTTTTAGGCTTCTCATCAAATTCAGATTTCACAGAAAGTGAATTAGAATCGACTATTCTTACAAATCTTCAAAAGTTTTTAATGGAGCTTGGAAAGGGATATGCTTTTGTTGCAAGACAGCAGCATATTCATACGGAAAAACAGGATTATTTCATTGACCTTGTGTTTTATAATTACATTCTCAAATGCTTTGTACTGATTGATCTGAAAACGGAAAAAATCAGTCATCAAGATGTAGGACAAATGGATATGTATATCCGAATGTATGACGAACTCAAACGAAGCGACGGGGATAACCCAACAATCGGAATTGTGCTTTGTTCGGATACCGATGAAGATATAGCAAGATATTCCGTTATGCATGGAAATGAACAGCTTTTTGCTTCTAAGTACAAGTTGTATTTGCCGAGTGAGGAAGAACTTCGTGCGGAAATTGAAACACAGAAAACCATGTTCTATTTGCAGCATAAAAAAGATAAAGAATGAAAAAATCCCAACTGAGTGAGCATCTCAGTTGGGACTTTTGTTTACAACATTTCTTCAATTTCTTTTTCCCCAATAGCAAGGTGATAATACACACCTTGTCTTGAAAGAAACATTTCCTTAGAGATTTTCTCTGTGCTTTCCAGCCGAATATATTTGCGGATGAGAATCTCCTGACGATTGCTGCTGTTGATCTGAAAAATCTTATCAAGTATATTTCTTTTTACAGCATTTGACGCACAGACAAGACCTTTAAGATGATCCGTCAGCTGCAAAATTTCATCCCCAAATACGCCGTTCATTTCATTGATTTTCGCCATTTTTTCCATATCGTCCAGCTGTAATTTTACGCTTCTAATTTGACGGTTCATCATACCGTACTGCGATAAAAATTCCTTACCCGTCAAAATAGTAAACCTCCCACATTCGCTCGATAAAATACTTTCCGTCAAGACCTGACAACAAGCTAAACCAGTCGGAGAGAAAGAAACTTTCAAGCTCATTTTTTCGTCTGTAAATGCTGTAGGATACGTGCTGATTTTTGAGTGCATAAAGCGTATACTTGTAGCTTTCCGCTGCTGTTAAAACAATGGCATGGGCAAGTGCCGTGTAGCCGTCATCATGTAAAGCTGACATCGAGTTCACCATTCGCAAGAGAGGTTTTTAACTCCTCAACCGCTATAGGATACTGCTTTCCCATAACGTATTCAAGCAGCTTCAGATACTCCCTCACGCCATATTCCTCAAGATTGACGTTAAATGTTGCTTTTTGATCCTCTTCGAAAATGTCAAGCAGAATGTCGATGATTTCGAAAACATCGTAATTGCGGAAGTTCCCGATATTGACAATCTCGCCGTTTTCCATCAAGGCAAATAGTGCATACGGATCGACAGGCTCGTCCTCCATGTCGTATATGTAGCCAACGTTGCTTTTGAAAATTCTTTGAATTTTCTCATAGTAAATCACTCTGCCATACTTCGTAATTATCATCTTATCCATTGTAAAATCCTCACTTTCTATCCGTCATCGTGTATTTGTTGGTAAAATCAGACGTCAGCCAATTTTCAAGCTTGTAGTATGCGTAATCACGCTCTTCTTCCGTTTCATAGACGGCAATGACAACCTCATCGCCATAATTCAGAATTGCAGCAATTGCAAATTCCAGCGTATCGGGATCAAATTCATCATCAAGAAATTCGATAATTCTGTCGCTTCTCGTGTCGATAAACACAGGCTGAATCATTGCAATGCAGTCGATGTTCAATAAAATGTTTTCATAGGTTTTAATCGTTCTCATCGTGTTCCTCCAAAAGTAAATTTTTCAATTCAGCGTAACTTTTTTGCGCCTGTTTCATGCGATAGGATTTGCCCATCATCGCAAAAGGAAAAGTCGCAGGCATAATTCTGTCAAAGGTGCGTTTTCGCTTCAAATCCGGACAGTTTCCCATGTCCGTAATGTCAATGTTTGTGGTGACAATCAACGGCTTGTTCGATGAAATTCGTGTGTCGATAAGGCTGTGAACACGTTCCACCGCAAACTCCGTGCCACGCTCCGCACCCAAATCATCGATAATCAGCAAGTCGGGACGTATTATGCTTTGCACGTATTCCGCATATTCCGATTCACTGCAGAAGCAGCCACGCTCAACAATCTGCATGGAGGTCAGCCACTGCACACTGACACCACGGTCTAACAATGCGTTCGCAATGCAGGCTGCCAGATACGTTTTGCCCGTTCCCACGTCACCGTAAAGCAAAAGTCCCATTCTGCCCATTTGCTCGAAATTGCGTATGTAGTTTGTGCCAATTTTGTGTGCATCGAGATTTTTCAGCTGCAAAATATTTGCCGAAAGATAATGCTCCGGAATATTTGCTTTTTCCTTGTTTTGTCTGATCAGGCATTCCAACTGCCGCTGCGCTTTTTCGTAGTTGTCCCTTGCTGTCTGACAGGCACAGGTGCAGCCGACAATTTCGGGAATTCCGAATTGTCTGAATCTTTCCGACATTCTAAACTGCTTCGGTGTTCCGCATTTACCGCAGTGCAAAAGTCCGTCCTCGCCGACAAAATCGTCTGCGTTTTGATTTTCTATGAGATTTTTCTCTGCATTTTCGGACAGCGTTCTGAAAATGCTTGCTAATGTTTCGTTCATGTTTCTCCTCCTCAGACAAACTGGTCAAACGGATTAACGTTTACATCATGAACTATGCTCTTAACAGGCTTATCAAGCTGTGGATAATCCTTTGTCACACGCTCGATTACCCAGCTTAAAATGGCATGATAGTCCGATTTATAGCGTTTTCCGTTGGAAAGCTTGTAGTTATTCAGCACCTCAATGCACTTGTCCACAAAATCCGTTGTATGCTGTTCCAAAAGCTTCTGATATTCCGTTTCTGTCATTGTGACAGCCTCGGCAAATGGTTTCTTGCTTTCGGATTTTTTTGACGGCGAAGGCGAGGCGGGGGTATTTAATTCTTTCGTACTTGATTTTTTAGTACTTAATTGTTTAGTATTTAATTGTCGTGGATTTTCTATAGCTGGAGTTTCAAGATGTAGGTTTTCCGTATCTTGTTTTTCTGTATCTTGAATATCGGCATTTTGCTTATTCTGCTCCTGCATCTTCAAGTACAATTCCACACACTCCAAACCGTCCGGCACATCTTTGTACGGGATTTCGTAGATGTGATATACATACTCGAAACGTCCGCTTTTGGAGTAATTGGGCGGCAGCTTTTCGACATACACATAACGTTCGTCGATCAACTCGTGAAGTGCCGCACGGACAGCTGTTTCACCTTCTTTGCAAATCTTTACGAGTCCTGCGATAGAGTAGCACCAATCATCCGGCAAGCCCAGCAGCTTTGACATGAGTCCGACTGCTTTCAGGCTGAGATTCAAATTTCGCAGATGATGATTGCTCATGATGGTGAAGTCGGTATTCTTATGTACTCTGAGAACCGATGAATTTGACTGATTTGCCATAATCAGACCTCCTCGAAAAAATTGCATCAAAAAAAAGCGTTCCTCAACTGATATGAAGAACGCTTTCCTTTTACCTATTCAATTTTTGCAATTTAAGCCTGTTCGATGGTTTTTCAATTGTAAACAAATTGTTAATCATTCACTTCCCTAAGAATGGTACGACTGGTGCTGTACTATCTTCAAAACAGGATTTATTAGTAAACGAATAGACAGTACTTTCAAGAACAAAAAGACTATACGAACCTTCTATGGTATCAGAAGAAATGAGTCAAAGAGTAGAAGTAGTTACAATCGTGAAGAGGATAGTCCCAAGATCAGTAAGCAGAAAGTAACGTCTCCAATAATCGACTGGCTTGACTTTGATATTTGGTTATATATCCTATCAGCTGGGATAGATTTCAATGATGCCTACAGATTGGGTTATTCAAGAGTAGGATGTTGGTGTTGTCCTAACAATAGTCGATGGTCTCAGTTTTTGCTTTCAGTTTATTATCCTGAGCTTAGTGATAAATTCTCAAAAATTATTTATGATTTTGCTGTGAAAATGGGTAAGACTGATCCTATGGATTATGTTATTAACGGTGGTTGGAAAGCAAGATCCGGCGGTGCAGGTATAGATCGAAGCAAAAATGTTGCCATCGAATTCAAGCCATGTGCCACGGACGAAAGTAGTTTTAACTATGAGCTAAAAAAGCCCATTACCGAACAGTTTTATGAATTTTTCAAACCATTTGGGATACTTAATTTTGACATGGGCAATAAACGGTTGGGAGAAGTTTTTGTCCTTGATTTTAAAACAAATGAGCCTCTTCTGAAACTTCAAGGACGAATTGGTTCAAATAATCTGAGGATCACTATTCTCAAAAGACCAATCGCTAAAAGGACTAAGACTGTTGAGATAGAATTGAAATTCAAATCACAGATTACGAAATATCAGCTCTGTACCGGTTGTCATGCTTGTGAGACAGCCTGCAAAAACGGAGCTATCACTCTTGAAAAAATACCCAATACGATAAGTGACTATGTTTATCGTATTGACAGTGATAAATGTGTAAGATGTGCAGAATGTATTACACACTATCAAGGTGGCTGTTATATGCGTCGTGTCTTACTTCCAAGAGGAAAGGACTATAAGGGAAAATGAGCACTAATGGGTTGAAATACAAAATAAAAGGCAATGAGTCTTTCAGCATTCGTGAAGGCTGGCTTGCCAAAGGTCTTTTTGCACTTGAGGAAAACAAGTATGTCTTTTCTGAGGAAACAGCAATGGACAGTCTTGGTGTTGGAAGCAAAATGGTGAAGTCTATAAAGTATTGGCTCCTTGCTTCTCATATTGTAGAAGAAAAGAGAGATAAGAATGCAAAGCGCAGTCTTGCTCCAACACAGTATTTTGGAGAAGTAGTAAAAGAACACGATCCATATTTTGAAGACATTTTCACTTTATGGATTATTCATTATTACATTACAATAGATATTGAGTTCAATACTGTATGGAATTTGTTCTTTAATCGTTTTAAAGTTACCGACTTTACAAAGAATACAATGGTAGACAAACTTGTTGATGAGTGTAACAAAATCTATGATAAAGGAAATAGTCTATATAATTCAATTGACTCTGATTGTGGAGTTCTTTTGAAAATGTACACTTCATCAGAAGAAACGGTTACAGATCCTGAAGAAAACATCACCTCTCCATTTTCTGAGCTAGGTCTTGTTGCAAAAGGTTCTGAAAGAAGTAGTTATAAGAAGATGAAACCTTTGTATAGCAAACTGGACAGACTTGCTGTTCTCTATGTTATTACTACGAATCTTCCAGAAAACAAGATAAGCGTGGATATTGATACTTTGCTTACGCAAGATAATAATGTAGGCAAGGTGTTTAATCTTGACAGGAATATGATTAATGAATATCTTGACAGATTACGTCAAGAAGGCTTCATACAACTAAATAGAACCGCTGGTCTTGATATGGTATATATCAGCCCAAAGCTTTCTCCTGCCGAGATACTCGAAATCTATTATACGCAAAACGAAACAGAGGTGTAATCAATGAAGTACAACAAATTTATTGGCTCGGATAATAATTTCCAAACCTCTGTTAATTTGCAGTACGATCTGAATAAAGAAGAAAAAATAAGAGGATACATTCCGACTACACAATCGCTCGCTATACTCAAAAGATATCTTAGTGCTGTTTGCAGTGATAATAACAATGAAGATAATGCAACTGTACTAATTGGTCCTTACGGACGTGGAAAATCACTTCTTCTTCTTCTACTTTCTGCTATACTGTCTCATGATGCTGACAGTCCTGTAATTGCTGAACTAATAAAAAAACTCACTGCTGTTGACAGTACAGTTGGTGAGCTTCTTAACATTTTTTATAGCAAAAAAAAGCATTATCTACCTATAATAATAAATAGCAACCATACTGATATCAACCAGTCGTTTATCATTGCACTTCGCGAAGCACTTGAAAGAAATAACCTGAACGATTTTTTCCCAGAAACATACTTTGATTCTGCGCTCAAAATGATAAATAAATGGGAAAATGAGTTTGAAAATGCGATAAAGTTGTTCAAAAAACAACTTCACATAAGAAAATTAAAGCTCTCAGACTTTAAAGATCAGCTTAATAAATGCTCAGCTTCTGCTTATCAGATCTTTTGCGAGATCTACCCTGTAGTTAGTAATGGTGCAAGCTTTAATCCTTTGCAAAATACTGACGTTGTAAAAATGTATGAACAGGTATGTGATGCACTGATACAGCAGAAGTCTTTTAGTGGCGTTTATATCATATTCGATGAATTAAGTAAGTTTCTTGAATCATCATCTGCAATGGCAAATATGCAGAACCTGAAACTCATTCAGGACTTTGCAGAAATGGCTGTACGCAGTAATAAAATGCACTTGTGTTGCATTACGCATAAGGAAATACTTGATTATTCTCAAAGTGACAGCTTTAGGGCAGTTGATGGAAGATTTAAAAAAGTCTACTTTGTCGCCTCATCTGAGCAGTCATATGAGCTTGTATCTAACGCAATAATTCATGGAGAGCAGTTCGATAAATTCTACGCCGAACATAAAGATGAGCTTTCAAGCGTAACTCAACGCTGTCAGATGACAGGCATTTTTAGTGAGCTGTCTGATGATATGTATACTGAGATACTTGAAAAGAAATGTTTCCCAATTCATCCGATAAGCGTGTTCTCACTTATTCATATCAGTGAGCTTGTCGGACAGAATGAAAGAACCCTATTCACATTTCTCTCTCAGTCTGAAGAGCACTCCTTCCAAAGTTTTTTAGATCTGTATCCAATCGACAAAGAATGTGTGCTTCTTACCCCTGAATGGATATTCGACTATTTTTCCGAGCTGTTTCGTGTCGAGATATTCAATCCTAAGATACACAGTATTTGGGCGAAAACACAGTCAGCTATAAGAAAGTGTGAGAATGAAGATCAGAAAAAGCTGATAAAGATACTTGCTGTATGCAAGATTATTTCAAGCGATGTTTTTAAAGCAACGGACATGAATCTTAAAGCCGCATCTAATTTCAGCGATGATATTTATCGCAATACCATCGATTCTCTCGCTTCGCTGCATATCATAACTAGACGCCGAGATGGTATTTATGAATTTCTTACTGCAAACGGTGTCGATATAAAGAAGAATATACAGAATCTTATAGAACAGGGACTCGTAAAGCTAGATCGTCCGCATATACTTAAAGAGGCATATTCAACGCCCTATATACTAGCGAGACAGCATAATGCAAAAATGCACATTCAGCGATACTTTCTAACTGAATTTATGGAAGCATCTGATTTCTGCAAATATACCGGCGATTTTAGTGAAATAAAATCAACAGCTGACGGACTTCTTATCTATCTTATTTCTGATAACGATGAAGACGCACATAATATCACAGATCATCTTCACGAACTCGGTCTTGATGAAAGTATTGTGGTATGTATTACAGATGTTTGGAAAGATAATGACCTATTAAACGAATATCAGGCAGCTTGTCTCCTTGAAAAGAAAATTATGGACACTGACGATCATTTCAGAGAAGAACTTGCCGTATATAAATACGATTTGTTTAAGACTATAAGAGAGATTGCAGATATACTCTATTCTCCGTCTAATCCGATTTCTGCTTACTATAATTCGGAAAAATTTCTCGATGAAATAACTAAACCTCTTCTTCTGAATCGTGAGCTTTCAAATATTTGCGACCGTGTTTATCCTGCCACGCCCGACATCAATAACGAGATGATCAATAAAAACAAGATATCTGCTCAGATACGTAAGGCAAGAGTAAAAACCATAGACTGGATACTATCTCATACAGACGATATTCCTGTAATGGATGGCTATGGACCAGAAGTCAGCATACTCCGTTCGACTATAATCGTAAAGCATCTGAACGACAACAATTCATCCGACGATGAAAGCCTCAATACGGTAATAAGCACAATAAATAGAACGATAACAGAAGCTGAAAATAAGCCAGCTTCATTTGGCAATATCTATAAAACCCTTTGCAGTTCACCTTTTGGTATGAAAAAAGGAACTATTCCTGTTTATCTTGCCCTGTGCATGAGAAAAAATCAAGATGCTATTGTTCTATCATTCAAAGGCAAAGAAATACCAATAAGCGGTGAAACTCTGTCACAAATAGAAAGTGATCCAGACAGCTATACCCTTTATGTTGAAAAGGGAACGCAGGAAAAAGATAAATATCTGGATGGTATTATTTCTGCTTTTTCTCAGGTAGATCCATCAGCTGTAAACAATAAATGTACCTTTGCCGCAGAGCTTCTTCAAACATGGTTTAGAGGATTATCTAAATTTGCCAGAGACCATACGATGGTATATAATAAAGAAAAACAATCAGCCGTCACACGAGAAATGCTGAAATTCAAAAGTCAGCTCTTGCAGTACGATATAAATCCACACGCTTTCCTGTTTACCGATATTCCAAAGTACTTTGACAGTACTGACGACTATGTTTGTACACTCGAAAGACTCCGTACTTTTGCTGGCGAATATAATTCGTTTATCATTGAAATCAAAACATATCTCGTAAATAAGGCAAAACAGGCTTTTGATAGAACTATAAAAGGAAGTCTTTCATCTATTATGAAAGATTGGTATAACTCATTGCCGGAAACCACACAAACACATATTTTCTCTTCAGAAGTGAATGGATTCCTTCATTTTATTAAGGAAAACACATCTTTTGATGATAATACCGTTATTTCTGAACTTGCAAAGTCTATTACTATGCTTGCGATAGAAGATTGGAATGATCAACTTGTTGATACATTTCTTGATAGCATAAAATCTTATATTGATATTGTAAATAGTTTTAATCTCGATGAGGAAGAGAGCGACACCGATGGAACGATAGTTTTATCTCTTGGTTATGGTGGGAAAGTTTACGAGAATAACATCACCGACACAGAGATCTCAGGCATTGCAGAAACCGCAATGAACAATATAGAATCTCATCTTGAAGAATACGGTGAAGCTATAACTGCTCAGGAACGAGTAGCTGTTCTTCTGAAACTTCTGAAAAAAGAACTGGAACAGTTATAATACGCACTTAACAATCGAAGTATTCATATGTGCGTAGCAAGAAATACATTTAGGAGTTAAATGCATAATGATTTACTTTGATAACGCAGCTACAACATATCCAAAGCCGGAATGTGTATATGCAGCAGTAGATAATTGTCAACGGCATTTTGGTGTGAATGCCGGAAGAGGTACATATAAGACCGCAAGACAGGCTTCAGAAGTAATCCAAAAAACAAGAGTTGCTCTCGCAAATCTTGTAAATATAAGAAATGAGAATAAAGTGATATTCTCTCCGTCAGCTACTGTAGCTATGAATATTGTTTTAAACGGACTTGATTATAGCCCACATACTACTGTATACATCACTCCGTTTGAACATAATGCTGTAGCTCGTCCACTCAAAAGACTTTCAGATATTTACGGATTCAGCATTGAGATGCTCCCGTTCAATGGAAGGACGCAGGAACTCGATAAAGAAGCTATGCGAAACAAGTTTATAGTAAAACACCCTGACATTGTTATCTTAAATCATTTAAGCAATGTAACAGGCAATAAATTACCGGTTGATGAGATATTCAATACATCCAAAGAATACGGAGCTATAAACATACTGGATGCTTCACAGTCACTGGGGCTTGTACCTATTGATCTTTCATCACAGAAAGTCGATTTTCTTATATTTGCCGGACATAAAAACCTTTATGGTAGCTTCGGAACAGGTGGCTTCGTATATAACAGTAACGTAAAACTAAAACCCTATTTAACAGGAGGCACCGGTTCAGATTCTCTTAATCTCAATATGCCTGAACAACTGCCAGATTTTTACGAGCCTGCAAGCCACGATATTATATCTATTTCTGCATTGAGCGCCTCTCTTTCATGGATAACAGAACAAAGCATTAAAAAAATATATATTCACAAGAAAGAGTTGACAGATTATACTGTTCAAAGACTCTCAGAATTATCTTCTGTTACACTTTATCTGCCAGAAAACAGAGAAAACCATATTGCGATTATTTCCCTGACACATATTGACTATCGACCTGAAGAACTGGCAGATATTCTTGATAATGATTTTGATATAGCTGTAAGAAGCGGATATCACTGTGCTCCTTATGTTCATAAACTCATTGGCACTGAAAACACTGGTGGCACACTTCGCATAAGCATAGGCTATTTTAATACAAAAAATGATATAGATTCTCTGATAAATGCATTAGGAGAATTGGATTAGGAGGGATAGCTGATGAATTCCTTTGTTGATTATCTGAACTCGATGAATAATGCAAGCAGCGATACCATAGCTGCTCTTGCAGAATCACAGGTTAATTCACCTTTTTTCAAAAAAATACAGATAGATAGAAATCTCGGCAGATATCTATCTAAACGTATCCGTTCAGGCGAACACATTTCTGTTGTTCTTACAGGTCACGCCGGTGACGGTAAAACCAGTATTCTTGTTCAGATTTTGCAAGATCTCGGTTTTCTTAACGAAAACTCTTCTCTTGAAGCCGAAAAGGAATATGATAACGGCAGTATAAGTCTCTATGCAGTTAAAGATATGAGTGAGATTCCGGAAAATAAACAGATCTACTTCTGCCGAAAAGCTCTTGATGCACCTAAAAACGACAAATCATCCATTATCATTTCTAACACCGGACCACTTCTCAAATGTCTCGAGCTTATAAGAAAAGAACAATGCAAGGCTCAGGGAATTGCTTTTGATGAATGCGAAAGGATTGCTTTGCAGACGAAGCTTCTTGATCAACTCGATGAAAATAGAAACGAATTGATTTCGGTTGGTGATTATCAGTTTTTGATGATAAACATGGCAAGAGTTGATAATGTTAGCTTTGCAAGAGAGATTATGAGCAAGATTCTTTCAGAAGACCTCTGGAAAGAATGTGAGCTTTGTCCAATGCGTAGTAAATGTCCGATATACTTCAATATTGTTCAGATAAGGAAATATGAGGACAGAGTAACTTCTGCCATTGAGGCTTTTTATCGTTATCTTTACGAAAATGATAAGCGTATGACTATACGTCAGATTTTGTCTCAGCTTAGTTTTGCGCTAACTGGTAATCTCACCTGCGATGAAATAAAGGCAAGCTATAGAGATTCTGTAAAGTTCAGCTACCTGTTCTCAAATCTTTTCTTTGGTTATAAAGGCATTAAGGAAATGGACAATGCTGACCAAATTCAGGGTATCGCATATGCTAAAGAACTTAAACTCGATACAAAAGGTTTTGATGTTGACTATAAGCTGTTTGTTACTGGTGACTTTTCCGATATTCCTGGTGATATAGGAAAGCTTGTTGCTGATCAGCATCAAATGTTTGAAAAACGCCATTTGAATATAGACGATAAGGATAACGAGTTTAACACCAATGATTTTGAGTATCGCAGAGCTATAAGACGTGTCTACATTTTCTTTGGAGATCCTCAGTGCGAGCCGCAGGGCAACAAATACCATCCTCTTTACGATGAATTGTTTGGGATTAGATACAATACATATGTCAGAATACAAAATGGCGAAGCACCAAGCAAGCTCATCCATGACCTTCGCAACACAATAACAGATGCACTGTATATTGAGATGACTGGTACTTCGTCGAAGATGGCGAGAGATATTCCATTAACCATTAAAAGAAACGACGACTATTTCCAAAGTGTCATGATAACTACTGACAGCTTCAAAAAGACAGATTTCAAAATCGAGGGAACGCCGTGTACTACCGACTTTGAAGATAGTTGCTCTAAACAGGAAGTTTATCTGCAATACCGCTCAGATTTTTCTTTTAGACTTTCTCTGCCAATGGTCATTTATTTCGGTGAGATAGCTAATGGAATGATCTCAACCATATCAAATCCTTCTCTTACACACGGCTTATCCAAACTGAAAGCGATGTTGAAAAAAATATCTGAGAAAGAAGCTAACGAAAGTGAGATCTCGGTCATTGTCAATAATACTGACGAGCCTATCAAGCTGAAAATAATTGTCGAAGATAATCTTGTGATAGAAGATAACTGAAAGAAGGTGAGCGTATGCTAGATGAATTATTCCCGAAGGGTGCTCTGACGCCTGATGCAAATGACTGCTCTATACAGAGTTTACTGTTTGGACACAGGATAAAGCCTCAACAAACACGATACGATTACCTGGCAGAATTTTTACAGATTGCCATGGCAAAAAAGCGTATTGTTGATGATGATTCACAACCTACTGATGAATTGTTTATTATAGATGATAAAGTAAAAGACCATATGATTGAATATACTCCCGTTTCAAACATGGGACTTAAACGTTTTATCTTCTTTGATAACAGTCGTCTCGATACAAAGTCCTCTATTGATGATGAAGCATATAAAAAATGCGTTGATATATTGTCAGAAAGCATTGAACATGAAGCTATTCAACTTGAAAAAAAGAAAGATATTTTCGTTTTGCAAAATATCCTTTACGGATTTAGCATAGAAAACGCAGGACGCTCGTGGTTTAACAAAAATTTGTTGCCGGTATGCCCTGAAGTTTTGTTCCCTGAGTCACTTGCAAGAAAAGCACTCAGAGAAAAAGCTTCAATAGATAGTGTATCTACCGATAATAATTTCGACTTCAACAGCTATACATATATGGCAAGAGGCGGAGAGATATATTACCTTCATCTTCTTCATGCCCTCAACTACGCTGAAAGTGGTAAAAAAGAGCTTCTCGAAAAGCAGATAAAGAGAATGCTTTCAGGAATTCCTCAGCTTAGTAAAATAAGTGAATACATACAGCAAAAATGGGAAAATGAAATGGATTTCAATGATCTTGATACAGATACTCCCACAGTCAAGAAAACCATGAAGGCTATACCTCTTGATTATCAGTATCGAGATAAATACACAATATCTGAGCTGACAACATTCCTTGACAACCGAATTCAACCAATGGAGAAACTTGATCTGCTCTCATGTGGCATCGTGATACAGATTTTTCGTATGATGAGCACTGTTGCCGCAGTAGGGAGTAAAACAAATGGTTCAATATGGCTCATAGATACTTGTGAACAAGGCAAGAAAGAGCATCAAGAAGTCAAAAAACTGGCTCATCATTGTTTCTCTTTAAATGAAGAAAGCTTTATCAAATACATTGATAAAGGCATAGCATACTATTATCCTCATGACGATGAAGAAAAAATAAATAAAAGAAGAAAAAGTGCATCTGATGATACTATTAAGGTTATAAGAAAACTTGGTAAGAATATGGCTATGATAATACCTATGACTGGACCGGACATGCGCTTTACACTTCCAGAAGAAATTCTGAAATTCCTTGTAATGTCGCTTATACCAGTCGGCAAAAAAGTAACATTTGATAATTTCCTGGATATGCTCTACGAACATTTTGAAATTGTAATTTCACCAGAACACTATGCAAGAGCTGTTTCTGAAAATAAGGCTCCTCATCAGTCGAATGTTACGTTTCTACAAATGAACAAATCAGACTTTGCTCAGAAGCTTAAAAATTGTGGTTTTCTGCGTGACCTTTCTGATGCAACATCAATAGTAGAAAACCCATATGAAAGTGAGGCAGATTAAGTTGAAAAAACTGATAAACGAAATCATTTCATTAATCGAAAATCAAATGAAGATTTCAGGCAAAACCTACCTGCTAAAACTGGAGGACTTCGAAACTCCGGTAATATATATGGAGATCTGTAAGCACTTTTCATCAAAAAGTAGCCTGAATTTTATTGCCAATCTTGAATACAGTAAATTCGTCTGCTTCAAGGATAAGAATAATCCAGAATGGATACCTGCTCTTGAATATCTTGATGATAATGGCTATGCTAAGAACGAACCGCTGACTTTCTTTCGTAACCAGGCAGCCACATTCAGTACTGAAACGACTCTTTTCATTCTCATGGGAGCTGAAACCGCACTTGATAGAGGAAGCCTGAAAGATTTTGTTCATATCTCAATGAACGATATAGTTGAACGTTTAAAGAAGGATTACAGCATATGGTTTACTGATCTTCTGAATGATCTGAGTACTGATATCGAAAAAAGCAGTAATTGCATCAACAATATATACAAAGACCTTTTCCGTCATTTAAACACAGATGCTATGCAGTTTAGTCTTTTTATTGATGACCTCAATAATCATGACATAAATACGCTTGACGAGCTCGTTGAACATATTTATGGTTCTTTACAGCAATTTTGGGGCATTCCCTCTATTAAATCTAACATAAAAAAGCCTACAAGGAAGCCTTTAAAATATATATCAAATTCATACCAGTTTATAAACAATGCTCTAACCATCAATTCAGCCAAAAAATCAAACCTCGGCAAAAAACTAGATAAATTTGCAGAGGATAATGGAATTGACAAATCCGCTCAGTTTGAAGGCTTTAGTGATTACTTAGAGTTTTGTACTTCGCTTGCGGAATTTATTGACAACAAAAACATCAACGAAAACCGTGAGAAATTTATGGCAACTGATTTCGGTATAGTATCTAACATACTTGATTTGAATATTGATGCTGATCCAAAACCCACAAAAGAAAAAACATATAAAGTCAAGGGCGAGCCTCTAACCGTTTACCTTAAAATGCTTATCTATTCTTGGCTTCAGTTCAAGGAAAAGTATGGACATGCCCCTTTAACAACTGTGATCACTGTTACGGCTATCCGCTTATCAAACTGTACTTCATCTGACAATGAAGATGATACATCACTCAGCACCCATTTTGATAATATCTGCACCTACATGGGCGGTATGCTTGACTATATTAGAGATAAAGGGCTTACAAACAGCAATATTACCGTTTCCTACCGTGACGATATCGATCCGTTTTGCTCAGAAAACCTCGATTATATAAAGTCAAAGCTAAAAACGATTGATAAATGGGGCGTAGATTCAGAAATCAAGTTTGAAATTCTTAACGTTGGTGAATCTAAAGACGAAAAGAGAAAAACAGAGATTAAATGGAGTTTTTCTCCTTACTCTAACTGGAAGAACGCTTTCTCGCTTCTTAGACATCTTTGTACTAACGAACAGAACGGTATTTCGCCAGAATCACCGTTGCTAACCACGTGCAGCAACATGGATGAACTTATAGCAAGTGAGTGTGAAGACGAGTTCTTCATAAAACTTGAAAGCATTAAATGTCGTATTCTTCCAAACTATTCAAATGCAGTAAGCAAGACCTTTAAAGAATGCTTCGCTAATGAGTTTGCACTTTTGCACCAGTTATTTTCAAAATGGACAGAAGATATTCTAAAAAATGGTTTCTTCAGTTCCATCACCTCTATGAATGACCTGATAATCAATTATACCGATTTACTTGAAACCATTACGAAAAATTACTCTGGTTATACCAGTGCTGTTCAAAACAAAATTGGCTATATTCTTAATATTTTCAATATAATTTCCGATTCAAACTTTCTTGATAGTGCAAAGTCTTCGGAGGTTATTGTGCCGGCATATAATCCTTCAATGCTCGAAAAAATCATTGCAAGAAATGACTATATCGTTTTTTGCTTTCGTGATCTAATTAACCAACTTGAAGCCTTAAAATTTTCAGCGATTGAAAACAAATTCAAGGATTTTGGAAAGCTTGCCGCTATTACACAAGGTGTAGATATGATTCCTTGTGGAAGTGACAAATTAATATGCAGAAATGTTTGGGGCTTCTATGCAATTTATTATGGTGAAAATAAGAAAAACAGCATCAGTAATATCGAGCTTGCGCCGGAAGAAAACGACAGCAATGCTGACGTTTCTGAACAGTCCAATATCATTCTTCATCATATTATGAACTATGTGAGAACCTTTCCATCAAGAATAGACGGTTTGAATGTTTCCTTTATATCTCCTACTGAGATACAGTATGTTGTTGAAGGTATCAATAAGGTAACGACAGAGCTTGAAAAGAAAAGGGTCAATGCAACTATATACCTAAAAGTAGTATGTTTTGGCGGTTCAAAAAATGTAAGCGGTTATCTAAAATATTGGCTTAACAACTATATGAACAAGGAACGTACAGTTACACTCAAGACGTATTTACAGTATATTTCTCGTGATAAGTTTGAGAGTGAGCTGTCCAGACTGCTCCATAATCAAGATATCTGTTTCATTTACGATATTCTTCAGACTGAAACTGTTAAATTCGATCAGTATCTTATCAATGATAAGCAGAAAACTGAAAATCAGGTTAATTGTCAGTTCCCTATGACCTTTATTCCTGATACTATCTCCTCTTCACATGATTACATGAGAAAAGTGAACATTTCTCAACTCCAGTTCACTGTATCAAAAGCATACACTCAACTTACCAATAAAGTAATGCAGCCAAACGCTGTAGATTCACAGTATAAGGTAATGCAGGTACTTGAGCTCCAAAGCAAGCAGAACACACTTCTAAAAATAGCTCACGATAATTGTCGCTGGGTAGTATGCGAAGACAGAGCCATTGACAAAGAGCTTTTGAATGCTGATGATAGAAGAATTATTGGCTTTACAACCGGTGAAGGATGCTTTGGAGAATATAATGTAACTGTGTCTGCTCGTTATGATCTTATTGAAGATATAAAGAAGATGCTAAAACAACGTCTTATCGGAAAGTTTACAAACTGGAGTATGACAAGAGCCGAGGCTTCTGCGGAATACTGTGTCAATTTGACAGAATCCTTTGACGGAAGCAGGATACTAAAAGCTCTTAATCCCTACGACTACGAAATACATAACTTCTTAGCATACGCTTTGACAGTCAAGATACTTGGCATAGATCAGCCTGCTAACGATAAATACGTATTGAGAAGTCTTATAAATCTTGATAATTATCAGCACTGGTTCAAGAACAATGAGACACGTCCTGATTTTATGCTCATTGAGATACCCAACAAGAATGATATTGCTGATACAAGTAAACCGCTTGATATTTCCATAACGATAATTGAGTGTAAGATGAGTGTGAATGTTGAGGAGTACTACGAAGAAGCATTTGGACAGGTATCTGCTGCGTTAAGCTCATTCTCACAATACTGGAACGAGCATAACAACGGTATCGACAGAAGATACTGGTTTACCCAGCTTTATCGTGCAATTGTTTTTTCAAAACTCAGTCTTGAGGATAACGATCCTAAATACATGGCTATCAATTCCAAGATATATAATATTCTCAATGGTGAATTCAATATAGATTGGCAAGGCGAAGTGTTTGCATTTGATCTCAAAGGAGAGAACGATAACACCGAACAAAGCAATGATGGCACTTTTGACATAAACGTACACACCTATGGTCAAATATCTGTTCAGAAGATGCTTTTGCTTCGTGAAGACGGTGAGACAGTAGAATTCGTTGAAATTGACCAGAATATTGACTTCAATGAAGAGGAAAAAGATTACACCGAAGAAACTGAAATTACCCAAGTAGCAAGTTTCTCAGACAGCATTGGCACTCATGAAACTCTTGATACCACTATAACTACTGTAAACGATGATGCTTCGGATAAAAAAAGCGTTTCCGATGTTCGTATTCTACTTGGAAACGATATAAAAAACGGTGAAAAAATTTATTGGGAATTCGGTAACAAGAGTCTAAATAATCGTCACTTACTTATAAACGGTAACTCCGGCTGTGGTAAGACGTACTGCATTCAAGGACTACTCATGAGCGCAGTACGTCAGGGGATATCCTCTGTAGTTTTTGACTACACAGGTGGATTTACTAATAGCAAGCTAGATCCTGTTTTTAAACAGGAACTAGCTGACCGAATTGAACAACGAATAGTAAAAGCAGTTAAGATACCCATCAATCCATTTAAAAAAGGCGATATTCAAATTGATGAGGATATCTTTATTCCCGAAGATGACATTGATGTAGCAAACAAAATTGCTGAAATAATGACAAGCGTATACAAATTTGGTGATCAGCAAAAAAGTGCTGTATACTCAGCTGTACTGAAAGGAATGAAAACATATGGCGATAATATGAGCTTCCAAAAACTTGCTTCTGAGCTTGAATCAATTGACACTAATTATTCAAAGACTGTACTTAGCAAAATACAGCCGTTCATAGATATGAACCCTTTTGCGGCTGATGATAGCTTTGGTTGGGAATCTATCAGAGATTCAGAAAAAAGCATAGTGTATGTAATGCAACTTGCAGGATATGGCAGAGATGTTCAAGTCCTATTAACCGAATTAATGTTATGGGATATCTGGAGCTTTTGTACTAAAACAGGTGATGAAACCAAACCGTTCATTCTTGTAATGGACGAAGCACAGAACCTTGATCATGGAGAAAAGTCTCCGAGTGCAAAGATACTTACTGAGGGCAGAAAGTTTGGCATTTCTGGCTGGTATGCTACTCAGTTCATGAAACCGCAGTTATCTGATGACGAGATACAGAGGCTGCAACAGTCAGGTCAGAAACTGTACTTCTGTCCTCCTGATGACGGAGTAGATACTGTCGCTAAAAACCTTGACACAACTCTTCAAGGAAAAAAAGACTGGGCAGCCCGTCTCAAAAAGCTCCGAAAGGGTGAATGTGTCACTTCTGGAAGTATGATTAAAAACAATAAATGGACAGTATATCCTCCAAAAGTTATTAAAGTTCCAAGTATGCAGGAGAGACTTGATAATGAATAAAACCATTTTTGAATTTTTTGCTAATTCTACCACTAACGACTAACAACTAACCACTAATAACGCAAGTCCCCCACCTTCAAAAAAAGGCAGGGGGACATCAAGCTTTAAATATCATATCTTAAACCGCCCGAAAACCGCACGAATTACCCGTCCTTGCGCTTAAATCCAAGCGTAATCTCGTAATCCGTCTCAAGCGAGTTTTGCTTTTTGGCGTCCTTGGCATACTTGTTTACAAGCGCCGCCGATTTTTCGACCGATTGAAGCGTTCCCGCTCCGGCAACACAGCCGCCGGGACACGCCATTCCCTCAAGCAGATAGCCGTTGTATTTTCCAGCCTTAGCCATGGTTAGCAGCTTGCGGCATTCTCTTAGCCCTTGGGCAGATTCGACCTTTATTTCACGCTCGGGATCTAGCTCGGCTATTACGTTTGCGACTGCCTTTGCGACACCGCCTGATACCGCAAAGCCTCGCCCATCGCCCGTGCCCTTGTCAAGCTCGACCTTTTCATCGTCTGTAATCTCGCTAAAGTCCACGCCCTTAGCCTCGAACATTCCCATCAGCTCTTCAAAGGTCAGCACAAAGTCAACATCGCTGCGTATGCTCTTGCGTGAAGCCTCCAGCTTTTTTGCGGCGCATGGTCCTATAAAGGCTATGCACGAATCGGGATATTTTTTCTTTACCATTCTGGCGGTCAGCACCATCGGAGTCATTGCCATTGATATGTTTTGAGCAAGGTCGGGGAATAGCTTTTTCGCCATAACCGACCACGCAGGACAGCAGGATGTCGCCATAAACGGCTGATGCTCAGGCACCTCACGGATAAAGTCCTTCGCCTCCTCAATCGTGCAAAGATCCGCTCCGATTGCAACCTCTACCACGCTGTCAAAGCCTAGCCTTTTCATGGCTGCCGTCAGCTTTTCGGGAGTAGCCTTCGGTCCAAACTGTCCGACAAATGCAGGTGCTACAAGCGCTATAACCTGCTTGCCCTTTTTCATAGCATGAATCAGCTGGAAAATTTGTCCTTTGTCAACAATCGCTCCGAATGGGCAGCTTACAAGGCACATGCCACAGGATACGCACTTGTCGTAGTCGATTTGCGCACGTCCCTGTTCGTCCGATTTTATAGCATCCATTCCACATGCGCTCGCACAGGGGCGCTCCATCTTGTTTATAGCTCCGTAGGGACAAACACCCGCACATCTGCCGCACTTTACGCACTTTTGCTGATCTATAACCGACTTTCCGTGAACAATTTCAATCGCCTTTTTAGGGCAGACCTCCTTGCAGGGATGAGCAAGACACCCTTGACAGCAGTCGGTCACATGATAGTGAGCCTCAGGGCAAGCGTTGCAGGCAAACTTAATTATATTTACAAGCGGCGGATCGTAGTACTTTTCCGCAATTGCGCTCTCCTCAATGCCCTCTGAAACGCTCTCGTGCTGATCTATCGGGCGCAGCGGCAGACCAATAGCAAGCCTCAAGCGCTCCTCAACTATAGCGCGCTCTAAAAAAATCGACTCACGGTAAACCGCCTCGCTTCCCGGCACAATCTTATAGGGAAGCTCAGCAATTTTCGCCGAATAATCTCCGCCCTCATACGCCAGCCTTGCGACCTCGGTAAACACTTTGCGCCGAATATCCGTCACCGATGAATAAATTCCTCTCATTTTCATATTTGCATACTCCTTTAAAACAGCTTATTCTCACTTCCTTTTTTATTTTATACCATTTTACTCTTTTAGTCAAGCCCTCATGTACAAATTTGCATAGCCTATTCGTAAAATTTTTGTGAGGGCAAGCGAGCTATGATGGTGGGGAGTGGGTGGTGGTTAGACCGTTTGTATATGTACAATGCTTGATTTTGCACTTTCGTGTTGTATAAAAATTCTAGCTCAAGCTAAAGTTATAGATATACTGAACAAACGTTTGAAACCATTCCGTCCAGCTTATCCAAAGCAGCCACACCTTATAACAATAAAATAATTCCCTCGAAAACGTTTGAAATCCAAAAAAAGTACTTGAAAATGTGGTTTTTTTATGATACAATAGTAGTGATAGGGTGAATGCTTTTTTCACAAATTGCATTAGCCTAATGAACGTTTGTTTCAAACCTATTTTGAAAGGAAAATTTTTATGGCAAAAACAAGATTTGCAAGGCGAGCGGTAAGTCTGCTTGCAAGCGTTGCTATGGCGGCGACAATGGTCACGTTTTCTCCGTCGGCGTCAGCGGCGTCGATGAGCTCGACAACGTCGGACTTTCTGACCTCACTTGGAGCAGGCTGGTGCCTTGGCAATAGCCTTGACGCTACAGGCTCGACTACTGTATCCGCTGAAACCTCTTGGGGAAATCCTAAGACTACACAGGCTATGATTCAGGCTGTACAGGACGCAGGCTTCGACACTGTTCGTATTCCCGTATCCTGGGGAAAGCATACCTCAGGTGATGATTACACCATCGACTCTGCTTGGATGGCAAGAGTAAAGGAGGTAGTAGACTACGCCTATGGTATCGGCATGAACGTTATCTTAAATGTTCACCATGATAATTCAAGCGCCTCTGACAGCACTATCTACTATTATCCCGATAGCGAGCATGAGGAGCAGTCGCTTGAGTTTTTAACCTCCGTTTGGTCGCAAATTAGCGAGGAGTTTGCCGATTATGACGAGCATCTTGTGTTTGAAACGCTTAACGAGCCAAGACTTGTCGGTACAGATTACGAGTGGTGGTTTACTGTAAGCAACCCCGGAGATACCGTTTTGGATGCGGTCGATACAATCAATACCTTTAATCAGGAGATTGTAAATACTATTCGTGAGTCGGGCGGAAATAATGAAACTCGCTATATTATGTGTCCAGGATACAGCGCATCTCTTATCGGATGTACCGTTGACGGATTTGAGCTTCCCGATGACCCTAAGGATTCGACAAACAGCCGTATACTGCTTTCAATACACGGATATACTCCGTATAATCTCTGTCTCGGCAGCTCTACGGATATTACCAGTGCAACCTACACAACCCTCAGCTCCTCAGGAAAGAGCGAAATCGACAGCTTGTTCTCGTCCCTTTACACCAACTTTGTATCAAAGGGAATTGGTGTCGTAATGGGCGAAACTGGAATTTCTGACAAGAATAATAACGAAGCAAGAGTTGAGTGGGCAAAGTACTTCTATTCATACAGCAAAAAGTACAATATCCCCACCATGCTATGGGATAACAACGCACATGGCGGAAGCACCAAGAGCGAAAATCATATGCACCTTAAGCGCTCAACCTGCAAATGGATAGATCCCGACGTTATCACGGCAATTATGGATACTATGGGCGTCACCGATTATACAATCGCAGTTGACAGCAGCGTAGTAGAAAAGTCTGAGCAGACGATAAGCGGAACCTCAAGCTACACCAAGACCTTTGGCGATTCAGCCTTCACGCTTGACGCCTCCGCTGAGGGCACGCTCTCATACTCGTCATCCGACACAAGCATAGCGCTTGTTACCTCGGCAGGAAAGGTTACAATCAAGGGCGTGGGCACGGCTACAATAACCGTCACCGCAGCAGAAACCTCAAGCTACAAGTCGGCGACAAAGACGATTACCATAAAGGTAAATAAAAAGACCGCAACCCCGACAATTTCGGCAATTGCGGATCAAACCTGCACAGGCTCGGCAATTACGCCCAAGCTCACAGTAAAGGTAGGCTCGACCTATCTTTCAACCTCAAACTACACAGCCACCTATTCAAATAACGTAAAAATCGGCACCGCTACCGTAAAGGTAACGCTAAAGAACAACTACTCAGGCTCAGCCACCGCTACATTTAATATAGTAAGCGATGTAAGCGCTCCGGGTAAGGTGACGGTTAAGTCAAGCTACTCAAAGACCACCAGCGCTGTAAGAATCAACTGGAATAAGGTGACTAACGCAGATGGCTACAGAATATATCGCTATAACTCGTCCACCAAAAAATGGGTAAAGATTAAGACCATCCAAAGTGGCAGCACCACGACATATCGTGACAGCGGACTTAAGGCGGGAACGACATATAAGTACTGTGTTAAGGCTTTCACAAGAGCAAGCGATGGAACAGCAATTTGGGGCGTAAGAAGCGCTACTAAGGTAACGGCTACCAAGCCTAACACCGTTAAGTTTAAATCTGCCACAAAGACCAAGACAACGGTAACTCTTAACTGGAAGAAGGTAACGGGCTCGGGCTACAAGCTTCAGCAGTACGATTTCTCGACCAAAAAGTGGAAAACCATCAAGGTCATCTCATCGTCCTCAACAACCACATATAAGGTTACGGGATTAAAGAAGGGTACGGTATATAAGTTCCGTATTCAGGCGTACAAGAAGGCTTCCTCATCGGTAAAGACGTATAGTGCTTGGTCCGCCACCAAAAAGGTAACAACCAAAAGCTAAAGCATATAAAACAGTCGCTTTTCAGTAAGAGCGGCTGTTTTGCCTTAAAAAGAATTAATCTCTTATTATGTCCTCCCCTGTCAAAACCTCACAAAACAATCACGTTATTTTTGTCTACTTTACATATTGACAAATTGTGATATATCAGAGTAAAATAATAAGTGATAAATTTTACTGTTTTTTTCTACTGATGGAGGTATATCAAAAATGAGAAAAGCACGGGTAATGGTAACAACAGCATTAGCTGCACTTCTGCTGAGTGTCGGTACAGCAGCCGCAGTATCAGCAGATGAATACACAGATTCTTCAAGCGAAATCATATCGATTGAATCAACAGTCATAACCGCGTCAGACGGTGAGGAGCAGGGATTTGTCACTAAGGACGGATTTACCTACTACTATGTTAACGGTAAGATGAAAACAGGCTGGCAGAAGATAGACGGATATATGTATTACTTCAAAAAGACCGCCTCATCGACCATGCCTAAGGGAGCAATGTTTACCGAGCTAAAGACCATTAACGGATACAAATACTATTTCGGTGACAACGGCATAATGCACACAGGCTGGCAAATAGTAGACGGCACCACCTACTATTTTAAAAAGTCGGAGTCCTCGACCACTCCTAAGGGTGCGGCACTTACAGGCTTAAAGACCATTAACGGAAATAAATATTATTTCGGCACAAATGGCAAAATGAAAACCGGCTGGCAGAAGATAAACGGCAAGACCTACTATTTTAAAAAGGGCGCAACCGAAAGCCATCCTATGGGCTCTATGCTTACCGGACTAAAGACTATAAGCGGACATAAATACTACTTTAGCTCAAACGGTGTAATGAAAACAGGCTGGCAGACCATAAACGGCAAGACCTACTACTTTAAGAAATCAGCCTC
>JAJQIB010000026.1:0-95945 GCA_021199375.1 Ruminococcus sp. | reverse complement strand
GGCTGGCAGACCATAAACGGCAAGACCTACTACTTTAAGAAATCAGCCTCCTCAACCACCCCTAAGGGAGCTATGATTAAGGGCTACATTACAATAAGCGGCAAGAAGTATTACTTTAGCTCAAAGGGCGTTCTTCAAAAGGGCAAAATCGTAGGAACCAAGTCAAAGGGCTATTATTACGCCGATGAGGACGGCATTTGCGTAACCTCGTCCGAAATCAAGTATGCTGTAGACTTTGTTATGAGCCACAGCGATTCAGGCGACAGCGCAAGCGAAAGACTAAAGTCCTGCTATGACTATCTCTACCTAAACTACACCTACACACGTTCATATTACGCTCCTGACGCCTCCAATATGTCTGATGAAGCGGTAATTATGTTTGAGAACAAATCTGGAAACTGCTATAAGTATGCGGCGGCGTTTGCTTGTATAGCAAAGGTTTTAGGCTATGATTCACAGGTAGCGACGGGACAGGTTTCGGCTGTAAACGGCGGAACCACACCCCACGCAGTAACAAGAGTAAAGGTTGATGGCACCTGGTACATTTGCGACTCACAGCTTCAGGCATCCTATCACCAAAGAGCCTTCTATATGACAACGGAATCTAAATATCCTACCACCTATCTTAAGCTTGATACCTTCTATACCCTAACCATCAGCGAAGGAAAGGTAACCTGGAAATGATATTTAGCTCACTCGAATTTGTATGCGTTTTTCTGCCTGTGGTTTTTCTGCTTTACAGCATAATACCAAATCTTAAGGCACGAAATGCACTTTTGATACTAGCAAGCCTCGTATTCTATGCGTTTGGCGAGCCGGTGTATGTGCTGCTCATGCTTGCAAGTACGGCGCTAAACTACCTAACAGCAAGGCTTATAGCAGGCTTTAGAAGGCACGGCAAGGCAATTTTGTCGATTTCAGTTGTGCTTAATTTAGGCTTGCTTGCATTCTTTAAATATTCAGCCTTTGCCGTCGAGTCTGTCAATTCATTGCTTAACACGTCAATTCCCGTACCTGAGGTATCCCTCCCGATAGGAATATCCTTCTTCACCTTTCAGGCAATGTCCTACATAATTGATGTATACCGTGAAAGAATTGA
Organism: Ruminococcus sp.; assembly: GCA_021199375.1. Classification (GTDB taxonomy): domain Bacteria; phylum Bacillota; class Clostridia; order Oscillospirales; family Ruminococcaceae; genus YE71. The sequence continues at coordinate 94,846 of JAJQIB010000026.1, read as the reverse complement.
CGTACAGAAAAATCCCTTTTACCTTCTTTTGTACATCTCGTTTTTCCCGCAGCTCATTGCAGGACCTATCGTAAAGTACAAGGACGTTTGCGAGGCTATTACCTCACGCAAGCAGGATATAAATCAGATAACTGAGGGCATATGGCGTTTTATCTTCGGACTAGGAAAAAAGGTTCTGATCGCAAATACGCTTGGCAGTGTCGCCGACACAATTTTCGATTCGGATCCCTCAAGCGTAAACGCTGCAGTCGCATGGCTCGGCGCAATAGCATATATGCTTCAGATATATTATGACTTTAGCGGATACAGCGATATGGCGATAGGCTTAGGTCATATGTTCGGCTTTTCGTTTAACGAAAACTTCATTTACCCGTATGGCTCAAGGAGCATAAAGGAGTTCTGGAGACGCTGGCATATCTCGCTTTCCTCATGGTTTAAGGATTATCTCTACATTCCGCTTGGCGGAAACCGCAAGGGAAGGGCACGAGCCTGCGTAAATAGAATCATCGTATTTTTCCTTACAGGACTGTGGCACGGAGCAGGCTTTACGTTCATTTTGTGGGGACTTTGGCACGGGCTCTTCCTTCTGCTTGAGGAGTATTTGCCACGCCTGCGCAAGCTTCCAAGGGTTCTCGGAAGCATCTACACGCTGCTTGTGGTCTGCATAGGCTTTGTCATGTTCAGAGCCGACAGCGTTTCTCAGGGCTTTAGGCTTATCGCAAGCATGCTTACGGACTTTTCATTCAGCTCATCAAGCACCAGTCTGCTTGTGTCACAGCTCACACCCTTCTTTATAGTGATGCTTGTAGTTGGCATAATAGGCTGCGCTCCGATACGTCCTCTGGCGGATAAAATTCGCACGCTTGCATATTTTAAGGCTGACACCTCTGACGAAGCCGCACCGACTGAAGGCGTTAAGGCTCGCTCAACTCTAAGAGTGCTTCTTTGCTTTGCCTCTCTGCTTGTTCTTTCGTGGTGTATACTTCGGCTGTCGGCAAATACCTACAATCCGTTTATCTACTTTAGATTTTAAGAAATCCGAGGAATAAAATGAAAAGAAAAATATTACAAATTATCTATATAGCGGCATTTCTGATAATCTGTCTTATCCCGTTTGCAGGAATGAGCCTTTGGTCAACCCAGGAGTCTACCGAAAACAAAACCCTAGCGGCATTTCCGTCGCTGTTTGTCGATGGCTCGCTTAATTTAAGCTATTTTGATGAGCTAAGCGATTATTTTGAGGATCACTTCGCCTTTAGAAATGAGCTTGTGGATGCTGACGCTCAGATTATGTCAAGGGTCTTTAACGAATCGAACGAGTCTACTGTAATTAAGGGCAGCGAGGGCTGGCTTTATTACAGCTCTACACTTGACGACTATCTTGGCACAAATCTTATGTCAGAGCGCAGCTTAAAAAATGCCGCGCATAATCTTGCAATTACAAGCGATTATGTCGAGGCTCAGGGCTCACAGCTTTTAGTTACCGTTCCGCCAAATAAAAATAGTCTTTATGGCGAGAATATGCCGTACTACTACTCACAGATCGTAAGCGAGCAGAGTAACATTGATGCTCTTTCCGAGCTTTTAGATGTTAATGAGGTTAGCTACCTTGACCTGTTCTCACTCTTCGAGCAGCAAAGCGAGGTGCTTTATTTAAAGCGTGATTCTCACTGGAATAATAAGGGAGCGCTCATGGCATACAACGCCATTATGGATTCTCTTGGATATGATCACGAAACCTATGATACAGCAATAGTCGAGCGCGCAGAAACCGAGATAGGCGATTTAAATAAAATGCTCTATCCCGTATCATCAGAGCCTGAGTGGAATTACTTTTATCAGTATGACACAGACTACACCTACCTAACTCCAACCGAAAGCGTTGGGGATGCTTGGATTATCACGCAAAACGAAGCTCAGGAGGGTACGCTTTTAATGTACAGAGATTCGTTTGGAAATACGCTGATACCATTTCTTTCTAATAGCTTTAATACAGCGTATTATTCAAAGGGCTTGCCGTATATGCTTGGCAGTCATATGTCAAGCTATAATCCCGATGCGGTTGTTATCGAGTGTGTCGAGCGAAATATTTCTAATTTTGCCATTTATCCGCCTATATTGCAATCACTTGAAGCGGATATAGATGTATCGAGCTTAAGCGATGCTGAGTCTAGCGATACAACGCTTGATTTTTCACAGTCTGAAAATGACATGAGATATTACATGATAAGCGGAGTGGCTGAAGAAAGCCTTTGCGACACCGACACGGTATTTTACATCGAGCTTGAATACGAAAATGAAGTCCGCTTTTATGAAGCGTTTGACAAAACGACAGATGACACCGATTACGGATTTGTTTTCTATTTAGAAGAGCAGTACGCAGACGAGCTTATAAGCAAGGGCGCTAAAGCAAGCGTTATAGCCTATACTAACGGCGAATACCATCTGCTTAAAAGCATTACACTTTAAAGGAGAGATCAGTATGATTACGAAAAAAAGAACAGCAGGGGCTTTGGCAGGTGCGCTTTTGATTGGCACAGCTCTTACATCCCTTTCATCGTGCGGCTCGAGTGCTGAAAGCCTTGATGGCGTGATTTTAGATTGCAGCAGCCGCACCACCATCACCGCCGAAAAGGGCGACACGGTTAAGGATATACTTTCAGACGCTGAAATCAGTCTTGAAGAGGGCGATACCGTATCCCCCGCACTTGACGAGAGTATTTCGAATGACGGCTTTGAGATTACGATAAGCCGAATGGCTGATGTGACTGTCACCGATGATGGCGAAACTCAAATCGAGCTTTCGCTTGTAGGCTCTACTGTTGAGGACGCTATAAATGAGTCGGGCATCACCCTAGGCGATCAGGACACGGTAAATTACAGCCTTGACGCCTACCTAACCGATGGCATGGCAATTGAGGTTGAGCATTGGTATACAGTCGAGCTAAGCGTAAGCGGCGAAAGCAGCAACCTTGTGACGCAGGCAAAAACCGTTGAGGAGCTTCTTGACGAGCAGAATATTACGCTAGGCGACGAGGACGAGCTAACCCCCGACAGCTCAACGGCGATTGAAAACGGACTTAAGATTGAGGTGAAGTACGTATCAAAGCGCCAGGAGACCGAGGAGCAGTCGATCGACTATGAAACGGTTTATGAGGATTCGGAGGATCTATACGAGGGTGAAACTGAGGTCAAGCAGGAGGGCGAAAACGGAACTCGCACCATAACCTATGAAATCACATATGTTGACGGTGAGGAGGACACCCGCACCGTAGTATCTGACGAGGTCACCAAGGAGGCGGTTGATGAAATAATCCTTGTCGGCAAAAAGCAGAAAACGACAACCACCACCACGACCACCACGACAGCAGCCCCTGCAACTCAAAGCACGACTCAGGCTCAGCAGACAACCACAGCCGCTCCCACAACCACCACCCAGCAGCAAACCGAGGAGACTCAAAGCGGCAAAAAGGTAGTTTCTAAGGAGCAGATATACGACTGCGATGGTTCAGGTCACGGATACTACATCATCACCTATGATGATGGCTCTGTGGAGTATGAGGATTTTTGATTTAGGTTTTTCGGCGTGGAGCCAAAAAATAAAAAATTTCTAAATTTCAAGTATTGGTGCATTTTAACCATTATCACCAAAAAAATTATGTAAACTTTGTGAAACATGACCATTGTATTTTCGGGGGGGGGTATGTTATAATTATATTGCCAAATTATTTTTACAACAATGGAGGAATTAATATAAAAAAACAAATTTTATCAGGCATTTTAGCAGGAGCTATAATGCTAACAAGTCTCGCAGTCCCCACAGCAAGCGTGGTGGACAGCGCAATCGAGGTTCAAGCAAGCGGAGGAGGTCCTACCGAGTATTACGGTGATTGGGCGTATTATCAGATGTATAATTCAGATGGAACTGCCGATGTATATATAAAAGCATATATGGGTGATAAAACATCGGTGACTATACCAAGCGAAATAAACGGTAATACAGTAAAATACATAGAAGGACTTGACACGGACCCTGAAGATGCTTCTTATGATTCAAAGCTTACAACAGTTACTATTCCAAGCACGGTTATCAGTGTTACTTCCTTCGCCTTCCAAAATAACTTAAAGCTAACAACAATAAAGGTTGACAGCGACAATAAGTATTATTCCGCCTCTAATGGAATTCTATACAATAAGGATAAGACTGAGCTTGTTTGCTATCCGATAGGAAAAACCGCATCGTCATTTACAATTCCGAGCGGTGTTGAGAAAATTGCAGATGAGGCTTTCTATAATTGTACCAATTTAAAGAGTATTACTGTTCCTAAATCGGTAACAAATATTGATTATATGGCAATGGGATACAAGTATACAGAATCGTCTTATGAAGCTAAAATGTCAAATTTTGTAATTAAGGGCTATTCCGGTTCCGCTGCAGAAGCATATGCTGAGGAAAACGACATAGTTTTTAAGAATGTAAAGACATCAAAGTATGTTATTCCAACCGTTAAGGTATCATCAAAATATAACGCATCCACCACAGCTGTTAAGATAAAGTGGACTAAGGTTATAGGTGCAACCGGATATAGAATTTACCGCTACAATACAACAACCAAAAAGTGGGTTAAGGTCGCAACCGTAAAGGGCGCTGCCACCACAAGCTATAAGCAGACGGGACTTAAATCCGGCACAACGTATAAGTATAAGGTTAAGGCGTACAGAAAGGTAAACGGCAAGGTATATTGGGGATCCGCAAGCGAAACCATTAAGACAACAACAGATCTTGCAAAGGTTACTGTAACATCCGCAAGCAAAACCACCACGGCAATTCGTCTAAACTGGAAGAAGGTCACTGGCGCAAGTGGATACCAGATTCAGCTTTACGATACAAAATCTAAAAAATGGAAAAACTTCAAAACAATAAAAAGCGGCTCAACCCTAACCTACAGAACCTCCGGTTTAAGCAAGGGCACAGTCTACAAATTCCGCATACGTGCATACAGAACTGTAAATGGTGATGATGAGTACGGCTCTTGGTCCGCCACCAAAAAGGTAACAACCAAAAGCTAAACCCACAAGCCATGAAAAATCTCGGTAAATCGAGATAACCCTCTTGAAAAAGGGCGAATAATGTGATATAATAGTATCGGCTTAAAGAAATTTGAGTCGATACTTTTTTACTTTTTTACTTTTTTGGAGGACAAAGGAAAATGGCTGATGAACAAACAAAAGAAAAAGCAAGCCTTAAGGATTACTCAGGGGACGAAAAATATAACCGAAAATCGGCGCTTTTGACCGCACTTTTAAAATGGCTTGAGTGCGAATTTTTCGGGCTTTTTATATTTTTGTGGCTGCTTGCAATGACCCTGGTTTTGGGCGATGCCGGGGATTTTCTCTTCGGACTTGTCGGACTTATCTGTAATATCTGCGTTTTGGCGGATTTTGGATTAAAGGAGGGCAGCAGGGCTCACGTGAAAATTGTAGTGCGTGGCGATGATGTCAGCAAAAACTACGGACTTCTTTTGGGACTAATTAGCTCAGCTCCCTCGATTTTGTCGTATATACTTTTGCTGCTTTCGTATTTTGGCGTGATAGGCTCAGCCGTGCTGCCGTTTAAAATACTAAACTGCGGACTTTGGGGACTTATAAATCTGTTCGTTTCTGATATGAAGATATCAAACATGTCGCCCTATCTTTTGGCGGTGTTCCCAATTATAATTTTGCTCTATATCCTCAGCGTTTTCATAGCCTTTAGGCTTGGTCATAAAAATGAGGATATCGTAACTAAAATCGTCTACAAAAAACAGTGAGGTGCATTTTTTTGAAAAGGCTTTCGATTTTTACACTGCTATTAGGCTTTTCGCTCGTCCTTTGCTCATGCTCAAATGATGATAGCTCAAGCGGTAGTACATCATCTAATGAGGCTGAGCAGGCTTCGGCTTCGGCTTCCGCGTCTGATGATACTGCGGCGAGCTCAGATAACAGCGATACCTTAGCAAGACAACTGTCCGATAATTTGGACTTGGGCGAGTACGCTATAGACATGGTTATTTCCGGAGATGGCTACGACAGCGCAATGCCCTGTAAAATGACCGCAAAGGACGGCAGCGGATTTGTTTCAATGACCGTCAGCGGAGTTTATACCGAGTTTTATACTGTCGATGGAGTCACCTATATGCTCATGCCCGATATAGCCTGCTACGAGATAACAGGTGATGAGGGCTCATTTAGCGGAAATGCCTTCGTTAAGGTGTCAGATGACGACGTGCTTACCGACACCTACACCGAGGACGGCAGAATCACCGAGGTATTTTCTTCCCTCGATTCTGACGGCAGCACCGAAACCTACACCTTTGTTTTTGACGAGGAGGAGCTAACGCTTATTTCGCTTACTGCCGAAACCGCCGATGGCACCACCCTCACCGAGATAAATTCGATAAGCCTAAGCGGAGTTGATATCGAGCTTCCCGACCTAAGCGGATGGCAGAACGTTTCTGATACCGACAGCGTTGACGATGTAACCTATATGAAGCTTACTCTTTATTATATGGGAATCACCGAGGAAATGGTTGAGGAGGCAGGCTATACCTTTGATGAGATAGCCGCAATGGACGAGAGCGAGCTAAACGACCTTCTGAGCGAAATGGGAGTTGATATCTATGGCTAAGGATAACGAGGTGACACGCTAATGCCCAGTCAGTTTGGAGCGGTGCATTTGGCACACGAATTTTTGGCGGCTCATGTAGCATATGGAGATCTTTGCATTGACGCTACCGCAGGAAGAGGAAATGATACCGCCTTTCTTTGCGAGCTTGTCGGCGATGGCGGAAGGGTGCTGGCGTTTGATATTCAGCAGGAGGCTATAGACTCGACCAAGGCGCTTCTTGAGCAGAGGGGCTTGGCTGATAGGGCAGCGCTTATTTTGGATTCTCACGAGAATGTATTAGGCTATGCCGAGGAAAAAAGCGTGTCGGCAATGGTCTTTAACTTCGGATGGCTTCCAGGCGGAAACCACAAGATAAACACAAATAAAAATTCGAGCATAGCGGCAATAGATGCGGGACTGAGGCTTTTAAAGGATAATGGTGTAATGAGCCTTTCAATCTACTACGGCAGGGATACGGGAACGGATGAGCGTGACGCAATTTTAGAGCATATAGCCTCTCTTAGCGTTAAGGACTACACGGTGATTGTAAGCGAGTTTGTAAATCGCCCGAACTGTCCGCCGATAAGCGTCAGAATTTACAAGGGAAGATAAAATGGACGAGCTAAATCAAAAAAAGTACGAGCTGTTAAAATCCGCCTTCGGTCATGACAGCTTTCGTGACGGTCAGGAGCCGCTTATAGATGCGATTCTGAGCGGACGTGATACATTGGGAATAATGCCAACGGGTGCAGGAAAAAGCGTATGCTATCAGCTTCCTGCACTTATGCTTGATGGCGTAACGCTTGTAATTTCACCGCTTATCTCGCTCATGAAGGATCAGGTAAATTCGCTCATACAGTCGGGCATAAGCGCCGCCTATCTAAACAGCTCGCTCACCGCCGCCCAGTACGAAACGGCAATAAGCCGAGCAAAAACAGGCAGCTACAAAATAATCTATGTCGCACCCGAGCGCCTTGATACCCCGTCCTTTAAAAGCCTTTCGGACTGCGTAAAAATAAGCATGATTTGTGTAGACGAGGCGCACTGCGTATCGCAGTGGGGACAGGATTTTCGCCCGTCATACCTAAAAATTCACGACTTTGCCGCCTCTCTTAGCGTTCGCCCGATAATCTGCGCCTTTACGGCAACTGCCACCGATATAGTAAAGGCTGATATTATAAAAATGCTTGAGCTTAAGGATCCCTTTTGCGTAACCACGGGATTTGACAGAAAAAATCTATACTTTGGCGTAAGGCAGCCGCATGACAAGCTTGCCGAGGTGGTAAGGCTTGTGCGTGAGTACAAGGATATGTCGGGAATAATCTACTGCTCAACACGCAAAAACACCGAGCTTGTATGCGACAGGCTAAACGAGGTCGGTATCCCCTGCACACGCTATCACGCAGGACTTTCAGACAGCGAGCGCCGAAAAAATCAGGATGATTTTCTGTACGACCGAGTGCGTGTAATGTCAGCCACCAACGCCTTTGGAATGGGAATTGACAAGTCGAATGTAGGCTTTGTAATACACTACAACATGCCCAAAAACCTAGAAAGCTACTATCAGGAGGCTGGAAGAGCAGGACGTGACGGCTCTGAGGCCATCTGTACGCTGTTATTTTCACGAGCCGATGTTTCGATGAGCAGGTTTTTAATACAAAGCTCAAACGAAAACAGCGAGCTAGACTACGAGACCTCACAGCAGCTGCTTCACCGTGACTACGAGCGCTTAAACAGCATGGTAGAGTACTGCACCACCACCGACTGCTTAAGAGGCTACATACTGCGCTATTTTGGCGAGAGTGCACCTCCAAGCTGCGGAAAATGCTCAAGCTGCGACACAAGCTTTGAAACGGCTGATGTAACGGTTGACTCACAAAAGATACTCTCATGCGTATACCGCCTAGCTCAGCGCAAAATAAATGTCGGAGCGGTAATGCTTGCCGACATTCTAAGAGGCTCAAAAAGCAAGCGAATTAGGGACATGCGTGTAAGCGATCTATCGACCTACGGCATCATGAGCGAAGCCTCACCCGTAAGACTTCGTGATACAATAGAGGGTCTTGTTCACATGGGATATCTAAGGCGAGGAGATCATGACGAGCTAATATTACAGCAAAAGGCGACGGCGGTGCTAAAGGGACGTGAAAGGGTAGAGATGCGCTTTAAGAGCAAGCAGGCGAGCACTACGGCGCGCTCAAGAGCAAAATCGACTCAGGGCGGCGAGCTTTTCGAGCTATTGCGCCAAAAGCGAGCGCAAATTGCCCAGCGTGCAAGGGTTCCTGCCTACATAATACTTTCAGACGCCTCACTTCACGACATGTGCGCAAAGCTGCCCTTAACAAGAGAAGCCATTTTAACGGTAGCGGGAGTAGGCAAAACCAAGGCTGAGCGCTACGGTGATGAGTTCATAAGCGTAATAGCCGACTACAGGGCGAAAAATCCGAGTGCAAAATACAGTGACGACAGCGAAATGACGCTTTTAAGGCGCAAAAAAAGCCAGCAGATATCCCATGAGCCAGGCTCAAAGCAGACATCTGCCAAGAAGGCATTAAAAGCAAGGGCATTAACCGAGCTATCAAGCGAAATTGCGCTTGAGCGAAAAGCGGACGAGGAGCGTGTGCTAAAGCTGCTGACAGACTTTTTAGAGCGTGAGGGCATGATTAGCACTCAGGGCGAAATCCTAGTCACTCCCAAAGGCGGACTAAGCGGAATCACCCTTTCGACCAAGCTAACTCCACAGGGCGCACAAACGGTAATCAAGCTAAGCGGCGCAGCGCAGCGGATGATTTTTAGAAGGCTTGATGAGATTTTGGGGTAAGCCCTATCTGTGTTCGGACTTTTACTTTTGTTTGGCTTACCCTAAAATACGGTTTCGCGCGCAAAAAGCGCCGCGCGCAATGGTACAAGGCAAGCTTGTACAAGCTAAAGCGAACCACCGTATTTCCAAGCGTTGGTTCGGTTGTTACTCAAGCCCTATCTGTGTCCGCCCTTTACTTTGTTTTGACTTTTACTATTGTTTGGCGGACCTGCCTTAGCTAAAGCACGGCAACAAATATTCCTTCGCACACGTATATCGTGTGTGCGATTCGCTTCGCGAACCGGAATATTTCCCTACGCTAGTTCAGTGAATTTATAACTTTAGTTCGTACTAGAATTTTTAAACAACACGAAAGTTTAAGCTCATATGTTGTGACAAATACGAACAATCTAGTTTCTAGTTTCTAACTTCTAGCCTCTAGCAGCGTACAAGCCAAACCAAAGTAGAAGCCCGAACACAGTCAGGGCTTGCCCAATCCACATCTGTAAAAAACAGTAAAAAATAATTCCCACAAATTCCCACAGATTTTTGTGCATCTCGCATAAAAATCTGTTTTCTTTTTGTCTAAAAATACGATTTTTCTTTTAATTTAGACATATTTCGCTATTTGTTGCATGTTTTCGTGCAACAAAAAGCCTCCGTGAGCCTATATATGGAGGGGCTTGAAAAAATACAGTAGGAAAATTTCCAGCCAGCCAAAAAAATTCCGAACATAGTCAGGAGGAAAATTAAAATGAGTATTAGTCAGTCGGAATTTGCAGTTAAGTATGTTGAGTGCGGAAACGCCTATGAGGCGGCGATGTTTGCGGGAGCTTCATCTAGGGCGCAGGCGGCGTTTGAGGGTGTGCGGCTTCTTGCTAGTAAGACGGTTAGGAGCAAAATCGCAGCTTTAAAAAAGGAGCGCGAGCTTTGCCCAGCCGAGCAGAGTGGAGGATACGGCGCTTGTAAGCGGCGAGCTATATAGGGTGAGGGCGGCAGGATATGGGCAGACGTTTTTTCTTAAGGGGAGGATAAGCCTTGATGAGATAAGCGAATATATTGGACTTTTGAGGGAGCTGGCGCAGGGAGTGAATGAGATTGAGATAAACGGAGAGGCTTTTAGCTCTCTTACGCTGCTTAGCGGACGAGTGACATCGGGCGAGGGAGAGACCTTTGGTGAGTGCGAGATTACGCTTGTGGAGGTGGCGCAGTGACGGATTGCAGAGCGGTTTTGATTACGGATGGGGCGTCGGTTACGCTTAATAAAGTGGTGAGCTTTTTGTTTAAGAAGGAGCGGTACACGGGGTACAGCTTTTTTTCGGGGAGCTTTATAGGTGAGTGCGTGCCGCTTGATGTGAGGGCGGTGAGGCTGTACTGCGGCGGAAGGCTTGTACACACGGGTGCGGCTGACGAGGTGAGCTGTAGGTACGAGAAGGGGAGGTATGTGACATCGATAAGGTCGTACGGATTTACGATGCTTTTGGGGCAGAACCTGGCGGAGCCTGGGATTTTATCATCACCGAGCCTGGGGAGCATTATTTCGATGGTGCCGCTTATATACGGACTGGCGTATCAGTCGGGTACGAGCGAGGTGAGCTACATCTACATAAACGAGAACACAACGATATGGGACGCGGTTAGAATATACACGCTTAAGGCTTACAACACCTTTCCCTTTATATACGGAACGAACATTGTGAGGTGCGAGAGGATGGGGGATAGCCTATTTAGCTATGAGGACGAGATGCTTACGAGTGTGACGAGCGGCGTGAAGCTTACGAATTTGATATCGAGCGCGTACACCTGTGATTCGCTAGGCGAGTACAGCTACAGTCTAAGCAATGATTTTGCGAGCGAGAGGAACATTACGAAGCAGAAGTATTATGCGCAGGACAAGGAGTTTTTGTATGACCTTAATGTTGAGCTTGAGGACAAGGTGAATTATGCGGACAGAGGGAGGGAGTATTATTCATTTAGCTATGTAGGGTACAAGGGTGAAGATCTGTTAGATCACATAACGATTAAGCGTGATGGGCTGAGCCTTGAGGATGCAGAGATTGACGGGGTGAGAATTGAGGGATCAGAAAAGGGGGTATTTACAACGATAAGCGTGTATGTGGACGCGTACTGCAACTAGCTAGAGGGCAAAAAAATATATCCCCCGCCTGTAAAAAACAAACGAGGGATATGGGATATATAGGATGTCGGAAAATGCGATTTAAATTAGATCTTTACGATCCAGCCGAACTCATCGGGAAGCTTACCCCACTGGATGCCTGTCATGGTGTCGTAAAGCATCTGTGAGATCACGCCGATTTTGTTGTCGTTTATAAGCATAATCTTGTCGCCCCATTTTAGGTGACCTACGGGGGAGATTACGGCGGCGGTGCCTGTGCCGAATACCTCGTCAAGCTTGCCGTTATCGTAAGCCTCAGCTACCTCCTGAATTGAGATTCTTCTTTCAGTAACCTTTAGTCCGCGCTTTTTGCAGATTTCGATAGCCGATTTTCTGGTGATACCTGGAAGAACCGAGCCTGTGAGTGCGGGAGTGATAACCTCGCCATCGATAACGAAGAAGATGTTCATTGAGCCTACCTCTTCGATGAATCTTTGCTCAACGCCGTCAAGCCAAAGAACCTGCTCGTAATCCTGGTCGTGAGCCTCGTCCTGACCCTTTAGGGAGATGGCGTAATTTGCAGCGGTCTTTGCGAAGCCTGTTCCGCCACGGACTGCTCTTACGTACTTTTGCTCAACGTAAATCTTAACGGGGTTGAGACCTGTGGTGTAGTAGAGTCCTGAGGGGGAGAGGATAATCATGAACAGATAGTGATCTGCGGGACGGACACCTACGTAAGGGTCGGTTGCGAAAATGAAGGGTCTTATGTAGAGTGAGGTTCCATCAAGATGGGGAACCCAATCCTCTTCAACCTTTACGAGAGTCTTGACAGCCTCAACCATAAATTCCTCGTCAATCTTGGGGATAACCATACGCTCAGCAGAGACGTTCATGCGCTTGAAGTTTTCGTCAGGTCTGAAAAGCTGTACTGTGCCATCGGCGGTGCGATAAGCCTTGAGTCCCTCGAAAATTTCCTGACCATAGTGAAGGCACATAGCGGCAGGGGAAAGGGAGACATCGTCAAAGGGGACGATACGTGCATCGTGCCAACCAAGTCCGGTATCGTAATTCATGACAAACATGTGATCTGTAAAGATGTGACCGAAGCCCAGCTCGTTTTCATCGGTGGGCTTTGCTTTAGGGGTGGTGGTACGTTCGATTTTGATATCTAACATACAAAGTCCTTCTTTCATGTAGTTTTTGCGGCAAAATTCCCGCTTTACTATCTTATTATATAACATTCTTCCGAGAATTTCAATACCCATACGGCAATTTATACTAAATTTAAATTCCATTTGGCAAAGGAGGGCGGCGCAAGCTGGATGGCACGAAATACTATTTGTGGATGCTTTGGAGGATATTGTTATAATTTTGTAACGAAAGTGTAAATAAATCGAAAAGGGTGTTGACATTTTTGGTGGGGTGCTGTATAATTAGAGTCAAGGAAAGAGAAAAGAGATTATTGGGATTTTTGAAGAGAGGTGTATTTAATGCCTATCTCTGAGCTAGCGTCTGGGTCGGTTATTACGGTAACTGAAGGTACCACGACCTATGAGGCTGTTTTTGTTAAAGCTTATGATCATCATGTTAACATCAGACATAAGACAAGATCTGGTGGTAGTTATAATACAGCTGTCAACACCTGGGATATCCAGTGTGGTGCGGTTGTAATGTATTATGAGGGTGAGAAGATTTCGGTGTGAATAACAACTATATTTAGTTCGTTGCACCACTTCTCGTTAAAAACAGGTGATAGCTGTGCCCCACCCTGCCGAAAGGTAGGGTGGGACATGGTTTTTATGCGCCTGAGTACGTTGAGCGGATTTATTTGCTGAAATGGGTTGGGTATTTTCTTGTTATTTAGGTTTTTATTTCTTGCAAGCTAGAAGCTGTTGAGCGTACTACCTGTAGGAGCTGTTCGACTTCGGTTTTGCTAAAGCCGTAGGCTTCTTCGATTTTATAGTCGGGAAGATAGCAGGTCATGTGATGAAAGCAGTCCTTTTCATCGGACTTTTCGATATAGATTTTTACTTTTTCATCGGGCAAAAGCTCGGAATGGGTGATTTCTGTGCCGTCATCAAGCGTTAAAAATGGATACATCATGTAAAAGCTCTCCTTTCGCAGTTTATAATATAGGATTTGTCTAGTTTATTATAGCACATTTGCAGGGAAAATGCAAGGGTGTGTAAATCTATGATTGGCTAGTGATTAGGTTGAGTATTATTCTAGCTTATAGAAGGGGTGATAAAATGGGTTATGATATGGGAGTTAAGCGGGTGCTTTTTTCCTCGGAGGAGATTCACGATAGGGTTAGGCGTGCGGGCGAGATGATATCGAGAGAGTATCAGGGCAAGCCTTTACTTTTGATAGGGATATTAAACGGCTCGTTTATGTTTATGGCAGATCTTTGTCGGGAGATAACGATTCCGTTTGAGGTCGCTTTTATGAAGGCGAAAAGCTACAGCGGTACGCAGTCGGCGGGAAGCGTTGAGATTTCGCTTGATGTGGCGCAGGATTTAAGCAGATACCATGTGATTTTGGTTGAGGACATCATAGACACGGGGCGCACGCTAAAGGCGCTTAGTGAGAGGCTTAGCGAGAGGGGCGCTTTGTCGCTGAAGGTGATTACGCTTTTGGACAAGCCTGAGCGCAGGCTGGTGGATTTTAATGCGGACATCTCTCTTTTTACGATACCGGATCTTTTTGTTGTGGGGTACGGGTTGGATTTAGACGAGAGGTACAGGGGTCTTCCGTACGTAGCGGAGTATGGGGGAGCTTAATAGGAAAGCTATGGCGGTGAGCTTGAGGAGCTTGCCGCCTTTGCATTTTAGCGAACAAGCCTGCATATTCTTGTAGTAAATCTTTTTTTGTGGAGGCTTATGAAATGAAGAGAGGGTACAGGATTTTTTTGACGAGCTTGGTGGCTGTTAGTGTGATGCTAAGCGGATGCGAGAAGCCTAGCGTAAGCGTTTTGGAGGTGAGCGAGGAGATGGCTAAGCCGAGTGTGATTGTGGACGCAGGGCACGGAGGTGCGGACGGCGGAGGAGTGTCGGTAAACGGAGTTCCGGAAAAGGGGATAAATTTAAGCATTGCGCTTTCGCTTGCGGATATGCTAACGCTTTTTGGGTATGAGGTGACGCTTACACGAGAAACGGACGAATCGATTCACGATGAGGGGGTTGAGGGGTTAGCGGAGCAGAAGCTTTCGGACATGAAAAACCGACTTGCGCTTTTTAACACGCCCGACTCGGTTTGCATATCGATCCATCAAAACAGGTACACGCAGGAGCAGTACAGCGGAGCGCAGATGTTTTACTACCGTGAGAGTGCGCAGAGCGGACAGCTTGCGGAGTGCTTGAGGGAGAGGGTTTGCGAGAATCTACAGCCTGAGAATGAGCGTGAGACGAAGGCTATGGATGATGAGCTTTATCTTCTTTGCAACTGCAGCAATCCTGCGGTGATGGCGGAGTGCGGATTTATATCGAACGAGGCGGAGGCGGAGCTGCTTGAGGACGGATATTATCAGTCGCAGATGGCGTTTAGTCTGATGTGCGGGTTGAACACTTTTTGTGTTGATGCTGGGAGGATAGGCGCGGCGAATCGGGCAGGATAGGCGCGAAAAACAGAGGAAATGGGAGATAAAGTGTATTAGACTTGCTTAGATTTGCTGTCAATTGTTAGGGGTTCACTTGAACCGATTTGACGTTCACTTGAACCTGTGGTATAATAATATCAACGGATTGAAGGGGTGTGGCTAGAGGTTAGATTTGATTAGAGCCTTTAAGCTCGATACTATTACTCTGGCATCTAGCCTTTAGCCTCTAGCAGCCTAGAAGGGAGGAATGAAAATGCTTGTAACACTACCTGGAACTACGATGGTTTATGATGAGAGGGCGGGGGAGGATACCTTTGCGCTTATTAGACCTATGATTACGGCTACGGGCGGACTGTCGCTTTCACAGCTTTCGAAGCTGACGGGTATCGGAGGCTCGACTATTCAAAACTGGGTGAAGCGTGGCTGGGTTGCCCCTAGCGACAAAAAGAAGTACGGCGAACGCTCAGTCGTGAGGGTGCTGATTATAAACATTCTTAAGGGCACGCTTAAGCTTGAGGATATTGCAGTGCTGATGAAGTATGTAAACGGCGATGTGGTGGATAGCAGTGACGACCTTATAGACGACACCGCACTTTATAATCTTTTGTGCTCGATTATTTATGAGGTGGACGCTAAAAGGCTAAGGACACAGGCGGAGATAGGCGACGCGATACGTGAAAAGCTTCCGAGTAAGCTGAATCTGAGAGATCAGATAATGATGAAGGAGGTTCTTTACATAATGGTGCAGTCGGCTCTTGCGGGGTTCAGCTCGGTTATAGCTCAAACGAGATTCAGAGAGCTGAAAATTCCGGCTTATTATTGGCTGAGCAATGGAAAAAGTGACAATGGTAAATTAAGCTAGGAGCGAAAAAGCCTAAGCTTTAGGAAATCTAAATTTAAGGAGTGAAAAAATATGGCAAAAACTAAAATTGTTGATGTAAAGGAAAAATCATCGATGGGTAAGATTATTGCGGCGGTGGTTATTCTTATTGTGCTGATTGTGATTGCGGCTTCATCGGTGGCGATTGTGCCTGCAGGCTCGACGGGTGTTATTACGACATTTGGAAAGGTGTCGGACAAGACCTACTCGGAGGGATTTCATCTGAAAATTCCGTTTGCGCAGGAGCTGATTGTGGTATCGAACAAGATTCAGGTGTACGAGGCGGACGCAAGTGCGGTTTCGAACGACCTACAGAAGGTAAGCTCGCAGATTGCGGTAAACTTTAGGGTGAAGAACGAAAGCTCGGCTTCTATTTACAAAAACATTGGAAGCGACTATCAGACGGTGGTTTTGATGCCGGCGGTTCAGGAGTCGATGAAGGCGGTGACCGCTAAATACAGCGCTGAGGAGCTTATTACAGAGCGCAACACGGTAGGCGAGGAGATAAAAGAGCAGCTTACTGAAAAGGTTGAGGGATATGGAATACAGATTGAGAAGTTTAACATTGTGAATTTTGACTTTTCGGACGAGTTTAATGAGGCGATTGAGCAAAAGCAGGTTGCTGAGCAAAACAAGCTAAAGGCTGAAACCGAAAAGGAGCAGAAGGTTATAGAGGCGGAGGCTGAGGCGGAGAAGATTACGATAAACGCTGAAGCGAACGCTGAGGCTATTAAGACGGAGGCGCAGGCGCAGGCTGAGGCTAACGAGCTTTTGGCGGCATCGCTTTCGCAGACGCTTATCAACTACCAGACTATTGAAAAGTGGGATGGTGAGCTTCCTCAGGTGGCGTCATCGGCAAATCCCGTTGTGGCAATTGGACTTGACGACACGCAGGACGATACGGACAATACGCAGACCGAAACGGAAACGGAGTCGGAGGCTGAATAATAGCAGAAAAGCGGAGCGAACAAAAGCGCTCCGCTTTTTTATGAGCTTATTAGGACGGTGTTTGGGAAGTAGTGGAGGAGAATTTCCTCGCAGAGAGAGCCTGATTTTGCCATTTCGTTTGCTCCGTACTGGCTCATGCCGACAAGGTGTCCGCAGCCTAGACAGGTGAAGGTGATTTCGTCATCATCGCAGGTGATGGTGAAGTGCTGGGAGGGGAGACTAAGCGCATCACAGAGGGTGTCGGCGTCATAGAGGCTATCTGATATAGTAACCTTGAGGACTGTGCCCTGCTCGCTTTTTTGGGCGATGGTGATGAGGTCATTAAGGTCGGCATCTAGTGAGGTGAGGCTGTATTCGGTCATGAGAGCCTCTCGTAGCTCGGAGTCGGTGAGGGTGACGGTGGTGGTGCAAATATCGAGAGTGGGGTCGGCTAGGCTTTCGACTGAGGAAAGGTAGGGGATGTCCTCTCCCCACATGGTGAGGGCGGATTCGGTATAGCCAAAGGAGATTCCGTGGAAGGCTACTAAAATGGGATCGCCATCATAGGTAAGGGTGAGACCTTCGGCATAGTCGGCGGCGGCAGAGATTTTCTTGTAGGCGGTGTCGTAATTATCGCCATAAAGCTCACGTGCCTGCGACTCGGTGAAGAAGGCTTGATAGAGGGTGGTGTCATCGCTTAGCAGGGCGCCGTTTAGAGCCTCGGTGGGGTTAGACGCTTCGCTTAGCCTTCGGCGCTCGGCGTAGGTTTTGGCGAGGACTGCCTGAGCCTTGAGCGCTTCGTCCTCAAAGTCGGCGGGCATTTGGGCGAATACCGAACCGACTATGTAGTCGTGCATGGAAAGCTCGGTGATTTCACCTGTTTCGGTTGATAGGAGCTTAACGGCGGAGCTATCGGATTCGGCGGAGGTGGCGGCGGAGTCGGTTTGTCTTTTTGCAAAGCCTATACAGGGGATGAGCAGCAAAATTATAGCTGTTGCTGCAAGAAGCTGCAAATAATCCTTCATAATTTTCGTCCTTTCTATTAAAAAATCGGTGTTTTTTTGCATAATTTGCACCTTTAAAATTCAGTTTTTTCTTAATAAATGTTTAAATTCCTACAGGCGAGGGTAAATATCGCTTGACAGATGGGCAAAAATAGTGTAAAATAGAAGATATGATACTACGGCGAGCCGTGGGGAAAGCGAGATGAAGAAAAATGGCAAATGAATCGGCTAGAAATATGCTCTACCAGCAGTTTGTTGCGAACAACGCGATAGATCCCAAGCTGTATGAAAAATACGATGTAAAGAGGGGTCTTAGAAACAACGATGGTACCGGTGTTATGACGGGACTTACCAACATATGTAACGTACACGGCTATGTCATTAATGAGGGTGAGAAATCGCCTATTGACGGCAAGCTCATTTATCGCGGCTACAACATACGTGACCTGGTTGCTAATGCGGTAAGGGAAAACAGATTTGCGTATGAGGAAATTGTTTATCTTTTGCTTATGGGAAATCTTCCGACGCATGAGGAGCTTGAGGTGTTTTCAAACCTGATGGACGAAAACAGAAGGCTTCCGTCAAACTTTTTTGAGGATATGATTTTAAAGGCGCCCTCAAGAAACATTATGAACAAGATGGCTCGTGCGCTTCTTGCTTTATATTCCTATGATGATAATCCTGAAAACAGAAGTCCGGAATATGAGATGGCTACGGCTATATCGATTATATCGAAGCTTCCGAACATTATGACCTCGGCATATCAGGTTAAGAGAAGAACATATGACGGCGAGAGCATGATTATGCATCCGCTTATAAAGGGACAGTCGACTGCTGAGATGATTCTTTCGGCGCTTAGACCGAACAGAGAGTTTACCGATGAGGAGGCAAAGCTTTTAGACATAATGCTTATTCTTCATGCGGAGCATGGCGGTGGTAACAACTCGACATTTACCTGTCGTGTGCTAACGTCATCGGGAACGGATCCCTACTCGGCTTACTCGGCAGCGATTGGATCGCTTAAGGGTCCGAAGCACGGTGGTGCGAACATAAAGGTAAACGAGATGTTTGAGTGCGTTAAGGAGAACGTAAAATGCTGGGAGGATGAAGGTGAGGTCGCTGATTTTCTCAGAAGGATCTTAAACAAGGAGGCGTTTGACCGTTCGGGACTGATATACGGAATGGGACACGCGGTTTACACGCTGAGCGATCCTCGTGCGGTTATACTTAAGGCGAATGCCAAAAAGCTTGCGGCGGGAACGGAGTTTGAGCGTGAGTTTAATTTGCTTGAGAGCATTGAGAGGCTGACACCGATTCTTTTTGCGGAAAAGAAGGGCGATGTAAAGGCGATGTGCGCAAATGTCGATATGTATTCGGGACTTGTGTACAGAATGCTTGGAATACCGACAGATCTATTTACTCCGCTGTTTGCGGTATCGAGAATGGCGGGCTGGTGCGCTCATCGTTTTGAGGAGCTTGTTACCGGAAGAAGGATTATACGTCCGGCATACAAGGCGGTTATGAAGGAGCGAGAGTACATTAGGATTGACGAGCGGTAGTCTACACAAGATATTGTAAACCCATGTCGGGGGCAAAAAAGGTCGAACGGCATGGGGCAATATATATTTTTTAAAAATGGTGCGCACAGATAGGGCATCATGCAGATCCTGCAAGCTTTTGCAGGTTCTTGGCGTGGTGCTGACAGAAAAAATCCCACAGTCTTTTTTACGACTGTGGGATTTTTCTTTTATGAAACGTAAAGAACTTTGGAGAAATTACTTCTTGCGCTTTTTAACTGCTGCGAATGTGCCTAAGCCTATTACTACTACTGCTGCAGCTCCTCCTACTACTCCTCCAGTTGTGGGATTTGAGTCGGTGGTGGCTGTTGTTGAAGCGGATGAGGATGAAGCGGCGCTTGATGTATCAGCTACGCTTGAGGTGTCCTCGGACTCGGTGTCGGTGTCAGAATCGGTATCTGATTCGGAATCGGAATCTGAATCGGACTCGGCTTCGCTTTCGGAGTCGGAATCAGCTTCGGACTCGGCTTCGCTTGTTTCATCGCTTGAGGAATCCTCAGAGGATGTTTCGCTTGAGGAGTCGTCTGAGGAGTCGCTTGAGGAGTCGTCTGTTTGGCTATTGTTATCATCACCGTCAACTGAAATATCAACTGTGGTGTCGATTGTCCAGCCATAGAGGCTTACTATAGCGTCTGCTAGAGTGTTTGCAGCCTTGACGTGGGTGTATTCGGTTGGGTGGTAGTCGGCGCCATAGCCCTCGGTTGAGGAGTCGATGGCATCAAACATAAGGGTGTTTACCTTTGTATCGCCGGTTTCGGTGGTGTAGGTTGAAACGGCTGATTCGATTGCGCTGTAAAGCTCGTTGCCCATGATTCCTAGGGTGCAGAGGATTTCGCTGTCGGGGTTGTTAGCTCTGACCTGCTTTAGGAAGGCTACATAGCCATCGGCAAACTCGGCGATTTTTGTTTCGTCTGTGCCTGTGTAGGAGTAGTCGTTTGTGCCTAGGTTGATTACGATAAGCTCGGGGGTGTAGGAGCTGAAGTCCCACTCGATATCGTCAACGCACTTTGAGTCGAAGTAGCTCCAGCCGTGTCCCAGATTTTCGTAGAAGTCGGGCATGAGGTTTTGGGTGTTTGCGTTATCACCCATGGTGTAGCCTGATACAATTCCGCTTCCTGATACACAAACCATGCTGTAATCAGCGTCAAAAAGCTGTGCGGTTTTGTATGCGTAGGTTCTGGCGCCATCCTCGGTTTCGGTGGTGAAGCCTTCGCTTGCGCTTGCGGCGTCAATTCCGTAGCCGCAGGTGATGGAGTCGCCGATAAATTCGATTGTGTGAGCGTTAGACTCGGTGGGTGAGATAGCGCCGTCGGTGCTTATTTGGTCTACAAGAACGGTTTGCTGCATAGACTCGGAAAGCTTGAGTACGCTTACGGTATGCTCGCCCTCTTCTAGCTCGACTGTTGTGGAGCTGGGAAGGGATTTTGTCATGAAGTCAAGCACACGCTCGCCATCGGCATAGATTGCCATTCTTGCACCGTTGTCGCCGCTGAGATCTACAGTGACGGTTGAGCCTGTGAAGGTGAACTCGAAGCCTGTAGCTGAGTGTGCAAGCCAGAGGGATTCGCCATCGTAGTAGGTGCGTCCGAGAAGCTTGACGTTTTCTGAGGTTGCCTCGTAGGCGGTGAGCTCGTCATCTGCGGATACGCTGAAGGCTGTGCAGGAAAGAGCGACAGCTAGTGCGCATGCGGCTGAAAGTATTTTTTTCATATGTTTTTTTCCTCCTGAAATATTTTGTTGCATCACCGAGAATTGACGGTGAAAATTAGTTTACTCTTATTAATATAGTATCACATAATAGACTTATATGCAAATAGTTATTTTATTATAAATGTCATAGGCTAATGATTATATGAGGGATGAGCGAATAATTTTTAAGGCTTTTGCATAGGGATAGGCAAGAGCGTGCCTTGGATAGGCGGAAGGGAAGGGTAAAAAAATGAAAGGAAAAGCTATAGCTTTGGCGGCGGCATTACTTGTGGGGTGTGGGGAGTGTGGTGAGAAGCCTGTGATTGAGTCGGTGAGCCCTGTGCCGACAGAGGTGGGGAGTGTGAGCGTGGATAAGAAGGATAAGATAACTGAGGCGCAGGAGCTGGAGAGCGGGTACACGCCGATTAGCTTTGAGCAGCAGCGCGCGGTGTGGTTTTCGTACATTGAGCTGGCGCAGATGCTTGCGCTTGATGAGGAGGGGTTTTGTGAGAGCGTAGGGGAGGCGTTTGATGAGGTGGCGGAGCTTGGGTGCAACACGGTGTATGTGCATGTGAGGTCGCACGCTGACGCTTGCTATGACTCGCAGCTTTTTGTGGCATCGAAGTACTGTACGGGCGGAGAGTATGATCCACTGGAGATAATGGTGAGCGAGGCGCATGAGAGGGGACTTGCGATACATGCGTGGGTGAATCCGCTTAGGTGCGATGATGACGAGGGAATGGAGCGGATGGAGGGAACGGAGATTTATCAGTGGTACAAAAATATGGACAGTTATGATGAATACCTAGTAGAGTGCGATGGGGTGTACTGGTTAAATCCTGGCAGGAGCGAGGTGAGAGCTCTTATTGCGGAGGGGGTAAGAGAGATTGCGATAGGGTATGATGTTGATGGGATAAACATAGACGATTATTTTTATCCGACGACGGATGTGGAATTTGACGAGAGGACGTATGAGAGTGAGGGAGGGGGACTTACGCTTGAGCAGTGGCGGCTTGACAGCTGTTCGCAGATGGTGGCGCAGATGTATGAGGCGGTAAAGAGTGTGGACGAGAGAATTTTATTTGGAGTGTCGCCACAGGGAAATCTTGAGAACAACTACACGTATATGTATGCGGACGTTGAGCGGTGGTGCTGTGAGGAGGGGTATTTAGACTACATAGTGCCGCAGATATACTATGGCTATGAAAATGAGAGCTGCCCGTTTCTTGAAACGCTTGAGGAGTGGGCGCAGCTTGTTGCAAATGATGATGTGAGTCTTATTTGCGGGATTGGGGTGTACAAGCTTTATGAGGACGAGGAGTTTATGGAGAATGAGGGGATAATTGAGCGGCAGATTAAGGATGCGCTTGAGCTATGTGATGGGTATGCGCTTTACGACTAGAGGCTAATTGTTAAAAAATAGCGTATAATAGGAAAGAATTTTGTGTAGGGACTTGAAAAATAGGTGGAGATGATGTATAATTAAGAATGCGAATGCCCTGCATTCGAGAATGAAGATTGAGGCGGCTCTTGATATTAGGCGGCTGCCATCATATAAGGAGGTATAAAAATCGTGTATAGGATTTTGACGAAAAGGCAATTAAACGAATCGACTACGCTTATGGAGATTAATGCGCCGTTTATTGCAAGGAAGGCTCTTGCCGGACAGTTTATCATTTTTAGGGTAGACGAGCATGGTGAGAGAATACCGCTCACGATTGCGGATTATGACAGAGAAAAGGGCAGCATCACCATTATTTTTCAGGCGATTGGCGGCTCGACTAAGGAGCTGGCGGCTCTTAATGAGGGAGAGTATATTCTTGACGTTGTAGGACCCTTAGGCGTTGCTACGGAGTACGGCGATGTGAAGAGAGTTGCAGTAGTAGGCGGCGGTGTAGGCTGTGCTATTGCTTATCCGCAGGCTAAGGCGCTTCATGCTAAGGGCGTGCAGGTTGACCTGATAGCGGGCTTTAGAAGCAAGGATATTATTATACTTGAGGACGAGATGAAGGCTGTTTCGACAGATTTTCATCTTTGCACCGATGACGGAACGGCGGGATATCATGGATTTGTCACCGACAAGCTAAAGGAGCTTATTGAGGGCGGAGCGCAGTTTGACGAGGTTATCGCAATTGGACCTGTGCCGATGATGAAGTTTGTATGCAAGACCACTGAGCCATATGGAATTAAGACCTTGGTTTCGCTAAATCCGATAATGGTTGACGGCACGGGAATGTGCGGAGGCTGCAGAGTTACCGTTGACGGACAGATAAAGTACGCTTGTGTTGACGGACCTGACTTTGACGGTCACAAGGTTGATTTTGACGAGCTTATGAGAAGAAATTCTACATACAAGGAGCAGGAGAAGGCTCATGTTTGCAGACTGACGGGAGGTGTTCGCAATGCCTAATATGCAGATGACAAAGACTGCTGTAACGGAGCAGGATCCGAAGGTACGTGCCAGAAACTTTAAAGAGGTATGTCTGGGCTACACTGAGGAGGAGGCTAAGAACGAGGCGCAAAGATGCCTAAACTGTAAGAACAAGCCGTGTGTAAGCGGATGTCCTGTAAGCGTGGCAATCCCTGACTTTATCGCTAAGGTTGCGAGCGGTGAGTTTATTGAGGCTTATAACATTATAAAATCGACAAACAGCCTGCCTGCTATAAGCGGAAGAGTTTGCCCTCAGGAGAATCAGTGCGAGGGCAAGTGCGTAAGAGGAATCAAGGGCGAGCCGGTTGCAATCGGACGTCTTGAGAGATTTTGCGCTGACTATGCTATGAACCATGCGGACGAGGTTGAGAAGGCTACAAAGCCGCAGTCGAACGGTCACAAGGTAGCGGTAGTCGGAGCGGGTCCTTCGAGCCTTACCTGTGCGGGAGACCTAGCGAAGCTTGGCTATGATGTAACCATTTATGAGGCATTCCACACGGCTGGCGGCGTGCTTATGTACGGTATTCCTGAATTTCGTCTGCCGAAGGCGATAGTACAAAAGGAAATCGACAGCCTAAAGGATTTAGGCGTAAGCATAATGACGAACATGGTAATCGGAAAGGTGCTTTCGATTGACGAGCTTATGGAGGACGGCTGTGAGGCGGTATTTGTAGGCTCGGGAGCTGGACTTCCAAGATTTATGGGAATTGAGGGAGAGGCGCTTGTTGGAGTATATTCTGCAAACGAGTATCTGACGAGAATCAACCTCATGAAGGCGTATCTTGACGACTATGCAACACCTATAAAGAAATCGAAGGCGGTAGCGGTTGTAGGCGGCGGAAACGTTGCGATGGACGCAGCACGTTCGGCTATGAGGCTTGGAGCGGAGAAGGTTTATATAGTATATCGCCGTTCGATGGAGGAGCTTCCTGCACGTAAGGAGGAGGTTCACCACGCTATGGAGGAGGGAATTGAGTTTATGCTGCTCAATAATCCCACCAGGATAATAGGCGATGAAAACGGAAATGTATGTGGAATTGAGTGCATTAAGATGGAGCTTGGCGAGCCTGATGCAAGCGGCAGAAGAAGACCTGTACCGATAGAGGGCTCGGAGTTTGTGCTTGACGTTGACACGGTGGTTATGTCGATTGGAACATCACCGAATCCGCTTATTAGATCTACAACTCCGGGAGTTGAGGCGAACAAGCACGGCTGTCTTATTGTAAATGACGACACGAACCAGACCACCAAGGAGGGTGTATATGCCGGTGGCGATGCTGTAACGGGTGCGGCAACGGTAATACTCGCAATGGGTGCAGGCAAGAAGGCTGCTAAGTCGATTGACGAGTACATTAAAAGCAAATAAAGGCTAGGATATTTATTGGAGTCCTCTACAAAAAAAGTGGGGGACTCTGATTTTTTTATTGACGGCGCGGACAAATGAAAACATTTTGTTAAGGCTATTGAAAAGAGGGGGATTTTGTGATACAATATATACATATTTTAAATTGGAGGATTAATAAGCTATGTTAGATATGTTACTTTTTTCATCGGACTCGACAAGCAGCACGGCTAGTATGTGGTCATCGCTTATAATGCTGGTTGTTATCATTGTAATCTTTTATTTTTTGATTATACGTCCGCAGAGAAAGCAGGAGAAGGAAGAAAAGGCGATGCGTGAGGCAATTGAGGTTGGCGACGAGGTTGTTACCAACGGCGGAATTGTCGGCATTATCTTTTCGATAAAGGATGACACTGTGGTTATTGAAACCGGAAGCGACAGAAGCAAGATTAGAGTTATGAAATGGGCAATAGCTAAGAATCTTACTGTGCATGACGGGGATGAGAAGTGAGAGAGGATTTTCATTAAGAGGCTCTGCATTAGTGCGGAGCCTTTTTCTTTGGTATAATTTTTATTATCTAAGCATATGCTCTTAAATAAAGCCATAAAAGGAGGGCTTGCGCTATGAGGAGTAGGAAGAGGCTTGGGTCGGCGGCTGCTAATGCTCTTACGCTGTTAGCTTCGGCGGTGTGCGGGTTTGCGGCGGTGTTTTTGTGCATACTTTTCTTCTCGTTTGTTATGACAAGGATTGATGTGAGCGAGTCGGTGCTGAGTGTGCTGACCTCGGCAGGGCTTTGCGTGGGAGCGTATGTCGGCGGATATGTGGCGTCAAGGCGCAGGAGAAGGAGCGGCTTGCTTATGGGACTGCTGGTGGGACTCTTTATGTTCGGGATAATATTTTTGCTTTCGTACATATTTGCAGGCTCGGCGGGAGGCTTTTCACCCTCGGCTAGACTTGTTATGACGCTTGTCTGTGCAGCTGTCGGAGGAGTGGTCGGCGTGAACTCGAAGGGCGGCAGGAGGTTTAGACGGTAAAAATATTTATCATGCGTTCATAGTAGGTTAATAAACCGTGCTGTGAAATGTGGTATAATAGATACAAGATGAACCGCACCTTTCAGGTAGCGGTCCATCCTGGATTTCAGTGGGTGGTAAAAACTAATCCCCACTGAAATCCAGCGGAGCCTGGCGGCTCCTTGCATCTATTGCAAGCTATCGCTCACGAGCTTATGCAAGCATATCTCGCTTCGCTCCGCTTTAAATAAACACAAGATATACCATCTGCCTGTTGCATTAGACTAAAGCTTAATGCGGGTAGCGGTTTATCTTGTCTACAGAGTATAACGGAGGTAATTACTATGAAGCATATTAAGACTATTAACAAGGCTAATCTTAAGAAGTCAGCTGAAAAGGGCGGCTGTGGAAGCTGCCAGGCATCCTGCCAGTCAGCTTGCAAGACATCATGCACAGTTGCTAATCAGAAGTGCGCAAGAGAGGACTAATCTTAACGGCTTATGCTGGGGTGCAGATGGTGCAGATAATGCAGAGGGTGCAGATGGTGCAGATTATTTATGTGCGCTGTGCTTTATTTTGTGCATCTATGCGCGGCTATTTGGCTGAAGGACTAAATGATTAGATATTTACTTTAGCTTATGGAATCGAGGGGCATTCGTGTCCCTTTTTCTATGCATATATGGAGGAAGAAAAGATGATACATAAGTTTAAACAGGACGGACTTTACATTGTGCTTGATGTAAACAGCGGCGGAGTGCATATTATTGACGAGCTTACCTATGATTTGCTCGACTATGTGAGCGATCCACCTGAGGAGAGATGTCCTGACAGGGCTACCAAGGAGCTTGGAGCAAGGTATGACGGGGACGAAATACGTGAATGCTATGACGAGATATACTCGCTGTACAAGGACGGGATTTTGTTTTCGGAGGATGATTATGAGAAATATGCGCTGACGTCTGTGGCATCTCCGATTAAGGCTATGTGTCTGCTTGTGGCGCAGGACTGCAATTTAAGATGTGAGTACTGCTTTGCGGGAAAGGGCGACTACGGTAAGGGCAGAACGCTTATGGATCTTGAGACGGGAAAAAGGGCGATTGATTTTCTTATTCAAAAATCCGCCAACAGGAAAAACCTAGAGCTTGACTTTTTTGGCGGCGAGCCGCTCATGAACTTTGAGGTGGTTAAGGAAATTGTAAGGTACGGACGTGAGCAGGAAAAGCTTTATGACAAGAGCTTTCGTTTTACTATAACGACAAACGGAATGCTGCTTACGGACGATAAAATCGAGTTTATAAATAAAGAAATGCACAACGTTGTGCTTTCGGTTGACGGAAGAAAATGCGTGAATGACCGAATGAGGAAGCGTGTTGACGGGTCGGGAAGCTATGACACGATTATACCTAAATACAAAAGGCTTGTAGAGGCAAGAGGCGACAAGGAGTATTATGTTCGTGGCACCTACACGAAATTTAATCTTGACTTTACAAAGGATGTTCAGAGCCTTTATGACGAGGGGTTTGACCAGATTTCGATTGAGCCTGTAATGGCTGATGCAAGCGAGCCGTATGCGCTGAGTGAAGGCGATCTGCCTGAGATTTTTGAGGAGTACGACAGGCTTTCTGATAGGATTAAGGAGATTAAGGACAGCGGCAGGTTTATCAATTTCTTTCACTTTATGCTCGATTTAGATCAGGGTCCCTGTGTGATAAAGAGACTGAGGGGCTGTGGCTGTGGAAATGAGTATGTGGCGATTTCTCCTGACGGGGATATTTATCCGTGTCACCAGTTTGTCGGAGTGGACGAGTACAGGATGGGCTCATTAAACGATGGCAGCTTTAACAACGAGATTAAGCAGGATTTTGCTAGGACGCACGTTTACTCAAAGCCTGAATGCCGCAAATGCTGGGCGAGGTTTTACTGCAGCGGCGGATGCAATGCCAACAACTATCTATATGCGGGCGACATACGAAATGCCTACAAGCTATCGTGTGAGATTGAGAAGAAGCGTTTGGAGTGCGCAATTGCGCTTAAAGCTGCGAAGCTTTTGGAGACGGCGGAGTGATGGGGATATTTTCGAGGTTTGTTACACAGCGTATTCCTAAGGAGTGCGAGGGACTTAAGGTGAGGATAGAATCAAGCACCTGTACGGGTGAAAGAACCATCGGCTTTTATGATCCAAGCGACAAAAGGCTCCACTGTGCTGAGCTTGTAAGAAGCGATGAGGACATTGAGGCGTTTTACAAAAAATACGGACTTGAGCGAGAATAAATTAAGCGGTCAGACAGTACAGCCTGACCGCTTTTTTGTGTGTAGTGCGCTTTTTAGTAGAGGCAGTGGAGCCATTTAGCGGCAAAGCGCTGAGATGGGGTGAGCCTATTATAGACCGAATCCTGTATGCTCTTTAGTGAGGTGCGTGCAAGGGAGGCATCCTCAGCAGATGCGTCAGCGGAGCTTAGGTAGACGGATATTGCGCAGTCGGAAAGCGTCATAAAGCTATCGCAGAGCTCGGGAAGGGTGTCCTTGAGCCTATCATAAATTTTTGATGCACGCTCGGTATCGGTGATGTTTCCGTTTTCGGTTATTTTGACAAGCGCTAAATAGCGCAGTGAAGCCTTATACGCGCTTAGAACCGATTGGTTAAGATCCCTGCTGTTTATTGAGCTATGAAGGTGAGCTAGCTTGGATTTTCGGCGAAGGAGGATTATAATTAGCACGAGCAGTACGAAGGCTATGACAAGAAGGGTGTAGAGCGCTTGCGCTGTAAGCTCGAAGTGATATCCCTCATCATAGTCGGCGGTGGTGTTGGTGGCGTAGCCTGAGGTGTCGGAGGATGAGCCTGAGACAGAGGGAATTGAATCGGTGGTGTTAGAGTCGGCTTTTGATGAGCTTGAGCTAGACTCGCTCCTGCTGCTCGATGAGGCGGATTTACTGCTCGAATCGGAATCGGGTGAGCTGGACGAGTCGGGGGCGGAGCTGTCGGCAGAGCTTGAGCTGGTGGTTGATATGCCACGCTCCTTATCGGTAAGATTGGGATTATCGTTTTGGTAGCCGGGAGTAAGCTCGATAGGATACCATCCGTAGTCTGGAATGTAGACCTCGCACCAGGCGTGGGCTGAGCGGTCGGACACCTTGATTGTTTCATCGTCAGCGGTGAACTGGTCGGGGGAGACGACATAGCCCTCGACATACCTTGCGGCAAAGCCTAGCCTTCTCATTAGCATGACTGCTGTGGAGGCGTAGTAGGTGCAGTAGCCCTCCCTTTGGACAGTGAGAAAATATTCGATAAAGTCCTCATCATCGGGGGTGACGCCCGGCTCAAGGGTGTAGGTGAAGCCATTTTCACTAAAGTAATCTGAAAATGAGGATTCAATAAGCGAGAGCGAGTCGTCAGAGGTGACCGAAGCGTAGTCTATTATTTCATCGAGATAATCGGTGAGGTTATCGGGAACATCAAAGTAGCCTGAGCGGTTCATTACGTTTATTGTGTATTCATCATAGGTGATGTATCGTGAGTCTGTATCAGAATAGCTGTTTTGCTCCTCGGCTGTTGATTCGGCATCATCTATAATGCTGCTCCAGGAGAGGCTTGTGGGGAGTACGGTTGTGAGGGTGTATTTTTTGGAGGTGTCATCGGGGGAAATCATTCCATCGTATTCCTGCTCGTCGATATTACTGCAGTCGCTGTAGTAGGAGTCGTAGGGGGCGTATACTAAATCCTTGACGGCATTGACAGCCTTAACGCTTATCTGTGTTGTTGTTAGGTCTACAGCTATTAGGGATGAGGACTGCTGATTATAGTAGTCGATTCTTTTTAAATAGTTATAATCGAGCGGAATGGTGTCATCGGCGGAGAAGATTGATGAGTCGGATTTGTCGAGCTTTGAGGGATTCCAGCAGTTATCCTCGTAGGTGTCGCCTACATAGCCTCTTAAATAGAGCTGACATTTGAATGACGAGGAGGCTGTGACCTTAAGAGCGGTTGTGCCTGAAAAGGTGATTTTGTCGTAAACGCCAAGCTTGCCGCCGTTGGTGCCGCCGACCATTTTACTGCGTCCGGGTGTGAAGCCGCTAATTAGAGTGCTTTCGGAGATATCCTCACTGAGCTCACGAAAGCCGCTAGAGATATCCTTTCGGAGTGCAGAGAGGGACTCAGAGCGTGAGTTTCCTGAAAGATAGGCAGCGCAAGCGGTTATAGCAAGGGTCAGGCAGACGAAGGGCAGAAGGAATTTTGCAGCGTTGTTGAAAAAGTCGCTCTTTAAGCTGTCGCTTGTCATGTAGAAGGTTTTTTTGCGGGGAGAGATTGCAAAGCTTGCAGTGCTTTTACGTTCCTTGGTTGTGTGGTTGATTAGATTTAGTGAAAGGGTGATTATCCATGAGGCTATAAGGGATACGACTGCAAACGAGTAGGTTTCCCATCCCCAGAAGGCTCCTAGCTCGAAAAAGGGAAAGGTGAAGATAAAGAGCAGTGGGAAGTTTAGTCGGTAGATTAGAGCGAGGGATATTAGTACGGTGAGTAGGAATGAGGCTGCTAGGGCGAACATATCGACATCTGAGGGGAGAACCTCAGAGGCAATGGTAGCGAAAAATGGCGTGGTGAATTTTGCCTTGACGGTGTAGCAGTTTATGGTGTAGATTGTGCCGTTTACTACGCTTTCCATATTAAGCAGAATGAAGGCGGTGTTAAAAAAGAGGTATGCCGCACCGATTACCTTTGGAAGCACGCCCTTTTTCATTGTAAGATAGGCGGCAAGCTCGGTTAGGAGGATGGTGACTACGACATTAAAGAGATTTGAAATCTCGTAGCTGTAGGCATCGCTTTCAAGAAAGCTATCTATCATCAGAATTACGCCTAGTGATGAAAAAAAGGTCATCAAAAGGCGCATGAGGTCGCAGGCTATTCCGCTTGAATTTTTATCACTTGTAAAGGCTACGTCTGAACGAAAGGAAATGCCGTTTTCGCATTGAATTTGTCCTGAGCGCAGAGCCTTGTTTTGTTTAGCTGACATCTTTTGTTCTCCTTAAAGGGTTAGGTCGCTTAGGGACAGCTCTAAATTTTTGCTGTCTATTAGGTAAACCTCGGTATTTGAGGTGCTTAGTGAGGTGAGAGCAGTTGTTTTTTCACCGCAGACCAAAACGGAATATCGGTAGGCGAGTCCGCTTGAGGAAAGCAGGCTTATGGTGTCGGAGTCGGCGTAGGAGCAGATTAAAATGAGGTGTCCGTATTTTAGATTTGAATGCTCGGCTGAGAGGGCTTTAACAGACATATTGGGTGCAGTGGCTCTTTTAGCGGTGAGAAGGGCTATGAGCGCATCGATTTGCGACTGCTCGTCATCGACTGAGGCTTCGCTGAGCGTGTGGCTATCCTCGGAGTAGACGGCGAGAATATGACGTGAGTTAGCCCAGAGCAGGCGATTTGAGAGGGAAAGAGCTAGGGAGGTGCCTGTGTCGAAGAGATCTACAGCGTCAGCAAGCTTTTCGAGGGGGATGAAGCTATCGAGGAGGATTAGAAAGGAGTCGCAGATGGGTCGGGAGTATTCCTTAACCATGAGCTTATCCTCCTTAGCGGTAAGCTTCCAGTGGACTCGGCTCATTTTGTCGCCATCGGTGTAATCACGTATATCGAAAATTTGAGATGGGTCGCTTCCGGATTTTGTGTCGGAGTAGAGATCGCTGTCAAGTCCTATTTCGGAGTAGTCGCAAACGGGATTGGAAAGCTCGACTACATTAGGCATGACAATAATGCTTACGTCAGAGTGAATTGATTTTTTTGGGAGGCGATTACGGAAAAGCTTTAGTATATCGTAAAGCTTGACACGTGAAATATTAAAGGCTACTACGCCGTAATGCTCGGAGCTAAGGGTGGTGGTGAGATGCTGAGTGCTGTTAGAGAAGATTGGAGTGTTGAAGCTTATTTTGCCTTTTTTGTCGGTTGAGCTTATGGTGTAGGTGAGTGAAATTTCGCTGCTTAGTACGGGGATGGGCGTTGGGTTTTTTAGCTCGATATCAAGAGTGACGCTTTGGTTAGCGCTGCAGGTTTTTGTGCCGCAGGAAAGAGCGGCAGTGATTTTGCTTTGAAGAAAGCAGTTGATAAAAAAGAGAAGCAGTGGAAAAACTATGACGATGGAGAGGATAATAAGAGATGCGACGCCCTCATAGAGGATGAAAAACAGCACTGCTATTACGATTAAAACGAGATAGAGGAAAATCATTTATTAAATCGCTCCTTACGCTTTAATGCTTGGTACAGGTGTGGCTGAGATTATTTCCTTTAGAAGAGCTGAAACCGTCATGTTATTTATCTTAGCCTTAGAATTTAGGATGATTCGGTGTGTGCATACGTCATAGAAGGTGTAGAGAACATCATCGGGAATGGCAAAGCTGCGTCCATTTAGAAGGGCGGTCGCCTTGGTCATTTTAAGAAGCGAGATTGCGCCACGAGGAGAAAGTCCCAGACGAACAAAGGGATGCTTTCTTGTGGTGTCGGCAAGCCTTGCGATGTACTCGAAGATGGGATCTGCGACATAGATTTGGTCTGTGACGGAGATTGCGTGGGAGAGCTGCTCGGCAGTGGCAGCAGGCTTGATGGAATTTACGTTAAGACCTGAGTGTTTGCTTTTTAGCATGTCGATTTCGTTTTGGAGTGAGGGGTAGCCCATAGTAAGGCAGACGATAAAGCGATCCATCTGGGATTCGGGGAGCATCTGGGTGCCTATAGAGCCTATGGGGTTTTGTGTAGCTATGACGATAAAGGGGTCGGGGGTTTTGTAGGTTACGCCATCGACGGTAACTCTGCCCTCCTCCATGACCTCTAGCAGAGCGGATTGTGTTTTTGAGGAGGTGCGGTTGATTTCGTCTGCTAAAAGCAGATTAGTCATGGCTGCGCCCTTTTTATATTCAAACTTGTTTGTTGCGCGATTAAGCGACATATAGCCTGTAATGTCGGTCGGAAGAACATCGGGGGTGAACTGAACGCGATTATAGTCGAGCGAAAGCGACCTTGAGAGTGCGAGTGCGAGGGTGGTTTTTCCCACACCGGGAATATCCTCGATAAGCACGTGACCGCCGGCTAAAATAGACAGCAGAACCTTTATTATTACCTCATCCTTGCCGATGATGACCTTTTTTATTTCACCTATAACACGGTGACAGATTTCCAGAACCTCACGCTGATCCTGTGTTAATTCGTTAGACATGATTTTTCTCCTTGCTTTTTAAATTCTTTTTTTATTATAGCATAGTTTTAGCAGAATTTCAATAGTGGCAGGAGATTTTTTCTTATAACTTTCTTAAGTATTGCGATGAAGGTGGGGCAAGCCCTGACTGTGTTTGGGCTTTCACTTTGTTTGGCTTGCCCTAAAATATTCCTTTGCGCGCATAAAGCGCCGCGCGCAATTCGCTACGCGAACCGGAATATTTTCCTACGTTGGTTCAATTGTGGTTCAAGCCCTGACTGTGTTTGGGCTGTTAGTGGGTAGTGGGTAGTGGTTAGATTGTTCGTATTTGTCATAACATATGAGCTTAAACTTTCGTGTTGTTTAAAAAATCTAGTATGAACTAAAGTCATAGATACACTAAACCAACGTAGGGAAATACGGTGGTTCGCTTTAGCTTGTACAAGCTTGTCTTGTACCATCGCGCGCGGCGCTTTATGCGCGCGAAACCGTATTTGTTGCCGTGCGTTAGCTAAGGCAGGCAAGCCAAACAAAAGTAGAAGTCCGAACACAGATAGGGCTTGCCCAGTTGACAAAATTGGCGAATTATGATATAATAATAATCAAGGGTACTGTACAAACAGCGGTATATAAGCGGTTCAATCTTTCCCTCGCAAGGGGGTGAGCTGTATGAGCGTGATAGAAGTAATAGCATTACTAAACTTAATCGCAAACATAGTCGGTTTAGTTATCGGCAACAGCAATAATAGAAAAAAGTAACCGCCCATACTTCCACATAGGACGGTTACAAACATAAACCTGAATTGAGGGAGAACCGCTTAGCCGTTTAAGGCTGTGTCCGCCCTTTACTTTGTTTTGACTTTTACTATTGTTTAGCGGACACTAAAATATTTCTTTGCGCACGTATATCGTGTGCGCAATTCGCTAAAGCGAACCGAAATATTTTCCTACGTCGGTTAGAATTCAGTACCCTTTTCTATTTATATTATACCACGTGAATTTCGTTTTGTCAAGCGTAAATTTTGAAAAAATGTAAAAGCTCATGCGAACCAACGTATTTCCAAACGTTTGTTTAGCGCATTTATAACTTTAGTTTGAGCTAGAGTTTTTATACAACACGAAAGTGCAAAATCAAGCATTGTACATATACGAACAATCTAACCACTAGCCACTAATTACTAGACACTAGTAAGCACCATGTACTCTTGGCGAATACATGGTGCTTGTCGAAATTTTAAATGTCTTTAGTAATTAGATAGCTGCGTTGCCGGCTTTTCTTGAGCGGAAAAGCTTTTCGGAGCAAAAGCTCTTGAATCTCATAAGAGCCTTGAAAACGGTTCTTACAAACGGCTGGATAAAGAACAGCTGACTTAGAAATGCAAAGGGGAGATTGTAGCAGATAAGCTTGAGCCAGTTTGCAAGCATTGTTAGAATGTTAAATCCGTTGTAATAGGGGTAGTAGAAAAGTGTTGCAAGAAAACTCATTGAGGGAACCATAATTCCGACTGTTGCGCAGATGATGGCGGACTCGAAAATTACGGGATGGGTTGTTTTGGGATCGAAGTTTTTGCAAGCAAGCTTGAAGGATACGGGGCTTCCCATTAGACATTCGAGCGTGTAGGCAAATGCAAACTCGATTAGAATAAGCGCCCATACAGGCATCATTCTGCCGAACATATATACGCCGCCCTGAGCCTTGATGGCTTCAAGCACGCTGTTAGCACCTGTGACGCTCATGAGGGTGCTGCCGTTTACAACATAAAGGCTGTAAAAGACGTAGGCACTTACTGTGATAACAACTGTGATGAAAGCGAATAGCATTCTTTGTAACTGATTTCTTGGCATAAATAAATTTCTCCTTTTCATAAAAACAAAAAATGGCATAAAAAAACAAGCTGACGCTGCACGGGTGACACGAATACTACATATTTAATACATAGGTACCGTGATCAGATTTACGTGCAAAGCACAACTTGTGTCGTTTATGCGTATTAACCTTATGATGTAATTTTATCATAATCTGAGGAAAAAGTCAATGCACATTTTTCACAAGGTTTTTCAACAAAAAAGCTTGGATAATTTAGCTTTAGGACAATAGGAAATGTGAAAATATGAAAATGTATGGCGAAGATTTCATTATTGTAAATTTGTATTGACAAGTGGAAGAAAACGTGGTATAATAAATTCATCAACCAACAGTACGACAAGGATTAAGGAAAGGGAAGGGCAGAAAAATTATGAATATACTGAAAAAACTATTAACGCTTACAACAGCTGCGGCTTTGGCTTGTGCTGCATTTGTGGGATGTGCGGATAAGAATTCGCCTGCACATGACGCATCTGAGGATGTGGCATCCACCGCGGAGGCATCATCTGGCTCTGACGAGGATGAGGATATCGAGTACGCCGAGGCAGGCGATTGGGGTGATATAATAATCACGCTTTATCCTGATATTGCGCCAATTACGTGTGAGAATTTCGAAAGCCTTGTAAGTGAGGGCTTTTATGACGGACTGACATTTCACAGAGTCGTAGAGGACTTTATGGCACAGGGCGGAGACCCTAACGGCGATGGCACGGGCGGAAATGATGAAACCATTACAGGTGAGTTTTCTGAAAACGGTGTAGAAAACGACCTGTCGCACACTCGTGGAATTGTTTCGATGGCTCGTTCGCAGGACTATGACAGTGCATCGTCACAGTTCTTTATCTGCTACACCGACTGCTCATATCTTGATGGATCTTATGCGGCGTTCGGTGAGGTAACTGAGGGTATGGAGATTGTTGACAAATTCCTAGAGGTGCCGAGAACGACAGGCACGGACGGAGCGGAGTCTTACCCACTTCAGACAATCACAATAACAAAGGCTACTATGATTGATGATGACGAGGATGGAAATCCGAGAGCGCAGCTTTCGATAACGGTTGGAGAGGCTGAATAAGACTAGACTTGATGGCGGAGAGTGGATAACATTCTCCGCTTTTTGTGAGGAAGATGATATGAAAAATACGCTTGATGAAAAAAAGGTGCGTGCGCTTGCGCTGGGGTGCAGCTATGAAATTCACACGGTGGATGAGACGGACTCGACTAACAACAGACTAAAGGAGCTTGCGAGAAACGGAGCGAAGGGTGGATATCTTTTGGCGACAGCTCACCAGACTGCTGGCAGGGGAAGGCTTGGGAGAAGCTTTTTTTCACCTCAAAGCGGAGTGT
This sequence comes from Ruminococcus sp., assembly GCA_021199375.1. Lineage (GTDB taxonomy): Bacteria > Bacillota > Clostridia > Oscillospirales > Ruminococcaceae > YE71. The sequence continues at coordinate 58,436 of JAJQIB010000026.1, read as the reverse complement.
ATCTTTCGCTTTTGCTAAGACCTAGGAGCGATCCTGACAAGACGCTTTTTTTTACGACAGCGGCGGCGGTTGCAGTATGCAGAGCGATAGAGAAAACCTCGAAGGAGAGGGCACAAATCAAGTGGGTGAATGACGTATACATCAAGGGGCGCAAGGCTTGCGGAATACTAACAGAGGCTGCAATTTCTGAGGGCGTTACCGATTGGGCAGTGGTTGGAATAGGTGTAAACATAGCTCCGCCGAAGGGAGGCTTTCCCGAAGAGATTTCTGACAGGGCGGGAGCGATTTTTAATGATGGGAATGTGCCAAAGGGATATGAAAACCGACTGGTAGCACAAATTGCTATAGAGCTTGAGCGGGTGTACTCGCAGCCACATGAGCCTACGGCAGGGGAGTACCGTGAGAGATCTTTGCTTATTGGCAGAAGAATTACTGTGGTGAATGGCGAGGGTCACACCGACTGCACGGCGGTTGATGTTGACGATGAGGCTAGGCTTGAGGTTGAATATGATGACGGTCGCCGTGAAAAGCTTTTTTCGGGCGAGGTCGAAAGGATTATTCTCGAATAAAAAAAGTGTCCTTGCTCGGTGTGGGCAAGGACACTTTTTAGTTAAGGTGCTATTGTAAGCTCTTCACGCTGGGCGGTGTCGCCTGTTATTTTAAATGAGTTTAGCACAGGCTCGTCAGGGTTCATGAGAGAGAGTATCATGTAGCTTGCTGTGCTGTCGTACGCTAGGCGTTTATCCTCATCCGATGGGCGAGAGGGGGATTCGGGGTGAGAGTGCCAGTTTCCAAGCGGCTTTAGTCCAAGTGAACGCATATCCTTTACCGCTGCAAGCTGCTCCTTTGGGTCGAGTGAGAAATGCTCGCTTGAATGGTCGATGTTGGTTAGGAGATACACCTTTTTGATAACCTTATCGCCATTTTCTGTTATAGTGCCGGCAATTAGTCCGCACGCTTCATTTGGAAGCTCGGCTTTGGCATGAGCAAGTATTTTTTCAAAATCTAATTGATTAAGTGTAATCATAGCGCACCATCACATTCTGTCTGTTCGTAGTCGATAAGCTCGGTTATGGTAGGGTGATCGCCACAGACCTCACATCCGCTTGTGTCGCTCGGGAGCTTTATCTTTCTAAACTCCATCTTTAGTGCATCGTATGTAAGCAGGTATCCTGTTAAAAGCTCGCCTACTCCGAGAATGTATTTTACTGCCTCCATAGCCTGAAGGCTTCCGATAACGCCTCCCATTGCGCCAATTACTCCCGCCTGCTTGCAGGTGGGCACGGCGTCCTTGGGAGGAGGATTTTTAAACACGCATCTGTAGCAGGGGCCCTTTCCTGGAACGTAGGTCATAAGCTGTCCCTTAAAGCGAATGATACCTGCATGAGAAAACGGCTTTTTTGCCATAACGCAAGCATCGTTTATTAAAAACTTGGCGGGGAAATTATCCGTTCCGTCTATGATGAAGTCGTAGTCCTTGATGAGGTCTAAAATATTTTCGCTGCTTACGAAGGTCTGATAGGTCTTTACCTCGACATCGGGATTCATGCGCTCCATTGTTTCCTTTGCGGAGATTACCTTGGGCTTGCCTACATCTTCGGTAGCATGGATTATTTGACGCTGTAGGTTAGATAGGTCTACCTCGTCTGCATCAGCAATGCCGATTTTGCCAACTCCTGCTGCCGCTAGGTACATCGCTGCCGGTGCGCCTAAGCCTCCTGCGCCTATTATGAGAACGCTTGAATTTAAAAGCTTCTTTTGACCCTTTGCGCCGACCTCCTTTAGGATAATGTGACGAGAGTAGCGCTCGATCTGTTCGTTTGTAAAAGCCATTATCTGCCGCCTCCCATAAAATAGAGAAACTCTATCTCATCGCCTTCTTTTAGCAGCGTTTTTTCAAAAGCGTCGCTGTCTATAAACTCATCATTTACTGTAACGGTTACATATTCAGGCGTTTCAACCCTTTCATCAATTATAAGCTGAGCTACTGAGAGGGTGTCTGCTACTTCCTTTTTTACTCCTGCAACTTTGATATTCATACCAATTTCTCCTTTATTATTGTTTCTTCAATCGTTTCCTTTTTAACTGCTCCGACAAGCCTTGACCTTTCCTTTCCGTCCTTGAAAAATACAAGCGTTGGCACTGACGTTACATCGTAATTTGATGCAAGCTCGCTGTCGAAATTTACGTTAAGCCTTGCTACCTTTATTCCTTCCTTTTCCTGTTCAATCTGCGAAAGCAGTGGAGCTATTCGCTTGCACGGTACACACGAGTCGGAATAAAAGTCTACAATTACCGTTTTGTCAGCCTGCAAGACCTCGGCATCAAAGCTTTCGGTATTTACTCTTACCGCCATCTAATCACCGACCTTTCTTACGATCAGGTTATATGTGCCGTCCTCATTATCGATAAGCTTTAGGATTTTGTGTCCCTCTTCCTTAATACTTCTTGGTACATTTTGAACCGGTTCGCCATCGTTCATTTTTATCGACAAAATCTGACCGTCGTCAAGCTCTTCGAGTGCCACCTTTGCCTTTACGAAGGTAGTCGGGCAAACCACATCGGTAATGTCTACTGTGTCATCAATGCTAAATTCACTCATTATTATACGCCTCCAAAATCTTTTGCTCAAATTTATCCTTGCCTACTCTGTCGATTGTAAACTTAAATCGCTCGCCTGCAAGCGCATTCTCATCAAAAAATGTAATTGCCGCATCGCAGATTTTCATGAGCTTGTCTTGAGATTCTACAAAAGGAATGATGGGCTCGCCTTTGCAAATGCTGTTGCCAAAGAGTCCGCCGAATGAAACTATGTATCCGCTTGTGACATCCCACGAATCCGCAGGGCAAGCCTTGACGCATCTGCCGCAGAAGTTGCATTTTTGCTCGTCAAGCGATATTTTGCCGTCTTTTAGACTTAAAGCTTCGGTTCTGCAAGCCTTTATGCATACTCCGCATTTGATACAATCATTTTCTCGCCACTGTACCTTCATGGCACCCTTTATGCCGAGGTCGTTTTCCTCCGCTTTAAGGCAATTGTTTTGACATCCCGTGATGCCGAATTTAAACTTGTGGGGAAGCTCTCTTGCAAAGTAACGCTCGTCAAGCTCTTTCGCGAGAGAGTAGGTGTCGATACATCCGCTGGGACAGACAGCAGATCCCTGACAGGCTGTGATAGTTCGTACTCTAGGTCCGCAAACTCCAGGAGATACATCTCCCTCGGCAAGAGAAGCCTTGACGTCATCTATATCCTCAAGCTTTATAAATGGAATTTCTACACTTTGACGTGAGGTGAGGTGAACGTAACCATCGCCGTATTTTTCGCTGACCTCGGCAATCCTTGCAAGCTGCTTTGACGTAAGATTTCCGCCTACAACTCGAAGTCTGAGCGAAAAGTTATTTTTTTGCTTTTGGCGCATAAATCCGCCTTTTTTTAGTGTAGCATAATCTACTGCCATTTTAATTCCTCCTATTTGTCGCAAAGCTCAATTGCTCTGTCAAAATCGTTAATAAGGTCATCGATATCCTCAATTCCTACGCTTACTCTTACGGTGTCGTCGTAAACTCCAGCTGATTTTTTTGCCGACTCATTGCTGTGAGCAAAAAGGGTGCCGGATGGGTGGATGACAAGCGTTCGCACATCTCCGATATTAGATGCAATCGTTGCATATTCAAGCGAGTTTATAAGCTTAAACGCACGCTCCTTGCTTCCCATTCTAAGTGTGAGGATTGCTCCGCCCTTGCCGCCAAGCTGGCTTTGTGTAAGCTCGTAGTAGGGTGAGGACTCAAGTGCGGGGTAGTTTACCGTAAGACCCTTGCCTTCTAAATGCTTGGCAAGCTGAAGTGAATTACTGCAGCAGCGCTCCATTCTGAGTCCGAGCGTTTCAAGTCCCACGCTGTTTAAAAAGGCGTTCATTGGAGCAAGGCAGCATCCGATATCTCGCCAAAGTCCGTTTCTTAAGCTGGCGGTGTAGACAAGCTTGCCGAATCTTTCGTATTTTTTTAGCTTTGGGTGCTTGTTAAAGTCCCATTTAAATTTTGCACTGTCAATAATCACTCCGCTTATGGAATTTCCTCCGCCGTTTATGTACTTGGACGAGGAGTGAATTACGATATCGGCGCCAAGCTCTATTGGCTTAACTATGTATGGTGTGGCTGTGGTGCTGTCGATTATGAGCGGAATGCCTTTAGAATGCGAAAGCTCTGCAAGCGATTTAATATCTATTACATTTAGCTTTGGATTTCCTATGACCTCGGCAAATATTGCCTTGGTTTTATCGCTTATCAGCGGTTCGATTAGCGATGGCGCTGCATCATCGACATACCTTACGTTGATGCCGAAGGATTTTAAGTCGCTGAACAAATCTAGCGTGCCGCCGTAGAGGGCGCTGCATGAGATGATTTCATCACCTGACTCAAGAATGTTAAGCAGCGACATTGCAGCTGCTGCGGAGCCTGAGGAGCAGGCTACTGCACAGGCACCGCTCTCAAGTGATGCTATTCGCTTTTCAAATGAGGATACGGTGGGATTTGAAATTCGTGTGTAGGCGTATCCGCTTGCCTTATTTTCAAACACCTTTTCGAGCTGTTGTGCGGATTCGTGTGCAAACGAGCTTGTTTGATAGATAGGCTCAACGGTTGCACCCGTTTGCTTTTCGCCTGAAAAGGACTTGTGCAAAAGTGCTGTGTTAAAGTTCATGGCTGTCACCTCTTTATTTAATCTATATGTTTAGCACGCTTTAGCTCGGTGAGAGGGTAAATCGTGTGATTATAAGCCTTATGATATATATTTTACACTATAATTCCTACAAAGTCAATAGGAATACAATGAAATCTACAATTTGCACAAAAAGCAACAAATATTTTCGAATATTTTTGGTAGGTTTATTTGTTTTTACATTGGTGAAGGGTATTGACTTTTTTGAAAAAATGAGTTATACTATACTAAACAGATAGGAATTGAGTAAAAAAGAAAAGGAGAATTTATGAAGATTTCGACAAAGGTTGAGTGTGGAATTATTGCAATTGTTGACATTGCGATTAATGCGCAGGATGGAAGCACTGTGACTGTTTTGAGCATATCAGGCAGACAGGGAATTTCTGAAAAGTACCTAGAGCAGATACTTTCAGCACTTCGGCACTCGCATTTGATTAAGGGACTTAAGGGCTCAAGAGGCGGATATATTCTTTCTAGGGACGCAAGGGAAATCACGCTTTATGAGGTGATTAACGCGCTAGATTCATCGCTTTTAAACAATGATATTCCTGATGTAGGCGATGATAATGAACAGCTTGACGGGATTATAAATGAGCTTTTGTGGGACAAGATAGAAAGGTATATGTTTGATTGTGCTAAGTCGGTAACGGTTGCTGATTTGGCGGAGAGATATTTGACTGAGCCCGCCGGTGAGCCTATGTATTACATTTAAAGGAGGATGAATATGTACGATATTATAATAATAGGAAGTGGCCCTGCGGGACTTACTGCTGCGATTTATGCAAAAAGAGCGATGTTAAATGCCGTTGTAGTTGAAAAGGACTACATGGGTACGGGGCAGATCTCGGTGAGCGAGCGTGTGGATAATTATCCTGGGCTATACGGAATTTCGGGGTATGATTTGGGTGAGAAATTTTACGAGCATGCAAAGGCGCTTGGCACTGAGTTTTATGAAGGCGAGGCTAAGGCTATTAAAAAAAGCGGCGACGGCTGGACGGTGGTCTTTGAAAATGAGAAGGCACTTGAGGCAAGGGCTGTAATATACGCTGCAGGAACGTCATACCGCAGGCTTGATGTCCCGGGAGGAGAAAAGCAGTGCGTGTCATACTGCGCGGTGTGTGATGGCGCCTTTTATCAGAGCAAGACGGTAGCTGTGATAGGCGGCGGAGATACGGCGCTGGGTGATGCTGTGTACCTATCGAAGATTGCAAAGAGGGTTTATCTAATCCACAGAAGGGACGAATTTAGGGCGAACAAGAGCTTACAGGCACAGGTGAGCGGCATCAGCAATATTGAGCCTATTATGAATACGGTAGTAAAACAGATAAATGGCGGCGACAGGGCTGAGGAGCTTGTGATAGAGCAAAACGGCAGAGTGGACACGCTTAAGATTGACGGAGTGTTTTGCGCCTTAGGAAGCTTGCCAAATACTGAGATATTAAAGGGAATCTGTTCGCTAGATGAGTCGGGATACGTCATAGCCGGTGAGGACGGTGTGACGGACGCTAAAGGACTTTTTGCGGTGGGAGATGTGCGAACTACACCGCTAAGACAGGTGATAACGGCTGCGGCGGACGGAGCGAATGCGGCAATTTCGGCTGAGAAGCTTATCAGAAGCATTTAGCCTAAAAACAAAAAAGGGAACCGATTTTAATGTTGGTTCCCTTTAATTTTGCTTACTTTAGCTTTTCGATACCCTGTGAAATTATCAGCTTGTGGGCAAATCCTACAAGCTTGTCCAAAACGTTAGCATCCTTAAAAAAGAGCGTTGTTGGAACGGCGGTTATGTCAAAACGCTCGGCAAGGTCGGGTGCGGCGGTGATATCACATCTGGCAATGATGCAGTCGTCTCCCTGTTCATCGGATATCTCGTTAAGTGCGGGCTCCATTCTTTTGCAGTGCACGCAGGTCGGTGAGTAGAATTCTATCACCACGGGCTTGCCGCTTAAAATAATCTCATCAAATGTGCTGCTTGTGATTTCTTTAATCATAGCTTTCATCTCCTAACTATACTTTTCATATCCATTTAATATGAATTATCGTGATTTAATTATACAGCATTTCGATTAAAATGTCAATAGGTGTGCTGCATCTTAGGCTATTGTGACCAATTGTTTTCAAAAAATTCTCTTTATTTTGTGAGTAGTCACAAAATTTCAAAATACCTATTGACATATCGGAAAAATAGTGTATAATAATAATCATACTAATCATATCGAAATGGTATGAATTAAAGGAGAGCGAAAAATCATGCTATTTATTATACTAAAAATGGCAAAGCACAATTTTAGATGTGGACGATGTTGAGAGACGTCGGACTCATGAATAATTTTGGCGCAATTTGGAGATGAGGAAAATGTACATAGAATTAAATCATATAAACAAGACCTTTGGCGACTGCAAGGCATCGAATGATGTTTCATTTGGAATTGAAAAGGGACATCTAATCGGACTTTTAGGACCGAGCGGTTCGGGCAAGACGACAATTTTGAGGATGATAGCAGGACTTGAGCGTCAGGACAGCGGAGATATTTCGATTGATGGAAGGGTTGTCAATGATCTTCCTCCAAGCAAGCGTGGAATTGGATTTGTATTTCAAAGCTATGCGCTGTTTCCGTATATGAATGTTTATAATAACATTGCGTATGGACTAAAGGTGCAAAAGAAGGACAAGGAGTTCATTCGAAATAGAGTCAATGAGCTGCTTGAGCTTGTCGGACTTGAAGGCATGGAAAAGCGTTATCCTGATCAGCTTAGCGGCGGTCAGCGTCAGAGAGTTGCACTTGCAAGAGCCTTAGCACCGCAGCCTGAGCTGCTGCTTTTAGACGAGCCCTTTGCGGCGATTGATGCAAAGGTACGCAAGGAGCTTAGAACATGGCTCAGAGAGACAATTGATAAAATCGGAATCACTTCTATTTTTGTGACGCATGACCAGGATGAAGCGATTGAGGTGGCGGATGAAATCGTCATTACAAATTTAGGCAGGGTAGAGCAGGTTGGAAATCCCGCTGAGATTTATCTTAATCCCAAAACGCCGTTTGTGGCTCAGTTTATCGGTCAATCAGCTATGATAAATGACTATGGCAGGCTAAAGGGATTCACAAGTCCGGGAAGCGAAGCCTTTGCTGTAATTCGTCCTGAATTTATAGAGATAAACAGCTTTACAGATGACGGATATCATCAGTACGAAAGCTCAATGGAGGACGGCATAGTTAAGGACGTGTTCTTTAGAGGAAGCGCTTATGAGGTCAAGGTGGACATAGATGGTATAATTGTCACGGGAAGATATGATCTTAATGCTTCGAGGCTTAAAAAGGGAGATAACGTCAAGGTGCTTATCAAACAGCTGTGTACTATAGATGGTGAAAAAACCGAAATTGTTAAAAACAGTCTTTTAGACGACAGCGGACTTTACTACATCTAAAGGAGGCATTCAGCATGGCTGATAATGAAAATAAAAAAAGAACCAAATCTTCTAAAGATTTGGGAAGAAGGATTTTAAAATGCGGCGTAATTTCGTGGGCTATAATTTTAGTTGTTTGGGGATTAGGGTCGCTTGCATATGACGAATACTTTTTGCCCTCGCCGTATGAAACGATAGATAGTCTTGTGCTACTAATCAAGGATGGTACACTTTGGGCGGACTTTGTGGCGAGTATATCGAGAGTAGCAAAGGGTTGGGCATTAGCAGTTGTTTTTGGTGTTCCGCTAGGACTTTTGGTCGGAAGCTTTAAGCCTGTGAAATATCTGATAGATCCTATTTTGAGCTTTTTTAGGTTTGTACCTGCAATTGCGCTAACTACACTTTTTTTGATGTGGTTTGGCGTTGGCGAGGAGTCTAAGGTGGCGCTCATATTTTATTCGTCCTTCTTTTCTATTTTTGTAAACACGATTGCGGGTGTTGTATCTACAGATCAGTCGCTTATTGAGGCGGCATCATGTATGGGTGCTAAGAGAGCGAGAGTGTTTTTTACAGTAGTTTTACCCTCATCAGTGGCGAATATATTTACAGGAATACGTTTAGGACTTAGCTCGTCTATAATCTGCGTTATTGCAGCCGAGATGTTAGTTGGAAGTGACGGACTTGGATACTTAATTCAAAGCTCAAAGCTTTACTACAAAACAAGCTGGGCTTTTGCTGGAATTGTTACGCTTGCGCTAACGGGATTTATATCGGACAGATTATTACAATTTATAGGCAGAAAAAAGCTTAGTCATTATGGACTTAAATAATTAGGAGTTGATTTAAATGAAAATAAAGAAATTATTAGCGGTTTTTGCGGCATCGACACTTTCACTTACAGCATTTGTCGGATGCGGTGACAGCGATGACGGCAGTACAGCTGAGGATGGCACCGAGCTAAGAACGCTTAGGGTGGCAATCATGACAGGACAGGCAGATCAGTATGCTACATATATAGGCGCTGAACAAGGGATTTTTGAAAAGTATGGAATTGAGCTTTCGACTGCGGAGTATGCGGCTGGAATAAACACGATGGACGCTGTTCAAAACGGCACTGCAGATACAGGACTTTTGGCGGACTTTGCACTTGTAAACCGTATAGGCAACACGCTTGAGGATACAAATATAGTTGCGTTTTCTGAGCTTACAGGTGGAGGCGCTGGAGGCGGAGATAATTCGGGAGGTCTTTATGTAGCGGAGGAATATGCCGATAATCTTGAAGGGCTTTACGACAGCGAGGGAATAATTACAAATATAGGAACTGTTTCGGAATATCAGAATTGGCAGGCGCTAACTTATGTTGGGTTAGATCCTGCCAAGGTGGCAAACATAAACTCGACAGATCAGTCTACATCTTTATCCTTGGTAAGCAAGGGTGAGGTAGGAGCAGTGGTTGCAAGCGGAGCAACTGCTGAGCGTTACGAGGAATACGGAATGGTACTAGCTGCGACTTCACAGGAAATTGGCATTTCTACGAGAAGCTACCTTATGACTACAACAGATTTTCTTGATGACAACACCGAGCTTCTTGGAGATTATTTAAATGCAGTTGTTGAGAGTGTAGACTACATATCGGATCATCTTGATGAGGTTGCTCCTGACATATCAACGAAGTTTGGCATAGAGGAGGACGATTTTAAGTCTAACTGGAATAATCTTCAGTTTAATTTTGGATTTACGGAGGAGGGTGCGCAAAAGCTTGAGGCTGTTTCAGCATGGGCACTCGAAAATGGAAAATACGATACCGAGTACGATGTACGTGATTTTATCGATCTATCGGCAGCAGAGGCAGCATTCGGTGAGGACAGCGACAGAATTACGGTTGAGCTTTCATAAAGGGAGTACTGTATAGGAAAATGGAATACAAATACGGAGAGCTTTCCTACAGCAGGCGTGATTTTTTGTCGGATACAGCACTTTATGTTGTGTCTGACAAGCTGCCTGAAACTGACGAGGAGAGAAGGAAATTTGAGCAAAAGGCAAAACCATATAAGCTTGGTGAGCTTGCTGCACAGACTGACAGCTGCCCGATTGTAAATCTAAAGCATCTTAAAGATAGAGTAGATTTTCTTAAAAGAACGTTTGATGGATTTAGAATAAGAAATGTTGTTCTTTCTGCAGTTTTGAGTGTTGATTACAAAATCACAGGCATAGCTCGAGACACTGCCGAATTTTTGATAGCGGCAGGAAGCACGGCAATACTAGCAAGGGGCTATGACGATGTGAGCAAAAAGATACTAGTCGATAACGGAATACTTCCGCTTGTGACGGATGAGGCAATCGAAAATGGCAGTCTTATACTTATTAGAAGCTTAGAAAATCGTGACAGCATTTTGTCGCATAGAGTATTTTCTGACAGAATTGAGGAGATAAAGGTAACATTTTAAAAAGGTTAGGAGGGATTTAATTATGGGTTATCCGACAATTTTCCCGACAGGGGTTACCCTTTATAACCAAAGCAAAGCATATGGTGGTTACACAATCTTTCACAGTGCAAAGGGTGCACAGCTTATTGATATGAACGGCAGAGAGGTCAAAACGTGGACAAAAACGCTTGGCTTTCCTGACAGGATACTTCCAGGTGGCTATCTTGTAACATCATCAGATAAGTACAGGGATAAGCTTGAATATCTTGAGCGTGCTGACCTCATACAGGTGGATTGGGAAGGAAATGTTGTATGGAAATTTGATAAAAATATAAAAATCCAAACGGATGATGGTGAGAAATATGTCGCACTGCAATCGCATGATTGGCAAAGAGTAGGCTTGCCGAGTGGATATTTTTCGCCGAATAGTCAGCCTAAAGCCTTGGGCGAAAATACAATTCTTATTACCCACGAGAAAATTAATAATCCGAACATTTCGCCTCATACAATTACTGATGAAAGGATTATTGAGATTGATTGGGATGGCAACATTGTTTGGAGCTGGAGAGCATCAGATCACTTTGATGAGCTTGGCTTTGATGAGGTGGCAAAGAGTGTAATTTATCGTACGCCAGGAACTGGCAGTGGGCGACACGACTGGCTTACATTTAACAACATTTCAATTTTAGGCGAAAACAAGTGGTATGATAACGGAGATGAACGTTTTAATCCTGAAAACCTACTTTTTGATGCAAGACAGGCTAATATTCTTGGCATTATCGAAAAGAAAACAGGTAAAATCGTATGGAGATTAGGACCTGATTTTAGCGAAAATGGAGTCGACAAAAAGCTGGGACAGATTATGGGACAGCATCATCTGCATCTTATCCAGAAAGGACTTCCCGGAGAGGGTGATATCCTTGTTTTTGACAACGGAGGAGCATCCGGATACGGTGAAAGGACAGTGACTTCAGAAACGGGAATAAATCATTATCAGAGAAACTATTCAAGGGTTTTGCAATTTAATCCCGTAACCCTTGAAATAACCTGGCAGTATACACCTCAGGAGGCTGGGTTTGATTTATTTACTGATCCCACAAAATTCTATAGTGCATACGTAAGCTCTGCACAGCGACTTCCAAACGGCAACACGCTTATTACTGAGGGTTCGGATGGAAGAGTATTTGAAGTCACAGCGGAGCATGAAATAGTATGGGAATATATAAACCCCTACTTTGAGCCGCATTTTAGGGACAAAACAAAACGAATCAATTATCTTTTTAGAGCTTACAGAGTTCCCTATGAGTGGATTCCACAGCTTTTGAAGCCTGAAGAGATTGATATTAAACCAGTAGATTTAGAAACTTTTAGAGTGCCTGGAACAGTTAGCATAATTGGAAAGGGCGAAATAACGGAGGTAAAGTAACATGGGATATCCTAGCATTTTTCCTACGGGAACGACAATTTACAACAAGGACAAGGCGTACAGCGGTTATACGATTTATCCGTCTACTAAGGGTGCGCTGCTTATCGACATGAACGGCAATGAGGTTAAGCTTTGGGCAGGCTTGGGAGGCTTTCCGAACAAGATTTTACCAGGCGGATATGTGTTTGGCTCAAGCGGCAGACGCACGGCTAAGGCGGGTTATCAGGACGAGCTGGATTTGATTCAGGTGGACTGGGACGGTCATATAGTTTGGAAGTTTGACAAAACTGAGCTTGTGGCAGATAATGGTGAAGAGCCAAGATTCATGGCAAGACAGCATCACGATTTTCAGCGTGAGGGAAACACGGTTGGATATTATTATCCGGGTGGTGAGCCTAAAACCGATAGCGGTAAGACGCTAATATTAACGCATGAGAATCTTTATAATCATGATATTTCCGACAAGCGTCTTATTGATGATAAGATTATTGAGGTAGATTGGGATGGAAATATTCTTTGGAGCTGGAGAGCAAGCGATCATTTTGATGAGCTTGGATTTGACGAAGCGGCGAAGAACACACTATCCCGAAATCCCGGACTTCATGGTGACGCAGGCGGAGACTGGATGCATATAAACAATTTTGCCACGCTCGGTGAAAACAAGTGGTATGATGCGGGCGATGAGAGGTTTAACCCTGACAATATAATTTTTGATGCAAGAAACTCTAATATACTAGCTATTATTAGTCGTGAAACGGGTAAGATAGTATGGAGGTTAGGTCCTGACTTTAACGAAAGTGAGGCTACAAGAAGGTTGGGTTGGATAATCGGTCAGCACCATTTGCATATGATTCCTAAGGGCTTACCTGGAGAGGGCGACCTGCTTGTTTTTGATAACGGTGGCGAAGGTGGCTATGGTGTTCCGAATCCATCATCAGTGACGGGCGTAAACAATGCTCACCGTGACTACTCGAGAGTGCTGCAGTTTAATCCCGTGACGCTTGAAATTACCTGGCAGTATACACCTCTTGAGGCGGGACATCTGCTTTTTAGCGATGCTTCAAAGTTCTACAGCTCATACATTAGCGCGGCTCAGCGTCTTCCAAACGGCAACACGCTTATTACAGAAGGCTCGGACGGACGCTTGATTGAGGTTACACCTGACCATGAGATTGTGTGGGAATATATAAATCCTTACTTTAACCACATTGGAGGAAGGTTTAGCAACAACATGGTTTATCGTGCATATCGTGTTCCCTACGAGTGGATTCCACAGCTTGAAAAACCTGAAGAGGTATCAATTGAACCGATTGATGTAGCTACATTTAGAGTACCTGGCGCATCAAATGGCGATGGCACAGGCGAGGTGACAGCAGTTGACGGAATAGATCCCAACAAAAATGTAGGAATGACGGGTGCCGGCGGCGCAAAGGATGATAAAAATGAAAGAATAGATTTTTGCGTTGCAAGCGTAAACAAGAGCGACCTGGAAGGCAAGTAAAAATCCATAGATTAAAAAAGACTGCGGCTTTGCTATTGCATGGCGGCAGTCTTTTTATCGTTAAGGGTCTGGTTAGTGAAATTTAGAAATTACGTCACAGGTGTACTCGATGTCCTTATCACTATGAGCGAGGGATACAAACATTGCTTCAAATTGAGAGGGTGCGCTATAAATTCCGTTGTCGAGCAGGTAGCGGCAAAAGTGTGCAAACTCGGCAGTATTGCAAAGGGATGCATCATCAAAGCTTTTGACATGTCGCTCGGTGAAAAAGGGAGTTATAAGCGAGCCTACACGATTTACATTTAATCCAATTAAGGTCATCGCATCTTCTATTTTTTTAGACTTACGCTCAAGCTCATCATAAATGCTATTATCCTTTTCGAGTGCTTTAATGGTGGCAATTCCAGCTGAAACAGCAACGGGATTACCCGAAAGGGTTCCTGCCTGGTATACCGAGCCTAGAGGAGCGACCGTATTCATGACATCCTCACGTCCGCCATATGCTGCAAGCGGCATTCCTCCTCCGACAATTTTGCCGAGCGTAGTTAAATCCGGAGTGACACCGTAAAGCTGCTGCGCTCCGCCAATTGATAGGCGAAATCCGGTTATGACCTCATCGAAAATGAGAAGGCATTCATATTCGTCCGCCAATTCTCTTAAACGCTCTAAAAAGCCTTTTTCGGGCGGCACAACTCCCATATTAGCGGCAACGGGCTCGACTATTATGCAAGCGATTTCTTTGCCGTGACGAATGAAAGCTTGTTCAACCTCACTTATATCGTTAAATCCTGCAAGGAGTGTATTTTCAGTGTAGCCGACAGGTACTCCGCTGCTGCTTGGCATTGAATTTGTCATTAGACCAGATCCCGCTTTTACAAGAAGTCCGTCTGAATGTCCGTGGTAGCAGCCTTCAAATTTCAGTATTTTATCACGTCCTGTAAATCCTCGAGCGGCTCGGATTGCACTCATTACCGCTTCAGTTCCTGAATTTACAAGGCGCAATTTTTTTATTGACGGAAAATGCTTTTGGATAAGCTCGGCAAGCTCAATTTCTCCCTCATGACATGCTCCAAACGTCAAGCCCTTTTGGGCGGAGGAAATTACAGCCTCAAGCACCTCGTCACAAGCGTGACCTAGGATGTTAGGTCCCCATGAGCAAACATAATCGATATATTCGTTGCCGTCAACATCGTAGATTTTCGAGCCCTTTGCGTGGTCTATGAAAATAGGATTTCTATCAATTGATTTGAAGGCACGCACGGGACTGTTGACACCGGCGGGCATAAATTTACAGGCTTTTTTATAAAGCTCATTGGATTTATCTGTGCTTATCATTTTAATTCTCCTTGTCAATCCATTTTGCCGCATCAAGTGCGTGATAGGTTATGATTATATTTGCTCCCGCTCTTTTTATTGAGGTCAGGTTTTCCATAACTACACGCTTCTCGTCAATCCAGCCTAGCTGAGAGGCTGCTTTAACCATCGAGTATTCTCCACTGACGTTGTAGGCGGCAATAGGTAAATCGTAGCGCTTGGATGCCGCGTGAATAATGTCAAGATAGGGCAGTGCGGGCTTTACCATAACTATATCGGCACCTTCTTCAATGTCATCAGCAATTTCTCTTAGCGCTTCCTTTGCATTTGCAGGATCCATCTGATAGGTCTTTCTATCGCCGAAGGCGGGAGCGGACTGGGCTGCATCTCTAAAAGGTGTGTAATATACGGATGCGAATTTTGCACTATATGACATGATAGGTGTGTATAAAAATCCGTTTTCATCGAGAGAGCTGCGAATAGCCGCAACACGTCCGTCCATCATATCAGAGGGCGCAATTATATCCGCTCCGGCTTTAGCCATGCTGACAGCCATTTTGCAAAGAAGTGGCAGCGTTGGATCGTTTAGAATAATGCCGTCTTTTACTACTCCGCAATGTCCATGAGATGTGTATTCACATAAGCAAACGTCGGCAATTACTAGCAGATGTGGAAATTCGGATTTGATGTATCTTATCGCCTGCTGGGTTATGCCGTTATCATCATAAGCACTTGATGCTTGCTCGTCCTTTTCTTTTGGTATGCCAAAAATTAAAACTCCTGAAATACCGCTATCAGAAACCTGTTTAATAAGCTCATATAAGTCCTTAATAGGATACTGAAATATTCCGGGCATTGATTCAATTATAGTAGGTTTACTTATATTTTCTGAAATAAAAATAGGATAAATAAGCTCGCTTTTACAAAGCCTTGTTTCTCTTACCATTTTTCTCATTGCTTCGTTTGTTCTAAGTCTTCTAAATCTTTGCATCCTTCTCTTTCCCTTCTTTTAAAAGTATAGTGCTTTCAATGCTTTCTATTGATGAATGTTTTGCTGCTTTAATGTTTTTAGCTCCATGCTTTTCAAGCTCCTTTTGTGTAGAGCAGCCAATACAGATCACATCGGAATTTTCATCGATTTTACCGCCTATTTCAAAAAATGCTCTAACTCCTTTTGCACTTGAAAAGACATAATAATCACAATTATCGGGCGGATTTAGCTTTAGAATACGAGCTTCATATATTTTAATATCCTCATAGCACATTTTATTGCTGTCCAAAATTTTGGTCAGTTCTTCTGAGCCATCCTCGGCTCTTGCGATAAGTATTTTTTCATTTTTGTCAAATAGCTCACATAAAAGATTAGCTAAATCCTTTGATGTGTGCGTATTAGGCACAATGTCGGCAATTATTCCATACTTCCTTATTGCTTTAGCTGTGCCATTTCCGATAGCTGCAATTTTTTTACCGTTTAGCTTTCGCAAATCTATATTTTCTTTTGCAAGTGCTTCAAAAAATACATCTACTCCGTTTGCGCTTGTAAATGCAATGCATCCAAACTCTTCGATTTCTTGCAGAGCTGCTTTTAGTTTAGCTGAATCCTGCTTTTTTATAATCTCAAGGCATGGAAGGGAAAAAACCATTGCTCCATCCTCCTCAAGCAGTATTGACAATCGCTTTACAATACTCTGAGTTCCCACTACACAAATGCTTACTCCCGTTAATTTCTTTTGCGCTTGCATTTTTAGATTTAGCTCAGCGGTTTTTCCGACAACAAAAATTGCAGGAGCTTCAGGCTTATTTTTTTCAAGTGCTTTTTCTATATCACAAAGAGGTGAACGAACAGTCTTTTGTCTTGATGTAGCGCCATTTGAAATGACAGCAGATGGAGTGTTTTTATCCATTCCGTTTAATATGAGCTTGTTTGCAATTTCCGAAATCTTTTTTAGTCCCATCATAAAAATAAGTGTGCCGTCACTGCTTGCAAGTCTAAAAAAATTTGGCGTAAATTCCTCTTGTGAGGTGCTTGCTGTGATTACTTCAAAGGATCTGCTTAAATTTCTGTGCGTGACTGGTATTCCCGCAGCCTCAGCAGCAGCGATTGCTGAAGATATTCCGGGCACAGCTTCAAATTCAATGTTAGCTTTCATTAACGCTATTGCTTCTTCAGAGCCACGTCCGAAAACAAATGGATCTCCGCCCTTAAGACGCACTACCCTTTTTCCCTCTTTTGCTTTTTTTATTAATAAGCTATTTATTTCCTCTTGCGTCTCGCTGTGTTTTCCGGCACGCTTGCCTACGTTGATTTTTTCGGCATTTTTTGCGAAGGATAAAAGTCTTGTGTCGATAAGAGCATCATAAATTACCACATCGCATTCGCTTAAAAGCCGCATTCCACGCACCGTTATTAGGTCATAATCTCCGCATCCGGCACCTACAAGCGATACCTTTCCATTTAAACTCATAGCTGTCCTACCAATCTCTCTGCCAGCTTCAGGCGGTTTTCAATTCGTTCTTCACCAAAGGCTCGATTAAATCCGTCAGTTGTTATTGTCATTGCGATTTTGTCCTCATTTATTGTAGTGTGTACCCCGATAGGCTTAGAGCAGTCGGCATCAAGTAAGGATAGCAAATACCTTTCGGTGTCAAATATTATGTGAGTTTTAGCGTCATCAATTTGTCGCAAAAGCCTGCAAGCCTCGCTGTCGCTTCTCGCCTCGATTGCAATTATTCCCTGGCATGGGGCTGGCAAAAATTCGTCAGGGTCAAAGCTTTTGATTCTTAGCCCGTCATTTTCGCTGATTCCTAAACGCTCTAGTCCTGCAGCTGCAAGAATTATTCCATCAAACTCTTTATCACGAAGCTTTTGTATTCTTGTGTCAATATTGCCGCGTATGTCACCGAAGGAGGCAAAGGGGTAGAGCCTTGAAAGCTCACGCATTCTGCGCAAGGAGCCTGTGCCGACTGAAAATAAATCATTTGGTGTTGGCTCAAGGTCGGAAAGGGTTACTAGTGCGTCACGACAGTCACCTCTTGGAAGCACTGCGCAAATTTCAGCTCCATCTGCAAGCTTAAGAGGTAAATCCTTTGCGCTGTGAACGGCTATATCTGCCTCTTCTCTTAAAAGTGCCTCTTCTACACCTTTTACGAAAATCCCTTGAGTGTTAAAGCTTGAAAGTGAGGTTTTTTGATCCCTATCGCCAGCTGAAACGATAGTTTTTTGCTCGAAATTTATGTCCAAAAAAACGGACTCAAGAGCATTTTTGACCAGTTCACACTGCTTAAGTGAAAGCGAAGAACCACGTGCTGCAATTTTTATTTTCATTTTTCATCTTCCTTTAGTATTTTTAAAATTTTTTCCTTTGCCTTTGGTTTATCGTTGTTTAAGCAAATATCAAATATAGACGATATAGCGTTATTTCTTTCCTTTTTGTTTGGAAATTTACTTTGTATTTTTTCTCGGTTTTCTCCCAAAGCTTCAACGGCAAATACCTTTCTATCAGTTAAAATGTCATCAATTTCGCTTCTTAAAAATGATGCAGCATAGGGACTTTTTCCATTTGTGGAAACGGCAGCGGTTATATCTCCTTTTTTAGATATTGCGGGAAAAATAAAGCTGCATTTGTCTTTGTCATCTACTGTGTTTATAGGGATATTTTCAGCTTTACAAAGTCTATAGATATGCTCATTTAGCTGTTTATCATTAGTTGCGGCAATTACGCAAAAAGTATTTTCAATATCCCTGTCTAAAAATTCTCGTTTTGTTAAGCTTACATCAAGCTTATTAAAATTCTCACATATATCTTTAGCGACAATTTCAATTTTTGCACCAAATTCCATTAGCTTCTGTGCCTTTCTAAAAGCTACATCTCCACCGCCAACGATTAGTATTTTTTTATCCTCTATATCTATAAAAAATGGGAAATAGCTCATGGTTCTCCCTCCTTCAGGATTTTTGATATGGCTGCTATAACGGCATTAAATTGTGAAAAATCAAGCTCTGATTTTAATGCGATTATAAGCTTTTTTGTGTCAATTTCATTTTGAGAGGCTTGATTTAAATTCGGCAGAAATTCGTGGTATGCAAGCTCTTTTTCTAGGCTGTCGACCTCATTAGCTATTATTTCTTTTGCTGTAAGTGCGATTTTTTCTTTTTTAATGTTGTTTTGTTTAGCTATTTTTTCAAAGCTATCAATCGTTAAAAGAGTGGCTTTTTCAATTTCACTTATATGTGGATCTATATCGGGTGGAACTGCTAAATCTATAAATAGCCTCGGCTTTTTTGTTTTAATTGCATTCTTAACATCTAAAAAATTTAGCGTATAATGTGGCGCACTGGTTGCACTTATTATGCAGTCTGAGGAATCAACTAAATCATATCTGTCCGAAAAGCTGTACAGTTTTGTTCCGAGCTCTGCTGCAGGCTGTGTATCCTTATTTCTGTTTCTTGTAGTGGCATACACGGTTACATTTTTATGAGAGATAAGATTTTTTAGTGTGGAAAGTCCTATTTTTCCTGTGGCACCTATTACAAGAGCGGTGACGGACGAGCCTGTGAATTTCGCCGCTGTGTTTGCTGCAAGGGTAGCTACTGAAACCGGTATTGTCGATAGGGAGGTGCTGGATTTTATTTTTTTTGCACAAGCAAATGCGGACTGAAAAATCATATTAAACTGTGACGACACACTAGAATTTTCGACTGAGATTTCGTAAGCCTCTTTAAGCTGTCGAAGTATCTCGTCCTCACCAACTACCATTGAATCAAGTCCAGCCGCAAGCGAAAACAAATGCACAATTGCCTTATGTCCAAAAAAATACATTACATACCGACCAAGCTCATTTTCTTCAAAGCTGCCTAGTTGGCAAAGAGCCTGTAGTATCTCATTCTGACATTCCCCATCAAAGTAAATCTCAGTGCGATTACAGGTGCATAGCATCACACATTCATCAGTGTAGTTTGATATTAAATTTTTTATAAATTCAACCTGCTTACTCTTGTCGGGGGCAATTCGACTTCTAATCTCTCTTGGAGCAAGCTTAAAGCTTATACTTATGCAGTTCATTTTCTCACCTTCAAGCTCATCTATACCTTTATTTTGCTCAAGCTTTATTTCCTACTAAAATTGTAGCACTTTATCACCGGTTTGTCAATATAAAAAGCAGCTCGATATTTGAATAAATCCAAAATACCGAGCTGTGCTTGATTTATGCTTTTGATTTTATCCTTTGAATTTCCCTTGTCAGAGCGTCAACCTGATGGGAGCTGTTAAATACGCTTGGTGAAAAGCGGATGGTGCCCTGGTCTAATGTGCCAAGAGTGCGGTGAGTCAGGGCAGCGCAGTGAAGTCCTCCTCTTAAAGCAAAGCCCCTTTGTGATAGTAGGCTGCACACCTGGGCGGAGGGAAGCTCTCCTACGTTAAATGACAGTATAGGCACCTTGCGTTTACAGGTGTACAGCTTTACGCCGTTGATGTCGTTTAGCGATTGCTCAAGGCGATTGCAAAGAGCTGTTTCATGTTCAAGGATGCTCCCTGGTGTTTTGGATTTGACAAAATCGATTCCTGCACCGAGTCCGAGAATTCCCATTGTGTTTACTGTACCACTTTCAAGTCGTTCGGGAAGAAAGTCGGGCTGTTCGGCTTGGGATGACGCTACACCGGTGCCTCCCTCGATGATGGTTGAAAGCTCGTATTCGCCGCTGCTTATAAGAAGCCCCGTGCCTGATGGTCCGTAAAGTGCCTTGTGTCCTGCAGTGCAGATAAAATCAAAGCCGTCAGCAAGCGAAATATCTAAAATTCCCGCAGCCTGAGCCGCATCCGCTATAAAGCAAAGTCCATAGCTTTTACAAAGCGATGCTATTTCACGGTAGGGAGAAATTCTGCCCGTTACGTTTGATGCTACAGTACAGCAAACGCACCTGGTGTCGTTTCTGATTAATCTTCTTAGCTCGCTTAGCGTCTGCTCATCGTCATCACCTAGATGAAGCACCGAAAAGGTGACGCCTCGTGTTTTTGCAAGTGCGTATACGGGACGAAAGACAGCGTTATGCTCATGATCTGAAATGATTATATGTCCGCCGTATTGCATTATGCCTTTTATTGCCATATTGAGGGCGAGGGTGCAGTTAGCGGTGAAAATCGTATTTTCGGGAGCGGCTCCAAAAAGCTCTGCCGCTGACTGACGCACGTTATATACCTGCTCGGCGGTTATAGTGGAAAGTGCGTGACCTCCACGTCCAGGATTGCCGCCGTACTTGGTTATCGCTAGGTTTACCGCTGCACGAACCGATGCTGGCTTAGGAAAGGATGTCGCCGAGTTATCAAAGTTTATCAATGGTTTTCACCTCTTTTTGTCCATAAGGGATGCGTTTGTTTAGTCAAATTCTATCTATAATATAATATGAAAAAGCGGGAATAAGGTTAATAAATTAAAAGAAATATTAGTGCGATATGAACAAATGTATTGTCGAAAATTTGGTTGATTTACAGATTGACTTGAGGGCGAAATGAAAGTATAATATAAAAGTAATAGAGAAAAAATACTAATTCTTAGGTTAGGAGGATGCTTTTATGTCAAAATGTAGTCTATGTGGTGTTGAGCTTGGCGATTTTGCATCACAGTATAGGTGTATTAATGGATATGTGTGCGATAGCTGCCTTGACAAGTCGGACTTTTATGATAGAAATAGAACGGTACAGGACTTTAAGAAGGGCTTATCAATACCTGAGAGGTCGCCTAAAAAAGCTGATGTTGTATCAAATGATTGGGTTTGTCAATACTGCGGTGCGCAAAACTCTCAATTTTATACAAACTGCGAAAAATGCTACAAGCCTAGAATGGGAATCGAAGGAGAGGTAAGCAAGGCTGCGGATAATATCTGCGACGTCTTGCTTGTGGATAATGACCGTAAGACGTTTAGATTTGTTAATTCTAATATAGTCTATGCTTTCTATCAGCTTGATAGATTTGAGTACATTGAGGAGGGCAGACAGATGTTATCTAGCTCCTCTAAGCAGGGCGGAATTTCCAGAGCGGTGGTTGGCGGCTTGATTGCTGGAGAGGTCGGAGCCTTGGTTGGAACTGCAACGGCAAAAAACAGTGTCGTTTATACTGAGTATATATCGAATAGCTACATACTTATAGAAACGGATTCTATGGAGGTAAGGGTGCCGATTATCGATTGCAGAACTGCGGTCAATTCGCAGTATTATAATAAACAAATGGCTATTAAAGGCACGCTCATGAAGGCGCTTGACAGAATTAAGCAGGAGGGTGCTAGGCAGCTAGAGGCTAAGCGGAGGATTTTAGAGCTTAATAGTAGAAAAGAGCAGACAGCTGATGCTCAAAAGACCATACCTCAGCAAATAGCCGAGTACAAGAGCCTGCTTGACAATGGTGCAATAACCGAGGAAGAGTACAATGTGGTTAAGAAAAAGCTGCTAGACAGCATATGATTGATATTTTGCCCGTGATTTAATTGCGGGCATAATTTATGTAATAGCAATCTGACCCTTAGCCGCATATACTATACCAACGGCAATCCGCGGAGCCGATGATATAGATTTCCTCCCGAAGGAATCCCTGCGTCAATGTGCGTGGGGATTTTTCCTGTCACGGATTTTTTCTATAGTGCATATACTGCTAAGAGGTGATTTTTATGTGCGCAATTGCAGGAATTATAGGCTTTTCGGACAGCTATAAAAATATTGTGAAGGATGGTGAAAATATATCCGCGCGACTTATTAGGACGCTTAAACGTCGGGGCCCGGACGATGATGGAGCTTATAAAAGTGACAATGCTCTTTTGATACATACTCGATTGGCGGTAATAGATCCTGAAAATGGAAGGCAGCCTATGTTGTATAAGTGCGGTGAGAGGGAGCTTGTGCTTGTGTATAACGGAGAGCTTTACAATACCGCAGAGGTAAGGCATGAGCTTGAGCTGTTAGGGTACGTCTTTAGAACCGACAGCGACACGGAGGTTGTTTTGCTGTCATTTGCAGAATGGGGAGAGGAGTGCCTGAGCAGGCTTAATGGAATCTTCGCATTTGCTGTGTGGGACGAGCAAAACAAAAGGCTTTTTGCCGCTCGTGACAGAATTGGGGTTAAGCCGTTTTTTTATACCTGTCAAAATGAATGCTTGTACTTTGCATCTGAAATCAAGGGCTTGCTTTGCTGTGATGGGGTGGATGCAAGGCTTACGGTGGACGGAGTGCGTGAGATTATGCTTTTAGGTCCTGCCCGAACAAGCGGATGCGGCGTGCTTGAGAAAATTGAGGAGCTTTTGCCCGCCGAGTGCCTTTGGTATGACGAGAATGGATTAAAAAAGCACAGCTATTGGGATTTTTCAAGGAATGCCGATGAGCCGCTTAACGAGAGCTTTGATGAAGCTAAGGAGCATGTGAGGGAGCTTGTGACGGACGCCATTACACGTCAAACTGTGTCGGATGTGCCGCTCTGTACATTTTTATCGGGTGGGCTTGATTCGAGCATAATATCCGCTGTGACAAACGAGCGCTTTAAGCAGGAGGGCAAGCGGCTTCATACCTTTTCGGTTGAATATCGTGACAACAAGAAGTATTTTAAAGCGGGTAGGTTTCAGCCCAACAGTGATGATGAGTATATCGAGATGATGGTGAAGCATTTAGGAAGTGTGCATCATAGGGTGGTGATTGACACGCCGGAGCTTGTCGATGCACTCTTTACGGCGGTGGAAGCCAGGGATTTGCCGGGAATGGCTGATGTCGACAGCTCAATGCTGCTATTTTGCAAGGCTGTGCGTGAATTTTCCACAGTAGCTCTTTCGGGCGAGTGTGCGGACGAGATTTTCGGTGGGTATCCGTGGTATCGTGACAAAGAAATACGCATGACGGACGGCTTTCCGTGGTCACAGTCGACAGCCTACAGAGCAAGTCTTATGAGAGATGATTTTGGCAGTGCGAATGATTGTGAAGGCTTTGTTTACTCGAAATATCTTGACACAACTAACAGAGTTAGAGAGCGTGTAAGCGATCCCGATGAGCAGAGAATGCGTGAAATGACAAGGCTTAATCTTGAGTGGTTTATGCAGACGCTTTTAGATCGCAAGGACAGGATGTCTATGTACTGGGGACTTGAGGTAAGGGTGCCGTTTTGTGATTACAGAATTGTCGAGTATCTTTACCGTGTGCCGTGGGAGTATAAGGATTACCTTGGCAGAGAGAAGGGCTTATTAAGAGAGGCAGCGAGCGGGCTTTTACCTGAAGGAGTGCTATGGAGGAAAAAATCACCATATCCAAAAACGCACAATCCGTCCTATGAGAAGGCGGTAAAAGAGCACTTGAAGGAGGAGCTTTCTCAGACCAACTGTCCGGTGCTTCAAATAATTAAGCGCAAGGAAATTGATAAGCTATTAAATGAAAATCCAGGTGTTCAGTGGTACGGTCAGCTTATGAACTATCCGCAGATTATGGCCTATATTTTACAAGTGAATTATTGGATGGGGAGGTATGGAGTTGAGATTGCTTAAAGGCTATGGATGATGCTAATATACAATCATTCAGGTGCTGTGTCAATATAAGACACAGCACTTTTTTACCAAGATCAACCATGTGATTAATAACAGATGTCATATATTTTTAGTAATAACGCACAAATTTCGCTTATTTTTCTTTGATTTTTTTGTAAATTTTCTTTAAAAGCCCTTTACTTATAAGGGTAAATGGTATATAATAATTGCAAGATGACCACCGCCTTTGGCGGCGTTCATCCTGTCTTTGACCTGGTGGTAAAAAACTAATCCACCATGTCAAATCCAGCTGAGCCTAGCGGCTCTTTGCAGCTATTGCAAGCTTCGCTCACTAGATTATGCGAGCATATCTCGCTTCGCTACGCTTTAAATAAAAAGCGTAGGAAGGATTGTTAAAATTTTGACAATCCACAGCAAATATCATTTTCTATGGAGGTCTTTTTTATGGCAAGATTTACTTTACCCCGCGATTTGTATCACGGCAAGGGTGCGCTTGAGAACCTTAAAACACTCAAGGGAACAAAGGCTATCATCGTAGTCGGCGGAGGCTCGATGAAGAGAAACGGCTTTTTACAGAAGGCGGAGGATTATTTAAAAGAAGCAGGTATGGAGGTCAAGGTGCTTGACGGCGTTGAACCTGATCCTTCGGTTACTACTGTTATGAACGGCGCACAGGTTATGCTCGATTTTGAGCCTGACTGGATTGTAGCAATGGGCGGCGGCTCACCGATTGATGCTGCAAAAGCTATGTGGATTAAGTACGAATATCCTGAATGTACCTTTGAGGATATGTGCAAGGTGTTCGGTATTCCTGAGCTTAGAAAGAAGGCTCACTTCTGTGCAATTCCTTCAACATCCGGTACTGCTACGGAGGTTACAGCATTTTCTATCATTACAGATTATGACAAGGGAATCAAGTATCCTATCGCAGATTTTGAAATCACACCTGATGTTGCGATCGTTGACCCTGAGCTTGCAGAAACCATGCCCCAGAAGCTTACCGCTCATACAGGTATGGACGCACTTACTCACGCAATTGAGGCTTATGTTTCGACAGCTAACTGCGACTACACAGATCCGCTTGCTATTCATGCAATTGAAATGATTGAGGCTGACCTTGTTGACTCATACAATGGCGATATGGATGCACGTGACAGAATGCACAATGCACAGTGCCTTGCTGGTATGGCTTTCTCAAATGCTCTGCTTGGTATTGTACACTCGATGGCTCACAAGACCGGTGCTGCATTTGCAGACTATGGCGCACATATCATTCACGGTGCGGCAAACGCTATGTACCTTCCTAAGGTAATAGAGTTTAATGCAAAGGATGAAACCGCTAAGAAGCGTTACGGTGTTATTGCTGATTATATGAAGCTTGGCGGCAAGGATGACGATGAGAAGGTTAAGCTGCTTATTAAGTATGTTCGTGATATGAACGACAAGCTAAACATTCCTCATTGCATTAAGAACTATGGTGCAGACAGCTACCCTTGCGAGCAGGGCTTTGTTCCGGAGGAGGTATTCCTCGAAAGACTTCCTGAAATTGCAAAGAACGCTATTGGCGATGCTTGCACAGGCTCAAATCCCAGAATCCCCACACAGGAGGAGATGGAGAAGCTGCTTAAGGCTTGCTACTACGATACAGAGGTAGATTTCTAATAAATACATAAAACAGATTACGCCACCGATTCCTTTATGGAGTCGGTGGTTTTGTTTAATAAAAGAGCACCTGCCAAAGCAGATGCTCTATGATTTTTTTTATACGCCCGATGCGATTCGAACGCACGACCTACAGAGTCGGAGTCTGTCACTCTATCCAGCTGAGCTACGGGCGTGTATACGGAGTGCGACTTATGGCACTCCGCTTATTTTAATTATCTGATTTTAGTTCCGCAGGGAAGTGACTGATCGGGGAAGATTACGCTTGCTCCACCCTCGGCAGTATCTGCGGCACATATCATGCCGTTTGATTCTACTCCGCAAAGCTTTACAGGCTTGAGGTTTGCAACTATAATAACCTTTTTGCCAATAAGATCTTCGGGCTTGTACCACTCAGAGATTCCAGAAACCACCTGTCTGCCGCCCATTCCGTCATCAAGCTGTAAGCAGAGAAGCTTCTTTGAACGCTTTACCTTTTCACATTCCTTGACTAGTGCTACTCTTAGGTCAAGCTTTTCAAAGTCATCTATGGTAATCTGTTCTGCAAGCGGCATAGGCTCAAAACCGTCATCCTCCTTGGGCTCGTCCTTTTTGCTGTTGCCGATGATTTTATTAAGCTCGTCAATTTCCTTGTCAACGTCAATTCTTGGGAAGATGATTTCGCCACGATGTACTGTAGCTTCTTGTGGCAAAACATTCCACCTTGCAGCATTTTCATAGCTTATATCGCTTTCCTTAGCGCCGATTTGCTCCCAAATCCTTGGCATGGTTGTGGGCATAAAGCAGCTTAAAAGTGTAGTTGAAATTCTAATTGCTTCGAGCAAATTGTAAAGCACAGCTGCAAGTCTTGCCCTTTTGCCCTCATCCTTACCAAGCACCCACGGAGCGGTTTCGTCGATGTATTTATTTGCATGAGAAATCACCTTGAAGATTTCGGCAAGTGCATTGTTAATCTGTGTTTGGTCAATGAAGCCATCAACCCTTTCACGAAGAGCCAATGCAGCATTTTTTAGCTCGTCGTCAAATTCGCCACTCTCACGCTCAGAGGGAAGCGTTCCTCCGAAGTACTTATCTACCATTGCTACTGTGCGTGAAACGAGATTTCCGAGTCCGTTTGCGAGATCTGAATTTATGCGGTTGATCATGATTTCGTTAGAGAACGAGCTGTCTGCGCCAAGTGCCATTTCACGTAGGATGTGGTATCTTATAGCGTCAGCTCCGTAGCGCTCGCCTAAAATGAAGGGATCTACAACGTTGCCCAGTGACTTTGACATTTTTTGTCCGTTAAAGGTTATCCAGCCGTGAACTGCCAGATGCTTAGGAAGAGGCAGGTCAAGAGCCATGAGCATAGCGGGCCAGATTATCGCATGAAAGCGCATTATGTCCTTAGCTACCATATGAACATCAGCCGGCCAGAACTTATCATAGTCATTATATGCTTCATTTTCGTAGCCTAAAGCCGTGATGTAGTTTGAAAGCGCATCAACCCACACGTAAACAACATGCTTAGTATCAAAGGTTACGGGGATACCCCATGTAAAGGATGTGCGTGATACACACAAATCCTCAAGTCCGGGCTTAATAAAGTTATTAACAAGCTCGGTTGCTCGTGTTTTTGGCTGAAGGTAGTCTGTTTCGGTGAGCAGCTTTTCGATTCTGTCGGCAAAGGGGGACATTTTAAAGAAGTACGCTTCCTCGCTTGCTTCCTTTACCTCACGGTGACATTCGGGGCAGCAGCCATTTTCGTCAAGCTGTGATTCAGTCCAAAAGCTTTCGCACGGAGTGCAGTATTTGCCCTTGTATTCGCCCTTGTAGATGTATCCTCTGTCGTAAAGCTCTTTAAAAATCTTTTGCACCGCTTCTACATGATAGTCATCAGTGGTTCTTATATAGCGGTCATAGCTTATGTTCATGTAGCTCCAGAGCTTTTTAAAGGTTTCAACAATTTCGTCGACGTACTCCTTAGGAGTAACACCCTTTTCCTTAGCCTTCTCTTCAATTTTTTGACCATGCTCATCGGTACCGGTCAGGAACATGACATCATAGCCCTGCATTCGCTTGTACCTCGCAATTGAATCGCACGCCACGGTAGTGTAGCAGTGACCGATGTGCGGATTTCCTGATGGATAATAAATCGGCGTAGTAATGTAAAACTTTGACATCTAAATTCCTCCTAATAAAATTATTGCTTCATAAAAAAAGCACTAACAATTATTATACAACTTTTCTGGAAGTTTGTCAAGTGTAGATGTTTTTGAAAAAGCGTGATGCAAAAATATTAACCTAACTTTGTGATTTTAACCAATTTCGTCACTTAATTTTGTGAATTTATACAAATATTAGATTTGGCAAAAAAATACTTGACTTTTATTTAAAGTAGTGATATAATAAAATAAAAGTAAAAATAAGGAGATGATTCCAATGAAGCAGTGATTTGTAAGTGTTCAAGCGCTTAGTATTGACGAGGTTTATGTTTCCGAGGAAACAGCACAGCAGGAATATGATGAATTAATGTATAGTTTTGTATATGGTGAAGATGCCGTAGCTTCAACTTCTAATTTAAGCATTGGTATGTCGGAAACTCAAGTTGACTATCCTAGTAATTATGCGGGAGCTTGCTATGATGCTAATGGAAGCAATAAGCTTGATATTTATTTGACTGATGATGATGTTAACGAGTATTTGCATATACTTGATTACAGCACGGTCGAATTTCATCAGGTTGATTATTCGATGGAGGATTTGCTTGAAGCAAATGATGCGGTTTTGCCTTACATGGGTGAATATAATATTATAAGTTCCGCACTTATCCAAAAGGATAATGCCATAGAGATTATTGGAGATGCTGATTTTTCTATTACGGATTTTTATGAGCTAGTTGATGATTTAAACATAGACTCAAATATCTTCGATGTCAGCACTGATGAGGATCTTGAAATTACTACAACAGCTAGTACGGCAACTGGAGGATCGGAAATTTATACATCAACCGATAATTGTGCAACAATCGGTTTTAACGCATACAAGAGCAGTACTGGTCAATACGGAATTGTAACCGCAGGACATTTTCTGGCAAATTTAAAGCCTGAAAAAATAATATATGTTAATGGTACAGTTATTAATTCAGTAGGCTACTCTACATACAGATTTGATGGCATAGACGCTGCATTTATTCCATTTTACAGTACTTCCGCCTGGACATCTACAAATGTGTTTCAGTCTACTTCAGAGTATGGATTTATAAAGTCAATCAAGTATGCATCAAGTTCACTTGAAGGAACTACCGTTAAAAAATATGGAATTACAACCGGTGTTGAATCCGGAACAATTTTAAGCATATCTGTGAATATGACAATTGACGATGAATCTGGTACATCTGTAACTATTACAGATATGTTGAAATGTTCAAATAAAAATAGAGGTGGTGACAGTGGAGGTCCCATCGGAGTAGTCACTGGCAGTTCAAGTCCATATTCAATGTCGCTTATGGCTATAACAAACATAAGAGATAGTCATTACAGTTCTACGGTAGGCTATACATACGCCACAAAAATAACAAATATAGTTGGTCGATTTGGACTAACAGTTGTAACATCCTGAAAGGAGGAGCTTTATATGAAAAACAAAATTTTAATTTTCACCATTATACTCTGTTCATTAGCGTTCACCTCATGTAGAGATGTTGATGATACCGACAGCAGTACAGCTATAGCTGATGCCGAATCTTCCTCCGCATCCGAAGGTGAAGAGACTTCAAGCAGTGAATCAGAAGATGTTGAAGAAGCCGAGGAATCCTCACGGGCTGACGAATCCTCTGAAGCTGAATCGGATGAATCCGAAGCCGAACAAACGGAGCCAACTCAAATAGGCTACGAATGGGTTTCCGATACCGAGATAATGTCGACCGATGGCGTTATTAGCAGCAGCTATGAATATAAAAAAGAAGGAAACATGCTTTACACTACTGTTACAATAACTAACAACGGTGATAGTGATATTGAAACTTCGTACACTGGTTCATGTCTTGATGCTGTGACAGATCTTACTGAAATCGGACATGGTTGGACTCTTTCATACGTTGGAACAGAAATTAAAGCCGGCGAATCAGTGACCTTTGATGATTCATGGGAGCTTGAAGAGGGTTGGAGCACGGCGGATGTTTCGTTTTATTTTAGACCCATGTGCACCGATGAGACAAACAACATAGAATATGGAATGGATGATAACGGGAACGGAATTAACGATGTTAACGAAGAGGAATGGAAAAGTGGAGAAAATCATTCGTCGTATGTAAATGATATTGGTGAAGTTTACTTTACCCTTGAAAACGAATAAGGATTATCCGCGAGGCTGCTAAAAAACGCAGCCTCAATTTTTTATCACAAAACGTTTGACAAATCTATCATAATATATTATAATATATATGAGAGTGATTTTCAAATGAAAGGAGAATTTCATATGTGTAATTTTAAGCGTTTTGCGTCAGCCTCTACCGCACTGATTTTAACTCTCGGTCTTGCCGCCTGCTCAAGCTCGTCTGATAACACCTCAAGCGAGTATGTAGATCAGGTTGAGGTTGAGGATACGGATGAAATAGAGGCTATACCTGAGGGAGCTGAAACCGAGCTTGAATGGTTATCCTACTTTGATATCAATCCTACAAGCACAGCCGAGGAAAAGCGTGTAGATCTCGACCTATTTGAGAAAAAGGGAGGCACTATAACCTATTCGGCTTGCTCATCGGTTACAAAGTACGATCAGCTTGCAAGCAGGGTTTTGTCTAACGATCCACCTGATATCTTTTGGTATGAGCAGAAAATGACCTTTCCATGCTATTGCATCAAGGGAATGTTTCAGCCGGTTGACAGCATAGTTGACTTTGAGGACGATATGTGGGTTGACATGAAGGATTTAGCCGACCAGTTCGAGCTTGGCGGCGAGCATTATGTGGCTCCGATAAATCTTGAGCCGCTCTCTGTTCTTACCTACGACAAGGACGTTATTGAGGGCAACAGCCTAGAGGATCCCTATGACCTGTACATGAGCGGCGATTGGACTTGGGATACATGGTATGACCTTATGGATAGCTATGTTTCGAGTGCAACGGGCGATGAGGTTCGTTATGGAATCAATGGATGGTTCGGAGCATTTATCTTCCAGTCAACAGGAAAAACGCTAATAAAGTATGATGAGGAAACGGATGAATATGTCTCGAACATAGATGATCCCGATTTTGACCGTGCCTCTACTATGCTTTACAACATACAAAAGAACGGACTATACTATTCCGACTGGATAGGAAGTGCGTCTGAGGCGTTTAGAAAGAATATTCTATTCTACGCTATGGGAACATGGGCAGTTTCTCCGAGCGATGGCGACAACTGGGGAATAGTTCCTATGCCCAGAGATCCCAACACCGATACCTATTACACAACAATTGGTATTACAGCATATATGTGGGTAAATGGCTCTGAAAAGTCTGATGCCGTAAAGTGCTGGTACGAATGTGCAAGAGTTGCGAACACAGATGCGGAGTACGTTGAAGCAGGCAAGGAAAAGTTCTTTGTTACATCTCCGAATTGGTCGGAGGAAATGTACGAGATGGCAAATGTTGAGCCGATTAGCGATAAGTACGTTAAGGTTGTAGATCCCGGCTACGGAATTTCAACGCTGCTGTCGAATGATGATGCGGCAACTAATGCTACTAAGGAAGCGGTTATTCCGTATTTGTACTCATCTGTTATGAAATCAGACGATGACGGAACACAGTTTACCTGGACTAAGCTTCGTGAAACCTATTCGAACACAATTGATTCTGAGCTTGAGACCTTTAATGAGGAATATCATGAGTTTATAGGAGAATAAGCAAATGGCTGTAAATTGGACGGACGAGCAGCAGCAGGCTATTACCACCACCGACAGAGGAGTAATAGTATCAGCAGCTGCGGGAAGTGGCAAAACTGCGGTACTGATTGAACGCACTGTCAGACTGCTTGAGGATGAGGGAGCGGGATGTCCCGCAGAAAAGCTTTTAGCTGTAACATTCACTAAGGATGCGGCAAATCAGATGAAAACCAAGCTAAGAGCTGCTTTGACCTCACGAATTGTCGGTCAGACTGATGCCGAAAAAAGAAGCTGGCTGGAGCGTCAGCAGGATATGCTTTCATTAGCGAAGATTAGCACAATAAACGCCTTTTGCCTTGAGCTTGTAAATGATAATCTCAATGAGCTTGACTATCGTACCGAAATTAAGGTGGCAGACGATGAGCAGGCGGAGGTTATATTAAATGAATCGCTTGATGAGGCTCTTGAGATTTTCAGAAGTCAGTCGCCCGAACAGGCGGAGCTGCTGCTGGATGCGCTCACAAATAACAGCGATTACACACTAAAGGAAAGAATACGTTCGTTTTACGATTTTAAATGCTCGCTTGCCTTTCCGAATGAATGGATAGCCACAGCAATATCGGACTTTTCTGATAAGAAGCAGGTTGATAAGCGACTAAATGTGTTTTTTGAGCAGCTCAGCGAGCAAATTGAGCCGATTGAAAAGAAGCTAGAGCTTGCGACCTTTTCTGCAGGTCTTATGCTTAACAACAATAAGGTTTTAGACGTTTTAATGTCTGACAGCGATATACTAAACGATATCAAGGCTCCGCTAAAGAGCGGCAGCTTTAGTGTGCTGTTTAAGGCTTGTAGTCAAATTAAATTTGAAACAATAAGAAAGCCCTCGAAGAAGGGACTTACTGATGAAGAGGCTTCTGATAACGATCGGATATACAGTGAGATAAAGAGCATACGTGATGGCTATAAGGATCAGATTAAAGCTCTGGCAGGTGAGGTGGCATCACTAGGCTCGGATATTTACGAGCCGATGAAGGATGCGGGTATGATTCTATCGGCACTTGCAGATGTGACCGAGATTTTAGAGCGTGAGCTTCATGAGCGCAAGGTAAGCTTAGGTGTTGCTCAGTTTGGTGACATTGAGCGTATGGCTATGAATTTGCTTATTAAGCGTGAGGATGGCGTAACCAAAAGAACCAAGCTTGCTCAAAGGCTTGTCGTTGAGCATGCTTATAGGGTTATGCTTATTGACGAATATCAGGATATAAACAATCTTCAGGAGATGATTTTTCGCTGTCTTTCTGACAGCAAGGACCTTGACCACCTAGGCTCAAACGCCTTTGCGGTAGGAGATGTAAAGCAGTCTATCTATAGATTTAGGCTTTCAAATCCCAAGCTCTTTTTAGAAACTGAGGAGAAGGCACGAGATCAAAGCATTGAGGGCTTGTGTGAGATTAGGCTCAGCAAGAATTTCCGTTCAAGGCAGAATATTGTAGATTATGTAAACTGGGTTTTTCATACTGTGATGAGTAAAAAGCTTGGTGAGCTTGACTATACTGAGGATGAGGAGCTAAAATGCGGAGCCTATTATGGCGGTGAGGATGAGCCTGTTGAGCTTATGCTTGTTGATGACGCTCAGGAGGACGAGGAGCAGCTAAGGTATGTAATTTTTGGCAGTGAGGAGCTTGCGGTGGCAAGGCGAATCAAGCAGCTTTTAAGCGAGTGTGCGCCTGTTTACAGCGGTGATGTGTCACGTCCATGCAGAGCATCGGATGTGTGTGTGCTTTCACGTAAAAAGGATGGCTGCCGCAGGATTTCAGCAGCGCTTGAATATGTGGGATTAAAAGCGCAAAGTGAGCAGCTTGACGGTTATATGGGCGCTAAGGAAATCCTTACGATGGTAAATCTGCTAAAGGTCATTGATAATCCTATGAGAGATCTGCCGATGGCGGCGGTTATGATGTCGCCTATTTTAAACTTTACCGCAGAGGAAACGGCAGCCCTAAGAAGGCTATGCTTTGAGTCGCCGGATTCGGCACCTAAGCGCTTGTATCAGATAATACTTTCCGCTTCAAAGTCAGAGGATTCTGATGAAAGGGAGGCTCAGCGAATTGAGCTAAACGATGAGGTGCTTGAGCAAAAGTGCGATTATGCCATAGAGCTTATTTCAAGGCTGAGATTTTATTCGGTTAGTATAACAATTGAAGAGCTTATAATGAGGATATACGATGAAACCGGATTCTTCGCGGTAGCGGGAGCCTATGAAAACTCTAAGCAAAAGCGTGCAAACCTGCGTTTGCTGACGAGGCGTGCGGCTGACTACGAGAGAGATTCTGCAGGAGGCATTGCAGGCTTTTTGCGCTATCTTGACCGTGTAAGTGATGCGGGAAGAGATTTTTCTCAGGCGGCGGCAACGGTAGCAGGCAGCGACAGTGTTGCGGTCAAGACCTTTCATGGCTCAAAGGGACTTGAGTTTCCCTTTGTGTTCTTGATTAATCTTAATGCGACATTTAATCTAAGTGATATCAGCGATCGTATACTTTTAAATGAGCAAGCAGGCGTGGGAATAAACTATATGCGCCATGATAAGCTCATGAAGGTAAGCACGCTGTCGCACGCTGTGCTTGCAAATGAAACTAAGTCAGAGATGCTAAGCGAGGAGCTGCGCCTGCTTTATGTAGCTCTTACACGAGCAAAGGAACGTCTTTTTATCACATTTAGTGTATCAGAAAGCGGCAACGGTCAGAGGAATATGAAAAAAAAGCTTCAGACGCTTGCCAGCGATTTAGCTCTTGCGGGCGGCGCAGATTCCACAGTACTCAAAGGGTGCAACACATTTGAAGAGTGGCTTGCAGCAGCCGTTATGCTGTCAAAGGATAACCAGACACTTCTTGAAGCAATAGAGCGTGAGGACATAGCGGGGCAGCTAAGCGGATACGGTATTAAAGGAGCTAGAATGCCAAAGGTCACATGGACAGCTCCCACTAAAGAAGGTACGCAATCTGTCACAAAGACATTTGTTCAGCCTGTGGCAAACCAATCGGTGGTTGAAGCGCTTAAAAGAAGGTACGAGTTTGATTACGGAGTGGATGACTCACGAGCAGCCTCAAAGCGCACGGTAACTGAGATTGTGACAGAGGTAAAGAGGCTGAATGAGGGCGACAACGACCGAGCGTTCTATCCCAAGCTCGGAAGCTTAAAGGAGGAAAGCACAAGACTTTCTGCAGCACAGAGGGGAACGTTTACCCATCTATACATGGAGCTTGCGGATTATAATAATGCACAGCGTGACGCTAAAGCTGAGCTTGAAAGGCTGGTTAGTATAGGAAGCCTTTCAAAGCGTGAGGCAAGCGGAGTTTACATAGGAGCAGTCAAGGCTTTCTTTGACGGAGAATTTTATGCGAGAATGAAAAAATCGAGCGACATAAGGCGTGAGATGAAGTTTATGGTAAAGGCGAGCGATGCGGGAATAGATGAGAGGTTTCCGGAGCTCATTGCACCCGATGGAATGATTCAGGGTATCTGCGACTGCATCTTTAAGGAGCCTGATGGTTATGTGCTGGTTGACTACAAGACGGACGGATTTGTAGATGTAAGCGAGCTTGACAGATATGGAGTACAGCTTGAGCTTTATAAGGCTGCACTCGACATAATACTAGACCTTCCTGTAAAAGCATGCTACATATATTCATTCAAGCTTAGCACTGGCAGGGAAATAACGCTTTAAAAAATGCGGACAGCTTAAAATGTTAGCTGTCCGCATAATGCTTGTAAATATTAGATTTAAAATGCAATCTTGTCTTCGAGATACTTTTCGAGGTCTGCGATTGCAACTCGCTCCTGCTGCATGGTATCTCTGTCACGTATTGTCACACAGCTATCCTCAAGTGTGTCAAAGTCGTAGGTGATGCAGAATGGAGTTCCGATTTCGTCTTGACGGCGGTATCTCTTACCGATTGAACCTGCCTCGTCGTAGTCAACGTTAAATTTCTTTGATAGGCTTTCGAAAAGCTCAGTAGCCTGCTCACTTAGCTTCTTTGAAAGCGGCAGTACACACGCCTTGTAGGGAGCAAGTGCAGGATGAAAATGCATAACAGTACGCACATCTGGCTTTTCCTCAGTGCCGATGTTCTCCTCGTCATAAGCGTCAACAACAATTGCAAGGAAGAGTCTTTCTACACCAAGCGATGGCTCGATAACGTAGGGGACATAACGCTCGTTCGTTTCGGGATCAAAATAGTCTAGGCTCTTGCCGCTTGTTTTGATGTGCTGGGTTAGGTCGTAGTCGGTTCTGTCAGCAACGCCCCAAAGCTCGCCCCAGCCAAACGGGAATAGGTATTCAAAGTCGGTGGTAGCCTTAGAGTAGAAGCAAAGCTCGTCCTCAGAGTGATCTCTTAGACGCAGGTTTTCTTCATTGATGTTTAGACTTAGCAGCCAGTTTTTGCAGAAGCTTCTCCAGTAGTCAAACCATTCGAGATCTGTTCCAGGCTTGCAGAAGAATTCAAGCTCCATCTGTTCAAACTCTCTTACACGGAAGATGAAGTTTCCGGGTGTGATTTCATTTCTGAAGGATTTGCCGATTTGAGCTACGCCAAAGGGAACCTTTTTGCGACTTGTACGCTGAATGTTAGCAAAGTTTACAAAGATACCCTGTGCAGTTTCGGGACGCAGATAAAGCTCTGATTTTGAGTCCTCAGTAACGCCCTGATAGGTCTTGAACATTAGGTTAAACTGACGAATGTCGGTAAAGCTGTGCTTTCCACACTGAGGACAGGGGATTTTCTTTTCCTCAATGTAGCTCATCATTTGTTCATTTGTCCAGCCTGCAACATTAGTGCCGTCAAAGCTTTCGATAAGATCATCGGCTCTGTGACGGGTTTTGCATTCCTTGCAGTCCATAAGTGGATCAGAAAAGCCTCCAAGGTGACCTGATGCTACCCAGGTTTGTGGGTTCATCAAAATTGCAGAGTCTAATCCTACATTGTACTTGTTTTCTTGAATGAATTTCTTTCTCCATGCGTTCTTGATGTTTGTCTTAAGCTCTACTCCAAGAGGACCATAATCCCATGTATTAGCAAGTCCGCCATAAATCTCACTTCCTGCATAGACAAAGCCTCTGCCCTTGCAAAGTGCGACAATTTTCTCCATAGTTTTTTCGCTGTTAAGCATATTGTACCATTCCTTTCGTCTTAAATGCGGTATACCTCTATATTATACAACATTTTTTTTCAAATTGCAAGCAAAAAAGAAAAAATATTAAAATGCCGAAAAAAAGCTTGATTTTTTGTGCAAATTGTAGTATAATAGATGCATGATGTACCCCACCTCTTAGGTGGTGGTTCATCCTGTCTTTCAGTAGGGGGTTAAAACTAATCCCCACTGAAATCCAGCGGAGCCTGGCGGCTCCTTGCATCTATTGCAAGCCTTATGATATGATGAGGATAGGTATGTAAGAAAGGACATGTTATAAATGGTTAATGTAGGATTTATCGGAGTTGGCAATATGGGCTATGCTATAATGAAGGGTATAACCGAAGCGAAAATTGACGATGTTAAGCTTTTAGCATTTGATAGCTACCCTCCTGCACTTGAGCGTGCTGTGGGTATTGGAGTTGAAGCGTGTGAGAGCTCGGCTCAGACTGCAAGCCTAAGTAAATACCTCTTTTTGGCAGTAAAGCCTCAGCAGCTTGACGAGGTGCTGGAAGAAATTGCAGATTCGGTTGATGAAAGCACAGTTATAATATCGATATGTGCAGGAATAGGTGATGAATACATAGCCTCAAAGACAGTAGACAAAGCTAAGGTTGTACTTGTTATGCCGAACACGCCTCTGCTTTTAGGCGAGGGAGCAACTGCTCTTTCACGCTCAGAAAGCGTAGAGGATGAGGAATTTGACTTTGTATGCTCGGTATTCGGAGCATGTGGAATGTATGAGGTAATACCTAAGGACAAGATGAAGGAGATTATCGCAATAAATGGATCTTCTCCTGCCTTTATCTATCTTTACGCACAAAGCTTTATTGAGTATGCCAAGAGTGTAGGTATAGATGAAGAGGCTGCAACAAACCTCTTTGCGAAGTCACTGATAGGCTCAGCTAGGATGATTACCGACAGCGGAAATAGCTTAGACAAGCTTATAGAAATGGTATCATCAAAGGGCGGTACTACTATTGCGGGACTAGAGCAGCTAAGAGCAGGAGGTCTTGACGAGGCGGTACAAAGCTGCTGCAAGGCATGTACAAAGCGAGCATATGAGCTTTCTAAGTAATTTTTAGAAGTGTACAAGCATATATATCATTGAGGTGATGTATATGCAAATTAAAAGAACAAAAAACGGCGAACCAAGAGCTCGGTCAAGCCGAGGGCTTACGCTATTTGCAGCTATGTCGTTAGCTTCACTTTTAGGAGCATTATTCGGAGCGTTATGCTGCGTTTATATGGATTCATCGCTTGCCGATATTTTAAGCGAAACGGAGGAGAGCCTCTTAAACGTACGCCGAGAGGGAGATTTAACAAGGATTCTTTTTACATCTCTAAGCTCTACGGGAGTTTACCTTTTGGCAGCGTTTTTGCTTGGATTTTCTGCAATTGCACAGCCTGTTGAGCTGCTGCTACCTTTTCTAAGAGGTATGGGCAGTGGAGTTATCCTTGTGCAGGCATATGGAGAAAGCCTGAGCAAAGCCACAGCGATTAAGGCGGCTGTGATTTTTCCGGGGGTGTTTATCTCTCTGCTTGCGGTGATTTTAGCGGCAAGAGAGGCTTTGCTATTGTCAAACAGATTGCTAAGCATGGTCATTCACGACAAGCTTTTTGATGGACTTTTGAACAGAACAAAGCTATATATCACACGATTTGTAGGACTTTTGGCACTCACATCAGTGGGAGCTGCAATAGATACGGCGCTTGCTATGCTGCTTTTGGGCAGATTGTAGCCGATAAAAGGATGTAAAAGCGAAGGAGATTAAAATGGCGTTATTAGGAAAAGGCGAGCCAAAAATGGGTATACCAAAGGCTCCTGTTGAGAAAAAGGGCTTGTTTAAATTCTTAGAGGTTTACGGCAGAAGAATGTGGCAGATATTCGGATTAAACGTAATCTTTCTTTTGGCATGTATACCGATAGTGACAATAGGACCTGCTATTGCGGGTATGACAAAGGTCTGCAGAAACTGGTCTCAGGAACGAAATGCTTTTATTTGGTCAGACTTCTGGGGAGCTTTTAAGAGTAATTTTAAGCAGAGCTTTTTTATGGGTATTATAGACATAATCTGCGCAATTGGCTTTGCAATTTCTATTCCATACTATTATGCATGGGCGGATGAAAGCGATGTAATGTACATACCGCTATTAATTTGCATTTGCTGCTGTGTACTGTTTTTTATGATGCATTTTTACATCTATCTTATGATAGTGTCTACTAACCTTACTATGAGAAAGATTATAAAGAACTCGTTTTTCTTGGTGCCATTAGGAGTCAAGAATTGTCTTTGGACGCTGCTTATTTGGATTATTTGCATATTCCTAATGGTAGGACTTTTCCCATACTCTATGCTGGTTGTGCTTTTCTTCCCATTTTCATTTCTTTGCTTTGTCAATGCGTTTAACTGTTACCCTATAATAAGAAAATATGTTATACAGCCATATTATGATGCTAGGGGAGAGGATAACCCTGAGTTTGATTATCTAAAGACCGAAAAGGATGCGGTATTTGAGGATAAGGGCGGAGAAGAGACTGTTCCCGAAAAGGAGCACAAGAAAAAGAAGGGAAAGGCAAAGATTATTTCATAAGGATGTGCAATGTAATGAGTGAAATCAGAGATATAAATTTGTGGGAGAGCGGAGCTAGAAAAATCGAGTGGGTGCGTAGAAATATGTGTCTGCTAAGAAGTGTTCAGGAGGAATTTGAGCGTGACAAGCCCTTTAAGGGACTAAAGGTCGCTTTATCCATTCACCTAGAGGCCAAAACTGCATATCTGTGCAAGGTGCTTGCATCCGGCGGAGCTGAGATGTATGTTACGGGTAGTAATCCGCTTTCTACTCAAGATGATGTAGCTGCGGCACTTGTTCATGACGGACTAAATGTCTACGCATGGCATGGCTCTACACCTGAGGAATATCATCATCATATATCTGAGGTTGTTAAGATAGGACCTAACGTGATTATAGATGATGGCGGAGACCTGGTAAATATGATTCACAATGAGTATCCTGAGCTTATACCGAATGTTATAGGCGGATGTGAGGAAACTACTACAGGTATAATCAGGCTTATTGCAATGAACAAGGCTCATGAGCTTAAATTTCCGATGGCACTTGTAAACAATGCAAGATGCAAATATCTCTTTGATAACCGCTATGGTACAGGTCAATCTGTTTGGGACGGAATTAATCGTACAACAAACCTTATAGTTGCGGGAAAGAATGTAGTTGTGGCTGGATACGGATGGTGCGGAAAGGGCGTAGCAATGCGTGCTAAGGGCTTTGGAGCATCAGTAATTGTAACAGAGGTAGATCCTGTCAAGGCTATGGAAGCGGTCATGGATGGATTTAAGGTAATGAAAATGGAGGAAGCCGCAAGGATTGGAGATCTTTTCATTACTGTAACAGGCTGTAAGGACGTTATCACTGAAAATAGCTTCATGAATCTTAAGGATGGAGCAATTTTGTGTAATGCAGGTCACTTTGACTGTGAGGTTGCAGTAGCTAAGCTAAAGGAGCTTGCAGTAGAGTCAGCTCCCGCACGTAATAATATAGAAGGATACAAGCTTCCTAACGGAAGATGGGTTTATGTAATAGGTGAGGGAAGGCTTGTAAATTTAGCCGCCGGTGATGGACATCCTGCTGAAATCATGGATATGTCGTTTGCGATACAGGCTCTTACCGCTAGGTATTTGGTGGAGCATAAAAATGAGCTCGATGAGATGATTATTACTGTCCCTGAGGAGATAGACAATGAGGTTGCAAGGCGCAAGCTTAGCTTCTGGGGAATTGAAATAGATACTCTTACGGAAGAGCAGGAGAAATATCTTAACAGCTGGCAGGTATAAGGAGATAAATTATGAAAATAATGGCAGTGGATTACGGAGATGTCAGAACAGGACTTGCAGTTTGTGACAGAACCGAGTTTTTAGCCTCGCCGATTGGCGTGATAGAGGAGCGAAACGCTCAGATTTTGGCGATGAAGGTAGCCCATATGGCTGAGCAGTATGAGGTAGGCGAGATTGTTATTGGACTTCCGATTAACATGAACGGTTCAGAGGGTCCGAGGGCTCAAAAGTGTAGGGCTTTTGCCGAAACGGTCGAGTGTGTTACTGAACTGCCTGTAAGGATGTGGGACGAGCGCTCAACTACGGTGTCGGCTTACCAAATACTTGACGATGCTAAGGTATACGGACAGAATCGCAAGAGCAAGGTTGATGAGGTGGCAGCTACACTTATTTTAGAAAGCTATCTTGAATATCGCAGAAAAAATAAGAATAATGACTAGGTCTTATCGCCGCTCTCACGCTTTTGTGAGAGCGTTTTCATTCCCATGATAAGAATAAACGCTCCAAAGAGCTTTTTTGACATAGACTCATTTACTGAATTTGCGAGAATGGAAAATAAAGCTGCAGAAATGGATCCTGCAATTAGTGCAGGAACGGCTGCCTTCCATATGACAAGTCCGCTTTTGGTGTGATACCACAGCGCAAGTGCGGCACATGGAATAAAAAACACAAGGTTTATGCCCTGTGCTGCGGTCTGATTGATTCCTGCAAATACAGTAAGATAGACTATTAAAAAGGTTCCGCCTCCAAGTCCCATAGCGGCGGCAGCTCCGGAGGCGATAGATATAATTGTGGTTATTAGGAAATCCGTCACGACATAATCATCCTCACTCCAAAATAAATCATCACAGCGCCAAAAAGACGATTTAGCGTCATAGAAGAGATATGCTTTAAAAGAGCTGCACCAATCCAAATTCCAATCACCCCGCCGGGAAGATACTTTAGTGCAGTGGGTAAATCCAGGTTATTGTTGTTAAAATACACACAGGCACTCACAATACTTAGCGGCAGGGTTATTGCTAAGGAGGTCGCATGCGCCTTTTTTGTTTCAAGTCCGCCCTTTTCGAGTGCGGGGACGGCTAAAAGTCCGCCGCCTGAGCCGAAAAGTCCGTTAGCTGCACCGCTTATCAGTCCAGCAATTGCAGATCTCGTCTTAGATATGCTTTTAGACATAAAAATCACCTCATTCAGTATTACCTGACGAGGTGTTTTTTATTCTTGAATTAGTCAATTTCGACCATGATTTTTTGATCTAGTCTTGAGGCACCGGCTCTCATGACAACACGAATTGCTTTAGCAATCCTGCCCTGCTTGCCGATTACTCTGCCCATATCGTTTTCTGCAACATGAAGATGATAAACAATAACTCCCTCTTCATTTTCGGGATCTACCGTTACGCTTACCGAGTCCTTATCCTCTACAAGCTCAGTTGCAATGGTCTTTAGTAATTCTTCCATCTTGGATTTCCTTTCGACAAAAAAGCGGATATCGCAAAGGAATGCTGCGTCCCGCTTTGGTTTTGTTCATCAGATTGTGCCGTTCTTCTTGAGCAGAGCCTTAACTCTGTCGGTAGGCTGTGCGCCGTTTGCAATCCATGTCTTAGCCTTTTCCTCGTCAACCTTTAGAACTACAGGCTCCTTGGTAGGGTCATAGTATCCGATTTCCTCAATGAAACGACCATCTCTGGGATATCTTGAGTCAGCGACTACAATTCTGTAGAACGGAGCCTTCTTAGCACCCATTCTTCTAAGTCTAATCTTAACTGCCATTTTCATTCACCTCCATCATTTAGCTTGTTGTATTTAAACCGATAGGATCGGTATAAACCTTATTTTTTCATCATTGAGCCCATGCCACTTTCGTTCATAAGCTTCATCATTCCTGCACGGTTCATGCGCTGCTTTTTGCCATGCAGCTTTCCGCCGCCGATGCCAAACTGCTTCATCATCTTTTTCATCTGCTCAAATTGTCTTAGCAGCTGATTTACATCTGATACCTGTGTTCCGCTTCCTGCGGCAATTCTTCTCTTGCGCTTGGGATCTATAAGCGAAGGCTTTTCGCGCTCAGCCTTGGTCATTGACTGAATCATCGCACGAGTTTTCCTTAGCTGAACCTCGCTTTGTTCAACCTGCTCGTCAGTTACCTTGCCTGTGCCGGGAATCATGTTGATGATAGATCTCATTGAGCCCATCTTATTTATCTGCTCCATGTTGTCAAGCAGATCATTCATGTCAAAGCCCTTTTCCTGAACCTTTCTTGCCATTCGCTCAGCATCCTGCTGATCTATGGTGGTGCTTGCTTTTTCAATTAGCGTGAGCATATCGCCCATGCCAAGTATTCTTGATGCCATGCGTTCAGGATGGAACATCTCAAAGTCGTCGAGCTTTTCGCCTGTGCCGACAAACTTAATAGGTTTACCTGTAACCGAGAGTACTGAAAGAGCAGCGCCGCCTCTTGTGTCAGAGTCCAGCTTTGTAAGCAGCACGCTGTTAATGCCAAGTGCTTCGTCAAAGCTTGATGCTACCTTTACTGCATCCTGACCAATCATTGCGTCAACTACAAGCATGATTTCATGTGGATTAGCAATCTCTTTTATATCAACAAGCTCCTGCATAAGCTCCTCGTCGATGTGAAGACGACCGGCTGTATCTATAATTACAAGATCATTGCCATAATCACTTGCGTGCTTTAGTCCCTCTTTTACTATTTTTCTGGGGTCAATCTGACCCATCTCAAAAACGGGAACCTGAGCCTTTTCACCAACAATTTTCAGCTGCTCAATAGCAGCAGGACGGTAGACGTCTCCTGCAATAAGCAGTGGTCTTTTCTGCTCCTTTTCCTTAAAGTACTTTGCAAGCTTTGCTGCGTGTGTTGTTTTACCTGCACCCTGAAGTCCACAGAGCATGATTATGCATGGCGGCTTGTTAGGAAAGTTAATTTTAGCATTGCCGTCACCCATAAGAGCAATAAGCTCTTCATTTACAATCTTTATAACCTGCTGCGCAGGTGTAAGGCTTGATAAAACCTCTTCGCCTATGCTTCGTTCGGTTACCTTATTTACAAAATCCTTTACAACCTTATAGCTGACATCTGCTTCGAGAAGAGCCATTTTTACCTCTCTCATTGCAGCCTTTACATCAGCCTCGGTAAGCTTACCGCGCGATTTCAGCTTTTTGAAAACGCCGTTGAGCTTCTCGGAAAGTCCTTCAAACGCCATAGCGTTTTTCCTCCCTTTATTATTTATTCTGTCTCATCATTTTCAAATTCTTCGAGCTTGCTGTCAAGATTTTCGAGCAGCACAATCGTTTTGTCCGCCACGTTTTTCGCGAATGAAATTTTGCGGCATTCCTCTAAAACCTCAAGCGCTTGAGCTTTAATTTCGTATAGCTCCTTCTTGCGCTGTTCAGAGAAGGCGTAGAAGCCAAGATTATCCTCAAGTGTGACAAGCGTTTTTGCGCCGTGCTTAATGGAATCGAAAACGCCCTGGCGAGTTATCTTCATTTGCTCAGCAATTTCTGCGAGTGAAAGATCATCATTATAGTAAAGGCTCATCATTTTTTGCTGACGCTCAGTTAGAAGTCCGCCATATAGGCTTAGAAGCTCAGCTGTTCGAATATCCTTTTCTATCTCCATCGTTTTCACCATCCTTAATTCTCTTTCGTAAAGCTATCATTCTTTACACCTTTACAATTATACATCAAGTTGATAAGCTTGTCAA
Source organism: Ruminococcus sp. (assembly GCA_021199375.1). Classification (GTDB taxonomy): domain Bacteria; phylum Bacillota; class Clostridia; order Oscillospirales; family Ruminococcaceae; genus YE71. Next base: position 13,876 of record JAJQIB010000026.1, on the reverse strand, counting down.
GCGTTTCTTTTAATACACAAAAAAAGTTTACAATTTGCCTGATGGATTATGTTTATAGGCTTGGATTTGACAGGTTATTGTAATTTTTGACATTATCATTTAATTATTGTACGAATACATAAAAAAATTTACAATTTGCATTGAAAGAGGCTATAAATCTATGGTATGATAAAATGTGTATGAAAGAAATATTTGTGTAAAGTGATGTAACTGACTATTTATTATGATATGGGGGTCGGAATATAAATGATTGAACATGAGATTAAAAACGATAGGTATTCTCTTAAGCTTCCTGCGCTTGCTTTTGGTACTGCTAGCTTTGAAAGAAAGGACAGCGATGAATTTTATTTCGAGCTGCTCGATTCCTATTACAATAATGGCGGAAGATGCCTGGATACAGCACGTGCCTATTGTGCTTGGCTTGAGGAGGGCGAGGATTCATCCGAAACCGTAATTGGCAGATGGCTTGAGGCAAGAGGCTGTAGGGATGAGATGATTATCTGCACAAAGGGCGGACATCCCGTGATGGGACATATGGAAATTTCAAGACTTAGCAAGGATGAGCTTGAATATGATTTGTCACACTCACTTAAAACTCTTGGAGTAGAGTACATTGATGTCTATTTTCTGCACCGTGATGACGAGCGTATTCCTGTAAGTGAGATTATGCCGATACTAAATGAATTTTACCAAAGCGGAAGGGTGCATTTTTTGGGTGCATCTAACTGGACGGCTGCAAGAATTGAGGAAGCCAACAGATTTGCCGAGGAAAATGGAATGGAACCGTTTAGGGTTAGCCAGATAAACTATAGTCTTGCTCATTGCAGCACTGACACATTTGGAGATCCAACGGTGGTATGTATGAATCTGCGTGAATTTAAGGCTTATCAGCGAACTGGAATGCCTATAATGGCGTATTGCCCTCAGGCTAAGGGCTTTTTCGCTAAGCTTGCACGAGGCGAGTCGATGAAAAATCTTCCTGAAGAGCAGTTTACGAGCACTGCGAACCTTGCACGTCTTGCCAGAGTAAAACAGCTAAGCGACCGAGAGGGAATTCCTGCGGCGGTGATTCCACTTGGCTACTTAAACAGCCAGCCGTTTTTTGTGACGAGTGTTTTTGCGGCGTCTAAACCCTGGCAGATAGATGAGAATATGCAGGCACAGGATCTAAGATTTGATTCTAAAACAATAGCATTTTTAGAAAACGCACTTTGATTATTTACCAATCCCTTTTGCTAAGACCTATTAGCAGAAGGGATTTTTACTTACATACTAGCAGAATGAATAACAGCTAGCACTATAATTTGTATAAAATTACCATTTAAAAAGATTTGAAAATGTGTTATAATGGTATTGAAAAATCAAAAAAAGTGTGGTATAATTCAATAAATGGCTTTTACAAAAAAAGAAAGGATCTGATTATTAGGTTATGAGTGCGACAATCAAGGACGTTGCCAATGAAGCAGGGCTTTCGGTTGCAACGGTATCAAGGGTACTAAACAACAGTGCAAACGTTTCTGAGGACGCTACAGCAAGAGTAAATCGAGCTGTCGAAAAGCTGGGATATTCTCCGAATTTCTTGGGACGTAATCTGCGCAAACGTGAAACAAATGTGATTTTAGTAATCATGCCCGCATCGGAGCATTCCTTTTATATGAAAATAGTATCGGGTATACAGACCTTTGCACAGACAAGAGGATATGATATCATTTATGCCTCATCAAATTCGACATCCGAAATTGAAATTCGTCAGATGAATATGCTTTTTAATCGTACTGTTGACGGGGCTATACTTTTGGGAACACAGTATGACGCAGAAACGCTCAATAGCCTTGTGCATGATTACAATATCGCACTTTGCTGTGAGGGAGTCGAGGGAGCGGATGTGCTCACCGTTGTAGTTGACGATGAGGCGGCGGCTTGCGACGCTGTTAAAGAGCTTGTGCGCTTAGGTCACAGAAAAATCGGATTCTGTGGAGCAAATGAAACGGCGGTTTCAAATAAGAGAAGAAGAGAGGGCTATAAGCGTGCGCTTGCTGAGTGCGGAATACCGCTTAATCTCGACTACATATGTGACGGCTCGTTTGAGTATGAGCACGGCGGCATGTCGGTTGAGTATTTCATGAGCCTAGAGGATAAACCGACCGCGATTTTTTGCGTATCAGATCTGCTTGCAATTTCAGCAATACACAAGGCGCATGATTTAGGACTAAAGGTAGGCTCGGATCTGTCAATCATGGGCTTTGATAACATTTCTATGTGCGAGATGATGATTCCGAGTGTTTCGACAGTAGAGCAGCCCTGCGAAAAGCTTGGTGAAATGGTGGTACGTAAGCTTATCGCAAATATAACCTCTCCTGTAGGAAGTAAGGATAACCGTGTTTATACGGTTCCGCATAGGGTTATTTTGAGGGAATCAACAGGCATAATAAAAAGGTGAGAGCTTTAGCTTATTAGATTTATTTTTATGTTTGATGTAAAAAAAGGACTTTTTAAATTGTGCAAAATCACAAAAATAGAAGATTTTCTTGCAAAAGTAAAACGTTTTCATTGACAAAATGATTGTTTTATGATATAATTATAGTTGGTAGATAGCGAAAATACGTTTGCGTGTTATTTGGAGGTAAACATTATGCAAAATGCTAAAAGATTATTGGCAGCTGCAGCTGCTATGTCACTTGCGTTTACAGCTGTAGGCTGTAGTGGCAGCTCGGATGATACTTCGAGTGTGTATGTAGATCAGGTTGAGGTACAGGATACCGATGCTATTGATGCTATTCCTGAGGGAGCAGAAACTGAGCTTGAGTGGCTCTCATATTTTGATTTGAATCCGACATCGGGTTCAGAGGAAACAAGTGCAGAGCTTGACCTGTTCCAAAAGAAGGGGGGGTCAATTCTGTACACAAAGACCACATCGCTTACTAAGTTTGATACGCTTGCGGCTCGTGTGCTTTCAAATGACGTGCCTGATATGTTCTGGTTTGAGCAGAAGATGGTTTTCCCGAACTACTGCATCAAGGAGATGTTCCAGCCTGTTGATGAGATTGTAGATTTTGACAGCGACCTTTGGGCTGATGTAAAGGATACTGCAGATCAGTACACACTTAAGGGCGAGCATTATGTAGCGCCTGTTAAGTATGTTGCAAACTCGGTTCTTACATACGATAAGGATGTTATCGAGGCAAACGGTCTTGAAGATCCCTACGAGCTGTATATAAACGGTGAGTGGGACTGGGACGTTTGGTATGACATGATGGAGGACTACGTAAACAATGCGCAGGGCGAGGAGGTTCGCTATGGCGTAAATGGATGGTTTGCTCCGTTTATTTTCCAGTCAACCGGCGAAACACTTATCATGTACGATGAAGAGGTTGACGAGTATGTTTCAAACATTGATTCGCCAAACTTTGAGCGTGCTACAGACCTGCTTTATGAGATTCAGAAGAACGGACTCTATTATGCAGACTGGATTGGACAGGCAAGTGATTGCTTTAAGAAGAACATTTTGTTCTATGCAATGGGACCGTGGGCTGCTTGCGATACGCACACGCCTTCCGATGGAACAAACTGGGGCATGGTTCCGATTCCTAAGGATCCTAACAACGAAGAGCAGGTAACCTCGGTTGAGGTAAATGCATATATGTGGGTTAAGGGCTCTACTAAGAACGAGGCTATGAAGTGCTGGCTTGAGTGTGCTAAGATTGTAAGCACCGACGAGGAGTACAAGGAGGTAGACAAGGAGAAATTCTTCACTACCAACCCGAACTGGACAGAGGAAATGTACCAGATAGCTTATGAGGAGCTTTCGAGCGATAACTGGACCCAGATTGTAGATCCCGGCTACGGTATTTCCATCACGCTTTCAAACGATGATGCTGCTACTAACGATACTAAGGAAGCTATCGTTTCGTATATGTATTCATCCGTTATGAAGACAGATGAAAACGGCTCTCAGTACACATGGACTCAGCTACGTGAAACCTACAGAAACACCATTGATTCTGAGCTAAAGACCTTTAACGAGGAATACAAGAAGTTTGTGGACGGAGAATAACTCCACCGAATAAGCTTTAATATAGTTTGCTAATACAAAGACTACAATCTTGCCTAATAGGTGAGACTGTAGTCTTTTTTAAAAACAGATGTTTATTTATGCTTTTGCTTTTTTACAAGTAGGGTTGTTAAAGTCTTTTTCTGTTGCTCAGTTGGCTCCTTCAATTTATCATTGTTTGTATGTAAACGATGCGATGAGGAAAGATCAATATCTGTCCAAATAGGGGGAAAGACTGAAGATCTAGGTGTTTATTTTATAAGTTCTCCATAATGTTTATCAAATTCTGGTATGTCTTCACATCATGATAAACCACATCCGTCGTAGACAACTCATTGAATAGCTTCTTCGCACAGTTGATTTTCGCCTGCTCAATGGGCTTCAAGTTCAGCGTCTCCATTGTGCCTTTTGTCTCAGCAATGAAGAAGATGTGCTTCACTGTGTCTTTGTTAAATGCTATCGCCCAGTCGGGAGAGTAGTTGCCCACAGGAGTCGGTATCGAGAATCCCTTTGGCAGCTTCGCATATACGCATACCTCATCTGCTAAATCCATATCCTCAGCGAACCTGCGTTCCACGCTCTGACCATCCTTCGCATAACCATCTGCGAAAACATAATCCTGCACGTTCTTCTTTGCACGATACGCACGGGAGAAATCGTTATTTTTCTCTGCCGTGAAGATACTGCTATCATAGGTGCCGTCTGTCTGGTTGTAGGTTATCTGCTCGACAATAACAGTTGCCTTCTGCTCATTGATGAGACGAATCGCTTTCGTGATAAACTCTTCCGGATTGTTTTTGAACATGGCGAAGGTAGTCGGTCTTATACCAGCAAGGATTCTTGCCACGGAGTGTCTGGTCAGCTTTGCACCCTCAGCGATTTTGCCTACAAGGTCGTAAGGAACCAAACTGCCCTGGGAGCGTTCCAGCGTGTATGTATGGCTCTTTTCCGCAACGAAGCTGTCTTGACCTTTCAATTTCTCCGCCTTTATATCCTCTTCCTGAGTGCCGGTTGTCACTGTGTATTGAAGCTTTGCGACAAACATCTTATCGTCAATATGGGCGATTGTCTTACGAATCAGCTCCTCACTGTCGAACTCCACAGTGTACGCATACTTGTGGTTGATATAGTTCCAGAGCGTCTGGAATTCTTTCTTGTAAAAATTGTCGTTCAGCGCATTCTCCTGAATCTTTGTTTCATGACCGTCCTTTATCATGTCATCGAGAGCGTGTTCATCGAAGATACTCTGAATCAGTGCATGAACACCATCAGATATATCCTTGCAGCTTTCCGGCAAAGGCGCAAGCACTCCGTTTGCCAGGTCAGCACGATAGCTGTCGGTAACATGGTCATCATCGTCAATATAATCATTCTTGATTAGATAACGGTAAATGTCATGTCCCTGTTTATCCGAAATGGTGACATCGTTGCTACCAATAACAATGGTTTTCCCGGTGAAATACTCCGGCGTTGCTTTGGTCGGACGCTCGTACAAATCATCTTTGATGCCACGTTGTAGGTCGGAAACAAAATCCTTATATCCATCAGATGCGATGACTGTCAGTTGGTTAATCTGCTGTACCTGGCTTCCAAGCATATCAAGATCCATGCGGTCACCGCTCTGGTTAACGCAAAGACGCAGACCACGCCCCACTTCCTGACGTTTCTGCACAGGCGAGCTGCCGCCATGCTTCAATGTGCAAATCTGGAAGACGTTCGGATTGTCCCAGCCTTCACGAAGTGCGGAATGGGAGAAGATGAACCGCACAGGGTTATCAAAGGAAAGCAGCTTTTCCTTGTCCTTCAAAATCAAATCATAAGCCGAAATGTCGTCACTCTCGTCACTGCCACGCTTCGTGGTGCTGTCGACCTTGCGCCCCTTCTTATCAATGCTGAAGTACCCAGCATGAGTCTTGTGTACATCGATGCTCCGCAGGTATTGTTCATAAGGTGTATTGAAGAGTGTAAGGTATTCATTCAGAATATCCGTGTACTCCTGCTCGAAAATCTCGCCATATTCAGAGTTGATTTCATTTCCGTCCTTATCATATTTACGGTACTTCGCCACTTCATCAATAAAGAACAACGACAGCACCTTGATGCCACGATTAAAAAGCTCTTTTTCCTTCTCAAAGTGGGAGCGGATAGTTTCCCGAATCTGCACCCGGCGCAGGTCAGATTCAGATACATCACCGACAACCTCCCCAACGCGGATGATTTCCCCATTGGTAAAGGAAACTGTTCCTCTGATTGGGTCTATCTCACTGATACGATAGCCTCGATACTGCTCCATATTCTTTGACAAGGCAAAAAGGTCATCATCTACGGCAAGCAAACGTGTCTCCCTGTTGATGGACTTATTATAGCCAATTTCAAATTCAATGCGGGCCATTGGCGGCTTCTTGGGAGAAATAACAATGCTTTCCAAAAAGAGATACTTATCCGTACCACGCAGGTTTTTGATGTCAAAGCCCTTAACCTCAATGCGCTTCACCAACCGCTTATTATAAGCATCCAGCGCATCCAGCACATAAACCAAGTCATGGTGCTGCTTATGTGTAGCGGAATAGTTCAGGCAGAAAAGGGGATTGAAATCCTTCAAGCTCTCCTGCGTTGCTGTGCCGCCCATTTTCTGCGGCTCGTCCAGGATAACAATCGGATGGTTCGCCTTGATAACATCAATCGGCTTTCTGGTGCCAAACTCATCCAGCTCCGTGCGAATACGACGGGCATCTTTTCCACGGGCATTAAATGCCTGTATGTTGATAATCATCACCTGTATATCCGCACTTTGGCTGAAGTTATCAATCTCCGCCAGATTTTTAGAATCGTACACAAAGAACCGTGGCTTCTTGCCGTAGTACTCCATGAAGTGGTCTTCCATGGTCTGGAAGCTCTTACGAACTCCTTCACGGATGGCAATGCTCGGTACAACAACAATAAATTTGCTCCAGCCGTATTGTTTGTTCAACTCAAATATAGTCTTGATGTACACATAGGTCTTGCCAGTTCCGGTTTCCATCTCCACATCAAGAGAGCAGGCTCCCAGTCCACCCGTTACAACTGTGTTGGACAGGTTGATGTTGTTCCGAGCCTGAATCCTGCGGATATTATCAAGAAGCTGGTCGGAGCCTAACTCAATCCTTGCATTAGCAAAGCCCATGTATAATTCTTCGTCAGAAATCTGCATATTCATCAAATTACGCTTGATTTCTACATCTCGGCGGTAAGTAAACCGGTCATTATATGGCTGACCGGCAAACACTCCAACCACGCTGTCCACAGCCTCCGTCTGGTAGGGCTGGATTGTATATTTAAACTTCATATCCGCCATCAAAGCACCTTCCTTTGTGTCCTTGGACTGTAGGTTTCAAAAATCTGCTCGAAGTTCGTCATAACGCTGTCACTTGCCATACCGCTATCACGGAATACCGCATAGAACGGATGCTGTTTCGCAATTTCAGTAACAGTCTCGTCTGTAACTTCGGAGTCGAAGCAGGCAATCAGATAACCACCAGCAACGGAGAATACACGCTTTCCGGCGATTTCAGTCGCTTCAATATCGGAAGAAAGCATAATGCCAAGGTCAAGCATCACCTGGAATAGTAAATCCTCCGGCGTTCTGTCCTCTTTGATATTATCAGCGAACATCTCCATCTGCACCTGCTCATATTCAGCAGGCGTATAATAAACATCCTTCATGTTTGTGCTGTCAACACGCATCACACGAAATCCCACATCAAGGTTGCCAGTGGTTTGCGGGCTTTCTTCCTTGATTTTCTTACCAGCACGGCGAATGCGTTCCTCGCCGATTTCACAGATGTTCTTATAGCCCGCCTTGTACGCTTCGCTCTTTTCGTCGCACGCCTCCGGCAGCTGAACCATGATAAACTTGCGATGCCCGCCATCCTCGGCATTGAGCTGCATGACTGCATGGGCGGTTGTGGCAGAGCCCGGAGAAGAAATCCAAAATCACAGCATCGTTTTCTTTCGCAGAAAATCTAACAAGCCTCTCTATTAAACCCATAGTCTTTGGATTATCAAATATTTTCTTTTTTCCAAATAAAGATTCTATTTGTTTTGTTGAAACCCTTCCATCCTCATAATAAATACTTTTCAAAAGCTCTGTTACTGTATCTATTCTCTTTTTCACATGGGGCTGTGTGGTTTCATCCTTACCCCATTCAATATCTCCAACTCTATCATAATCCCAAAAAGTTTTCTCTGCCCATCTCCAACCATATGCAGGTTTCACACACGGTTTTTTAGTTATAGGATGAATAATGTCAAACATATAACCACCTGGTTTAGTATTTGATGAGTTCGATGAATTACTATATACACCTTTTTTATCCACATTATTATAATGCGTAACACCCTGTAGTTCAGTTTGATGCAGTTTAATCCAGTTTCTTAATTCCTGTTGTATCGTATCTGTATCGCCATATGTGGCCTTAAGCAGCTTGTACTGATCTTCTATAATCCTTGCCTTTTCAGAAGGAATTTGCCAAGGTTGTAGATTAGATTTGTTTTTTGCATAACATAACACATATTCATGCTCAATTGTAATCTGACGTGGATTGTTATCTGTTGCACTTTGCCATATAATCTCCCCAACACGATTTGTAACACCAAAAACCTCATTGCAACACTTAATCAGGTTTTCAACTTCATTGTCATCAATTGAAATAAAGATAACTCCGTCATCTGTAAGCAAATCCTTGGCAATTCGCAGTCTTGGATAGAGCATATTGAGCCAATCTGTGTGAAAACGACCGTTGCTTGCAGGATTATCTTTGAATCTTTTTTCACTCCATATAATATTGCCCTCCTCATCTCTGTAGTCCGTTCTGCCTTCTTCCTTAGACAAATCGACATTGAAAGCGTCATCGTACACAAATGCGTCTGAGCCCGTATTATAAGGTGGATCTATCTGCACGTTGTCTTTGATACAATCTACATATCTGCCATATGCCCAGAATGAGCCGAAAACGGCTTGATTTCTGGGCATTTTTGCTTGTACTGCTGCCTGCATTGGCTCACTCCTTTCTGCCGTTTCCGGCTGATGATGTCTGCTCCCAACTTTTCAACTTACCCCGCAAATCTGAGATGAGAGGAATAATTAAAAAGTGTGAAGAAAAATTAAAAGGTATAATTCCTCACAGTTGGCGCATGGGAGGCTCTCAATTGGCTAAACAGTGTTTAATCCACAAAGTCGTCATCGAGGAACAGGGCATCCAGTTCCTGCATCGTCTGTATCTGCATAACCCTCGTTCTGACTGCGCTCTTTGCAAGGTCAAGCCGCTTCATGCGTTTCTTGCCTGTGATGTTGTCCTTGCCCTCGCGAATCAGCTGTAACCTGCCAATCGGCGCGGTTGGCTGTTTCTGTGCGTAATCAGCGAGTGCTTTTGCCTTGGAGAGATTGTCGGTCAGATCGGGACGGTGAGGTTCAAGGATATCGATAACATAGCCGATTCCCGTAACATTCCTTATAATGATGAAATCTGGGTAAAAGCCCTTGACCATTCCACCTTCCAATCTTCGCAGACAAAGTCCCCACCCTTTGGATGGATTGCGAATCCAGCATACAAAATCATCTCGCATGGGCTCTTCGTCAATCACAGCTTTCTCCCAGGAATCCAGCTTTATCTTTGCGTAGCCGACATCTTCGTTGACAAAGAAATGGTTATAATATTTCTCGCCGCCCTGGTCTACTATCGGACGAATCTGCTCCGGCAGATGAAAGCTGTGCGCACTGACCTCATTTCCGTTTGAAATGATGGCATCGTACTGTTTGCGATACTTGTCGCTCCGCATATGGGCAAACTGCAACCTGTATGCATCGCTCATCTCATTGAACTTGTTTTTGGCATAGAGATGTAGTTTGTCCACGCAGTCCTTATCTGCCGCAAACAAGATAACATGAACCATATACTCAGAAGGATTGTCCCCGTTAAAGTGTAAAACGCCATATGCGCTGCCCATTCCGAATCCACCGAGTATCTTTTCAGCAATACGGAACTTACGATCGATGTCTTCATCCGAGGATGTGTAATAAATGTACTCCTTATTCTCGTTAACCGCCTTGCCGAACGCATCGAAAACTTTCCATGACAGATTCAGCTTCTTCGCTTCGGCAACAAGCTCGTCATACTCGCCGGATTCTTTCAGCCCGGCTATATATTCCTCAATCATCTTGACGCCATCCTGCTGAATACCATGCAAGGCGTAGGTATCAAGACCTGTATTCTTAATGAGCGAAGCAAGTTTTATCAAGGACGGCAGATAATCCATTGTCTTGAACGGCTTTATCTCGTAAGTTATTAGAGCGGTTCTGTTTATGAATGCTGCAATCGACTCTCTGTCGATGCCATCAGTGAAAACAAGCTGCTCCTGTTCAGCCTCCAGCGTGTTGAAATCATCTGCATCGGTGTGATGAGATGCCGACACCGTATTTTGGTTTGTGTTCTGTGGTGCATACACAGTTCTTACGGACGGATTGTCAATATTGGTATCAGGCTTTTCAGTTTGCGCAGAGGACGCAGGTTCTACCTGTGCCGTTCTGTCAGCAGGCGTGCTGTCAGTTTCGTTTCCGGGAACTTCAAACAGCGGATCTGCAGAAACACCCTGTGACTGGACAAAGCCCAGAAGCGTTATCTGTTTTGGATCGACTGTCTGGCGGCGTGCCCTTGGACGGTATCCCCAGGTTTCCCGTGAAGCGTTCCCATAACTCTCACCTTCAACATCAGCCGGAATGTCGCTGCCTTCCTCATCTTGCAATGCCTTCATAACAGACTCGACATTGTCCTTATTAAAATGTGGGAGGAAAAGGCGCACTTCATTCAATGTCTCGTCCACATCGATATGCCGCTGCAGCGGCGTGCGAATCATGCGTCCGAGAAGCTGGGCAATATAGGTAGCGTCCTGTGCATGGCGGAAAGACATCATGGTTTCCGCTCTTGGACAGTCCCAGCCTGTCGAGAGATTTTCTTTGAAAAATACCACGCGGATTTTCTTATTGTCCGCTATATCTGATGCGTCTACATGGTGTATCTTCAGACCGCCTGCTTCAATTGTAGCGGTCTGTCCGAAAGTGTGAACGACCTCATATTCAGAGAACCTTGCACCTGTCCTTGATTCAATGCGGGATAAACATTCACTAATTTCTGTTGCGGAGGCACTGTCATTGTTACGATTCTCGACTTGAATGACCAGCACGGGGCGAACCTGCTGCGAGTGCTGTGTCTCACAGTAGTAATTCCAATGCTCGCATTTATCTTTCCACTCGTCAGCAGCCGCCTGTAGGATTACCATATCGTCTATGGAGTCCTTCTCTGGGTAGGTTATGATGATTCTATCTTTCAAAAGTCCAGAACTTCTCACCTCATCCGTGCGGACATCCACATCATGGCGGACAGAGGAAATGTTGCCCACAAGCCTGCGAAAACGCTCATCTGTGGCGCTCATGCCAATGACAATGGGCATTGCTTCAAGACCATCAGCTTCGCTGCCTTTCAGAAATTTCTGCATGATGGTGGTGACTCTTGCGGCATCCCTGTCATGCATACCGCGGTGTGCCTCATCAATAATCACATACAGATGATCGCCTTTCTGCTCTGCGGTATTCTGCAAGGTCTGCCAGATTGTGTAAGTACGGCTGTCACCGCCATTCACAAGGCGGCTTGATTTGCCAAGTTTCTGTGTATTCAGGAAATAAATCATCCCGTCATCGAGCATTTCCTGGTCAAAGGAGTCGTCCTTGATAGTGACGCACTGATTCGGACGGATTTTGTCTGCCTTCTGTATAATCTTTGTCCTTGACTGCTCGTTCAGCTGCGGCGAGTCGGAAAGCCACACGAAGATGGCCTCCGGCTGCTCGACAGTCGTTTCCGTCCCGTTTAAAATATCCTCGATCACCGTTGTCATGACGATGGTCTTTCCGGAGCCTGTCGGAGCGCGGAACGCAATCACCTGTGGACGACCATCGACCTTGTAATAAGCCACAGCGCTGTTTATCTCTGCAAGCAGCTTAGAAACAGCTGTCTGTTGGAAAGATATTAATTCATCTCTCATCATGATCACCTCCTGCTATTTATTCTGAAGTTATCCATGTAATCTCTGTATAACTGATAAGTCTGTTTACCACTCAGCCCTCTGGACATACTGCGATAGTCGGCATCGGAGTCCGTTACAAGATAGACGGTCTCAATCTCTGGTGCGTTTTCGACCTCCTCAACAAACTTCACATAGCAGCTGTTGTCGTTCAAAATTGCCATGTGGTTTTCCGGGAGAACCATATAATCGGGAATTTTCTGACCTGTGAGAGTCGGACAGGGTCCGAAGCAACCTGCTTTCATCCATAGGGTAGGCAACATTTCCCTGAACTGTCTGCCGATACGGACGGATGCCTTATCAAGAAAACCGAGTTTGAAGTAGATGGCATTCGCTTTGAATCCATCTGCCATCTTCATTTCGGCTAAGCGCGGATTATCTGGCACTTTTATTTTCTTATATTTTCCTCGTTGCTTATCTGAGATATACTCCTCGTGGTATATGCCATAATCTCCAGGCAACGGATTTCCTTTTACATCTTGTCCTATTATGCTACATACAGTTCTAGGCCAAGTAACATACTGCGCAATGCCATACCGCTCCCATTTTTCATCACCAGGTTTATATCCTTGCTCAGTGAGCGACTTTGCCTCCGCATCGGAAACTTCATTGTTTGTAACCATGATGCAACGGCGATGACCGCCGTCCTCAGCATTCAACAGATTGACTGCATGGAGAGTGGTGCCGCTGCCAGCAAAAAAATCAACAATCAAAGCATTCGGCTTGGATTTAACATAAATTTGTAATGCATCATATACGCTATACAACGATTTCGGAAATGAAAACCTCTTCTCGCCAAGAATGCTACCTACTAACTGTGTCCCATATACATTTGCATCATAGGCGGTTCTTTTCCATGCTGTAGGTTTTTGGCTATCTTTGCCGCTTGGAAGTATTATAATTTTCGTACCATCATCTCGTGTTCCGGAAATTACATATTCTCCAGCTAGCGCTTTACGGATACTTGGCATAGTTACATAAGTAAAGTTATACGCTTGGTTGAGATTTTTGCTCTTCATAACACGAACGCATCCGTTTTCCAATGCATATTGGAGACTGGCACCAGTAAGCCCCCAATTCATTTGTTTTCCATCTTCACGAATTGGAAATACCGGAACAAGACCTGGAATATCAGGCGCATCAGACAAAGGCTGATGTGGTAATAAAGGAGTGCCAATCATTTCGATTTTTTCTGTATCAGGATTAACATATATTGGATAGAACTGCTGTGTGCCTCCCTTAGTCGTGCCACGAGCAGATTCTACATCGCTTCGTCGCAAATATGGCCATCTAATCTCTTCACCTTCAATATTACTATTCTCAGGAACCGTCTTGGCATTACCCATATACACAAGGAGTAAATATTCATCCACTTGGGAAAGTCGACCAATACGAGCCTTACCTTTTGGATTTATAAACATATCGACAATCTGAATTTGACATTCAGAAAATAGTTCATCCAAAAGAATCTTAATATGCGATAACTCATTATCATCTATGGTGAGCATAAGAATACTGTCAAATGGATTTAACAACTTTTTTGCGATTTTTAATCTTTTCTCCATCATCGATAGCCATTTGCTATGGCGGTAAGAATCGGAACTATCTACATAATCATTATTGTATTTCCAGTCGCGCGCCCCGGTATTATAGGGTGGATCGATATAAATACAGTCTACCTTTCCGGCATAGAGATACTCCAATAACTGCAGA
>JAJQIB010000031.1 GCA_021199375.1 Ruminococcus sp. | reverse complement strand
ATGTCCCGACCTCCTTTTCGTTAGTTTCTTGGTCTAACTTTTGGGGGTCGGGACATTTCATCAGGGCTCTTTTCTTGCCAAAAAATCATGGTACGCCAAAAAGCATACCATGACTACAAATATTTCCAGTATAATTCAAGCTAAAATCTATCAGCCCGGCACGTCGTCATCATAGATAACCGATGAGGTATCCTCTTCACTGCTTGAGTCCTCCTCGCTTTCGGTTTCATCCTCTGCTTCCTGTGCGCTTTCGGTCTGATCTATAACCTCAGGAGTAGTGTCAACTACACTCACATCCTCATCTTCATCCTCGTCGTCTTCATCATCAACATCAACAAGATCTTCAAGTAAATCGTAGGTCGGCATGAATCCCTCAGCAACTGCAATGTTGTCCATAGTCGCCTGATCTGCCGTTGAGGACTTAAGTGTTACACATACATAGTAATCACCATCAGCCTCATAAATCGCCGCAACCGAATAGCCGGACTCGTCAGTAAAGCCTGTTTTTCCACCGACAATATCTGCGTCCTCTTCTCCGTCTAGGTCACGGTCAATGTAGTAGCCTGCATATCTCTGGAAGAATATGCTGCTTAGCGTAATTCCGCTTGGATTCTCATCAGTCTCACTTGTGGTATAGCTTTCAGCAGAAATAATGCTTAGAAACTTCTCGCTAATATCCTCATTTTCAAGTGCATACTTTATCATCATTGCGATATCCATCGCTGTAGAGTAGTGATCTTCATCATGAAGTCCGCTTGCGTTTGTAAAATGAGTGCCGGTAAGTCCCAGCTCCTCAACCTTAGCATTCATAAGCTCAACAAAAGTGTCCTCAGAGCCTGCAACATAGTTTGCAATACCAAGGGTAGCATCCGCACCGCTCGGCAGCATTGCGCCATAGAGCAGATCTTCAATCGTAACCTTTTCACCTGCTGTAAATCCAGCAGTAGATGCGTTCTCCTCCTCTAGTGATGTAATATCATCCTCCGTAAACGTATAGGTGTCGGAAAGATCTTCACAGTTTTCTAAAGCTACAATAACGGTCATAATTTTTGTAAGAGAAGCAGGATATGCCTTCTTCTTGTAGTTGCTCGCTGTGTATATCGAATTTTCAGAGATGTCATAAAGCACCGTGTACTTTGCCTCAACCTCGTCAAGCTCCATTCTTACGAAATCATAATCCTTTTCGGGATATGTCATAGTGGTGTCGGGAACCTCTTCAACACTTGATGTGTCCTCCTCTGATGAGGATTCCTCCTCTTCAGACTCGACAGCCGCATACGCAGGCATCTCGTCATTTTCTGATATGTCGCTTCTTCCCGTTACAACCACCGCAGCTGTGCCGATCGCAAGCAGCATTATCATAATAAGAATAGCATATAAAGCAGCACTTCCGCTTAGGTTTTTAGCCATCCTTTTTCTGCATTCTTCCCTTTTCATCCTAATCTCTCCTTTATGTAATTTACTGCTCTTCACGCTCATATTCAGGAGCGACAGAAAACATTTCGCTCTCCTTGAGTGCCTCATAGCAGGCTCCTAAAATATCTTTTCTGGTAACTATTCCGATAAAAACTCCTCTGTCGTCCGTAACGGGTACAAAGTTTTGATTCATCGAAAGCTTAAAAAGATCTTCTATGGTCGAATAAACATATACCGGCTCGCATACAACGCGCTTGGGAATATCCTTAACCGTATACTCCTCTAGCTGCTCTAGGCTCTTTATATCATGCGCCAATATAAACCAAAGAAAATCTCCCTCGGCAACGGTTTTGACGTATTCACCGTTTTTATTTATAACGGGTACAGCCGTGTATCCGTGATTTTTCATTTTTTCTATTGCCTGCCGCAGCGTAGCGTCCTCGCTGATATACGAGATAAGCGCCTTAGGCTTTAGCAGCTTAAGTATATTACTCGTTTTCATAGTATCAGACTTTCCTTCAGTGTAATTTGTTACTGCTCTTACACAAACGAATACACAAGCGTTGTAAAATCGTCATAGCTTATGGTTTTTAGATCGTCCGTGGTTATATCGAGCGTGTACATATCATCGGTGCTTATACCATATTCAGAGCAAATCGACTGACAAAATGAGAGTCGCTCATCCTCTGTCATGGCGTCAAAATCCTTAAGGTCATCAAACAATTCTTCATCAAACAGAGCCTCATCAGCAGTATCATCAAGCTTTACAGTCTCAACTGTTTGAACAAGATCATCCTCGCCCTCTTCGATGTATGTCACGGTATGCTTGACCATAGATCCATCATCGTCAAAATAAAAATCAAAGACCGTAATATAGGTATCGCCCGTATAGGTGTACTCCTCAACCTCAAGTCCCTCGGTGTCGTCAGGAATATGCGTTGTGGTTTGATCGAGCCCCAACTGTGCTACACTAACTATGGTATTAACCTCATCAATTTCATCCGTCTGCGAATATATACCAAGCCCTATATCAAGGTTATATGCTGTGGTTCCATCAAAATAGTATATGACATCTGAGCTAACCTCATCGCCTTCATTTGTAACAATTTGCTCATAAAGCTCATCACCACTTTTTGCAAGAGTTACATCATAGCTTACACTATCATCATCCGAATAGGTTATCGATGATGTATAGGTATAATCTCCATCAAAAATCTCAGCCGCACCACTTAACAGCTCGCCAACCGAAATTTCATCATCAGCTTCAGACACAGCCTCGGCTTCAGCTTCACTGTTCGACTCGCTTTCTGTATCGTCCTGACTATCGTTATCCGCAATCTCTTGTGAGGTGGTTTGAGCAGTGCTTGAAGAATCAGAGTCCTCGCTTTCAGAGCATCCTGCCATAAGACAGGCTGCCAGCGCCATAAGAGCACATGCTGTCTTTTTCCATTCAATCATTTTAAGGCATCCTTTCCAAAACAAGCGCATATATGTCTTTTACGCCCCAACCGATGTCCCTTCATCTATTATACAACAAATTGAATCTCTTGTCAAGGGAAAAAGAAAATAAAATAAATCAGCCTGCCCTCTCTTGCTTCTTTTCTTTTGACAAGCTACTGCTTTTATGATAAAATATACTAAAGCACATACTAACGTCAAAAGGGGAGATTTCACACTTGATTACACGAATGATTGACAAGGCAAGCGTCACGCTGCTTACTGCCGCTATAGTTTGCGCGAACGAAACCGAAACCTATGCTGCGGCAATTGTGCTTGTCACCTTTTCCATTTCTATGCTTACACTTTGCTTAGACAAGCAGGAGCTCACCCTAATTGCTCTCGGCGGATACATTTTTATTTGCTTTTTTGAGCCTCACTTTTGCTGTGGACTGCCAATTATCGCTTATGACCTAATAAGGCTAAAAAATCTTCCCCTTTCGATTGCAATGATAATAGTAATGCTCTATTCATTTCCTCTAATCGGAAGCATCACCGTACTTTTATGCTTTGTGGGTATAATTGTATCGGCAATGACCGAGCTAAAAACCGAGCGACTTGAAATAGCCAGGAGAGAGCTTATTGAAATCCGCGACAACTCGAAGGAGCTTAATATATCACTCGCAGAAAAAAATCAGGAGCTTGTCAGGCTCAGAGATTACGAGGTGTATACCGCAACACTAAAGGAGCGCAACCGCATAGCTAGAGAAATTCATGACAACGTAGGACATCTTCTCACGCGCTGTCTGCTGCAAATGGGTGCGCTAATTGTCGTTACAAAGGATGAGCAGCAGCGTGAAAATCTTGAAAGTGTGCAAAGCAGTATAAACGGCGCAATGACAAGCATTCGTCAAAGTGTACATGATCTTCACGACGATTCGATTGACATGGAGCAAACGATAAGAGATCTAATGAGGATGCTGCCTGAACGTTTTTCCGTAGCGCTTGATTATGGCTGCAGCGAGGATATTAAAATCGAAATTAAGCTTGCATTTATCGGGATAATCAAGGAGGCACTCAACAACACCTCAAGGCACAGCAGCGGTGACAGAGTGTATATAACGCTTCAGGAATATTCCACATTTTACCGACTGATTGTAATGGACAACGGCAAAAATCCGACTGTAGAAAATCCAACCTACGAAAGCGGTATAGGACTTGAAAATATGCGTTCAAGAGCGCAGTCGCTCGGCGGAAATTTACGAATATATTCATCCGAAAAAGGGTTTAAGGTGTTTGTAACTATCGAAAAGGAGTAGCGAATATGAAAATAATAATTGTTGACGACGATATGCTGGTAGCAGCTTCGCTAAAAACGATACTTGAAAATCACGAGGGAATTGAGGTGTGCGCACTTGGCAGCAGTGGAGCTGAGGCTGTTGAACTTTTTAGGGACAATCAACCCGATGTGATTTTGATGGACATACGAATGAAGGATATGACGGGACTTGAAGCAGGAGAGAGGATATTAAGCGAGAATCCTGATGCACGAATACTTTTTCTAACTACATTTTCTGATGATGAATACATAGTAAAGGCGCTTGAAATCGGAGCAAAGGGATATATCATCAAGCAGGATTTTGACAGCATCCTCCCAGCATTAAGGGCAGTAATGAACGGTCAGAGCGTATTCGGAGCGCAGGTAATGACTCGTATTCCAAAGCTTATGAATGCAGCAAAAAGCGAAAGCTTCGATTACGAGGGCTTTGATATAGGACAAACCGAGCTCAAAATTATTACACTTGTCGCTCAGGGACTTAGCAACAAGGAAATTGCAAGGCAGCTTTTTTTAAGTGAGGGTACGGTGCGAAACTACATGAGTGCAATTTTTTTAAAGCTTGATGTGCGTGACAGAACTCAGCTTGCAGTTTTTTACTATAATCATATGAAGTAAAGCACACTCCCTTACGGCACAAGCTGTAGGGGAGCTTTGCATATCGAAAAATTACATTTGTCACATGAAATAAATGACATTTTGCACTTGCCTTTAGCAATGCTTTTTTGTATACTAGAATTATCATCTGAGAAAGGAAGTTTTTTATGCCCGCTCCTGTTGTAAAAATAGAAAATCTTGTAAAACGCTACAAAGAGCTTATCGCTCTGGATCATTTTTCGCTTGAAATATCAGAGGGCGAAATATTCGGACTTTTAGGTCCTAATGGCTCCGGAAAAACCACGACAATAAACTGTCTGCTGTCGCTTTTATCCTTTGATAAAGGCAGCATTGAAATTTTTGGCGAAAAAATGTCGCCTGACAACTACAAAATAAAAAGCAAAATCGGAATTATTATGCAAAACGTTGCAGTTATAAACGAGCTTACAGTGTATGAAAATATCGACTATTTTTGTGGTCTTTACATAAAGGACAAGGCGACACGCAAGCAATATGTAAAGGAAGCAATCGAGTTTGTGGGATTAGAGGAGTTTGTTAAGTTTCGTCCTAAAAAGCTTTCTGGCGGACTTTTAAGACGGCTTAATATCGCCTGCGGTATCGCTCATAAGCCAAGCCTTATTATACTTGATGAGCCTACAGTAGCTGTAGATCCCCAAAGCCGCAATAAAATACTTGAGGGAATAGTAGAGCTAAACCGAAGCGGTGCGACAATAATTTACACCTCGCATTATATGGAGGAGGTAGAACAGATATGCACACGAATTGCCATCATGGATAAGGGCAGACAAATTGCTGTCGGCACAAAGGAAGAGCTCAAAAAGCAGATAAAGGATACCGAAAAAATCACCATCGAGGTCATGGACATATCAGACGAGCTATTAGAAGAGATTCGAGGGCTAGAGCATATAGGCGAAGCCACATTTGACGGCGGCGAGCTTTCTGTAAAATGCCACGGCGGAAAGCACAATCTTATTCGTGTGCTTACTCTTCTTCAGCAAAACGACATAAAAATCGGCAGAGTTTATTCCAAACAGCCAACGCTCAACGATGTTTTTCTAGAAATAACGGGAAAAGAGCTACGAGATTAAAATGTGAGGTAAAGGAATATGTTTTTTCATCTGTTTAAATATGAGCTTTTTTGCTCGATGCGAAATATTCAAGCGATGTTTTGGATGCTTGCTTTTCCAATTGTTTTGGGAACCTTCTTTTACATGGCATTTGGAAATCTCTACGAAAGCGTTGAGCTTTTTCAAGCGATTCCGATAGCTGTAGTATACGATGACGACATAAAAAATCAGACGTTTTCTGAAACGATAGACGCACTTTCGAGCGGTGATGATGCACTTTTTTCAATTGATAATTCTGCTAAGGACAAGACATCAGCCCTTAGTCTGCTGGAAAACGGTGATGTAAAGGCTGTTATCCTTGTAGGAGAGGACATATCTCTTTCGGTAAAATCAGAATCTACAGAAACCTCTATCGTTAAGTTTTTTCTCGACCAATATAAAATTAACGAGAAAATAATCACAGACACGATTAATAACGACCCGACAAAGCTTGATGACGTAATTGACGCCATGAATATCTCTGAAAGCTTCATTACTGAGCGCAGCTTAACCGATGGAAATCGAGATCCGTATGTTCAGTACTTTTACAATCTGCTTGCAATGAGTACGCTTTTTGGCAGTATGGCGGGACTTTCGGTGGTTGTACGCACGCAGGGAAATTTGTCGGATATCGGTGCAAGAAGATGCGTTTCGCCTGAAAACAAGCTTGTAAGCATTACAGCGGGTCTGCTTGCCATGACGCTTGTAAACTTTATCTGCTCGACAATTTCGCTTGGCTATCTTCTGTTTGTATTAAAAATAAACTTCGGAGCGCCACTTTTACCACTGCTCGGCATAATTGCCATAGCATCGCTTACGGGAGTCAGCATGGGATTTTTTGTGGGCTCGTTTGGCACAATGAGCGAAAACATAAAGAATTCAATTCTCACCGGTGTGTCAATGATACTCTGCTTCTTTAGCGGTCTTATGGTGGGCAACATGTACGGATATGTACAGCTCTATGCGCCGTGGCTTAATAAAATAAGTCCTGCCGCACTGATTACCGACAGCTTTTACTCGCTAAATATCTATGATACCTATGACAGACTGATTGGAAATCTTGCAACACTTTTGCTAATTTCAATTGTATTTATCATAGGAGGATTTTTACTCACAAGGAGGCGCAAATATGCAAGTCTTTAAAACGTTTTTAAAAATTGCTGTACGAAAAATTCCGAGCGTCATCCTATACTTTGTGATTTTTGCAATCATCGCAATTTTGCTCTCCTCAGATGCCGAGCAAAAAAACGGATTTGAATCAACCAAGCTAAGCATTTCGGTGCACGACCTTGATAATACTACGGCAAGTCATGAGCTTATAAGCTTTATCGAGCAAAATCACACGCTTGTCGATGTAGGCGAGAGTGATGAGCAAATTACAGATGCACTTTTTTATCATACAATTAATTATTCGCTTACAATAAACGAGGGCTTTGAACAAAAGCTTGAAAGCGGTGAAACGGATGGACTTTTTGAAAGCGTTAAAGACGAGGACTATCAGGCGGTATTTTTTGAAGGACAGCTTGAGCAGTATATTTCTGCTGTAAGCATGTATATTGCCCAGGGCATGGACGCAAAGCAAGCCTGCAATGAAGCGAGCCTGCTATCTAGCATAAGCACCGACGTTACAGTTGAAAGCTTTTCGCAAGATGAGGGCGGTTATCTTATGTATTTCACACAGTATTTGGCGTATATTTTCATATCGATAATGATTGTAGGTCTTTCACCGATTTTGGCTACATTTAACAAGCCTGACATTCGACGCAGAATTGACAGCTCGTCACTTTTGATGTCTAAAAAAACTCTGCAGCTTATACTAGGCTCATTGGTGGTGACGGCAATTGTTTGGCTTGCATTCATGCTGCTCGGTATAGCCTTATACGGAAGTGAAATGTTTACAAAAACAGGTGTTTTAACGCTACTTAACACGCTTGTCTACATTGTCATTTCAATGGGTGCGGCTATGCTTGTGGCACAATTTGACATTAATGAAAATACAATACCTATGGTGTCAAACGTTTTTGGAATGGGAATGAGCTTTTTGTGCGGAGTATTCGTGCCGCAAAATCTACTAAGCTCGCTCGTTTTAGGAATTGCAAAATTCCTGCCAGCCTACTGGTTTGTTAAGGCGAACAATATGCTATACGGCGTGGGTGATACAGCCTTTACCATGACCAAATATCTTACCTACCTAGGGATAGAGCTTCTCTTTGCCATAGCGCTCTTCTCAGCAGTCATGGCGGTATCAAGATCTAAAATGCAAACATCAGAGTAAAAGCTAAGCTCCAAAAAAGAGATGTCCTATCCAAATAGCTTTATTCGAAAAAAACGCAATTATGATAAAAAAAGCAGACCTATTAAGTGCAGCGTCGCACCAAATGGGTCTGCTTTAATTATCATGCTTGTTAAAAAGTCTGTATGTTCACAAATGCTTATTTTTCATTGCGTATATTGCGCCGATATTCGGTCGGTGTAAGCCCAATAAATGCGTGAAACATCGCCGTGAATTTGGATTGACTTTCAAATCCGACTATGTTTGCAATATCTAATATCGAAAGCTTTGTTTCAGCTAACAGCTCTTTCGCCTTGTCAATTCGCTTTTCCTTTAGATATTGAGAGATATTCTGTCCATAAACAGCCTTGAAATAATTCTTAAGACTAGTCGAGCTAATTCCCATCTGACTCGCAATGTTGGCAATGGTTTCTCTACTCGCTAAATCTGATGTTAAAATTCGTTCGGCTTGCTTTGCCATATTTACCTGACCCTTTGACAATGCACCCTCATAGCCTGAGCGAAGCTCGACCTCTCCAGCCGTGAGCATTCTCAATATATAGAAGGTGTGAAGACGCAAAAGATTCAGATCTATAGAATTGTTCTCATAAAGCGTCATGATATCACCAAGTGTATTTTTGAACAAATTTATATTCTCCACAATCACCGTTGTTTCAAAGCCTT
Organism: Ruminococcus sp.; assembly: GCA_021199375.1. Taxonomy (GTDB): domain Bacteria; phylum Bacillota; class Clostridia; order Oscillospirales; family Ruminococcaceae; genus YE71. The sequence goes on along the minus strand of JAJQIB010000031.1, from coordinate 114,829 downwards.
GCAAATAGGTTTGAAGCATCTGCTCAATATCAATATTGAAAAAAGACAGAAGCTCTTTGTTTTCTAGTGCCCTACGCATGATAAAAATCTCGATGCCACAATAGCTTCCGACAGGATATTCAAATGAATGCTCCGCCTGCTCGTTACTAATCATCAGCCTTCCGGCACGAAGATAGATATACCTTCCATTAGTCGAATACAGTCCGCAGGTTCCTTTAGTAGCATAATTAATTGTACATATGCAGTCATCTGCTTCATATGATGTCATTTTGGGCAAAACGCTTGTATATACATCATTGAATGCAAAGACAATTCCCGGACAAATCTCATATAGCTCGAATTTACAGGCGTTTTCTAAGGTGATTTGAGTTTTCAGGTCATCCTTTTTAATAATATAGTTATTCATAATATTTATTATAGCACAATGAGTTAGCCTTGTCAAACTCAAATGACATTTGGAACAAAAATTCTTTTATGACTATAGACAATATAAAAAAATAACTGTATACTGTTCATTGAAAAAATTTAAAGGAGGAATAGCGACATGAGGCTATCAAAAGCCGTCGAAGGACAGAAATATGTGCTGATAAGTGTAGGACGCAATAATCATTTTATCAGACGTGCCGGCTCTATGGGACTTGTGCCCGATACTGAGCTTCAGATAGTTCGAAATCAAGCGAAAATGCCGATTCTATTATTTGCCAGAGATACACTTATCGCGGTAAACCAAAAGGATGCAGCAGAAATCGAGGTGAAGGAAAATGCATAAAATTGCACTTTTAGGACAGCCCAATTCCGGTAAATCCACTCTGTTTAACGCCCTGACAGGCTCTCACCAGCACGTTGGAAACTGGCCGGGCAAAACGGTGGAGCGCTGTGAGGGGTCTTACAAATATCAGGGAGAAGCAATCTCCGTTGTAGATCTTCCGGGCAGCTATTCCTTAACGGCGGACTCTGAAGAAGAAAAGGTCACTCGTGATTATATTACCCAAGGCGATGCAGATTTGATTTTGGTGATGGCAGACAGCTCTCAGCTATCACGCAGCTTGTATATGCTGGCGGATTTTTCCAAGATGAAGGCACCGGCTATCTTGGTTCTCAATATGGAGGATGTAGCCAAGTCGCAGGGAAAGCAGGTGGATGTGACGATACTAGAGGAGCGCTTGGGAATACCTGTGATCTCCTTTGTCGCGGCAGATTTAAAGCGGTATGACAAGCTAAAGGACGTCATTCACGATGCGTTATTGTCTGCGCCAAGGCTCAAAGCTCCAAAATGCGAGGACGGTAAGGAGTTTTCGTGGATTTCAGAAATCCTATCAGGTGTTGTGACGCAAACCCAAAAGACCTATACCCTGAGCAAGCTAGATCGTATGGCTACCGAACGAATTTCCGGTAAAATATTTGCTATTGTTGTAATGCTTTTGGCGTTTGCTTGTTCAATGATTGTTGCTATGCCTCTTATGGGAATTGGAGCGATGATTCCGCAGATTCTAACGCCTCTTTTACAAAATGCGATGGATTCCCTTCATGTGCATTCATTTCTTGCAGATATCGTTAGCGTTTTGATTCCCAACACTGTATATTTTGCCTTTTCTATGTCCGGGTTTGTTTTTGGCGTAAACTTTGTATTTGCCTTCCTGGAGGATATAGGCTACATAGCACGAGTGGCGTATGTATTTGACGGACTAATGTCTAAGCTTGGTGTTCAGGGTAAAAGCATTTGTCCGATGATCATGGGATTTGGCTGTACCATTGGAGGAGCTGCAGGAGCAAGAGTCATTGACAACTATGGTCAGCGCCTGCTAACCATAGCCCTAACCTGGGCAGTTCCGTGTGCGGCAATATGGTCCGTCATTCCTGTCCTTGCAGCATATTTCTTTGGCTCAGGAGCTATTGTGGTTGTTCTGGGGATTTTAGTATATATGATGCTTATGATTTTTATCATTTCAAAGGTCTTTGGCAAAAGGCTTTCACCAATAGAAAATAGGACAGGTCTTATAATGGAGCTGCCACCCTACCATAAGCCTCACTGGAAAAATATTCTGTATATTGCGTGGATAAGAGCAATTGATATATTTAAGAGGGCACTAAAAACCATATTCCTCATCTCTCTGATTGTCTACCTACTAACTTTCTCACGCTCTGGAAATGTAGAGAACAGTCTGCTGTATCACATCGGCACCTTCATCGAACCTGTGACCAGATTTTTCGGAATGGGATGGCAAACCTTTATGGCATTTGTATCCTCCGCCTTTGCTAAGGAAGCGGTATTAGGAGTCCTCAATGCTGTATTTGCAGGAGAAGGATCCCTAATCGCCGGCACCTTTGAAGCAAAGTCATTTGGTGTAGATTCCAGTGTGCTGGCAGCGGTAATGCCTACAGTGATTTCAAAAGCGGAGGCTCTTGCATTCCTGTTCGCTGTTTCTTTCAATGTGCCATGCGTTATGGCTCTGTCAACAACATATAGAGAAACACACTCGCTCAAGTGGACATTACGCCTAGCTTTATTTTTTACAGGCACTGCCCTGATCTTATCTTGTATTATCTATCATGTAGCAGAGATATTTTTATAATGAATAATGATACGCCCATCAGAGAATCAGGCATGTCTCTGATGGGCGTAATGGTAGCCGGGTTGTTTTATTTTTTCTTTGGTTTCATTCCCCAAAAAACAGCATTCATTAAAATAACAATCATTGCGACAGCAATCATGGATACCCAAAATCCCATATTCAATCCTAGAAATTCTGTAGTTCCAAACAGCTTCATCCAAATATTAATCCAATTCATAATGCAACCTCCTTTTATAGTAGCTCGCCGTAATGGCGGACGTAGGCTTTCTTTAGGCTTGTAGCCAGTAGCATATAGAGCAGAATGCAGGGAATTAGATAAAGGAAATAGCTCGCTGGCAGTGCGACAAAGCCCAGCATCGTGCCTAGTGGAGTAAACGGAATAATAGTTAACACTGCGATTCCCGTCATCGTCATCAATGTCAGAGGTGCAGAAGCACGGCTTTGAATAAAGGGCAGCTTAGGTGTACGAATCATATGGATGACGAGCGTCTGGCTCCACATTGACTCCACAAACCATCCTGCCTGGAACATTGCCATGTATTTGAACTGCAAATCCGCAAGCTCAGCGCCACTGAAATGAGCAGCGAGGTCATTATACAAAACACCACCGGATACAAACATAGGGCAAAATACAAAGTACATGAAAATATAAGTCGTAAAGTCAAAGATAGAGCTTGTGGGACCTATCCATATCATAAAGCTTCCCACGCTGGAAGCGTCCCACTTTCTCGGAACAGCGATAAATTCTTCATCCACGTTATCCCAAGGAATGGCGGTACAGCTTAGGTCGTAAATCAGATTAAGGAAAATAAGGTGTAGGCTCATCATGGGCAGAAATGGAAGCAAAGCCGATGCCGCCAGTACGGAAAACATATTGCCAAAGTTAGAAGACGCCGTCATCTTAATATATTTAATCATATTGGCGTAGGTCTTGCGCCCTTCAATGATTCCCTCCTCAAGCACCATCAAATCCTTTTCCAAAAGAATAATATCTGCCGATTCCTTTGCTACATCTACTGCTGTATCCACAGAGATTCCTATATCCGCAGCCTTCATGGCGGCAGCATCGTTGATGCCATCTCCCATAAATCCAACCGTATGACCGTTTTCACGCAGAACAGAAACAATGCGAGCTTTCTGTTCAGGAGTCAGCTTGGCGAATACATCTGTTGTCTCTGCGGTCTTGGCAAGCTCCTCATCTGTCATGCGCTCCAGGTCAGAACCGAGAAGCATATTGCGCACCTTCAGCCCTACCTGAGCGCAGATGGTTCGGGTTACCTTGTCGTTATCACCAGTCAAAATTTTAGTGTGTACACCATGTGCAGCCAACGCCCGAATCGCATCGGCAGTCGACTCCTTAGGTGGATCGAGAAAAGCAAGATATCCGATAAGCACCATATCCGTCTCATCTTTTGCGCTAAAAATACCAACGGATGATGGATTGGTTTTGTGAGCGATGCACAGAACACGGAACCCCTTCTCGTTCAGCTCATCTGCCGTTTGCAGGATTCTTTTACGTACATCCTCGCTTAAGGGCTTCACTTCACCATCCAGCTCCGCAAAGGAGCAGACCGAGAGCATTTCTTCCACAGCACCTTTGGTAATCATCTGCGTTTTTCCAGTCTTATCCTGTACCACCGTGGTTAGGCGGCGGCGTGAGAAGTCAAAGGGAATTTCATCCACCTTCACATAATGCTCTGACAAATCGGTCAGCTGCGGATTGTCTCTCTCTTCCTCCTCGGTTTTTTGAATAATCGCCAAATCCATCAGGTTTTTGTACCCAGTCTGAAAATAGCTGTTTAAATATGCGTGACGCAACACCCTGCTGTCTTCCTCTCCATTTATGTTCAGATGATACTCCAGCACCACCTTGCCCTGAGTGAGTGTGCCTGTCTTATCTGTGCAAAGAATGTCGATTGCTCCAAAGTTCTGAATGGAATTTAGATTTTTTACGATGGTCCGCTTTTTGCTCATGGAAACAGCTCCTTTTGCAAGGCAGGTCGTCACAATCATTGGCAGCATTTCCGGAGTCAACCCGACTGCAATAGAAATAGCAAACAAAAATGCGGACAGCCAATCTCCCTTTGTCAGACCGTTAATGACAAACACCAGCGGCACCATCACCATCATAAAGCAAATCAATACCCATGATACGGCATTGACGCCTTTGGTAAAACTTGTTTCGACTGCATCACCTGCTACTGCTGATGCCATAGAACCGAACAGTGTATTATCCCCAACACAGACAACCACAGCAGTTGCACTTCCCGAAATAACGCTGCTGCCCATAAAGGCTATGTTAGAATATTCTGTCACGGAATCCGCTGATTCTGCTACAAGAGGTGTTTTCTCTATCGGCTCACTTTCGCCAGTCAGACTAGCCTGACTGACAAATAAATCCTTTGCCTTAAGAATCCTAACATCAGCCGGAATCATATCCCCGGCAGACAAGTGAACAATATCCCCGACAACCACCTCATCCAATGGAAGCTCTGACTTCGGAGAATCCCTACGAGTAACAGTGCAGGTGGTGGTGATCATTTCTAGCAGCTTTTCTGCAGCATTGCCGCTCCTTGACTCCTGAACAAAGCGCAGCGTACCAGAAATCAGAACCATCGTCAGGATAATGACGACTGTTAGACAGTCAAAATCCTGCGGCTCACAGCCAAACAGGGAATAGTACGGCAAAATCATGTCCGTCATTGTGGAAACAACCGCCAAGAAAAAGAGAATTGCTGTAAAAGGATTAATAAAAGCTCCAACCAGTCGTTGTGCCAGTGATTTTTTCTTTTCCTTTGTCACATGGTTAGAGCCATTTATGGAACGGCTGGTAATAACCGATTCCTCATCAAGTCCTGTTAAAGTGGTGTTCAGGCATTCAAGTACATCACCTATTGGATTTGTTGCTGCAAATGTAATGCGGCTGTTTTGCTCATCACGAATCACCGCCTTTTCCGTCATCTGATTCAGAGCCTTGTGGGTTATTTTCTTATTCATAATACTTACCTCCTGTAAACTAATTATTAGAGACAAGAGCAGTTACGCAGGCGAACATGGAGTATCCGAACGCCAGGTGTTGATTATCTCTTTGTGGACTACCTTCGGAGTCCATGTTTTTCACCTCCTCGTTCACAAGAATATCTATATAAGCTGCTATGCAGATTATTGGTTTATATAACGGCTGCTTTTTGATATGTAATAAACATCGAATCCGGCAATCACCAGCCATATAATGATTGCACCTGAAAACATCTGGTCTGAAAATCCAGCGCAGCATCCTTTTAGAACAAAGATGATTCCATTAAGTGCTATCATTCCTCCAATATTTTGGCAAATTGGTTTAATTTTTATCTTGTTCTTTTCCTCATCAGACATTTTTTGCCACGCAGGTATATGCTGATAGATTTTGCCAAATGCAAAAATGATACCGCCTGCCATAAAAAGAATACCTAAAACCATACATACATAATCCATCACTCTTTTCCCCTTTCGTTGAATAATTTCTTTTTTTTCAGCTTTATCCAAAGCGCAATGACTTCAAGCATCAGCATAATTCAAATAGCAGCTGTGATGAAGTACTATGCCACAAACACAAAATGTCGATATTCTGAAAATAAATATCCTAAGAAAATACATCCTAATGTCATTGCTACATATAAAACATAGAAAATTTGTTTCCCACACCTTATTGACTTCATCACAACACCTCCCAGCCAGCACTAATCACCTCCGGACGAGCGAGTATCTGCCCGACAATTCCTTCCAATACACGATTTTTGGATTTTCCAGCCGAATCATATTCCGCAATAATCTCCACCTTATCGCCTACAACATCTCCGCTTTCAAGATTGGTCAGATAGAGCGTTTTACAGGAGTTGCTGTTAATCAGCAGCATACGAAGCTCATGCTCCGCCTTTTCCTGACAGGTGACAGAAATACGGTATTGCCTTTCTGATTCTTCCTCTGCAATGATCGGATTGATTTTTTTTGCCAGTGGGCGAAGAATTAGGTTTGAGAGAATCAGGATGCCCGCAGCTGTGACAGCCATCAAATACATTCCGGAGCTGGCAAGGACGCCGACCGCCGCCGTACACCATAAGGTCGCCGCTGTGTTCATTCCCCGCACAGATGCACTTTCCTTGAAAATCACACCGCTGCACAGAAAACCGACACCTTGAATAATCGCCGCTGCCACACGAAAGGTCTGCTCTGATTCAAACAGGAGTGGAAACAGGGTGAAAAATCCAGCTCCCATGCAAATCAGGACATTGATTCGAATACCTGCTGTATGTCCTGTCAATTGACGCTCTAATCCAATCGCAAAACCAAGTATCAGAGAAAGGGCAATTCTTATCACAAAATCTGCATATTCCATGTATGCGCCTCCTTCACTCTCCTTTATTATATAAAAAAAGCAAGGAAATTCACATGGTCAAAGCCTTGCGATTCCCTTGCGAATTTGCAAGAAATACTACACTTCTTAGCATTTATCATTGAACTTATACCCTACGCCCCAAATGGTTAGTATGTATTCCGGTGCATCCGGGTGGGGTTCAATTTTCTTTCTTAGCTTGCGAATAAACGCCATAATATTGCTGTCATCCATCAGATATTCGGCATCCCATACTGCCTGATAAATTTGTTCCTTAGTAAAGACCTCGCCACGGTTCCTTGCTAGGAATAGCAGAATGTCAAATTCCTTCGGAGTAAGGAAAATTTCCATATCTCCTCTGATCACCTTTCGTGCTGTCGGAAGTATGCGCAGCTCACCACAGACGATTTCTGACAGACTTTGAGTCGGCATATTATCACATGATTCCAGCATCAGGCTTCTGATTTTACCTTTCTCTAAATCTGAAAGAGCATCAGATAATTCCTCCGCACAAAGCACCTCCTTCGGCGCAGCCTTTAATTTTTCTATCAACCAACGAAATGCCGCTGCATCCACGCTGACAAAATCAATGTTATTTTTCATATGCCACCTACCTACAAAAGTTCCCTGTGCTTTTTATAGTAAATAAACTTAGCTACGCTTACAACGCAAAGATAAGAGATAACATCTAAAGCAAGGAATAAATAATACCCGATTGGAAGTGCTGTCAAGCCCATAAGATTCCCAACCGGCGTAACCGTAAGTATAGAAAACAGAACCACACCTACAATTGTGACTCCGAAAACGGGAGTTGAAGGCTTGCTCTGAACAAAAGGAATTTTACTTGTACGCAGCAAATGAAGAATCAGCACCTGTGTCCACATAGATTCGAGAAACCATCCTGTTTGAAATGTCGCAATAAATGTAGACTGTCCTGATGCATCAAGCTGCGAAAACGTCGAACCGCATATAGCAGGGCATAGAGCAAAAAACAAAAAAGCAAACGTAATGATGTCAAAGGCTGAGCTGATTGGTCCGAAGCGTAGCATAAAACGCCCAAGACTTTTTCCATTCCAGCGAACAGGCTTTCTAAGCTGCTCTGGATCTACATTGTCCCATGGTAAAATCAAGCATAAGGTATCATACAGCAAATTCAAAAGAAGAAGCTGCAGCGAGGTCATCGGAAAGAACGGCAATAGAATACTTGCTACGACCACTGCTATTATATTCCCCAAATTAGATGATGCCGTTATTTTTATGTATTTTGTCATGTTTGCAAACGCCCTGCGCCCTTCCAAAATACTACGCTGAAGAACATTCAAATCCTTTTTCAGCAGAATCACATCTGCACTTTCCTTGACAGCATCTGCAGCTGTGTCCACTGAAATCCCAACGTTAGCGGTTAATTCCGCTGGAAGATCATTCATTCCATCTCCCATAAATCCCACAGTGTGTCCGTTTTTTCGTAATATTTTAATGATGCATGCTTTTTGCTTTGGTGTAAGCTCTGCAAAAACCTTTGTATTTTCCACACTGGTTGGGATATCATTTTCAGAGAGCTTTTCAAAATCGGCTCCAGTCAGGACTGATTGCGTTTCAATGCCAATGCGCGAGCAAATAGACAATGTTGTTTTCACATCATCGCCTGTTAGGACACGTACATCTACGTTTAAACCTTTCAGATTTTTAATTGTTTTTGATGCACTCTTTTTTGGCGCATCAAAAAATGCCAGGTAACCAATTAGTATAAAGTCCGAATCATCAGCATAAAGCACGGAAGAGGATGTCTTTCTATAAGCTACTGCCAATACTTTCATTCCATCCTCTGTTAGCTCATCTGTCACAGCATGAACGCTTTTAAGTGTATCAGAGGCTACAGCGACTCTTTCTCCACGAAACTCCGCATATCGACATCTTGACAGGACGTTTTCCACACTTCCTTTTATAATATGCAGATTATCCATTTCTCCCTTCAACAAAACACCTGCATATTTATGATCATAATCAAATGGCTGCTCATCTAAGAGAGTACTATTATCTGACAGCTCTTCAAAATGTGTTTTAAGTCCTGGTATACCACTATATTTAAGTACAGCTGTGTCAAGGTGATTTTTTACACCACTGTGATAGTAGCTGTTTAAAAAAGCATAATCCAGAACCAATCGGCTTTCGTTTCCAAGTATATCCATGTAGTATTCTAATATTACAGTATCATTTGTCAGCGTCCCTGTTTTATCCATGCACAGCACGTCCATATTGCCCAATGTCTGCATAGCATTGATGTTTTTTACTACAGTCTGTTCTTTACCCATTTGGTGACTACCCTTTGCAAGACAAGCACTAACCACCATTGGCAGCATCTCAGGTGTTAGTCCTACTGCAACAGAAAGAGCGAACAAAAAAGCCTCCAGCCAATTTCCTTGGGTAAGCCCACTGGCAAGAAATACAATAGGCAGTAATATTACCATAAATCTGATAAGCACCCAGGCAATAGAATTAGAACCTCTGTCAAATCCTTTTTTTTGCTCAAGCCTGTCTATGTCAAGACTGCCATATACCGTATTTTTTCCAACTGCCTGTACAACACCTATTCCAGAACCACCGGTAACCGTAGCCCCCTGAAATACAACATTTATGTAATCGCTTAGCTTTTCCGGTTTTTTCTGCGGCTGCTCTGCTTTCTTCTCAAAGCTTTCGCTCTCGCCGGTTATAACAGACTGAGAAACAAACAAATCCTTTGCTTCAATTAACTCAATATCCGCCGGTATTCGATCTCCTGCCTCAATGCGAACAAGATCTCCAACTACCAGCTCCTCAGATAAAACCTCCTGCCAGATGTTATCCCTGCAAACAGAAACTGTGGTTTGTGCCATGTGTGCTAACTGGTCAGCAACACGTTTTGCCCGTAGCTCCTGAATAAGACGAACAACTGCACCAAGCAATAGCATAACGCAGATAATAATAACAGATGAAAAGGTTTGCCCATACCTGTTCGGCAAAAGCACATCCGTAATCAGTGAAACGACCGCAAGTACAAATAAAATGATTGAAAACGGATTGATAAATGCCCTGCGAATACAACGCATGACAGTTGTTTTGCTTTTGCTTATTTGTTCGTTGCTTCCATATTCACTTCTGCTTTCGTACACCTGATCTTGTTTTAATCCCGCTGTTTCTAAATTAAATTTATATCCTTTATAATTGCCATTAGCATAAGCATTTTTACATTTTTGATGGTGATTTGCATCGCTCATAAGCGCAACCTCCTTGTTATTTAAGTGGTTTCAAAATCATTTGAAAAAACAACAACCCACTATATATTATAGCATGTAACAACATAGAAGTCCACTTTCCTAAACCTTGTTTTTTTCTTGCTTTGTAGAGGTGTCAATGATCTGTAATGTTTGTTCAAAAAAAGTTAACAAAAAAAGCTTTAAAAGTATTGACAAATCAAGTGATAAATGGTATTATAAAAATATAAAAATAAATAAAAAATTGAGAGGCGACTAATATGAAACGAAAAATAATAACTCTTCTTGCTATTGCAGCAGTCCTATGCTCATGCTCAAATAAAGCTTCAGATGATAAATATGTAGATATAGATGAGGCTAAGCAGCAGATCGAGGATCAACGACTTGATATTACATCTGAGGGCTTTGAGTACGACAACAAAGCGTACAATATAATGAACGCTAACCAAACAATAGATGATACATACTTTTACAGCTTTAATTATCCGAATATCAAAATAAATTTATCAAGTGGCAGAGTACAAAGCGTTTGCAATATTGTAGGCTGCGCTCATACTGAAAATTCACCGGGCTGTCTGGGATATCTTGACTTTTGCTCTCCGGTCGCTTCAAATGATGGTATATATTTCGTGCGTGAAAATAAGGTGTTTTTATATAAAGACGGTGAGGAAAGCACTGTGCTTGAAAATAAATACTACACCGATTACGAAAAGGAAAACTATCTCGATAACAAATATGTTATCAGCGCAATTGTAATATCAAATGACACGCTTTTTGTTGTTTGCCCGACATACTTTTTTACCTATGATATTGAAACGGGAGAAGCAAGTGATTACCGGAGTCTTTCGAATAGTCTTTGCCTTTCGTTTGCGGTCAATGGAAATTACATTTATCATGCTAATCAGAACATGGAGCTTTTTGTTTATGATACCGATACGGATTCCAAGGAGAAGATTGCAGATAAAGTCGGTCAGGTATGTAGTAAGTATGATAAAATCTACTATATTCAGTACGATGATAGCACACCTAATTTATACTGCGCTGACGCAAACGGCGATAATGCTCAAAAAATCATCGAGGACTGTTATGTAAACTACTGCGTCACCGAAAACTCTATTTACTATCAAAGCTATTCTCAAAAGGAAAATGTATGGAGATGTGATTTAGACGGCAGTAATAAAGAAAAAATTGAATTTAACGATATGGAAGAGGATTACGCCGCACCCTATTACAGCATGGTCACAAACGATTCAATCAGCCATGTTTTCCTTGTAGATAGCGAAAATAGAATTTTGTTTGATTTTGAAGATGGGTCAGCTGAATATACAGCTGTTGTTTTTGAGGAGTAGGTGCTATGAAATACGAATTTAAAAAGCTGTATTCATCACCGTACATGATAGCTTGTTTGGGACTGCTTATCGCATTTATGATATTTTTTGTGGTGAGAGCCTATCAAAGCAGAGATGAATCCTTTAAACAATATGGTCAGCTAATTTACGATTACAATGAGCAAGGTCTTTCAAATGATGAGCTTGTTAAAACGCTTTCCTCAAAAAGAGATGACCTTTTAGAGCAGGTTAATGCTCTGGGTGAGAAAGCCTATGACGAGGCAGGCGAATACGGTGATAACCTAATGCACGATTTTATTCTTTATGATAAGGCGGCAAATCAAGCGGAGTATCTTTTTGTAAATCTTCCATATCATCGTAGGGAGATGGTGAAAGATGCCTTGTATGAAATATCAGAGGAGCAAAGCGAAAGTCAAATCAAGCAGTACGAAGCGTCTATCGAAGCCTACAACACGGTGATTGATGTTTCTTTTGAGTACACCGGTGATTTAAACAATGCAACGCTCTTTTTTGACTACACCATTTGGGATTATGCCATGGTTCTTTTTGTCATAATTTTGACAGTAAGAATGTTCACGATAGACAGAGCATATGGTTCTTACAAAACAGCTTATTCGACTGCAAACGGAAGAGGATATTTATTTGCAAGACAAATTTCAGCTTGCTTAATTTCAGCAGCAGCTATAATTATTGTTCAATTGATATGTCAAATAATATGCGCAAAATTTTTCTTTGGTGTTAGCAATTTATCTCTGCCTATTCAAGCCTATGAAGAATATGAATTTTGTCCCTATCAGATTTCTATAGGTGAATTTTTTATAATAAAATCGCTTGGCAAAATAATCCTTTCGTTTTTAATAGTGTCGCTTTCAGCTATGATTTGCGTTTTGATAAAAAAGGCTTTGCCGTCGATATTCTCCATGATAATAATTGCCGTTTCTCCTATGCTTGCAAGTACATATTTCTTCGTTTTAGCCACAAACGGCAGCAGCGGTGTAACTAACAGTGCTTATGAAATGTACACATCACTCAGAGCGGTATTACCCCAATGCCTGCTTAACCCAAATCAATACTTTTTCACGTTCGATTCGCTCTTTTTATTCGGATTTGAAATAACAAGGCTTGAGTGCGTTATAGCGATTACGCTTTTACTTTCCTTTACAGCACTTGCAGTAACAGGCATAAATTTTGCAAAGGCGAGGAGGACATAGATATGCAGCTTAAATTTGAAAATATATCGAAAAGCTATAAAAGCAAGAAAGCTTTATCTAACATAACTATTACACTAGAAAATGGTGTTCACGCTCTTTTAGGTCCTAACGGTGCGGGAAAAACTACGCTTATGAATATTTTAACAGGTCTTTTAAAACCATCCGAGGGCAAAATACTTCTTGATGGTGAAAATGTATTCAGCATGGGGAAAGGCTTTCGAAATATTTTAGGATATCTTCCTCAAGACCCCGGATTTTATCCAAGCTTTACAGGATATGAGATAATGGAATACTTTGCAGCGCTCAAAGGCATTAAAAATACAAAAGAGAGAATTGACGAGCTGCTTCACTTTGTGAATTTGTCAGATGACTGCAAAAGAAAATACAAGGAGTATTCAGGCGGTATGAAACGCCGACTTGGTATTGCAGTATCCCTGCTAAATGATCCGAAAATACTCGTTTTAGACGAGCCAACAGCAGGACTTGATCCAAAGGAGCGAATGCGTTTTAGAAGCATAATCGGCAAAATTGGCAGTGAAAAAATCATCATCCTGGCAACACACATTGTATCTGATGTAGAAAGCATTGCCGACAAGGCTATACTTCTTAAATCGGGTGAAATAATCTCCTTCGACACTCCAAGCGAATTAATTAATCAGATAAAAGGCATGGTATGGACAAGTGAAATGAGCATTAAAGAGGCTGATGAATATATGCTATCACACTCAAATGCAGTGCTTGTAAAAAACGACAATTCGGTTTCTTTGAGAATTGTAAGCTCGACAAAGCCGTTTGAAAATGCAAAGCCTTGTAGCCCCACACTCGAAGACGTATACATCTATCGTTTCGAGCAGGAAAGCAGCGATGGTGACAGTAAATGAGGATTCTGGCATTTGAAATAAAAAAGCTATTTTCGCCGCTAAAGCTTTTGCTCATTTTTTTATCACTAGCTTTGGGATATGCTATATGCTTCATTCCAAGTGCAGATAATTTGCCATATTCCAAAGAAATTTACAAGTCGTACATGAATACACTTTCAGGAGAGTATACACAGGAAAAGAAGGAGTTAATTCTTGAAGAATATAATTCGTTTTGCGAAACGATAGATATGTATGACGAAATTCAAACAGACTATAAGGAAAATAGAATAACACTTGAGGATTTTGATGAATATAATTTGGAATACAACAGCGCTTTATCAAAGATTTCAACGGTCGAATATCTAATTACAAAATGTGAATATTTTGATAGCATCAAAGGCGAATGTGAGTTTTTTTACGATACCGACTGCTTAGATTTTTTGGACAGCTTAGGGCTAAGCTATCCTGCGGCAATTGTAATAATTTTTTTCGCAATAGCAGTTTTTTGCCCGGAATTTCAATCAGGATCGTATTCGGTGGTGCTCACCACACAAAACGGCAGAGCTAAAACCTGTGCGATAAAGCTCACATTAACATTCATCCTTGCATTTATAATATCATTTAGCTTTTGTATGGTTGAATACATTGCTTTTTTGCCGAAAATAACATCCTTTGCAGGTATGCCGATAAAAAACATAATAGGCTATTCGGGATTTGATAATCTAACTATATGGCAGTATTTTCTTTTAAACACGCTAAAGCAGTCGTTTTCCTGGTCAGTGAGTGCAGTTTATATATCACTCATTTCAAACATTACAAAAAGCAGCATTTTTACGGCTTTTATCAGCTTTGTAACAATAGCTTGTATATCAATGCTAATGAATACAGCGGCGTCGGATTTACAATACCTCCTACTCGCAGGCGGAATTTCTAATAAGCTCACCTGCGATTTTAATGTCATAAAGCTTTCGGCAATTTTACTTGTAAAGCTTGCAATTTACAGTATAGCAAGCATAGCTCTTTGGAATAAAAGGATGACAAAATAAAATAAAAAATTGATGAACGGAACATTAGAAATAAAAGATATAGGAAAAGAGCACTTATCTTTAAATATTGAACAAAAAGGTGTAGATATGCGAATAGGTGTTGATATTTCTTCTCTAGCATTTAAAAAGCAAGTAGATCAAATAATACTTGTTTCTGGAGATAGCGATTTTGTTCCTGCCGCAAAGCAAGCTCGCCGTGAAGGAATCGATTTTCTTCTTTGTCCAATGGGAAATCCTGTCAAAGATGATTTACATGAACATATAGATGGTAATATAAGCAGAGAACCATACATAAAAAAGAATACAAACATATAAAAATCAATAAAGTAACAGTCGCTCACTATGTGTGGGCGACTGTTTTGTTACAACCAAAATTCTCTTAAAATCTAAAATTGTGTGTTATTATATAATAAACAGCAAAGTTCTAAAGTTCAGAGTGTAAAAGCTTTGGACTTTTTGTTTTTTTAGAAGTCCATTTTCCCACTTCTAAAAATCAACTATAACTTTGTTGCAGGATCAAATTGATAACATGGAGCATCAATTGGATCAAATATTAATGAGGAGGTAAAAACACTCGCTCCAGAACCATAATATCATTGCTTGACAAAATAGCATTGATATGATATAATATTAAGGAGGAAAAATGAGTAACCGACCTAAAATTTTTGAAAAATGGGGTGTTTCTATGAACAAGCAAATACCAGATGATTCAATCCTCGTGCGAAACGCTCGTCTTGCAGTAAAACGAGAACTGGAAAAAAGAAAAGCTCTAGGATTGCCAATATCAGAATATGACCCTAAAACGGAAAAAGTGTATATAGTATATCCTGATGGCACCCGTGAAGAAGCAGGAGGAAGGATTTTAAGAGGTAGTTATAGTGAAAGATGCAAATAAAAAACCTGAAATTGTTGTCTTTGCTGGTCCAAATGGTTCAGGGAAAAGCACTTTTGCTGAATTGCTGAAACCACCTACTATGTTATACATTAATGCTGATGATATCAAGAAGAACATCTTGTGTACAGATCTTGAAGCAGCACAACTAGCAGAAAAGCAACGTGAAGAATGCTTGCAACAAAGGGTTGACTTTTGCTTTGAAACAGTTCTTTCTACAGATAGGAATCTAAAACTTTTAAAAAAAGCAAAAGAGCATGGATACTTTATACGTTGCTATTATGTATTAACTTATGATCCTGAAATCAATGTTTCAAGAGTTGGATTAAGAGTCAGTGCAGGAGGGCATAACGTTCCAACTGATAAGATAATTAGCCGTTATCACAAAGCACTAGATCTTGTCAAAGAAATTGTTCCCGTTACGAATGTTTGCCATATATATGACAATTCGCTAGACTCACCATATCGAATCTTTAAGAAACGGAAAGAAGAATGCTGGTGTTGTCCGTTAGATGGAATTTGGACAAAACAAGATATATCAAAGCTTGTTGGAATAACACCAATGGAACAAGCAGAACTTAATATTTGATTCTAGCAGTCGCTCACACAAAGTGGGCGGCTGTTTTTTGTTAAAACCAAAATTCTCTTAAAATCTAAAATTGTGTGTTATTATATAATAAACAGTATAGATCTAAAGTCCAGAGTGTAAAAGCTTTGGGCTTTTAATATACTATTAACAAAAAAATCATTGATTTTTATGCTTATTTGTGAGAGAATAATAAGCAAGAAAATCAATTAAGAAAGCTAAATTAGGATAGCCGAGAAATCATTATCCTCGGCTATAGCTTTATCAGCAGTTTTTTACTACTAAATAGTATGTTGTAATTAGCTTATCTCACCAAGGCAAGAAATCAGCAATATAGTTTGTTAATTGCGTGGCATTAATCATTCAAGCAAAAATGATAATAATTGCAATGACTGTACAAGCTAAATTTACCCTTTTTATATTAAAAAACTTTTGTGGCTTTTCATTAATAATAATTATTAGCTTGACAAGAATATAGATGATATTAATTATAACAGCTGTTAGAAAATCTACTATAATTAACAATCTATATATACTGGCATCTGCTATGTTTTGCAATACTGATGTGGAAAAAGTTATCCCACCCACAAAAGCCAAGACAATTGCTGCAAATATTCCTAGTATTGAAATATATTCTTTCTCTACACTTTTTATTTGCTTTTGAAAATTTTCTTTTGCTTCGTCAATGCTATTAGAAAAAATATTGTTTGTGTTTTCTATTTGATACAGCACAAGTTGAAAATGATCATATATTTTAACAATAATTTGCTGAACATCCTCTCCTACTTTGTTTTGCTCGTTCAAAGAATATACCAATAATTTCTCAATATTAGTAGCAAAAACACCTCTGTTAATCATATCTAAGGAAAAGACGTAAGCACTTATTTCAGAATAAACCTGTACGTTAAGCCTTGACAACTCACGCATTTTCTGATACAATAAAGATACAGCATTTGCAGGGGAACTTATTTAGTTGAGAGAGGATTTTCCTCGACCCTTTGAACCTGTCGGTTAATACCGTTGTAGGAAGCAATGAGTAATCAATAACGATGATTTTCGGGACTTCCGCATTTTGTGTGGATGTCCCTTTTTTGATGAGGTGAAGCCTATGATAAAAAAATGCCTAACAATAGCCGGCTCTGACTGTTCAGGAGGAGCGGGAATTCAGGCGGATTTAAAGACCTTTAGTGCGCATGGCACCTACGGAATGAGCGTAATAACCTCGGTTGTTGCAGAAAACACCTGCCGTGTGCTATCAGTGCATAACCTTCCCACAAATGAAATTGAGCAGCAGATTGATGCGGTGTTTGAGGATATTGAGGTTGATTCAGTAAAGCTTGGAATGCTGCCGTCTGCCGAAATAATTTGCGCAGTAGCTGACAAGCTAAGGTATTACAAGCCAAAAATCATAGTTTGTGATCCTGTTTTAGTCGCAACAAGCGGCGATTCATTATCCGATGGCAACACCCTTACGGCAATGCGTGAACAGCTTTTCCCAATTGTTAATCTTCTTACACCAAATATGGATGAGGCTAGGGTAATTTCGGGAGTTGATATAAAATCGGCTGACGATTTTGACAACGCTTCAAAGGTTATACAAGGTGAGATGGGAGTTAAAAATCTGTTGATAAAGGGCGGACACCTTGAAGGTCAATGCGTAGACATTCTTTATGGCGAGGATGATGTCATTACTTTTTGTCAAGAACGCATAGACTCACCTAACACTCACGGCACGGGATGCACGCTTTCTTCCGCAATCACGGCAAATCTTGCAAACGGCATGAGCATGGAGGGTTCCATACGCAATGCAAAGGAATTTGTTACAATGGCAATAAAAAAATCCTACACCGTAGGACACGGACACAGTCCGGTAAATCACTTTTACAAATACCTCTAACAGAAAGGAAAATTGACATGAGAGATTATAAAACACAAATGGAAGCTGCCAAGAAAGGCATTATCACTCCTGAAATGGAGATTGTGGCAAAAAAGGAATACCGCACTCCTGATGAGATAAGACAAAGGGTTGCAACAGGCGAGGTTTGTATTCCTGCAAACATTAACCACAAATCACTTTCACCAGAAGGAATCGGTAGCGGACTCAAAACCAAAATTAATGTAAATCTGGGGATTTCGGGCGATGCTAAGGACTATGACCTTGAAATGAAAAAGGTCGATATGGCTATCGACTTTGGCGCAGAAGCTATTATGGATTTGTCTAACTACGGAAAGACCAATACCTTTCGCACTGCACTAATAGAAAAATCTCCTGCAATGATAGGCACTGTACCTATGTACGATGCAATCGGCTATTTGGAAAAGGATTTGCTTGAAATTACCGCTCAGGACTTTCTTAAGGTGGTTGAGGCTCATGCTAAAGAGGGCGTAGACTTCATGACAATTCACGCAGGAATAAACCGTCGTGCGGTTGAAGCTTTTAGACGTGAGGGTAGAGAGATGAACATAGTTTCTCGTGGTGGCTCATTGCTTTTTGCATGGATGATGATGACGGGAAATGAAAATCCCTTCTTTGAGTACTATGATGATGTGCTTGAAATTCTTCGTGAGTACGATGTAACCATCTCGCTCGGCGATGCACTTCGTCCAGGATGCTTAAAGGATGCCTCCGATGCAGGACAGATAAGCGAGCTAATAGAGCTTGGCAACCTTACAAAGCGTGCTTGGGAAAAGGATGTTCAGGTTATGGTAGAGGGTCCGGGACATATGCCAATGGATCAGATTGCAGCCAACATGAAGCTACAAAAGACCATCTGTCACAATGCTCCCTTCTATGTTTTAGGACCACTCGTTACAGATATTGCACCCGGATATGACCACATTACGTCTGCTATAGGCGGAGCAATTGCTGCGGCAAGCGGAGCGGATTTTCTTTGCTATGTAACGCCTGCTGAGCATCTTCGTCTTCCTGATGCGGATGATGTAAAAGAGGGAATTATCGCAAGCAAGATAGCGGCTCATGCGGCTGACATTGCCAAGGGCGTTCCCCATGCAATGGACAAGGATAACGAAATGGCTAAGGCTAGACATGCCATGGATTGGGATAAGATGTTTGATATTGCAATAGATGGTGAAAAAGCAAAGAGATTCTTTGAGCAAACTCCTCCAGCAGATAGACACACCTGCTCGATGTGCGGCAAGATGTGTGCTGTAAGAACGACAAATATGATTTTAGAGGGCAAGCAGGTAACCTTCTGCTCAGAGCTTGGACGAACTCCAGATAACAAATAAGCCATGAAAGATATTTTTAATAACGGTTGTATACTATATATTTGTACCGACAGTGTACTCATGTCCTCCGAAACGGTCGAGCAGTCGGTAGAGTCGGTTATAAAAGGCGGCGCAGGCGTTATTCAGCTGCGTGAGAAGAGTCTGAGCTCTCGTGAGCTTTTTGAGCTGGCAAAGCGTGTTAAATCAGTAACTGACAGCTATAATGTGCCGCTTATCATAAACGATAGACTTGATATAGCGCTGAGCGTAGATGCGGCAGGCGTGCATCTCGGTCAAAGTGATTTGCCATGTCGTGAAGCCAGACACATATTAGGAAACGACAAAATAATCGGTGTCACAGCACCCAGCGTTAAGCTTGCACAAAGAGCGCAGGCTGACGGAGCCGACTATATCGGAGTCGGCGCAATGTTTACCTCATCAACAAAGCCTAATGTTAAGGTCAACACTATAGATAATCTTTTAGCTATAAGAAAAGCCGTCGACATTCCAATAGTTGCGATAGGCGGCATCAAACGTTCAAATGTGCTTGCACTTAAGGGTACGGGCATAAATGCGGCAGCAGTAATTTCGGATATAATTTCGGATAAAAATCCCGAGCAAGCCGCAAAACAGATGTGCGAGATTTTAGCAAAGCTCTAAAGCAGCAGATATCCAAGTCCCAGCAACAGCTTCATATCCGCCTTATTCTTGTATAATATGTAAATAAGCAAAGCGATAAGCGCTTTTTCCTCATCGATTTTTATTCCGCCGATGTTAAAAAGCGTCTTATCCTCTAAAGCAGGCTCTGACCTGCTTTTTTCCTCCTCTGTGTCATTCGGCGGCGCAGATGGCTCAATGTAGCTTTGTGAGCGCCGCTGCATCTCACGAACACGATCCATTGCCTCCTGCTGCATACTCCTAAAGCCCTCATCAGCCAAACAAATCACCTCCAAGAAGTCCGCTGTCACGCAAAAGCGGATATGCTGCAAGCACCTTAAAAATACGCACTATTCTATCCACCTTAGCTTGACTTTCGTTCTTTAGCAGCGGCTTTAGTGCAAGTAACAGTGCTACATTTTGATCATTTTCACCGCTGCTTGAGAGCATGCTGCCAATCTGCATAAGCTTGCCCATGTCAAAGCCTGAATCGCTCGGTGCAGCATTTGTCTGTACAGGCTGTGCAGTGCTATTTTGAGCAAGCAGCGATGAGAGCATTGAGGATATATCGGGTGAAGGGGAGCTGCTTGCAGCAGCTTGCGTGCTCGCCTCCATCTCGGCATTGCCGCCTGTAAGCTGTGACAATACCGAGTTTACCTGCTGCATAGTCTGAGGGTCACTAAGAGCCTGCGACAGCCTGCTCATTACATCATCTGCCATAAGATGTCACTCCTATTTCTTTAGCCTTTTAAAAGCCTGCTTGGCTTTTGGATCATTTATTATTTTCTGAGCTGCCTCCGGATCGTTTAAAATCTGCTTAATTCCATTAAGCTGTGGATTGTCCGAGCTTTTTATCTGTCTTTCCAGCTCACCGCTTTCAAGCTGAGCCCTTAGCTGCTGAGGCGTGCATCCTAGTCTGCTTGAAACTACCCCCAAAAGCATATTTAATCCATTTGAGTCTACTCCCTCCGGAGCTGAGCTTTGTTTTAAATCTTTGTTCAAATTTTTATACATAAAAATTTCTCCTTTGTTAGATTTTTATTATACAAATTCCCTCTTTTGTGTGCTATATTAAAATAAAAGAGTGAAAAACGGAGGCACAAATACTATGCGATTGATTGTTTTCTCCGATACACACGGCAGCTTTAGCGCCGCAAGAGAAATTGTCGAACGTAATCAAGACGTTTATACTTTCATATTTTTGGGTGATGGCGAGCGTGAAATAGATAAGCTTCGCATCGTTTATCCCGAAAAGCTGATTCTCAATGTTGCAGGAAATTGCGACTACAACTCATTTACTCCAAACAGCGACTTATACAATGCCGGCAAGGTCAAGGTTTTCTTTACCCACGGACATCGCTTCGGAGTTAAATACGACAAAACCAAGCTTTACGAAAAAGCTCGTGAGGTAGGAGCCTCTGTAGCGCTTTTCGGACATACTCATGAGCGCTACTATGAATATCGTGATGGCATTCACCTTTTAAATCCTGGAAGTGCCGCCTGCCCCAGAGATGGACGCTCTCCATCCTATGCGTTTGTAGACATAACCCCTTCAGGAATAATGTGCAGCCATGTAGAGCTTTGATGTTGTATTGTATGATTGAAATCCAAAAAAAGTGCATGGGTTTGTGCGTTATGCACTTTTTTAGCAGTAAATAAAAAAGCTTTATCAAGATTGTTGTATTTTGCCATAAAAATGCAATCTTTGAAAAATTTAAATCTTTTTTCGTCACAAAACACTTGACATAATGAAATATTTATGATAAAATGGTTTAAAGGACAGGTGATTTTTTATGGAGATCAGGGACGGCGATAAGATCGCTAAAGAAATGAAAGCCGCTAGACTAAGAGCAGGCTTGACTCAAAAGGAAGCATCCGATCTTGCAGGGTTTACCCAATCACATCTTTCTATGCTGGAAAACGGTCAAAGACGTATAACTCCAGATACCGCTGAAAAGCTGTATAAAATCTACGGAAACACTTCGTTTGGACCCGGAGTATACTACAGCGAAAGCGAAGCAATAAGATGTGTAAATGCACTTGAAGAGCTTACAGCACTAGCAGGTAGCGAGGAGCTATCAAATGCTGTTTCGACCTACATTTGTCAGTCAGCATATCTAATGCTAAGAAGTGTGTTTTTATCTAATCCGGAGAATTCGGAAGAGGTATTCTCGCTTGACGATGAACAGGTCAAGATGATAAGCGACTTAGTCCATGCTGAACCGCACCGTGTTGCCATAATTGCCAAGGAATCAAATCAAATAGATTCAGGCGATATTACACCGGATGCGTTCCAAACCGAACAGCTCAATCAAATTATTAATTTCTGTGAGCAGCAGGTAAAGGATCTAAAAAAGGATGGCGAATAACCACGCCAAAAAGCCGACATACTTTAGGGTATGTCGGTCTTTCATTTTTTATGTATGTATTTTTTAATCCTTCCAGATTTCATCTCCCATAGATGATATATACGCCGTAAGCTCCTCAGCCATCTCATACTGCTCATAAATTCTCGGATGTCCCGGAGTTGCAGCACCCGCACGAGTGAATCTAAGGTAGCTTACACGCTCGCCCATCTCTTCAGCAATCTCCGCTATAGCTTCATCCCAGCTTTTATCATGCTGTAGCACTGTAAGCGTTAGCACAAACCTCGCCTTTGGATATTTGCTCATAAGATCGCTTATTATCCTTTTGTAAGCATCCTTCCATTTTTTGCGATACGCCGTATCACTTATGTCAAAATCATCACTGCCCTCGTTATGAGGGTCATTTTGTCCTATAGCAAAAATCACAAGATGCGGTATGTATTTAGAAAAATCCCAGCTTGTCATGCCGCCCTCTGCTTCAGGAAAGTAGCAAACCTTATCATAAGCCGTTTCCATTCCTATAAAGCTCGGTGCATGATAATATCCTGTGTTGTCAAAAAGTGCAATTCCGCCCTGTGCAATGTCGTGGATCTGTGCTCCTAGATTCCTCGCTGTGATAAGCGAATAGGAATACCAGGCATTATCCCAGTGTCCGTCATTATTTTCAGGGTCTTGGCTTGCGGTATTTTCAACCGCTTCTACCACCGCTCCTGCCGATACAGAGTCACCGTAGCATTCTATTCTGCGTTTAGGCGCCTCCTTAGCCGCCAGCACCTTTGCACCCTCGCTAAGCTCAAAGCCCTTGAACTCAAAGTAATGTGCCGCATCCTGACGCTTATACAGCGTCACCTCATGCACTCGCTGATCGTCAAGTCCACTTGCAAGAGTAAGCACCAAATCCTTCTCCTCATGCTCAAATGTAACCTTAGTAACCTTGCCGTCAACCACCGCACCAATCTCCATGACATTAAAGAACTTGTGATTTCTTATAACGCATGAGATCTCGCTTCCGACAAATCTAATTGTAACCGATGTTCCTGCAAAGACAAAGCGTACTCCGCCATCATAGGTCTCGGTTCTTCCCATATACCTAAGTGCATCACTATCTGCACTCACAAAAGCTCTGTTCATTGCTGCTCCTCCCTTCGATCTTTTACTCAGAATCACTCTTGCTTACTTCAATTCCAAGCTCTTCAAGCTGCTGCGTGTCAACCTGTGCAGGACAAGCACTCATAAGCTCACTTGCATTTTGTACCTTCGGAAATGCTACAACATCTCTGAGCGAATCAGCACCGGATAAAATCATTGCCAGTCTGTCAAGTCCAAAGCCCATACCGCCATGAGGGGGTGCAGCATAACGATAGGCTTCTACAAGAAATCCAAACTTAGTTTCAATTTCTTCATCAGTAAGTCCTAATGCTTCAAACATTTTTTGCTGTAATTCGTAATCTGTAATACGCATAGAGCCACTTGAAAGCTCTACACCGTTTACAACAAAGTCGAACGCCTGCGCTCTTACTGAAGCGGGATCGCTATCTAGGCTATCGAGGCACTCCTCCATTGGCATGGTGAAGGGATGATGCATAGCTACCCACTTTCCCGTCTCTTCATCAAGCTCGAAAAACGGCATTTCAGTAATAACCAAGAAATTCATCTTATCCTGAGGTATGATATCAAGACGCTTTGCAACTATAAGTCTTAGTGCGCCCAAAACGGGGAGAGCAACTCTGTCCTTGTCCGCTGCAATAAGCACAAGATCTCCTTCCTTAGCGTCTAACGTGCTAAGGATTCGGTCTAGGTCTCCATCGCCTAAGAACTTCTTAAACGAACAGTTTGCGCCGTCAGATGTCCAGCGAATGTACGCTAGTCCCTTTGCTCCTATTCCCTTTGCATGCTCGGTTAGCTTGTCTATTTCCTTACGAGTGTATGTTGTCGCCGCATCCCTTGCAACAATTGCTCTGACTGAGCCTCCTGCTTCAATTGCGCTTTTAAACACTACAAAGTCTATATCCTTAACCGTATCGGTGATATCCTGAATCTCCATTCCAAATCGAGTATCAGGCTTGTCTGAGCCAAAACGATTCATTGCATCCGCATAGGTGTATCTCGGCAAAGGAGTTTCAATGTCCTTATTAAGCACCATTTTGCAAATGTGCTTTAAAAAGCCCTCACCCATCTCAATTAGTCCATCAACATCAGTAAAGGACATCTCAAGATCTATCTGGGTAAATTCAGGCTGTCTATCTGCTCTGAGGTCCTCATCTCTAAAGCAACGTGCAATCTGAACATATCTATCAAATCCCGAAACCATGAGCAGCTGCTTGTAAATCTGCGGAGACTGCGGCAGCGCATAAAAGCTGCCCTTATGCACTCTTGAAGGAACCAAATAGTCACGAGCGCCCTCAGGGGTTGAGCGAATCATCATAGGTGTCTCGATCTCAAGAAAGTCATTGTCATAAAAATACTCTCTTGCCGCCTTAGCAATTTCGTGTCTAAGCATTAGATTATTTTGCAGCTTAGGATTTCTAAGGTCAAGATAACGGTATCTAAGCTTTAGCTCCTCATTTACCTTGTCCGAATTTGTCACCTCAAATGGTGTGGTCTGAGCTTTAGAGAGTATTCTTAAATCACTAACTATAATCTCAACCGCACCGGTCTTGAGCTTGTGATTTACGCTTTCACGAGGAGTCACTACGCCCTTCGCCATAAGCACATATTCGCTGTGTATATTCTGTGCCTTCGCAAAAATCTCACGGTCTGTTTCGTCATTAAACGCCAGCTGAACAATACCTGTGCGATCTCTTAGGTTTATAAAGATAAGGTTTCCCATATCTCTTACTCTGTCGGCAAAGCCGCATACTACTACCTCGCCGCCTTCAAGCGGAATCTCGCCGCAGTAGTGTGTTCTATTTAATCCCTTCATACTATCAAGTTTCATTTTTATCAGTCCTATTTCTAATTTATTTCGTCCTTTTCATCCTCATCTGCATTGGTCTCGTCAGGAAACGTGTCAAGATACGACATGACATATTTAGCAGAGGAATCCTGACAAATTAGTGCAAATCCTATTACGAATACTGCCGCCATACAGGCTGCACCTGCGAACTCGTCAAGAGCCACAAGACATAGCACCAGAAGCAAAAGCGCCACTGTCCAAACGATTAGCGTCACATAAACGGATGCTGTTCGCCTTAGCCTGCCGCTTATCATTGAACCGTTCTCGTCCTTTGTTATTTTGCCAAAAAAACCCGCTGATGAGCCATCATGCTTTTTTACACGGTGATAAAACACCTCAAAGCTTCCATCATTTTTATATGCTCCGTAATAGCAGCTATCAAGCTTATGCGCCTTGTAAAATCGACTTGCCGATACAAGGCTCGGTTTCCTTTTATGCTCTACCATCTCACGGCGCAGCTTGCTTCTGCACTGCTTAGGTGTCAGCGTTGTGTGAAGCTCAACCCTTTTCGGGAAAACAAAAAACATAGCTGCTCCTTACTTCTTTGGCGAATCATACTCACTCGGATTAAACACCTTGTCGTTTAGCTTGATTTCGCCGCCCTGCGTTGCATCTACGTACATTCCGTAAATACACCCACAGGTGTTGCACCTAAACTGGTGAAAAATCTTTCTTGTGTAAAATTTGCCATCCTTTATAACCTGGTCAAGCGGACAGGTTTGATACACAATCTCAACCTTGTTGTGATTTACCATCCTCATAAAGCTATCCATACAAAGCATATACTCCTGAGGATTATGTATTTTTACAAGGGGTATTTCCTTGCAATCATCGCACCTTTGTCTTTCCATACCGATTTCCTTTCATTGATTCAAATCAAATATCGACTCGTCTATATCATCGTCAGCAAGCATCCTAGAGATAAGCAGCGCATTAAACACCTTCGAAAAGCCTTCGTCAAGCGGTGCCTCAACCTGCTCACCGCTATTCATGTCCTTTATATTAGCCTTGCCGCTTTCAAGCTCGCTGTCTCCGATAACAACCGTAAATTTCGTGCCAATCTTGTCGGCGTATTTCATCTGAGCCTTAAGACCACGTCCAACAACATCGCACTGCGCTGAAACACCGTCTGCTCTTAGCTGCTCGGTTAGCTGCATCGCCTTAATAGCTGCAGCCTCTCCCATAGGCGCAAAGTAGACATCACAGCTATCCTCCTTGGCAAACTCTATTCCCTGATTTTCCATAGTAAGAATAAGCCGTTCAAGTCCCATGCCAAAGCCTAATGCCGGACACTCCTTGCCGCTTAGCGTTTCAATCAAGCCGTCATAGCGTCCGCCTCCGCAAACTGTGCCCTGCGCGCCAATATCGGTTGTAACAAACTCAAACACCGTCTTGGTGTAGTAGTCAAGTCCTCTTACAATACGTGAATTTATCTCGTACTCTATTCCCATTGCTGTCAGATATTTTTGCAGTCCCTCAAAATGCTCACGACACTCGTCACATAAATAGTCAAGCACGATAGGTGCATCCTTTGCAATCTCGGAGCATATCGGGCTCTTACAGTCAAGTATTCTCATAGGATTTCGCTCAAGTCTATCCTTACAGGTGTCGCAAAGCTCGTCCTCCTTTGAGCGGAAGTACTCTTTAAGTGCAGCATGATATTTAGCTCTGCATTCAGGACAGCCGATTGAATTTATATAAAGCTTAATGCCTTTAAGTCCTGCCGAGTCGATAATCGACTTAGCAAGCGCAATCACCTCAGCGTCAGCTCTTGGGTCCTTTGTGCCCACCATCTCGCATCCAAATTGGTGAAACTCACGAAGTCTGCCTGCCTGCGGCTTTTCGTGCCTAAAACAGGACAGCACGTAAAACACCTTCTGAGGGAAACCCTCATTAAGAAGTCCGTTCTCAATTAGCGCACGTATAGTTCCCGCCGTGCCCTCAGGTCTTAGCGTAAACTGTGAATCTCCTGTTGCTGTAACAGAATACATCTCCTTTTGCACCACATCAGTAGTATCACCTACCGAGCGAACAAACAGCGACGTTTCTTCAAAGGTCGGAATTCTTATCTCCCTAAACCCGTAGTTCGTCGCCGCCTCTTTTACAATACTCTCTACCGTGTTCCACTTATACATCTGAGATGGAACAACATCCTGAGTACCCTTTGGTCTTTGTATTTTTAAATTAGCCATATCTATAATATTCCCTTCAAATTTCTATATCGTCAATAAGTCCTTCTTTAGCATACATTACAAGCTTTTGTGCCTCAGCGATAGCTCTGCTCATTCCCTTTTGACTTAATCTAAACCTATCTCTGCAAGCGCTTCCCTTGCTTACAGGACACGGCAAAAACTCATACCTTGGTAAAATCCTATGTGCTAACAAAATTGCCCTTCGCATATGAAAATCCGCCGTAACAAGCAAAATCCTCTTAGGCTCAGGACTCATTTTCTCAATTATTGGTTTTGCAAGCTCAAAATTAGCCGCCGTATACATCGAATCTTTTTCGAAAAACACGCTCTCACTCGGCAGGTCATTAAGCGCCATACTCATCGCCTGCCACTCAGCCATTTCGCCAAATGTTGTTTTTTGAACCCTTCCGCCACAAAGCAAAATCCTGTTAGCCTTTTCGCTCAAAAACAGCTCTCTCGCCTTCGGCACGCGATAGTCACAAGCCCTTTTGCTTCCAAGCACCATAATAAGGTCTGCGCATTCCTCGCCATATTCAAGCCCTGAAAAGAGTACACGCTCTATGTCGTCAATACCCGATTCAGACAAACGCAATTCTCTCACCTCTCATTATGCATAGAAAACCTTCTGAAAAGAAAAACTTCGCCCGCCCGAAAGGTCGAACGAAGTTGCGTTGCCGTCACATCGGTGGATTGACAATGTTTCTCCAGTCTAAATCTCCACGCTCAAGAGCGTGTATTAGTGCCTCCGCCGTAGCAATGTTTGTAGCGACTGGTATGTTATGTACATCACAAAGTCGCAATAGATCGCCTTCATTCGGCTCATGAGGCTTTGCCGAAATTGGATCTCTAAAGAACATTAGCAGGTCAATCTCATTACAAGAAATCCGCGCTGCAATCTGCTGTGCGCCACCTTGAACACCGCTCATATATCTTTGTATTTTAAGTCCTGTAGCCTCTGAAACAAGCTTTCCGGTTGTTCCGGTAGCACAAAGCGTATTTCTGCCCAAAACTCCGCAATACGCTATGCAAAACTGTACCATTAGCTCCTTTTTTGTGTCATGTGCAATAAGTGCAATATTCAAACTCTAATCCCCCCTCAGAGAACTCGTTACGCACCGCTTATATTTACGGTAGACCACGTTGTAAAGCTAGCCTTGTTAAGCCTTAATAGAAAGTGGTATATGCTCGCCCTTAATTCTTCTTGAAATTGCCGAGAATGCCAAAAATCCCATGGAACTTGAGGATAATGGCGCACCCTTACCTGTAGCAAGCGGAATAGCTGAATCCTCAGGAATAACTCCTAATAGCTGAACGCCTACGGTGTCGATTATTGCATCAAGGTCATCCATTTCTTCGTATTCAAAAATTCGCTTGTTTGCCTTGTTTATAACAAGACGCTGCTTTTGATTTCCTCTCTTATAGAACTCGTCCGACATCATGCGTGCATCACGTACACATACAGGATCCGGAGTTGTGACAATAAGAATCAGGTCTGAGTTTGTAACAATATCAAATACCGAGCCGTTAATTCCCGCAGAGGTATCAATAATGATGTATTCAAAATATTTTCTCATTTCTGAGGTTATCTTCTCGATATCCTCAGCCTTTAGCTGTACAAAGGGATCTGAAGGCGCACATAGAACTGATAGATTGGATGCAAGCTTAACTGTAGTAGTAGCCTTGTAAACATCACAGGTGCCCTCAAGAACATCTCCTAGGTCATATGTAATATTTCCCTGCATTCCGAGCATTATATCCATACATCTAAGACCAAAGTCCAGCTCAATTATAAGCGTTCTGTTGCCCTGCTTAGCAAGTGCATAGCCTAAGCATGCGCTAATGGAAGATTTGCCCGTTCCTCCCTTACCGGAGGTTACCGCAATAATTTTTGACATAATTTTATTCTGCCCCTTTCTTAAATTAGATACCTGCACCACCGACAGCTCTTTGCCGCCGCTGTGCTCATGCCGCACTCCATACAAAGCGGCAAGCGAAGTATCGTGCAAAGACATTAAGCCTAAGCCATTACCGTGCAGAACGCCGCCTTGTCACACTCTTGCATCCCTTCCCTCACAGATGCAAGGCTTCTGCGGCATATTTTGGAATTTGATTTTTTACAAATTTTGCTATTACTTAAATCAAACCCACCTAGTTACGCACAGTGTTACCTACTATATATTTTACCACATAATTTGAAATTGTCAAAGAGATTTTGAGCAAAAAAATCAAAATCGTTAGATTATATCAAATTTGACCTCTCAATTTGTTTGTTTTGCACAAATTTTTTGCTGCTTATTAACCATTTGGCAAAGCTTGTTCTATTTGTCCACCCTCATTCATATAGATAAACATACTTTTATGAATCGAGGGAAAAATATGTTCATCAAAACCGTAAAACTCAAAAAGGCGCCCACCATAGCCATTTGTGTTCTGCTTTTCGCCATAATCGCTCTGCTTGTTGTGTTTTGTATAATAAAGGCAAGTGCTGACAAAACCTACAAGGTTGAAACCGAGCAGCAGCGTCAAGCGTTAATAAAGGAGCTTGGCTGGGAAACATCTGAGAAACCAACAGACCATAAGACCACCACCATCCCTACCGAATTTGACGAGGTATATGCCTCCTATAACGAGCTTCAGATTCAACAGGGCTTTGATCTTGAAAATTTTAAGGGAAAAGAGGTTGAAATTTATTACTATCCGGTGTATAATTATAATGGACACGAGGATTGTATGCAGCTTACTCTCATTGGCTGTGAGGGAATACGCATAGGCGGAGATCTTTGCTGCACCGAGCTTGACGGCTTTATGACCGGAATACTTCGTA
Organism: Ruminococcus sp.; assembly: GCA_021199375.1. Taxonomy (GTDB): domain Bacteria; phylum Bacillota; class Clostridia; order Oscillospirales; family Ruminococcaceae; genus YE71. Next base: position 84,466 of record JAJQIB010000031.1, on the reverse strand, counting down.
CTGAAGATGCAGACGCTAAGGATGATACATCGAGCAGCGAATCAGAAGATACAGAAGAGACCGACACCGAATCCGATGATGTCCAATCAAGCGAGGAAGCACCCGACTCTGACGAAGACTGATGCGCTGTCAAAAGGAAGTTAAAACCATGCGAATAGATAGATTCATTTCATCTCAAAAGCCTGAGCTTTCACGTTCAGATGTAAAAAAGCTTGTACGTGATGGGCATGTCACCCTTAATGGCAAGCCGGTAAAAAACGCACAGCAGCAAGCCAACGAGGACGACGATGTGCGAGTAAATGGCGAAAGGATTATCTATCGTGAGCATATCTACATAATGCTTAACAAGCCGCAGGGCTACATCTGCTCGACCTCCGACAATGATGGAGAAAGCGTGTTAAAGCTTGTGCCAAGCGAGCTTAGACGTCCCGGTCTTTTTCCCGCAGGCAGGCTTGATAAGGATACAGAGGGCTTTGTTTTAATAACTGACGATGGGGAGCTAGCTCATAAAATGCTTGCTCCCTCTCACCATGTCCCCAAAACCTATCAGGTCACCCTTGAACGTCCATTTGACGAGAGCTACATAAAGCTCTTTGCCGAGGGCATTACGATAGACGGAGGAGAAAAATGTCTGCCTGCTGAGGTGACTCCAGATGTCAGTGATTGCCATAAATGTACATTAATTTTACATGAAGGAAAATATCATCAGGTGAAACGAATGTTTATATCAGTAGGAAACAAGGTGACTTTTTTGAGGCGTATAAGGATCGGAAATTTGCAAATTGACGAGAATTTACCGCTCGGTGGGTGTTTGGAGATTTTGCACAAAGATGTTGATAAATTTTTGTTTTAATAAACTTTAAATTTCCAGTATCTGTAACTTTTTTGATTTTTTTCGTCATTATTTATAAAGAACAGGTGAAAAGTTTAGTAAAAAAAACTCTTGTCACTACATGAAAAATTTGTTATGATATATATAGAAAAAATGCGTGGATTTCTACAGCACCAATTGTTTGTCTGACGCTTTAGATTTTCCGAGCATTATTTTTAGAAGAAACCAAATCAAAAATTTTTTTCAGGGAGGTCCTAATTAAATGGCAAGTGTATCATTGAGAGAGATCTATAAGAAGTATCCGGGTGGTGTTATTGCAGTTTCTGACTTTAACATCGAAATCAAGGACAAGGAATTCATAATTCTTGTTGGACCATCAGGATGCGGTAAGTCAACAACACTGCGTATGATCGCAGGACTTGAGGAGATCAGCGAGGGCGAGCTTTACATCGGAGACAGACTAGTAAACGACATCGCTCCTAAGGACAGAGATATCGCAATGGTTTTCCAGAACTACGCTCTGTATCCCCACATGACAGTATTTGAGAACATGGCATTCGGTCTTAAGCTCCGTAAGGTTCCTAAGGACGAAATTGCAAAGAAGGTTGAAGAGGCTGCAAAGATCCTCGACATCGCACATCTGCTCGACAGAAAGCCTAAGGCTCTTTCGGGTGGTCAGAGACAGCGTGTAGCGCTCGGTCGTGCTATCGTTCGTGAGCCCCAGGTATTCTTACTTGACGAGCCGCTTTCAAACCTCGACGCTAAGCTACGTGCTCAGATGAGAACCGAGATTTCCAAGCTCCACAAGAAGCTAGGTACTACATTTATCTATGTAACGCATGACCAGACAGAGGCTATGACAATGGGTGACCGTATCGTAGTTATGAAGGACGGTTACATCCAGCAGATCGATACTCCTCAGAACCTTTACAACTACCCCGTAAATCAGTTCGTTGCAGGATTCATCGGTTCACCTCAGATGAACTTCATTGATTCTAAGCTTCTCAAGCAGAACGGCAAGTACATCGTTGAGTTTGGTTCTGAAGACACCAAGACCTCAAGAGGTGTTAAGTATCAGGTTGAGGTTCCTGAGGCTAAGGCTGACGCTGAAGCTCTTGAGCCGCTCGTAGATCACGAGGTTGTTCTCGGCGTTCGTCCTGAGTGCATTCATGATGAAGAGATGTTCATCTCAGCTGCAAAGACCGGTGTTATCAATGCTAGCGTAGAAGTAACAGAAATGATGGGTGCAGAAACCTATCTATACCTCACCTGCGAGGGTATTCCGCTAACTGCTAGAGTATCGCCTAGATCTACAGCTCGTCCTCAGGATGACATCAAGGTAGCAATCGATCCTAACAGAATCCATATCTTTGATAAGGAAACTGAAAAGTCAGTAGTTAACTGATACGAATTTTCAAAAGTCGGTTATAAACTGATTAAGCTTCAGATTAACAAGCTATTACGATTTAGATTTTAATCGAATATCATTCAGCCCTTCCTCCGATTTAGAGGAGGGGCTGATTTAATACCATATTGCGAGGATTTTATCATGAAAATTAAAAGGATAATTGCAGGCGCACTTGCTTTTACAATGCTTGCCGCCTGCTTTAGTGGCTGCTCTGACACAGATGAGAGCAGTGAAAGCACCTCTGCTGAATCTGTCGAAGCAGTAGAGTCAGAGGAAGAAGCTCTTCCCGAAACAGAGGAGGAGTGGCTCGAGGCTATGATTGCAAAATCGCTTACCTCATATGGAAATGTCACCAAAATGCAGGAAAAGCTCACCGCTGCACAGTCAGGAGAGGAGCTTAATATATCTTATCTCGGCGGCTCAATCACCGAAGGCGTGGGCGCACCGAACAGCGATTCCTGCTTTGCAAAGCTCACCTATGACTACATCAGTGAAAAATTCGGCACAGGCGACAATGTAAACTACAACAACGCAGGAATAAGTGGCACACCATCAACACTCGGTGTACTGCGTCTTGACCGTGATGTGCTTGCCTATGACCCAGATATATGCTTTGTCGAATTTGCAGTAAATGACGGCTCAGAAAGCGACTACCAAAGCGCCTATGAATCTATTCTGCGAACCCTTATAGAAAACGACGTTGCCGTCGTACTGGTATTTGCCAGAACAAAGGATGGACACACCTGTCAGGAATATATGCAAACACAGGGTGAGTACTATGATTTGCCGATGATTTCATACAGTGATGCAATTTTGTATATGTTTGACAACGACCAAATGACATGGGAGGATTTTTCGGACGATGAATCTCATCCTAACGAGTACGGTCATACGCTTGTCGCTGAAATGATTGAAAACTACTTTGACAGCGTTATGGAGCAAACTGCCGAGGAATACACCTATCCTGAGGAATCGCTCACCGAGATACGTCAATACGGTGCGCATCTCTATGAGAATACAAACCTCACGCCGGAGGACAGCGGATGCTGGGGAACGGTAACACAAATTTCGCACTTTGAAAATGGCTGGAGACATCCCCCAACAGGCGAAAATGATGCCATAACCTTCAAATTCACCGCAAGGTTTGTCTATCTGCTTTATCATGAGGTAGCTGCAGAAGGAACCTATGGCAAAATACACATCAAGATAACCCGTGACGGAGAGCTGTACGATGAATACGATTTCGATCCCGTATCTCCAAGCGGATGGGGCAACTGCCAAACCTCCTGCATTGCAATGTCAGCTACGAACTGCGAATACGAAATCGAAATCAGTATGGCTGAGGGCGATGAGGACAAAATCTTTGAAATTCTAGGCTTCGGCTACACAATTGACGAATAAGACATAATTAAAGCCTCTTAGCATAAAATCTAAGAGGCTTTTTGTAGTCTAATTATCTTGATAGATTAAGCGAGCGCACCCTTTTGCGCAGCCTTAGCACAAACGGCGGAGAAACCGAAAGCTCGTCTATTCCCATTTTAAGAAAGGCTTCAGTAAGCGACAAATCAGTCGCAAGCTCTCCACATATTCCAATCCAGCCGCCATTGTCATGTATATTTTGACATGAATACTCTATAAGACGAATAATCGCCTCATGATGGGTATCACAAAACTGCTCAAGCTGTGGATTTTGCCTGTCGCAAGCAAGTGTATACTGCGTAAGATCGTTTGTACCCACGCTAAAAAAATCCACCATTGTCGCAAGCCTGTCGCTAATAACCGCTGCCGCCGGCGTTTCTATCATTATCCCGATTTCAACATCCTTAGAATAAGCAACGCCGCACTCATCAAGCTCCTGCTTTACCTCACTACACAGCGCCAACGCCTGCTCAACCTCCGATACAGATGAGATCATCGGAAACATTATCGCAAGCCTTCCGTAAATAGATGCCCGATAAAGTGCGCGAATCTGCGTCTTAAAGATTTCAGGACGGGTAAGACAAATGCGAATTGCCCTGAGTCCGAGAGCAGGATTTTCCTCCTTTTTAAGCTCAAAATAATCTGCACTCTTGTCTGCGCCAATATCAAGCGTACGAATAACCACTCGCTTGCCGTTCATGCTCTCAAGCACACGCTTGTATGCATCAAATTGCCGATCTTCACTAGGATAGCTTTCACCTTCTAGGTACAAAAACTCAGATCTAAAAAGCCCGACTCCGCTCGCATCACACTCTGCTGCCGCACCTATCTCCGACTCGCCGTTGACATTCACACAAATTTCAATGCTTCTGCCGTCAAGCGTAATATTTTCCTTGCCTCTAAGCTCATCAAGCCTTATTAGCTCCTGCTTATCAGCACTAAGCCTTTGATTGAATTTTTCAAGTGTTCCTTCATCAGGATTTACAATCACATCACCACTGCCGCCATCCACGGCGCAAATGCTGCCATTTGAAAGAGATGACAAAAACGCATCCCCCACTCCTACAATGGCAGGAACATTCATGCTTCTTGCCAAAATTGCAGTATGACTGTTGACCGAACCATGCGCTGTAACAAAAGCAAGCACCATCTCTCGATCCAGCTCTGCCGTTTCACTTGGTGAAAGATCGTCCGCACAAACTATGCTTGGCTCATTAAGTCCTTCGCCCTGTGCTGCGCCCTTAAGATTAGCTATAACTCGTTCAGAAACATCCTTAATATCTGCCGAGCGCTCGCTCATATAGTCATCATCCATGGCTGCGAACAGCTCACAAAAGTAATCAGAAGCCAGCGCCACTGCGTATTCTGCATTAAAGCCCTTGCTCAAAACATCTGAAATGTACTCGTTATAGTCCTCATCGTCAAGCAGCATCATGTGAATCTCAAAGATTCCTGCATCCTCAGAGCCGACCTCTTCGATTGTCCTTTTGTAAATCTCATCAAGCTGTGAAATTGAAAGTGCCTTTGCCTGCTCAAATCTCTTTATTTCTCGCTTTATATCATCAACATGGGTGCGTCTTACCTGCGTCTTTTTGTGCTTTAGCAAAAACACCTTGCCAACAGCCGCCGCATCATAAACACCCCTGCCGTGAAATTCCTTCATATCACTCACGTTATAAATTCTCCTTAAAGAACTGCTCCATTTCCAGCGCTGCAGCTTCCTCATCCGCACCCTCAATTTTGACAGTAACGGTGTCTCCCTGCTTAACGGCAAGGCTCATTAGTCCTATAAGTCTGGTAGCGTCACAGATCTTGCCGTTTTTTTCGATAATGATTTCACTATCATATTCATTAGCCTTTTTTACAAGCAGCCCAGCAGGTCTCGCATGAATGCCCACCTCATCCGTGATGGTATAAACAAAGCTTTTCATAGTCACACATCCCTTCGTATTAAGTATACACCATTTTTCTCTTTTTCATTCAATTAAGCTTTTAAAAAGCTTATGCCTCACTATTAGTATAGCAAATGAATCGACATTTGTCAAGGCTTAACATTTTATCATGTAACAAATAAAAGCTCCCTTTTCCAAAAAAGGAAAGGGAGCCTATTGTCTAATCCTTTTGTGTACCCAGCGCTCTCATGGCGTTTAGCACTGCAATAATCGCAACGCCCACATCTGCAAAAACCGCCGCCCACATATTTGTAACACCTACTGCGCTTGTCACAAGAACCACAGCCTTTACGATAAGCGCAAACCATATGTTTTGATACACGATTCTCAGCGTTTTGCGTGAAATCTTAATTGCCTTTATTATGCCTGATGGCTTATCATCCATGATAACAATGTCTGCCGCCTCAATAGCTGCGTCTGAGCCTGCCGCACCCATTGCAATACCCACATCTGCTCGTGAAAGCACCGGCGCATCATTTATTCCATCACCAACAAATACCGTACTACCCTTTTCAGAGCTTGAGATTATCTGCTCGGTTATTTCAACCTTATTTTCCGGCAGCAGCTCAGTGTAAACCCTGTCAACTCCAAGCAGCTTGCCAACAGCTTCACCTGTTTCTTTGCCATCACCGGTAAGTATAACAGTCCTTATTCCCATCTGCCCAAGCTTAGAAATTGTTCTGCTGCTATCCTCCTTAGGCTTGTCGCTAATCTCAACAAAGCCTAAATACTTTCCGTTTCGCATTATATGCACAGATGTACCATGACTCTTGTCATTATCAAGCGCCAAGCCCTCTTGCTCCATAAGCCTTGTGTTTCCTGCGCAAATCTTCTCACCCAAAAGCGTGCATTCAACACCCTTGCCCGCAATTTCCCTGTATTCGCTCACATCAGGAATTGTCAATCCGATGTCACCTGCATATCTCACCAACGACTGCGCTATAGGATGATTAGATCCGCTTTCCGCTGCCGCTGCCGACTCAATTAGCTCACGCTCGCTACATCCAACAGGATTAACCCTGCTAACCTCAAACTCACCCTTTGTAAGCGTTCCTGTCTTGTCAAAAATAACAGTGCTTACCTTCGAGAGCGTCTCCATGTAGTTGCCGCCCTTGATTAATATACCTTGACGTGACGCTCCGCCAATTCCGCCAAAAAAGCTCATCGGAACAGAGATAACCAGCGCACACGGACAGGAAACCACCAAGAAATTAAGTGCTCGTGTTATCCACTTAATAAACTCATCCCCCGTGACAAGCGGCACTATTACTGCTACCAGCACTGCCGCAGCTACCACACAAGGCGTGTATATCCTGGCAAACCTTGTAATAAAGCTCTCCGCTCTCGCTTTTTTTGAGGATGCGTTTTCTACAAGCTCCAGTATTTTAGATGCCGTTGACTCGCCAAATGGCTTTGTAGTACGACAGACTATATTTCCGCTTAGGTTTACGCTTCCGCTTAGCGTTTCACTTCCTACGCCTACATCTCTCGGCATACTCTCACCCGTAAGCGCCGCAGTATCAAGACTGCTCACACCTTCGATTACAACCGCATCAATCGGCACCTTTTCGCCTACACGTATTTCGATTAGCTCGCCGACCTCAACCTCAGAGGGATGCACCTGTAGCCTTTTGTTGTCTCGCAAAACCACCGCACTGTCAGGACGGATATCCATCAGCTCAGCAACACTTCTCCTAGAGCGTGCTGTGGCAATGCTTTGAAACAGCTCACCGACCTGGTAAAACAGCATAACTGCCGCACCCTCGCTGTACTCACCAATAATCATAGCGCCAATTGTTGCAATCGTCATAAGAAAGTTCTCATCAAAAACCTGTCCGTGACCAATGTTTCTAATCGCCTTCCATACAACATCATATCCAGCTACGGCAAATGGTATTAGATAAATTACTATAAGCACCGCCTTCGGCAGTGATAGAATATGCGATGCCACCATATCTACAGCAAGCAGAACCACTGAAGCTATAATCCTAATAAGCATTCGCTTTTGTTTGCGTGTAAGACCCACCTGAATCACCTACTTAAACAGCACAGTACAATCAGGCTCAACGCGCTTAACGCACTTTTTCACCTGCTTTAAAATCTTATCCTCATTTTCGTCATCGTACTCTATAATCATTTTCTGCATCATAAAGTTTATCTCGCAGCCATCTACACCCTCAAGCTTGCAAACCGCATCCTGCATTTTTCTTGCACAGTTAGCGCAGTCTAAATCCTCCATCATATACGTTTTCTTGACCATTGCCATAATATATCCCTCTTTCTAAAAATTACTCCTCAACGTGCTCCATACCCTTTTCGATAATCGACCTTACATGATCATCCGAAAGCGAGTAATAGACAATCTTTCCCTCACGTCTAAATCTAACCAGCTTGTTGTTTTTAAGAACCCTTAGCTGATGTGAGCAAGCCGTTTGAGAAAGTCCCAAAAGCTGAGCCAAATCCCCAACGCAAAGCTCCTCTTCCAAAAGTGCATACAAAATGCGGATACGTGTAGTATCTCCAAAGATTTTAAAAAACTCTGCTAAATCGTAAAGAGTTTCCTCCGGCGGCATTTCGTCCATAACCTTTTTCACAATATCAGTGTGTACAAGACACATATCGTTTTTTTCCTTTTCCATCATGTCTCTCCTTTCCTAATTATCGCAACACCAATTGGCATTTTCCCATTCAAAAGAACAAGCTTTTCAAATTCTATCCCAAAAATCCTTATCCATGTCCTCATCTCTCATGAAAATTCATGTGTTCATATGCTTATCTGTTCATATGATAACACATCTCTTGCTATTTGTCAAGCCCTTTTTCAAAAAAATTTATGTTTTACGTTTATTTCGTCATTACTGACAAAAAATTCACAAATCTATAGTATAATATTACTAAATCAATGACAACATGAGGTGAAAGTAAATGGAAAATGCTCAGGTAATAGCAACACGTGTTCTCATTATGGCGATCATCCTAATAATCGGAGCAATAGCATACAAAGTGAAGGTAATAACCAAGGACGGTACAAAGCAGCTATCGAATGTCGAGTTAAAAATAGTAAATCCGCTGCTGATTTTCATGTCATACCAATCGGAATTTGACAGCACAAGGCTAAAGGGATTATTATGGACATTTATTCTTTCTGCGGCGTGCTTTGCGATAACGATACCGCTTGCGTCGTTACTAAAGCGCAAGGGCAAGGAAAACTGGTCAGTCGAGCGATTTTCGTGCATATATTCAAACTGTGGATTCATGGGCATACCGCTCATCAATGCTCTTTTCGGAAGTGAAGGAGTGCTATATCTCACAGCATACATAACAATTTTCAACATTCTAGTATTCACACACGGATACATGATGATGAAGGAGCAAACAGATTTTTCAGCGTTCATTTCAGCTATAAAATCCCCAACAATCATTGCGGTATTCATAGGACTGATATGCTACATTACCAATTTACGGCTTAGCAGCATACCTGCAGTAGGAGGAATATTAAACGATGCATTACAGTTCATTTCGGACATGAACACACCACTTGCGATGATAATAGCAGGAGCGACAGCCGCACAAAGCAATCTCATAAAAGCGATAACAGATGTAAAAATACTAACAACTACAGCGTACAAGCTACTAGTAATTCCCTTTGTAATCATCACGCTAATGCATTTTGTGCCAAGCGGAGTACCTCAGATGTCAGAGACTATAGTATGCATAGCCTGTGCATGTCCGGCGGCGACAACGGGAACGATGTTTGCGTTGCTTTTCGACAAAAATGCGAAGCGATGTTCAGAGATATTTGCTATAACGACGATACTCTCAATAGTAACGTTACCAATAATAACAGCATATGCAAGCTTTTTGATATAGGATTCAAAGCAAAAACTTTTAAAATGTAAAAGAGCAAACAAAGTTGACTTTTACTCCTGTGTTGCATAAGTCAACTTCTATTTCAGATTTTACGTTTTGACACACTTTTCTTTACACACAAAATAGCCGCCGAGCTTTTTCTCGCTCGACGGCTTTCTTTTATTCCTCTGTATACATTATCGTTGTGGCTATGCCATTGATTAACCCGATTACTCCTCCGCATATTCCAAAATATACGCCAAGACTCATCGAACATATATACCCGATTATTCCGAAAATAATGATGAATCCCATCGCTCCACCTATTTGAAAGGCGTATTTGTGCTCCTTCAAAAATGGTATCCTGTTGGTCAGTCTCTTCGTTAGCTTGCCTTTGTGGTCGATTAGCCTGTATAAAAGCTGTACTACCGCCATCGGAAATGCTATTATCAGTAATAATGTGAGTATATCCTTCATAACCTAACAACTCCGTATTTTTAAAGAATCCTTACCTTGATGACTCCATCAATGCCCTCAAATGCCGCAGCATCAACCTGTCCTGTTACATCAAGCATTGTGTATGCATAATCGCCCTTCGACTTGTTTACAAGGTTTTCTATGTTTGCTCCAGCAACTGCTCCCGTTACCTTTGTGATAACCTCAGGAATATTCTTGTGCATTACGCATACAAGCGCATCGCCCGTCTTCGCAAGAGAAGCATTCGGATAGTTTACACTGTTGCGAATCGTGCCGTTTTCTATGTAGTCAATTAGCTCATTAGCTGCCATAACTGCACAGTTGTCCTCGCTCTCAGGTGTTGATGCTCCGAGGTGAGGCAAAACTATTACATTCTCTTCACCTAGTACAACATCGTCAGCAAAGTCTGTTACATACTTCGCAACCTTGCCCTCGCCGATTGCCTTTACAACCGCTTCACTGTTGATGAGCTCACCTCTTGCAAGATTAATTAGTCTTACTCCATCCTTCATCATTGCAATCTGCTCAGCATCAATCGTGTTCTTTGTTTCAGGAGTGTATGGAACATGAATCGAAATGTAGTCCGATACCTTGTAGATGTCGTTTACGTCCGTTACAACCGATACGTTTGGATCTAGATGTAGTGCTGCATTTACCGATAGATATGGGTCATATCCTACAACCTTCATACCAAGTGCAACTGCTGCATTTGCAATCTTTCCGCCAATTGCGCCAAGTCCGATAATACCAAGCGTCTTGCCCATAATCTCAGGACCTGCAAACTTAGCCTTACCGCCCTCAACTGTCTTTGGAGCATCAGGTGTGCCCTTAAGTGAAGCTGCCCATGCAGCCGCCTCAGTAATCTTTCTTGAAGAAAGCAGCAGTGCGCAAATCGCAAGCTCCTTAACCGCATTCGAGTTCGCACCAGGAGTGTTAAATACTACAATTCCCTCGTCAGCACATCTGTCAACAGGAATATTGTTTGTGCCTGCACCTGCTCTTGCAATTGCCAAAAGATTCGAGCCAAACTCCATGTCGTGAAGCTTTGCCGAGCGAACCATTATAGCAGTAGGATTCTCGCAATCATCACTAATCGCATAGCTTGCCTTGTCGAAAATATCCGTACCGCAAGCTGCGATTTTATTCATCGTCTTTATTTCGTACATTTTTAATCAAACCTTTCGTTAAGTTAGAATCTATCCTTCATTAAGCGTTTTCAGCCTCAAACCTCTTCATAAATTCAACAAGCTTTTCAACGCCTTCAATCGGCATAGCATTGTAGATAGATGCTCTCATACCGCCAACGGTTCTGTGACCCTTAAGGTTTTCAAAGCCTGCAGCCTTAGCCTCAGCAACAAATTTCTTGTCAAGCTCAGCATCGCCAGTAACGAAAGGAACGTTCATAAGCGAGCGATCCTTAGGCTCAACAGTGCCCTTAAAGAGCTTGCTTTCATCGAGGAAGTCATAAAGAATCTTAGCCTTCTTCTCGTTGTGAGCCTTCATAGCCTCAAGTCCGCCCATCTTCTTTATCCACTTAAACACCTTGCCGCAGATGTAAATTCCGTAGCAGGGAGGAGTATTGTAAAGCGAATCAGCATCAGCCTGAGTTTTCCACTTAAGCATTGTAGGTGTGCCCTCAAGTACATCATCGGTGATTAAATCCTCACGAATAATAGCAATAACAACTCCTGCAGGACCTACATTCTTCTGAACACCGCCATAGATTACGCCATACTTTGTGACATCAATCGGCTCAGAAAGGAAGCAGGACGAAACGTCTGCAACAAGTGTATGACCCTTAGTATTCGGAAGCTCCTTGTACTTTGTACCATAGATTGTATTGTTTTCACAAATATATACATAGTCGGCATCCTCAGGAATGTCAAGATCCGAGCAATCAGGGATGTACGAGAATGTCTTGTCAGCACTCGATGCAACCGCTACTGCGTCACCGTATCTCTGAGCCTCCTGATAAGCCTTTTTAGCCCACTGACCTGTAACTATGTAAGCTGCCTTCTTGTTCTTCATAAGATTCATAGGAACAGCTGAGAACTGCTGAGAAGCTCCGCCCTGTAAAAACAGAACCTTGTAGTTGTCAGGAATACCCATAAGGTCACGAATATCCTTCTCTGCGTCCTTGATGATGTCGTCAAACGCCTTTGAGCGGTGACTCATCTCCATTACGCTCATTCCAGTGCCCTTATAATCGAGCATCTCGTCAGCTGCCTCTTTAAGAACCTCTTCGGGGAGAACTGCAGGACCCGCACTAAAGTTGTAAACTCTGCCCATTGTTAAAACCTCCATATATAGTTTTATATAATACATACCAAAAACCACAATCCTAAAAAGGATTGCACTTTTATTATTATAGTACTTTTCATCAGTAAAGTCAATAGCTTTTTTTAAAATTAACAATTTTTCTGTTCATTTATTGGTAAAATTTCAGTTTTTCAGATAAACAAAGGCGAGACAGCAAACCCATCCCGCCTTAAGCTCAATTATATCCTACTTCCCTTTGCGCTTATTAGCAAACACAGCGACAGAGCAAGCAACCGCCACAGCCAAGACAGCTACTGCGCCGACTATTAAACCCGCGCTGCCTTCATCATCGTCCTCATCCTCTTCAGCCACTGAAGACTCATCGGCTTTCGAAGCAGATTCCTCGGTTTCTGTTTCCTCGGTCACCTCAGATGCAGACTCCACAGTATCGCTTGATGATTCGGATTCATTCTCACTCTCATCACCTACCGAGGATGAATCAATATCGGATGATGTTTCCTCATCTGACGAGAACAAATCCAGGGCATTGTCGTCAATCAGAACGTATTCAATGTTATTATTGATAGCGAACTCCTCGGCATACGAATCGGCATAGCAATAAACTACAACATTTTCACAGCCATCAAATGCAGAATCCGCAATAGTCGTGACAGTATCAGGAATGACAAGACTTGTAAGCTTTTCACAGTTTTCAAATGCTTTATATTCAATGCTTGTAACTGTATCAGTAATCGTCACGCTGTCCTTTCCGCCAGGGCAAAGAATTAAAGATGTTTGCTCCTTGCTGTATGGATCTCTGTTGTACAAAACTCCATCAGTCGAGCTGTAATATTCACTATATGGATCTACCGTTATGCTTGTAAGGCTTTTGCAGTCCAAAAAAGCACGATCCGAAATATTTTCAACCGAGTCTGGAATTTCTACAGTTGTTAGGTTTTCACAGCAGTAAAACGCATAGCTGCCAATATCAACAACCGAGTCAGGAATTGTCACACTTATAAGGCTATTACAGCTATCGAATGCGTAATTGCCAATATCTGTGACTGCATAACCGTCAATCTTACTAGGAATTGTGGGAGCGCTGTCGCTACCGGTATAGCTTGAAATCTCGATCTTGTTAAAATCAAGCACCTCGTATTCATAATCCTCATATGTATCCGCACTCGCCATAACAGACATTGCCATAAATCCGATAGCCATTACCATCGCCGAAATCCCTGTTAAGATTCTTTTACTCTTCATAAATATACCTCCACTATGTCTAAAAGCATAATACACATAATAATTTTACCACACTAAACTACAGATTTACAATGGTTACTTTTAACAAATATCCCTGCTCCATTTTAGCGATAATATCCAAAGCCTCCGATTCTTCTAGCATAGACCCATCATCCAAAAAAATTAAAAACATTCTATGAAAGGTATTTACAAAAGCAATTGTTTGTGGTATAATGATATGTGAAAAACTGTGCGTAAGGAGGATATATCGGTGCAAAAAGCATATCTTATTTTAGAGAACGGTACCATTTTTGACGGCTACAGCTTCGGTGCAGCGGGCGAGGCAGTCGGAGAAATTGTTTTTACTACCGCAATGACAGGGTATCTCGAAACATTGACAGACCCTAGCTATTACGGTCAGATAGTTGTTCAAACTTTTCCTTTAATTGGAAATTACGGTGTTATTCCCGCTGATTTTGAAAGCAGACGTCCTTTTGTAAGGGCATATATTGTTAGAGATTGGTGTCAGGAGCCCAGCAATTTTAGATGCGAGGGTGATCTTGACACTTTTTTAAAGCAAAACGGCATTGTCGGACTTTACGGAATCGACACACGTGCTTTAACTAAAATTGTAAGAGAATCAGGCGTAATGAACGGAAAAATCGTAAGTGAGGGCTCAGGGCTTTCATTTGCAGATTTAAAGAGCTACACCATAACAGATGCGGTAAAAAATACCACCTGTGACAAAGAAGAAACCTTCTCCCCCGATGGCGAGGTTAAAAGAAAGGTCGTGCTCTTTGATTTAGGTGCAAAAAGAAACATCTGCCGTGAGCTGGTCAAGCGTGGATGTGAGGTGACCGTTGTTCCTGCCTACACAAAGCTTGAGCGTGTCAAGGAGCTTGCTCCCGATGGAATCATGCTCTCGAACGGTCCCGGAGACCCCACCGAAAACACCGAAATCATTGCTGAGATAGGCAAGCTTTGTGAAGAGAAATACCCGATGTTCGGCATCTGCCTCGGACATCAGCTTCTGGCACTTTCACAGGGAGCAAAAACCGAAAAGCTAAAGTACGGTCATAGAGGAGCTAACCAGCCAGCGACCGAAACTGCTACAGGCAGAGTATACATCACCAGCCAAAACCACGGCTATGCGGTAATTAACGACTCACTACCAGAGGGCGCGTGCGCATCATTCGTAAACGCAAATGACGGCACCTGCGAGGGCGTGAATTACGACTATATGCCCGCCTTCTCGGTGCAGTTTCACCCCGAGGCTTGCGGAGGCCCGCTTGATACCGGCTTCCTATTCGACAGATTCACGGATTTAATCGACTCTCATAAGTAAGAAAGGACTGAAAATACAATGCCTTTAAATAAAGATATAAAGAGGGTAATGGTCATAGGCTCAGGTCCTATCGTAATCGGACAGGCAGCGGAATTTGACTACGCAGGCACTCAGGCTTGCCGTGCGCTAAAGGAGGAGGGACTAGAGGTCATCCTCGTCAACTCAAACCCCGCTACTATTATGACCGACAACGCTATGGCGGACAAAATCTACATCGAGCCGCTAACCCTCGAAACAGTAAAGCGTATAATCAAAAAGGAGCGTCCCGACAGCCTGCTTTCAACCCTTGGCGGTCAGACAGGACTCACCCTCTCAATGCAGCTTGCAAAGGATGGCTTTTTAGATAAGTACAACGTCAAGCTTTTAGGTGCAAACCCCGAAACAATAGATAAAGCCGAAGACAGACAGATGTTTAAAGATACCATGGAGTCTATCGGTCAGCCCTGCATCCCTTCACTCGTCGTAAATGATGTAGAATCAGCAGTGGATTTCGCAAATCAAGAGGGTATAGGCTATCCGCTAATCGTTCGCCCCGCCTTCACACTTGGCGGCACAGGCGGCGGCATCGTAAACAACGAGGAGGAGCTTAGAGAAATTGCAGGCAACGGACTCTACCTCTCGCCAATCACTCAGGTGCTTATCGAAAAATGCATCTCTGGCTGGAAGGAAATCGAGTTCGAGGTTATGCGTGACGCAAAGGGCAACGTAATTACCGTCTGCTCGATGGAAAATTTCGACCCCGTAGGCGTTCACACAGGAGATTCAATCGTAATCGCCCCTTGCGTAACCCTTGCAGATAAGGAATACCAGATGCTGCGTTCAGCGGCACTAAAGATAATCGATACACTTGAGGTAGAAGGCGGCTGTAACTGTCAGTTCGCACTAAATCCCGAAAGCTTTGAGTATGCGGTAATTGAGGTAAACCCAAGAGTTTCCCGCTCATCCGCACTTGCATCAAAGGCGACAGGCTACCCGATTGCAAAGGTTGCGGCAAAGATTGCTATAGGCTACACGCTTGACGAAATTAAGAATGCGGTTACAGGCAAAACATACGCTTGCTTTGAGCCGGCACTTGACTATGTTGTAGTTAAGCTTCCTAAGTGGCCGTTTGACAAATTCGTTTACGCAAAGCGTGATCTTGGCACACAGATGAAGGCAACAGGCGAAGTAATGGCGATAGGCACCACCTTCGAGCAGGCAATCATGAAGGCTGTTAGAGGAGCCGAAATCGGACTTGACTGCATCATTTCGCCAAAGATGGAGGAGCTCTCGGATGAGGAGCTTCACAGCCGCATCTATCAGTGCAATGACGAGCGTCTTTTTGTAGTGTACGAAGCACTCCGCCGTGGCACATCGGTTGAGGAAATTCATAGCATCACAAGGATTGACGAATGGTTCTTAAACAAGCTTTTAAAGCTTGTTGCAATAGAAAAGAAGCTTGAAAGTGGCGACGATTCATTTGAAACATACGAAACTGCCAAAAAGCTTGGCTTCCCCGACAAGGTAATCGAGCGTCTGAGCGGCAAGCCTATCCAAAAGCCGCTTCATGCCGTATACAAAATGGTAGATACCTGTGCCGCAGAATTTTCTGCAATGACGCCCTACTTCTACTCGACCTACGATAAAGAGGATGAGGCGGAGGAGTTTATCGCCTCAAAGCATACGGGAAATAAGACCGTCATAGTTTTCGGTTCAGGTCCTATAAGAATCGGACAGGGAATCGAATTTGACTACGCATCAGTCCATTGCGTATGGGCGCTTAAAGAAAAGGGCTTTGACGTAGTAATAGTAAACAACAACCCCGAAACCGTATCAACCGATTTCGATACCGCCGACAGACTTTACTTCGAGCCGCTTACAAACGAAGACGTAATGAACATCATAAGAATAGAAAAGCCTTATGGTGTAGTAGTAGCCTTCGGCGGACAAACAGCTATCAAGCTTACCAAGCACCTGGCGGCAAACGGAGTAAACGTAATGGGAACTCCTCCCGACTCGATAGATGCAGCCGAGGACAGAGAACGCTTTGACGAGCTGCTTGAAATGCACCAAATCAAGCGTCCTCAGGGCTTTACGGTAATGACATGCGAAGAAGCACTTGAGGTTGCAAACCGTATCGGTTACCCTGTACTCATGCGTCCTTCATACGTTTTGGGCGGACAAAACATGATTATAGCCTTTAACGATGCCGATATTAAAGAATACATGGCAATTATTCTCGCTCAGGAGATAGAAAACCCGATTCTGATTGACAAGTACCTTATGGGAACCGAGCTTGAGGTTGATGCAATCTGTGACGGAGAGGATATACTAATTCCCGGAATCATGGAGCATATCGAAAGAACCGGTGTTCACTCAGGCGACTCAATTGCAGTATATCCTGCATGGAACGTGTCCGACAAGCTAATAGAGCGCATAATCGACTGCTCAAAGAAGCTTGCCGTGTCGCTAAAGACAATGGGACTGGTAAACATTCAGTACCTTATTAATCACGATGAGCTTTATGTAATTGAAGTAAACCCCCGCTCATCAAGAACCATCCCCTACATCTCAAAGGTTACAGGCGTGCCGATGGTAGACCTTGCAACAAGATGTATGCTGGGTGAGCGTCTAAAGGATATGGGCTACGGCACAGGACTTTACAGAAATTCTCCTTATGTAGCGGTTAAGGTTCCGGTATTCTCATTTGAAAAGCTAATAGACGTAGACAACCACCTAGGACCTGAAATGAAGTCTACTGGTGAGGTTCTTGCCGTTGCAAGCTCACTTGAAGAGGCACTCTATAAGGGACTTACAGCCGCAGGATACAGCCTAAAGGTTGAGGGCGGAGTGCTAATCACCGTTCGTGATAACGACAAGGGCGAAATACCCCAGACAGCTAAATCCTTCTACGACCTTGGCTTTAAGATATACGCTACAAACGGCACAGCAAAGGTTCTGCGTGAGCATGGAATCCCCTGTGAAGCAGTTGCGAAAATCGGAGAGGCAGAGGAAAATACCCTCACCCTGATCGAAAGCGGAAAGGTTTCATACGTAATCTCGACCTCATCAAAGGGCAGAAGTCCTCAGCGTGACAGCGTTAAGATAAGACGTAAGACCGTAGAGCGCAACATTCCCTGTCTTACATCTATAGATACAGCGAATGCGATTGCATCGTCAATCCGTTCGAAGTACACCGAAAAGTCAACCGAGATTGTGGATATCAACAACATGCGTCAGGAGAAGCACAAGGTGAAATTTACAAAAATGCAGGGATGCGGCAATGACTACATCTACTTCAACTGCTTTGACCAAAGAATCGACAACCCCGAGGGACTGGCGCTTGCATTGTCAGATCGTCATTTTGGAATCGGCGGCGATGGAGTAATTCTCATCCAAAAGTCTAAGATTGCAGACGGCAAAATGAGAATGTTTAACCTAGATGGCTCTGAGGGCAAGATGTGCGGAAATGGAATCCGCTGTGTTGCAAAATTTATGCGTGACAACGGACTTGTCGATAAGGACGATCTTGAAATCGAAACACTAAGCGGCATCATGAAGGTTTCGCTAACTCGCCATTATGGCGAGGTAAACGGAGCTACCGTAAACATGGGACCCGCCATCCTAGACCCCGCACAAATCCCCGTAACGCTTGCACCTGACGAAAACGGACGTGTAGTAGACCGCAAGGTGACAATTGACGGAAATGATTACAGCATAACCTGCGTATCAATGGGAAATCCCCACAGCGTAGTTTTCATGGACGGCAATGTAGACGAGCTTGACATAGACACTGTAGGAAAGGCGTTTGAATACAACGAAATTTTCCCTGAGCGTGTAAATGCCGAGTTTATAAAGGTGCTTGACGACCATACACTAAAGATGCGAGTATGGGAACGCGGTTCGGGCGAAACCTGGGCTTGCGGCACAGGAGCATGCGCAGCAGCGACAGCCGCAGTACTAAACGGCTACTGCAAAAAGGATAAGGAAATCACCGTCAAGCTAAAGGGCGGAGATCTAAAAATAAGAGTCACCGACGAAGCCATCTATCTAACAGGCGATGCCGTAACGGTATTTGACGGAGAAGTGATAATCTAAAACACGGAGGAATATATATGCCACAGCTTAACGAAAATTTTTTGAAGCTTGAGAAAAACTATCTCTTTATAAACATAGCTAAGAAGGTAAACGAATTTAGCAAGGCTCACCCCGAAGCGGACATTATACGTATGGGAATAGGCGATGTAACCCAGCCTATAGCTAAGTGCGTGGTTGACGCTATGAAAAAGGGCGCAGACGAAATGGGCGTCAAGGAAACCTTCAAGGGCTATGAGGACAGCGGTGCAGGCTATGATTTTCTGAAGGAAGCGGTTAGCGGCTACTACAAGAGCTTTGATGTAGACATTCTCCCCGAAGAAATCCGCATAAATGACGGTGCAAAGAGCGACTGCGGAAATATCGTTGACATCTTTGGCAACGACAACACCGTGCTCATCACCGACCCCGCCTATCCTGTATATGTAGATACAAACCTCATGAGCGGCAGAAAGGTAATCTTTGCCGACTCGAATGAAGAAAACGGTTTTGCGGCAATGCCTGACCCTAACGTTCATGCAGACCTAATTTATCTTTGCTCACCGAATAATCCAACAGGCTCGGTTTACACCAAGGATCAGCTAAAAGTATGGATCGATTACGCAATCAAAAATGATGCAATAATCATCTACGACTGCGCATACGAAGCCTTCATAACCGAGGAGAACATCCCACGCAGCATTTTTGCTGTGGAGGGTGCAAGAAGGTGCGCAATAGAAATGTGTTCACTCTCAAAAACTGCCGGCTTTACAGGAATGCGCTGCGGCTACACGGTAATACCTAACGAGCTTACCGCTAAAGCCTCAGACGGAAGCGAGGTAAGCATCTCCGCACTATGGGGAAGACGTCAGGGCTCAAAATTCAACGGCGTTTCCTATCCCGTACAGTGCGCAGCAGCTGCTGTTTTCTCACCAAAAGGCATAAAGCAGACAAGAGAGAACATAGCCTATTATCAGCAAAACGCAAGGGTTATAGCATCAGCACTTGACGAAATAGGAATAAAGTACACAGGCGGCAAAAACTCGCCGTACATATGGTTTAAGTGTCCAAACGGCATGGGCAGCTGGGAGTTTTTTGACAAGCTGCTTGAAGAAGCAAACGTAGTCGGCACACCTGGTGCAGGCTTTGGCAGGAATGGTGAGGGATGGTTTAGACTAACCGCCTTCGGCGACAGCGAACGCACTAAGGAAGCAATGGAGCGCTTCAAGGCACTTAAGCTTTAATTGCAAAATTACCAAATAAATCAAAAGCGTCAAGCCAGGCTCATCTTGGTTCGACGCTTTTTGTGTCATAAAAACACTTGCAAAATGCCGCGTGATATGATATAATAAAATAATAGAATCATAAGCGTTGCATTAAAAGGAAAGGACGGCGGCATTTGCAATATATGTCACTAAAAAAAATAATTGCATCGGCAGCAGTCTTGGCAATGCTGTCGCTTAGCGGATGCTCAGGCGTGAGCTTTTCTATGGAGGAGCTCCTGGCAGCTCCGAAGCTAACAGATGAACAGTCACAAATACATGAGGCTCTGATCTCCGCAGTGGGAAGAAACATCACCCTCAAATATCCTAAAAATGGCTCAAATCGCTCGGCATATGTAATTGCTGATGTTGACGGCGAGCCCACCGAAGAGGCTATTGTATTTTACGAGTACACTGGTGCCGAAAGTGAGGGCATTAGAGTAAACCTTCTCGACCGAAGGGATGACGGAGAATGGTACTCAGTAAAGGAGATTGCGGGAGCGGGCACCGATATCGACAAGGTGGTTATATCATCAATGGACACCGGTAGCAAGCTAAATATTCTAGTAGGCTACCAAAATCCAACCGGTGATAACATTCTTGAGATATACAACTACTCAGACGGCGATTTTGACCGCATTGGCTCAGATTCCTACTCGCTGCTTCAAACGATAGATATAAACTCTGATAACACGGACGAAATCATTACCATACAGCAGACAACCGACTCTGAAACGGGTACTTCATCAACAAAAGCATACCTTCTGAGGCTGTCTGACGGCGAAATAATCAAGGATGACGGAATTGATATGTGTGAGGGCGTAGCATCCTACGTTCAAGCCTACACAGGCAAGCTTGAGGACGGAAATGCAGCGGTGTATATAGATGAAATCAATTCAGACGGAAACCTACAAACCGAAATCATCTTCTACCGCTACTCAGCACTTCAAAATCCTGTACAGCTAAGACAGGAAAAAATGCTGTCGCAATGTACTCGTCCCGTAGGCTACAGCTGTGCGGATATAGACGGCGACGGAGTGTACGAGATTCCCTCAACAAAGGCTATGCTGGGCTATGAAAACGCCGTGAACGAGGAGCAGATTTTAAAGACCACATGGTGCGTATATGAGGACTTCTATAACCTCACCTCTAAGTATTCAGGCTACTACTCGGTATCAGATGGCTATATGATGGCATTTCCTTCAAGATGGAACGATTTAGTCACCGTTAAACTCGACAGCGAAACCGATGAAGTAGTTTTCTACAAATACGATGGCGACATAAACGCTGATATGACAGAGCTTATGCGTATAAAGACCACCACCAAGGAGGAATCCGAGGAGTATATATATGACGGCTATGAGATTATCACATCAAAGGGACAAATTGACTATCTTGTAAAGCTGCCGACAAACAAGCGTGAAACGCTTATCCTCACAATTGATGAGGTTCAAAATAGCTTTTATCCCGTTGAATATTAAACGATAAGAAAGGACGGTTTAAATAAAATGAAAAAGGTACTGGTATGCGAAGACGAAGAGTCGATAAGAGAGTTTATTGTAATCAATCTCAAAAGAAGCGGCTATGACGTGGTTGACGTAAACTGCGGCGAGGACGCCATCAAAGCATTTGAAGGTGAAGAGGGCTCATTTGATATTGCTCTTTTAGACATCATGATGCCCGGAATTGACGGAGTAGAGGTGTGCAAGCACTTTAGACAAACCAACGAAACAATGGGTATAATCATGCTTTCCGCAAAATCTCAGGAGATGGATAAGATATCCTCGCTTATGATGGGAGCGGATGATTACATTACAAAGCCCTTCTCGATCTCTGAGCTTATCGCAAGAGTAGATGCAGTTGCCAGACGTGTAAGCATGGTTCAGTCAAAGCCCGAAACCTCGTCTGTAATAACAAGCGGACCGTTTTCACTTAATCTAAAGAGCAGAACGGTATACAAAAACGGTGTTCAGGTAGATCTCACACAGGTTGAATATCAAATAATGGAGTACTTCTTTAAAAATCAAAACACCGCCCTCGACCGCAGCAGCATTCTAAATCGAATTTGGGGAGAGAGCTATTTTGGTGACGATAAAATCGTCGATGTAAATATAAGAAGAATACGCATGAAAATAGAGGACGAGCCCTCTAACCCGAAGTATATCCTAACCATCTGGGGCTTCGGCTATAAGTGGTCATCCGGCAACTAACTACGCTTAAAGGCAACACAAATTATCAAGGGCGGTGAGCTGTTGAAAAAAAAGAAGAAAAAGAAGCAAATCACATCTGACGGCAGCAAAAACCGCTTCGGAAGGCGCAGCATTGCCACCTACTGGCAAACAAGCAACCTTGGTGTGATAATCACCGTGCTGGTGATAATAGGCATAACCATAGGTGTAGTGCTCAAAAACTACTACTACAACTCGGTTCAGCAGTACCTTACCTCTCAGATGAATATAATAGTAGCCTCCCTAGAAAATGGCTCAACCGACACATCCGTCAACAACTCAGCGCAAATACGCTCGCTTGTCGAAAGCTACGAGGATAAGGATCAGATCGAGCTTATGGCAATAACCTCAGATGACAGCATAGAGGTTACCTCGTCAGGCTTCTCCCCATCAACAGGAACAAGCCTTGAGGACTACACAAACGCACAATCCTCTGACGAAGGAACCGCCTACGCTATTTTTGACCTGCCGAGCGGTGAAAAGGTAATGGCGCTTACCTACATGATTTCAATAAAGGGCTGCGAATACAAGGCACTAAGAATGATGTCCTCAATGAAGAACATCGACAACCAAATCATAACGCTAATCGTCGGCATGGCTGTAATCTTCCTGCTTATAATTCTTCTAATCTATCTTTCAGGAAGATTTTTCGTGCGCTCAATTGTATATCCTGTAATAAAAATCGGAGAAATTGCCCGCAAAATTGCGAAGGGCGACTTCACCGAACGTATAGAGAAGACAAGCGATGATGAGCTTGGAGACCTCTGTGACTCGATAAACTACATGGCACAGGAGCTGTCAAATACCGAGTCGATGAAAAACGAATTTATCTCATCAATTTCTCACGAGCTAAGAACGCCACTTACCGCAATAAAGGGCTGGAGCGAAACGCTTACCGCAATGAATGATCCCGACACCTTCAAAAAGGGAATGCGTGTAATCACCTCCGAAACCGAGCGTCTTTCACAGATGGTTGAGGAGCTGCTGGACTTCTCACGCATACAGGATAACCGCCTAACGCTAATCATGGATAAAATGGATATCCTAGCCGAGCTCGGCGAAACGGTGCTTATATATCAAGAGCGTGCCCGTGCACTCGGAATAACGCTAAACTACTACGAGCCGACAGCTCTCCCCTTCATGTACGGCGACAAAAGCCGCCTGCGTCAGGTGTTTATAAATATCGTAGACAACGCCATTAAATACTCCGATAAGGGCGATACAGTGTCCGTTGAGGCGTATGAGGATAAAGGACAGATTTGCATTTCGGTATCTGATACCGGAATAGGCATCTCAAAGGATGATCTTCCTAAGGTTAAGACCAAGTTTTTCAAGGCTAACCACACAAGACGAGGCTCAGGAATAGGTCTTGCCGTAGCAAATGAGATAATCACACGTCACGGCGGTGCGCTAAATATCAACAGCGAGGAAAACGTAGGTACCACGGTGCTAATCACCCTTCCCGCAATTGATGACGGCAGAAGCATTGACGACAAGCCTACGGTTGAGGTTGAGCTTATATCCTCAGATGATATGCCTGTTCGCAAGCCCGACCAACAGCTGCCACCTAGCAGCAATATTCTCTAATATACATGAGTCATTCCCTTATGCTTTCGTGGAATGGCTCTTATTTTTTTCATCAATTTATCAAAATCCCACCTAAAAGCCCTGACTTTCGCAAGTTTTGAAGCTCAATTATTCAAAATTTCGTGCATTTTGTAGGATTTTTAGGGCGGTTTTACACGAATTTTGCATAACTAAATCTTTAATCCTTCATTTATTCATTATATTTTAAATAATTAAGGTGTTGACAAATAATAAAATATGAGGTATAATAGATAATGTAGGAAAATTTCAGGGCAGGTTTTACCCTTAAATTTTGTGAATAATAAACATGCGCCAAAAAAAGCGCAAAACTTGAGAGGAGTAAAAAATTATGGCAAGTCTTACAAAGAACCCAAATGTAAATGCATGGGTTGATGAAATGATTGCACTGACAAAACCTGACAAGGTTGTTTGGATTGACGGAAGTGAAGAGCAGCTTGACGAGCTAAAGAAAGAAGCTTTGTCAACAGGCGAAATGATCGAGATGAACCAGGACGAATATCCCGGATGCCTCTATCACAGAACTCTCCCGAACGACGTAGCAAGAGTTGAGGACAGAACCTTCATCTGCTCTGAAAAGGAAGAGGATGCAGGTCCTACAAATAACTGGATGGCTCCCGCAGACATGAAAGCACTGCTCATGCCGATGTATGACGGTGTAATGAAGGGCAGAACCATGTATGTTATCCCCTATTCGATGGGACCTATCGGCTCACCTCTCGCAAAGGTAGGCGTTGAGCTTACAGATTCAATCTACGTTGTTCTTAATATGGACATCATGACAAGAATGGGCGAAAAAGCTTTCCAGAATCTGGGCGATACCTCGGACGACTTCGTTCGCGGACTTCACTCTAAGGCTGATATTGACCCAGACAAGAGATATATCGTTCACTTCCCCGAAGAGAACACCATTTGCTCAATCAACTCCGCATACGGTGGAAATGTACTTCTCGGAAAGAAGTGCTTCGCTCTAAGAATTGCATCCTTCCAGGGCAAGAACGAAGGCTGGATGGCTGAGCATATGCTAATCCTGGGCGTAGAAAAGCCCGATGGCGATGTTAAGTACATCACCGCAGCTTTCCCATCTGCTTGCGGAAAGACCAACCTTGCAATGCTTATTCCGCCTAAATGCTACACCGAAAAGGGCTACAAGGTATGGACAGTCGGCGATGATATCGCATGGATGAAGCAGGGCGAGGACGGCAAGCTCTATGCCATCAACCCCGAAAACGGATTCTTTGGCGTAGCTCCCGGAACAAACGCTAAGTCAAACTACAATGCGCTTGCATCCACAAAGAAGAATGCAATCTTCACAAACGTAGCTATTAACAACGATAACATGACTCCCTGGTGGGAGGGTCTTGATAAGAACCCGCCTGTAAATGCAACCGAGTGGAAGGGCGAAAAGGTAAACGGTCCTGAGTACGTTGAGGCTGGCAACAAGCTTGCTCATCCTAACAGCCGCTTCACCGCTCCCGCAGAAAACTGCCCCTGCATCTCACCTGAGTTTAACAATCCTCAGGGCGTGCCCGTATCGGCAATCATCTTCGGCGGAAGACGTGCAAAGACCACTCCGCTGGTATATCAGGCATTTGACTGGAATCACGGCACCTACATCGGCTCTGCAGTTTCCTCCGAAACCACCGCAGCAGCAACAGGCGCAGTAGGAGTATTGCGTCACGATCCGATGGCAATGAAGCCCTTCATTGGCTATAACGTAGGCGACTACTGGAATCACTGGATCGAGATGGGTGAAAAGCTCGGCGAAAACGCTCCTAAGATCTTCAACGTAAACTGGTTCAAGAAGGACGACGATGGAAACTTCATGTGGCCCGGCTTTGGCGACAACATGAGAGTTCTTGACTGGATCATCAAGAGATGCGAGGGCACCGTTGATGCAGTAGAAACCGCTATTGGTTATGTTCCTAAGCCTGAGGATATCAATCTTGAAGGCATCGAGGATGAGATCACTCCTGAAAGAATGGAAGAGCTTCTCAAGGTTGACAAAGATCTCTGGACCGATGAAATCAAGGAAATGAGAAGATATTACGACGAGGATATCGCTGCTAAGGGCGGCAAGATTCCGGATGTACTCTACAAGGAGCTTGATGAGCTCGAAAGCAGAGTTAATAAAGCATAATATACTTGCCATATATTAAAGAGGAGGACGGTACACAAATTCCGCCCTCCTCTTCTTGTTGCTAAGTCTCTTTGATAAAAGACAAAAAAGAACCGGTGCTTTTTTCAGCATCGGTTCTTTGTATATCGACTTAACAGAAATTACTTCTTAGTCTTTGTGCTCTTAGCTGCGGGCTTAGCTTCAGCCTTAGGAGCCTCCTTAGCGGGAGCCTTAGCAGCAGGTGCAGCAGCAGGAGCTGCCTCATCATTGTTATAAAGCTTAGCATATCTCTGTAGATAGTCATATCTCTCTTCAGCATTCTTTACAGCCTTGTCAAACAGCTTCTCAGCTCTCTGAGGATTCTGTCTAGCGAGCGAGTTGTAACGAACCTCTCCCATCAGGAATTCCTTGTAGTCTGCCTTAGGAGCCTTAGAATCGAGAATGAAGGGATTCTTGCCCTCAAGCTTAAGAGAAGGATTGTATCTGTATAGATGCCAGTAGCCTGCCTCAACAGCCTTCTTCTCCTCGGTCTGAGCAATCTTCATGCCGCCCTTAATACCGTGGTTGATACATGGAGCATAAGCAATGATAAGTGAAGGACCTGGATAAGCCTCAGCCTCAGCAATCGCCTTAATGCACTGGTTGTAATCTGCACCCATAGCGATATGAGCTACATATACATAACCATATGTCATTGCGATACCTGCGAGATCCTTCTTCTTAACCTCCTTACCAGCTGCCGCAAACTGTGCGATAGCACCAGTAGGTGTTGACTTAGAGGACTGTCCGCCAGTGTTTGAGTAAACCTCAGTATCGAATACAAAGATATTTACATCCTCACCCTGTGCAATAACGTGGTCAAGTCCTGAGAATCCGATATCGTAAGCCCAGCCGTCACCACCGAAGATCCACATTGACTTCTTTCTTAGGAAGTCTGCATCCTTAAGGATCTCCTCAGCAGCCTTAGTCTTGCTCTTCTTTAGAGCATCGATAAGAGCATCTGTTGCAGCAGAGTTCTTAGCACCGTCATCAACAGTTGAGAGATACTCCTCGCAAGCCTTCTTTACGCCTGCAGCCTTTGTAGCCTTAGAAAGCTCAAGAACCTTAGCGATTGTTCTCTGTCTGATTGTATTCTGTGCAAGGAACATACCATAGCCGTACTCTGCATTGTCCTCAAACAGCGAGTTAGCCCAAGCAGGACCCTTGCCCTGTGCATTCTTTGTGTAAGGAGTTGAAGGAGCCGAGCCACCCCAGATTGACGAGCATCCTGTAGCATTTGCAATGTACATTCTGTCGCCAAATAGCTGTGTTATCAGCTTAGCATAAGGAGTTTCACCGCATCCAGCGCATGCGCCTGAGAACTCAAGCAGCGGCTGCTTAAACTGTGAACCCTTAACTGTGGTTTCCTTAAACTTCTCATGTACTTCAGGCTTATCCTTAAGTGTAAGAGCGTAATTGAATACCTCCTGCTCTGCGATCTGCTCATCAAGTGGAGCCATCGACAAAGCCTTTTCGCCCTTCTTTCCGGGACATACATTTACGCATGAGCCACAGCCTGTGCAGTCGAGTGCCGACATGGTCATTACGAAGTAGTAGCCAGGCATACCTGTGCATGCAACAGCCTTTTCCTTAGCAAGTGCCGGAGCCTTCTTTAGCTCGTCCTCAGTCATGATAACCGGACGAATTACAGCGTGCGGGCAAACATATGAGCAGAAGTTACACTGAATGCAGTTTGCACTGTTCCAAGCGGGAACATCAACAGCGATTCCTCTCTTTTCAAATGCAGCCGAGCCCTGTGGGAAGGTACCGTCAGCCATATGAACGAATGTAGAAACGGGAAGTGAATCACCCTTCTGAGCGTTGCAGGGGATCTGAATCTTGTTTACAAAGTCCTCAAGAACCTTGTCCTTGCAGGATACTGCGGGCATACCCATTGCAGTGTCTTCGCAATTCTTCCACTCTTCAGGAACCTTAACCTCAACAACCTGCTGGCAGCCTGCATCGATAGCGTCGTGATTCATCTTAACGATAGCCTCACCCTTCTTCGAGTAGGAAGCGGTAGCAGCGTCCTTCATGTACTTAATCGCATCGTCAAGCGGAATGATGTTTGCAAGCTTGAAGAATGCCGACTGTAAAACGGTGTTGATTCTGTTTCCAAGACCGATTTCCTTACCAATCTTGATACCGTTTATAATATAGAACTTAATGTTATTCTGTGCAATGTATCTCTTAACCTGTCCAGGAAGATGCTTATCAAGCTCATCCTCGCTCCACTGGCAGTTTAGCAGGAAGGTTCCGCCCGGCTTGATGTCTGAAACCATATCGTACTTGTCGATATAGCTTTCGTTGTGACAAGCAACAAAGTCTGCCATGTTGATAAGATAAGTAGACTTGATTGGAGTCTTACCAAATCTAAGGTGCGAAACAGTTACACCGCCCGACTTCTTTGAGTCGTAAGCAAAGTATGCCTGTGCATAAAGATCTGTGTGGTCACCGATAATCTTGATCGAGTTTTTGTTAGCACCAACAGTACCGTCAGCACCGAGTCCCCAGAACTTGCAGGAGGTTGTTCCAGCAGGAGCTGTATCGATCTTCTCAGATGAATCAAGCGATAGATTTGTAACATCATCGGTAATACCTATGGTGAATCTAGGCTTGTAGCTGTCCTTCCATGAAGCGTTCCAGTATACAGCCTTGATCTGTGCAGGAGTTGTATCCTTAGAGCCAAGTCCGTATCTACCAGATGTAACAGGTACATCGTGGAACTTAGTGCCCTTAAGAGCAGCAGCAACATCAAGCCACAGCGGCTCGCCAAGAGATCCAGGCTCCTTGGTTCTGTCAAGAACAGAAATCTGCTCAACAGTATCAGGAAGTGCCTCAACCAGCTTGTCAGCTCTGAAGGGACGATATAGACGAACCTTAACAAGACCAAGCTTTGTTCCCTCATTTGCATTGAGGTAATCAATTGTCTCTTCGATAGTATCGCAAACCGAACCCATAGCTACGATTACGTGTGTAGCATCAGGTGCGCCATAGTAGTTAAAGAGCTTGTAGTTAGTGCCAATCTTAGCATTAACCTTATTCATGTACTCCTCAACGACATCAGGAATTGCATCATAATAAGGATTGCAAGCCTCTCTTGCCTGGAAGAAGATATCTCCGTTTTGAGCAGTACCGCGAAGTACAGGATGCTCAGGATTGATAGCTCTCTTTCTGAAGTCCTCAATTGCCTCATAGTCAACCATTTCAGCAACGTCTTCCTTGTCCCAAACCTCAATCTTCTGAATCTCATGTGAGGTTCTGAAGCCATCAAAGAAGTGTAGGAACGGAACTCTGCCCTTGATTGTCGAAAGATGTGCTACAGTACCAAGATCCATAACCTCCTGAGGATTGCTTGAGCAAAGCATAGCAAATCCTGTCTGACGACATGCATAGATATCCGAATGGTCGCCGAAGATGTTAAGAGCATGAGAAGCTACACATCTTGCAGAAACGTGAATTACACAAGGAAGCAGCTCGCCCGCAATCTTATACATGTTCGGGATCATAAGCAGCAGACCCTGTGAAGCGGTGTAGGTGGTGGTGAGTGCGCCTGCAGAAAGCGATCCGTGAACAGTACCCGAAGCGCCTGCCTCCGACTGCATCTCAGCAACCTTAACAGGAGTACCAAAGATGTTGGTTTGTCCCTTAGTTGCCCACTGGTCGGTAACCTCCGCCATTACGGAAGAAGGGGTGATAGGATAGATAGCAGCAACTTCTGTAAAGGGATATGAAGCCCACGCAGCAGCGTTGTTTCCGTCCATGGTTTTCATTTTTCTTGCCATTAAAGAATCATTCCTTTCTCGATTCCGGGGAGGTCTGTTTGTTCATTCAGCCGTCCCTTGTTTTTCAAGACGCCCTCGCCAAAACCTAAAGCGAGGATCTGTCTCGCATACCCGTTACTTCATTCATTCGGGCATGGGGAGATATGTCACAGTCAACTAGGCACTATTCTCCCTATCCATTATATTATAGCACTCTTTTTTGCATTTGTAAATACCTTTTCTCAAATTTTTCATTTTTTTAACACGGCAATTTAAATATTTTTTCAGAGGATTTTGCACCTCTTATCGGTTAGCTTTGGCAAACCTGCAAAGCCTGCTTGCAGCTCGATGAAAAAACTATTGACACAACTTTCAAAATGAGATATAATAAATACATAATGTCCCCGCCTTTCAGTAGGGGGTAAAAACTAATTTCTCACCTGTCGGTTCGGTCTGTGCTTCTGCTTTGCAGAGGTGTCCACTGGACACCCGCACCCCACCGAAACTCGGCGGAGCCTAGCGGCTCCTTGCATCTATTGCAAGCATTCGCTTTAAATAATAAAGTAGAATTTTTATTACAAACATAGTATTATTGAAAGGAATCAAAATGAATTTTTTTAACGTCGGAATCGTCCTTTGCTCCATTGACCTTAGCGTTTCAACATGGCTAAACTACACGCTAAAGCTTGTCGGAGCGCTCTTCATGCTCGCTGGAATAAGAGAAGCTCAAACCGTATCCGAGGGCTTTGATAAATACTCAGGTGGCACCCTTCTCTCGCTTGCGCTTTCCGTGGTAGGACTTGCCGCTTCACTTCTTACAAGCTTCAGCATCTTAAGCGGCACCATCTCAAATATTTGTCTTACCGCCTCAGGACTCCTCTGTACCGGTATGATAATCTACAATCAAAGCGGTATAATATCGCACATGACACCCAAGCATGAGCTTGTAAACGACCCCTCGCTCTTAAACAATCTCGACAGGCTCTGGAAGCGTCTTACCTTTTTTAGAATAATATCCCTAGTCTGCGAAGCATCCGCTCGTTTCATCCCCGAGGGCAACGTACAAACCTTTATTCAAACCGTACTCATAATAGTGCGTATAATCATGTACTTCTATGTGGTGTTCGTAGCTCTCGCCTTCAACCGTGTCCGCATGGACTTTAATGTCACACATCCAATCTAGCATTGATTTTAACGAAAGGAGCACACCAATGCTTTCGGTAATTCTCCCCGCATACAACGAACAGGATAACGTAGCTGTAGCTGCATCCGAAATAAGCCGCCTGCTTTCGTCACATGGCATAGACTATGAGCTCATTTTCGTAAACGACGGTTCAACCGATCGCACATGGCTGCGCCTTACTCAGCTCGCCGCAAGCGACAAAAAAATAAAAGCCATCTCACTTAGCCGAAATTTCGGAAAGGAATCCGCAATCTTTGCAGGACTCGAAAACGCCCGCGGAGATGCCCTTGTCGTCATGGACAGCGACCTTCAGCACCCGCCTGAGGTTATCATCGAAATGTACCGCCTCTGGCAGCAAAACGATGTCGATATAGTCGAGACAAAAAAGCGAACACGTGGAAATGAAGGTCGTGCCTACAAGCTGTTTGCCAAGCTCTTTTATAAAATAATCGACCGTGTATCAGGACTCGAAATAAGCGACACCTCCGACTTTAAGCTTATAGGTCGCCGTGCCGCTGATGCACTTCTTCGTATGCCCGAACGCTTAACCTTCTTTCGGGCAATGTCAAGCTGGGTAGGCTTTAAAACCGAATGCGTGTACTTTGACGTAGCCGAGCGTAAATCAGGCAAAAGCAAATTCTCATTTCGCTCACTATTTAAATATGCATTCACCTCCATCACCTCATTTACCTCCGCTCCGATGCAGCTTGTCACCATGGCAGGAGTAATCACGTTTATCATAGCAATCATTTTCGGCATAAACACCCTCTACAACACCTTCACCGGCAACTCAGCCGAGGGCTTTCCCACCGTGATTTTGCTCCAGCTAATCACCTCCGCAATTATAATGTTTAGCCTCGGAATTATAGGCTACTACCTCTCAAAAATCTATGAGGAAATAAAACAGCGTCCCCGTTACATCATAAGTGAAAAACGCAATTTTGATAACGAAGATAAGGAGTAAAAAATGTCCGATCCTCAGTCTCAAGCCGAGATAACTGTCCCCATAAAACAAAAAAAGAGCTTTTATGAGATTTTTAAATGCGTTAAGGCTGTTCTCTCAAAGCCCTTTTTTCTATACCTGCTAATCCTTCTGCTACCTATAGGAATAATGTATCTAGCATATGCTCTATTTGGAATCCACCCCTTTGGCGATGGTTCGGTTTTGGTGCTAGATCTTAACGGTCAGTACGTCTACTATTATGAAGCGTTTCGTGAGGCGCTGGTCGGCGACGGCACTCTAAGTGATCTAATCTACAGCTGGTCAAGAAACCTGTCAGGAAGCATGTTCGGAGTTTTCGCCTACTACCTTGCAAGTCCCTTTATGCTCGTAATCTGCATATTCCCACGCACCGCCATGTGTGGCGCAATAGAGGCAATGCAGCTGCTTAAAATCGGCACAGCAGCAGTAACCTTTGCCTTTTTTCTTCGCCGCACAAGCGATAAAAAGCCGCGCAATACATCCGTTGTAATCTTTTCAACCATGTACGCACTAATGTCCTACATGGTAGTTCAGCTAATGGATCCCATGTGGCTTGACGGGCTAATCTACCTACCGCTTATCTGCCTGGGTGTCAAGCGTCTTATAAATGAGGGCAAAATGCTCCCCTATATCATCCCGCTTGCACTCATGTTCATAGCTCACTTCTATATCGGCTACATGGTCGGAATCTTCACCTTCTGCTATTTTGTCTACATCTATTTCGGACAAGAGGGAAGGATTATCCCCAAGCACTGGTTCGCAACACTCCTGCGCTTTGGCTTTGCCACCGTCACCGCCATACTCGCCGCCTGTATCGTACTAATTCCCATCTACAACGCTCTACAGCTCGGCAAGCTCGAATTCTCTACACCCGACTGGTCTATGGCGACACAGTTTGACTTTCTCACCTTCCTCACCAAGCTGTTCCCACTAAGCTATGACACCGTCTACCCCGATGGACTCCCCATGATCTACTGCGGAGCCGCTGTTCTTATTTTGGTGCCTCTCTTCTTCATGAACAAACGCATCTCACTAAAGCACAAGGTCTCAAGCGGAATCCTGATTTCAGTCACAGCCGTTTTAATGTATATCCGTCCTGCCGATATCGTCATGCATGGCTTTCAGGTTCCCAACTGGCTGCCCTTCCGCTATTCGTTCGCCTTCTCCTTCCTGCTGCTTGTAATGGCATTTGAAGCCTTCGAGCATCTCGATGGCATCACTGTCAAGGAAATCGGTGGCACCTTCTTCGGACTTCTGGTCTACCTGTTCTGGTGTGAGCGTGAAGGCTATGAGCATTTTGAAATCTTTCGCACCGTCACCGACAACGATGGTGAAGCAAGCGCCATAATCGGCGGTATATGGTTCTCTGTAATTGCTATAGCAGTCTATTTTCTTCTCATCTACCTAAACCGAAAATACCGTACATCACGTATTCTTGCAGTCGTAACCTGCTGCGTGGTGGGACTTGAAATGCTCGCAAACTCTATGGATACCCTCCAAAAGATAGATGAGGATGTAGTCTACAGCGACTACACCTCCTACGAGCCCTATATGTCCGACACAATCGATGCCGTAGACCACATCCAAGCCTTCGATGATTCCCCCTTCTATCGCATGGAATCAACCTTTCACCGCAACGTAAACGACCCCATCGGCACAGGCTATAGCGGAGTCTCTCACTCAAGCTCTGTAATGAACGCCCCCGTCCTCACGCTTTTAGAGCAGCTAGGCTACGGCTACGGCGGCAACTACACAAGCTATGAGGGCAGCACCTTAATCACCGACTCAATTTTCGACATTCGCTATCTTATGGATAAGGTAGATTACGATGACGGCAACACCTACAGCGACAGCCGCACCAGCGTCCCTGAGCAGTACAAGCTTGCCACCCATATCGACGAGGAAAACGCCACCTATAAATTCTACAAAAATCCCTACGCTATGGGACTCGGAGTTGTATGTAACGAAAACATCACCACAGTTGAGATGACCGATGTCAATCCCTTTGAAAATCAAAACGCCCTCTATAGCGCACTTAATTCCCAAACCGAAATCACCGAGTTTTTCACCCGCATAATCCCCAAGGACAGCGAGCGATTAAACATCTCTACCGCCACAGTAACAGACGAAAAGAAAACCACCAAATACTACGCTGCCGATGAAAGCTTAGGCGAAGCGCATATCGACTACATTGTTGAGATGGATAAGGACAGCGACCTGTATATGTACCTTCCCACCGACTACGAGCGCACATGTAACGTCTGGGTTCTCGATGAGGAAAGCTATATAAACGGCGATGGCACAATGGAGTACGCCGGACAATTCTTTGTAGGCGACAACTACTCAATTCTAAACCTTGGTCACTACCTAAAGAATCAGGATGTACGCATCCGCATCACGATAGCCAATGACGAAAACGAGGCGTATTGGTCTGATACCCTCTTCTACAGCTTTGATCTCGATGCCTTTGAGCAGGCTGCAGCCGAAATTCAAACAAAGAGCATGACCATTAGCGAGCTTGACTCCACCTCTCTCACAGCGACCTGTACTGCTTCAGACGATGACCAATACCTCTTCACCACAATCCCCGATGAGCCCGGCTGGATAGTCACCGTAAACGGCAGGGAGGTAGAATACGAGGTCTCGGTAGACTCACTAATAACCATACCGCTTGAGGAAGGCGAAAACGAAATTCATATGGAATTCAAGCCATCCTATCTAACGCTGGCAATAGTCCTCTCAATAGTCGGACTTCTAATCATACTAATAATCTTCCTGTTTGAATACAAAAACGGCAGGCTTATAAGCCTCATGATAAAGCATATCGAAAAAAGGGAGCAGGACGCTCGTGTAGCTCAGTCAAAAATCAGCTCTCCTTCCCAAAATAAAACCAAACCCCTGCCACCTGATCCATAAAGCTAAATGCGATTAAAGTCAATAAACCACCGCACCTCACAAAAAGAGGTACGGCGGTCTTTAGTTTGCTTTATTCGTCATCGTCATTATCAGGCTCCTGCTCGGTACAAATAAGCTCATCATCAGCCGTATGCGTAACAAGCACGTCCCCTTGCTTTATCACCGATGCTCCGTTAGGAATAATAGTTCTCTCTCCGCGCTTTATAAGCACCACCAGCACATTTGGCGCAATCGCCTGTTCTATGGTTCGCCCTATCATCTCATTTCCCTCTTCTATCCTTTCCTCCGTAAGTGGAAGCCTATCGTCGTTTTGCCCTTCGTACCCAATCGCACTAAGCACCAATACATCTCCCTCCTCTATCTGTGTCGAGCCTCTCGGTATTACCGTCCTATCTCCTCTCATGATCATAACAAGCAGCGTTTCTGGTGGAAGAGTGATCTCTCTTACCGTCCTTAAAAGCCACGGATGCCCCTTCTTTACCGGAATTTTAATAAACTGAATCTGCGTTTCATTTGTATAGTCAGTAAAGGTTTTCATAACGTCTCCGTCATCTATCATATTAAGCTTTTTTGATATCCACGGCAAAAGTGTACCCTGAAGTCCTATTGACAAAAGCACCACGCACATTGCTATGTTAAATACGTCCGTTCTTCTGTAGCCGTCGCTCACCACCACCATAATTGCAAAAACAATCGATGTAGCTCCCCTAAGTCCCGCCATGCTTATAACACCTATTTGTCTGGGCTTTGCCTTAAACGGAAGCATAGTCACCGCTACCGCAATCGGTCTTATAACAAATGCCAGCACAACAAAGATTATAACCGCATAAAGCAAAACCTCCGGAAGCTGCGATGGAGTCGAAAGCAAGCCTAACAGAAAGAACAGCGCAATCTGCATTATTCCCGTAACACCGTCAAAAAAGTACACAATCTCCCTCTTGCCAGATATTTTCGAGTTTCCAAGAATTATTCCACAGATGTAGCTGCTCAAAAATCCATTTCCGCCCAAAAGGCTAGGAAGTGAAAACGAAAGCATAGCCACAGCCACAAAAATTATCATATTAAAGCTCTCATTTTTTGGTTTTGCCTTCTCAAACAGCCTTTTAACCAAAAGCGCCAGCACCACGCCGATTCCAGCACCAATCAAAACCTGCTTTAAAAACATAACGACAATATCTGAACCGCTTGTAGAACCCATAGCAAGCGAGAGCATTATCGTCGTAAGCATATACGCCCAAGGATCGTTGCTTCCGCTTTCCATTTCTAAAATAGATGCCGTATTGTACTTCAAATTTAGGTTCTTAGAGCGCAGTATATTAAAAACCGAAGCCGCATCTGTCGAGCTTAATATCGCTCCCAAAATCGAGCTTTGCGTAAAGCTCAATCCCAACACGAAATAGCAAAATACACATGTAAGCGCCGCCGTAAGCACCGTGCCCTCACACGAAAGCATAAGCGAAGGTGCCGCCACCCTTTTTGCCTCACTCCACTTAGTGCCAAAGCCTCCGTAAAAGATGATAAACACCATCGCCACGGTACAAATCTGCTCAGCAAACTCAAAATTTTCAAATTCAAGCTTAAAGATTCCATCACATCCAAACAGCATACCCACGCCAATAAAAATAACAAGCACAGGCACGCCTAGCTTAGATGAAAGTCCGCCGCTTAACATACAAACAATCAAAACCACCGCCGTCAAGGTCAAACCAATAGCAACCGAGCTCATAGCACCCTTCCTTTCTCTCTGTTCTTCATACTAGTTCTTTATTAAATCATATCACAATTTCGTTAAGATATTATTTACTCAAAAAAAATATCCGCTTAATACTTAATAAAAAAAGACCGTCCCACCAAAAAAGTGAAACGGTCAAAAAATCATTCCTCAATCCATCTCCCCAAACGCCTCAACAGCCTCTTTTATCACATCAAATGAATACCCATACCTTGCAAGCGCAGCCTTAAGCTTCTGCATCTGCGCCTTGTCCTGAGGCTCATAGTATTTAAGCAGCTTTTTGTCAATAAGACTCATCGCTCTCTGCACAGCATCCTCCTCGTATGGCTTTAGCACCTCGACTATAAGGTCGTCTGAAATACCCTTTTCACGCAGCTTATGTCGTGCTCTGTAGCTTCCGTATAGCTTTACCTCACACTCACGTCTGGCAAGCTGCTCAGCATATCGCCTATCGTCGATAAATCCACGTTCGACAAGATCCTCCGCAACATCAACACAAATCTCATCATCGTAATTGTCATTAAGCTTCTTCACAAGCTCATTATATGAGTAATCACGATAATCAAGCAGATACATAGCCCGCTCTCTCGCTCGTCTGTAGGTATCAGCATGTACTATTTCCTCCCATGCCTCCTCAGGTACGCTAACACCCGCTTTAAGATTGTACCTTGCCACAATATCCTCATTCAAGAAGGCAGCTTCTCCTTCTTCAAATTCGATTTTTTTCGTCCTGCCTTTATACTTCTCAATGCTCTCAATTTTCATCATGACTTAACATCAGCTTCCAAGCTTGCTTATGTCAACCGGTGCGAACTCCTCAAAATCATCGTCCGCATTTACCGTCAAATCCTCTAAGGCACCCTCGTTTGCTTCCGCCTTCTTTATCTTCGGAGTCTGTACCTTTTCGGCTTCAGCAGTCTGCTTCTCAGCCTTTGCCTGCTGCTGCTTTTTCTCCTCCTCAGCCTTCTCACGTGCCTGCCTGTCACGCTCATCAAGCGTTTCCCTTATCTTGTCCTCAATTTCATCCATTATGTCAGGATTCGCCTCTAGGAATTCCTTCGACTTGTCACGTCCCTGACCTAGCTTCATGTCGTTGTAGCTAAACCAAGCGCCGCCCTTCTTGACAACTCCCAGCTCAACCGCCAGATCCAGCACCTCGCCCGTGCGTGAAATGCCCTTGCCGTACATTATGTCAAATTCACATTCCTTAAATGGAGGCGCTACCTTGTTCTTTACAACCTTAACACGTGTGTGATTTCCCACAATCTGTCCGTCAACCTTTATAGCCTCGCCTCTTCTTACATCAAGCCGCACCGAGGCATAAAACTTAAGCGCGCGACCGCCCGGCGTGGTTTCCGGATTTCCGTACATTACACCTATCTTCTCACGTATCTGATTGATGAAAATCGCCGTGCAGTTCGATTTCGCCAGCACCGATGTCAGCTTTCTCATAGCCTGCGACATAAGTCTTGCAAGCTGTCCGACATGCATATCTCCCATATCGCCGTCAATTTCCGCCTTAGTAACCATTGCCGCTACCGAGTCGATAACTATACAGTCCACCGCACCCGACCTTGCCAGCGCCTCCGCAATTTCAAGAGCCTGCTCACCGCTGTCCGGCTGAGATACCAGCATTGTGTCGATGTTTACACCGAGGTTTCTCGCATAAATAGGATCCAGCGCATGCTCTACGTCAATAAACGCAACCTCGCCGCCCATTTTCTGCGTCTGAGCTATACAGTGTAATGCCACCGTCGTCTTACCACTCGACTCAGGACCGTACAGCTCAATAATTCTTCCTCTGGGAATTCCGCCGATGCCAAGCGCATAATCAAGCGTCATTGAGCCTGTAGGAATCGCCTCAATGTCAAGCTTCTCATTAGCACCAAGCTTCATAATAGCACCCTTGCCAAACTTCTTCTCTATGTAGTCAATTGCCGTGTCGAGCGCCTTCTTCTTCTCCTGCGAATCCTTAATATCCATAACAGGAGTCATATCCCTTTTTCTCTTGTCAGCCATTTAAACTAACCATCCTTTCACAAAATAATCCTCATGCTTTTATTATACCACATAATAAGTCCTAAAATACGCACAATTAAAAATTTTTCTTCCCTTCAAGCTGTTCATATAAATTTGTCGTCTCTATATCATAATTTCTGCCGAAAACACAGCGGTTAATTCCAGCCATATCTCGCCTTGTGCGAACATCCCTGAGTCCTGCTTGAATCATAATCTGCATAACCTCATCCTCCTGACCCGCTCCTATCTCAAAGAGCATAACGCCATTCGGCTTTAGCCTGCGCTTAAATCCACGCACTATAGCTCGATAAAAATCAAGTCCGTCCTCTCCGCCAAATAAAGCCTCTTTGGGCTCAAATCTGACCTCTCGCTGAAGCCTCTCCATGTCATGCGCATTTATATACGGCGGATTGCTCACAATCAGATCTGCATCATCAAGCTTGTCAGCCAGCGACTCATCCGTCACATCCCCAAGCAAAGCCTCACATCTGCTGTCAAGCCGCTTTATGTTCCGCTTTAAATAGTCCATCGCAGGCTCCTTCGCTTCAACGCATAAGACCCGCTCACAGTCAAGCTCTTTTTCGAGCGTTATTCCAATGCATCCGCTTCCCGCACAAAGATCTATAACCGTAAGCCCGCTCTTACCTGCAAAAAGCTTTTTGCTCATGTCTATCAGCGTCTCGGTATCCGCCCTCGGCACCAAAACGCCTTCACCCACCTCAAAGGTGCGTCCGTAAAAATCCCATTCGCCTATAATGTACTGAAGGGGCTCGCCCGTCAGCCTTCTCGCAAGCAAAAAGGCACACCGCTCAATCTGCTCATCATTCGCCTTAGCTCTGCCGTCAAATCTTCCCCGACAGTTAAATCCAAGCGCACATCCCGCAAGCTCTCTTGCCTCCCAGACAGCGTTTGTTATTCCCGCAGCAGCCAGCTTTTCGCTCAGGCTCGCAATCACATCACTATATGTATATTCTACCATTTGTCCGATTCTCCATCCTCAGGTATTACCGCCTTGAGTGCCGCAATAGCGCACTCCATCTC
Source organism: Ruminococcus sp. (assembly GCA_021199375.1). GTDB lineage: Bacteria > Bacillota > Clostridia > Oscillospirales > Ruminococcaceae > YE71. The sequence continues at coordinate 44,740 of JAJQIB010000031.1, read as the reverse complement.
GCCCTCATCCGGCTCGCTCGTAGTAATCCTCTGAATCCAAAGTCCCGGAGCCGAAATTATTCTAGTTGCCAAATTGTCGTACCTGCCCGCAAGCATAATAAGCTCGTAGGCAATTCCCGTCACAATCGGCAAAAGCAGTATCTTAATAAGCACTCTCAGCCAAACCACATCCCAGGTTATTCTAAACACCGTGTTTACAAATATGCTTATAAACAGCACAAGAAAAATAAAGCTGGTTCCGCATCTCGGATGAAATCTTGTGTGCTTAGCCACATTTTCAGGAGTAAGCTCCTCGCCATGCTCATAGCAGGCTATCGTCTTGTGCTCAGCCCCGTGATATTCATACTGTCGCTTGATATCAGGCATGAGCGCCGTAAGCGCCGTATAGGCTACAAATATTCCAATCTTTAAAAGTCCCTCAATAAGGTTCTTAACAAACACCGGCATTCCAGGAATTAGGTATGAAATTCCCTTTAAAATCAGCGAGGGAAGGTACATAAACAGCAGCAAAGCCAGAACCACGCCTACAATCATCGAAATTGTTGTGAGTATCGGCATAAGCTTGTCACCAAATTTGTCATCAAGCCACTGCTCAAATCTGTTCATTTCCTCGTCTTCGTCCTCATCGGTCATCTGCTTGTCCGCAGATCTCGAAAGGCACTTGTATCCGTCAATAAGCGACACAATAAAGTTAAAAATTCCCCTTACAAACGGAGTTTTTCTATACCAGGGAAGACCATTTTTGCCCTTAATGTCCCATTCCTCAAGGTCGATTTCACCGCTCGGCAGTCTGCAAGCCATCGCCGACTTGCCTATTCCCCTCATCATAACGCCCTCAATTACCGCCTGACCACCAATTCTGGTCTTAAATTTCTCGCCATTGTTAGCCATTTCTCTATCCTTTCTCTGTTCTCGCCATTTTAATTTCAAATCTATTTTCAAAAGCCGCTAAAAACGACTCTACATCTTTATTGTAACACATTTAATCGTCAAAGTAAAGTGATTAACAAAAATTTTCGTCATTTTCTTTTTCTAGCTGCACCTCTATTTTCCATTTTTATCAGTTTGAGCATAATTTCAGTCAGACAAATCCGCACCCACAGCAATGGAACGAAAATACAGATCTAACATAATACCAAACGGGTATAAAAAAGAGCGGCAGGTTAGACCGCTCATTTACAATTACCTACCACTCAAAAATCGCAATACGATTGTTTATCTTCATGCTTACAAGTCCTATAATCCTCCTCAGCGTTTCTGTCGCCCTGTTCGACAGCGGAATAAGCGCGGTTTCCTGTACATCTCCAAATTGTAATTTACGTTCCTCCATAGCTATTTCTGCCCCTTTCCAGGCTTCAAGGGACAGCTTCCGTTTAGCGCATACCGACAGTCGCAGCAGTCATCCCCATAACCAAGAGTTTTTGTCCGATGAAACCCATTTTTCATATAATAAGCAACTATGTAATCCACCGCACAGATTCCCGGCAAAATTCCCTTTGCATCAAATTTATCCGCATAGGCAATAAATCCGCATTTCTTTATGTTGATCATAAACTCATTCTCGTTTATATCCTTATATTCGATTTCCCAATCAAAGGGATGCAGACCTCCGCTTTCCTGTCGGAGCATATGCTGCTTCGCCTTTTTCCTGAAGCTGTTCAAATACGCCTTTCCGACCATGTGTAGCAGCTGCTTAGGAACTGTCAGCAGCATTTTCTCATTCATATGCCACATAAGCTCATCAGCCTGCTTCTGATCCATTCCCAATTCCATCATCGCCTTGTACCACGCAACATAAGAGGGCGCATAAGCGTAATTAAAGGAAAATATGCTTTTCCCGATATTGGGAGTTTCCTTAAGCACTGTCCTGAACCAAGAATCCGACCTTTTTTTGAATTGTATGTAAAAATCCCTTCCATACATCCGTATAATCATTTTCCTGCTTCTTGCCATGGTCAGGATGTAGATAAGCCTCATCATTGTGCAAGCCCCTCCAGCCAATTGCAGATAGTATCCAAAGCAAGACTTCCATTTCCAACATTGCAGTGGTTCTCTGCCTCCTCTTTTTCGGTAAAAAGTCGGAAGGTAAGACTTCTTACGTTAGTAAACATATCAATCTCTCTACCGATCATATGGTAGTCAATAAAATGATCCCTGCTCGCTCCGAGTATTAAAATATCTTGCGCGACCTTATCGCCAATCGGTTCAAGACTGTACTTAGCCAGCTCCCTTGCATAGCCATAAGCACAGTCTGCTTCATACGCATACATTCCGTGCTTAAGACCCCAGTCAATCATCGGTTCCTTTTTCGCTTTCATATTGAATATCAGGTTAATTATGCCTTTAGCATGCAGCTTCATAAGGAAGTAAAACATTTTGCGAAGCGCAGGTGATTGCCCTCCAATAATTACATCCAAAAAGGATGGAAATACACTCCAGGCAACAACCCTTGTTATACGCTTGTCAAATGCAGCCGCTCTTGGTGCAAGATAGCCACCCAATGATACCCCGATAATTGTCACATCAGATAAATTGAAAAAGTCAAGGATCGCTTTGACGGGCTTTTCCCATTCGTGAGTAAAATGCATTCCCTGCGTGCGAATAACACCGCCCTGTCCTGGTCCTTCAAAAAGATATACCTCAAATCCCCTTTCCTGCAAATATAACAGCGAAAACAAAAATTCTTCAAAATAGCTGTCATTCCCTCCGTGAAGAAGCAGTGTTCCCTTGCTGCTTCCTTCAGGCTTCACGTGCATAACGGGTAGCTTCACGCCCTCATATGGCACTTCAAATCTGCTGATACGGGATTTTTCTCCTTCAAAATAATCCGCATAATATTCATAAAAAAGCGCAGTAGCCTTTTCATAATATTTTTTCTTATCGGGATCTCCATCGTACATGAAAAACTCGCTCATACGGTAATAAGCAATGGCATTTTGGGTACGCTCCTCCGCCATTGCCTCGTCCCCGAGTGCAAGCAGCTCACGCTTCCAGTCCGCACTGTTTTTTATTTTTCCGCTGATTTTTTGAACATCCTCCAAGCGCCCACCGTCCCAATTTATGACACGGTTAAGCTGATAATTAAAATTAGCCTCATCATTAAGCTTATACACGCCCTTCTTTAACGTAACAGGCTTTGAAATATCATATTTCTCCATAAATTTCGACCTCCTTATTGCATTTATCTTATCATATAAAGAGGTCTTACGCTTTCAAATACACGCTAACTTTTTAAAAAATCCGTCAGGGAGATTCCAAACATTCTCTTACAGGTTGCCGCCAGATGAGATGGCGAATCAAACCCCGCCATCATTGCGGCATCTGTAATATTTCCTGATTTCATCAGATGAATATAGCTCTTTCTTATTTTTTTCAACGCGAGATAACGACACAGGGCAATCCCCACATTTTCCTTAAACAGATGAGAAAATCGGCTGACAGAAAGGCAAGCATCCGATGCCAGCGCCTTTATGCAGTCCGCTTCAATGCTTTCATAGCTTTTCAGCGTTTCAAGAGCCTCTCGTATACGCTCATCCATTGAGAGGGATATATCCGGGATTCCAAGCACATCGGTAATCACCTCATCCACAGTCGCCAACGAATGGGTATCAAGCCACCCATTCCTTATTTTAAGAACGGTTTCTTCGTCCAAGACAGCATAATTTTGTCCTTTCAGATAACGTTGGGCAAGTCCTTCTGCAAATAACGATGTTTTATCGAACAAACAGATTATCAGTTCACCATTCTCTACACAGGCTGTATGCAGAATATCGGAATCAATGCATACGCCCTCCGCCTCAAATTCGTAATGATTTACGCTGCACTTGATTCTTTGGGAAACCCCAACAATTATATGTGACAACAGATGCCTGTGTTCATTCGGTTCATGGTAGGCTGCGTTCAGATACAGCCTGTCATATTGAAATAAGCATTCCGTCATAGGCTTTTATCCTTTCAACTTTCTTTCAAGCCTGTCGCCTCCATGTCAGAGACTGCCACACCCTTAGGGGGCTTATGCATATGAATAATCTAGTTAACGTTGCAGATCAGTCTCAAGAAACGCTTTTGTTTCCCGCACATATTCATCAACCTTATAGAGCGTAGCGGTATGTCCGCCTTCTACTTTGACAGCCTTCGCTTTCGGCATAGAATGAAGCAAATCCGCCTGCGCAGCCTCCGAAAAAGCCTTGTCCGCCTTCGGAAGAACCAGAAGCGTTTTATCGTCAAACCTTTTATAATCCGAAGGCTCAAAGAGCTTTATGTCTGCCACGTCTATAATCAAGCCTGTCATATGCAGGTCAAACTCCTTAGTGTATTGCCCATAAATCCAGGCGAAGAAATCCTCCATATACGCTCTGTCAATGGGATTCTCATTTTCCATGCCGACCTGCTTTTTTGACGCCGCAAACAGCACTTTCTTTATCCATGAATAAGGAACCACCTTCATAAGCCCCATCATCACACCGTATGATTTATACTGCTTTTTCAAGTCCGCAATGCTCGCCTGTGACAGACTGCACGTAGAATATAAAGCCACAGCAGACACCACATCCGAATACCGCCTTGCAATAAGCTGAGCCATAAATCCGCCCAACGAAGCGCCGATTAACACAGGATTTTTTACATCCAGCTTTTTTATAAGCTTCATGATATGGTCGGCAAGCTGCTCCAGATCGCCTATTTCCATAGGATAATCAAGGGTAAGAATCCGATAATCCTCTTCCATCTGAATAATATGGTTGAACCAAACATCTGAAATTCCCGTACCGCCAACAAGATACACCAGCGTATACCTAGCATCAGCTTTACCGCACAAAAGATAACGTGTGCTAATCCCATCTATTTTTTCTTCTGCAAAATGGTGCGTTTCGCCAAACCCTTGTATTTCTTCTTCAAATGCCATATTTCCTCCACCTCTATAATAATTTCTGCCTAGTAATATCAGCGCGCCAAACAGGTTAGCTACCGCTAACTATAATTATACTATACGAGCACAGGAATTTCAATAGCCTATCTGTGAACCACATATGAATATTTTGCCGGATGTTTTTTGTTGTATGGGTAGAAAAGTTCATAAAGATATGGTATAATAGGATGGAAAGATAAATCGGAATATGTTGGAGGTAGAATATAGATGAGCGAAATTGTATTTTTAAGATGCGATGGGAATAATAAAGATTTTATAGAAAATTGTAGATTACTTGACGAGGATTTAGATTTGCGAGTTGGAAAAATAATTAAACGAGATAAGTATATTCAATATAACCTGCTTGACAAAATAAACGAAGCGATAGTTGTCTATCGAGACAACAATCCGATTGGTGGTGGTTCAATACGCCTTTATGATGAAAATACAATGGAGCTAAAAAGAGTGTTTGTCATACCAGCTGAACAGGGAAAGGGCATAGGAACGGAGTTGGTTTCCAGGCTGATAGAATGGGCGAAAGAACTGGGATATAAGAAAATGATTTTGGAAACAGGAGAACTTTTAGCGGAATCCTGTCATGTATATTCAAAGTTGGGATTTAAGCAAATTCCTAATTACGGTGTGTATGTAGATATGCCAGAATCACTTTGTATGGGAAAAGAATTGTAAATTGAAACAAACATATTCCAGTTTGTCGAGACAACGTAATTATATAGCAACCTGTCAACCTCACTCATATACCCCGTAACGATGAACACAGTACGTTCACAAGGGTGGTGCATTTTTGCACACGGGTGCGGGTGCATCGTTAAGGGGTAAAAAATGCTATTGTTACGGTGTATCATATTAGACACGGCAATAGATGGCACAAGCGGTTCTCCTCAGATGACAATCGAGAATAACGAGATGGAAGCAAAAGCGATGCAGAATGAGGAAAGAGTAGAAACCTAATGTCAATATCAAATCGGACAAATCACAAAGAGTTAACAAAAAATTCAAATAGCGAAGATGAAGAAGAGTAATCAAAAATTTTTCGTGGCAGATTGTTTATCCAGTTCTGTACACGCCGTACAGCGTGTACAGAAACTTTTTCAAAGCTTGAACCTTTTGGGGAAAATCGGCGAACAAGGGAATTTTGCTTTTCATTTGTTCCTCGTTCAAATGATGAATACGGATGTGCATAGAAAATTCTGATATCAACCTCTTACACTTCCCCAGCGCCCCAACCAGGGGCACAGGCACAGCCGTCCCCATTTCAAATAGCATCGCCCGAAAGGGCGATACCTTTCCAAACAACGTGCGAGCGATTCTCAAACTGCGAATTTCTTCACAAATTAAATATAGCGATTCAACCAACCACATTTAATCACTACCATTAACTCGGCAAATAAATCCCAGCATTCTTTTCCGACAAATTATAATTACCTATAGTTTGTTCATTACCTACTTCTACTATTTTCAGAAATGAGATTTTATCCGTCTGTTCCTTGTCAAGTCCAAAACAAACGCATATTGGTATATCAGTATTTGACAATAAATAAACAGTTATATTTTTATCCTCATCAAATTCTATCCAACCGTCATCAAGCTTCTGCTTTTGCATTGGTTTACAGCAATCCAAAAAACGATCAATATCATCGTCTGTTATACCTGATGCTAAAAGGCTTTCCGACAGCAAATTACGAAATTCCTCTATGTAATTATCAATATACTCTTGCTGATAAATGATTTTCCAAAGATCCTTTGCAATGTCATTAGCAAATGAATTATCAGGATAAACTATACCCGCTATAGGAAGATCTCCACCTCCTTGATTAAGTCCTGCGTCAGGCCAAACCTCAAGCTTCATACTGTAAACTCCTACTTTATCTTTGTCTTTTTCATTTATAGTCCACTCATTCCATGTAAGCTTATAGTAGCTTTCAGTAGTTTTAAATACGCACACCGGATAAATGATACACGTTTCGTAATCCCCTGAATGCTTCTCTGAACTATAATTATGCTGTGTAGATTCGACATACTCACCCTCATATATGCTGAACATATATTCAATTTCCTTGTCCAAGTCTGCGCAAAGACTTTTTGCATGAACTGAAAATAGACTTTTTATCGCTTCTGCATCATTATCTTCCAAAGCCTGTATGACTATCTGATCAACTGCTGTTTTTTGGCTATCTGAGTTATCTGTTTCAGCCATTGATTCATTTTTCAAAACGTCATTTAAAGAACAAGATGATAAGAATAAGATTATAACACCTAAAATTAGACAACAGAGTATTTTCATGTATTTCAAAATAAATACCTCCTTACCAATTTAATGTTACGACATATGAACCCGAATCATCTTTGGGAATAACCCATCCGCTCATTCAAAACAGCTTCAAACAACGTATGACCGTTTTTCTATTTTGATATTCAATTCAAAGTAAATAATAGCAATTTATCAACCAACCACAGCGAAAATCCACGTCATTTAAAGTGAAGCAAGCTATAAATCAGTGTTTGCATTATGTAGATAAATACAAGATTGTCCAGCATGATATGTATGATGAACATTCACTGCATAATTATTTATACCTTGGTTATCCAACCCTTAGCAGCAAGATACTTATCTGGAATTCGAAGCTCAAGTTCTTTTTTTATCTCATTAAAATAAATATTGAAGTCGGTATCAGAATAACAGTGTCTTCCTTTGAGAAGAGAAATGCACCCCTGTTTCCCACATTCAATGTAGCATCCAATTATATCCAATTCATATTGAAAAACAACTGAAAAATAATCATATGCTATAAATGCTATTTTAAATTCATAATGATTGCTTTCATGTACAACATCATATATTTTCGTAGAAGATATTCTGTCTCCCATTATCTCACTTATTTTTTTGCTTACTTCCATTGTTTTTTTCTGTGTATCATTGAATTCCATACCAAAAATCTCCTATCTGAATAAGACTGGAAAACCATGTTCTCCCATTTCAACGCACAATCGCCAAACGACATATAAGCATTTCCGGCACACTAGTGGGCATCAGGATTCTTTGAATCCATCTCAAGTGCTTGTTTGGCGAGCTTAAGCGATTCTTCGTACTTGCCTTGTATGAAAGCAAGACGTGAATCAGAAATATATGATTCGACCTTAAATTGCTCATTATTCTCCATATTACTCACCGTCCCTGTGCACAAGATCATAAGGATAATAAAGTTGATTCTTTAAAGAAGAATCATCTAAACCAAGCACCTTAACTATTGCGCCTGATTCAAAACTCCAATATCCATAATATGTCGTTTTCGTCGATTTATGAGAATCATACCAGGCACATTCTTTATGGATATTATACCATTGACTTTCAAGATACGATTTTAGCAATGCAATTGCATTTTCCTTATTTTCGGATTCAGCAACATCTTTTAACGTTTCATATGTGGTGCTCCATTTGAAATTCGGATAACTGTTGTCATACTCCTTGTCAATGAAATTAACAAGCAAATCCACGAGGTAGTCTTGATAGTTAGAATCTTTTAAAAATTTTATCAAAGAAGCCATATCTTCGCTCTCAGAATTAATATTTAAGAGTATGGCTAAAGACAACACTTTTATCAACTCAAAGTAACTATTGTCTGGTTCCCAGGTCTTTACATAATATCGCAATAAATCGTTGTATGCTTTATCAATTTCGCCATCTCTTTTACCAGAGGTATAAATCAAATTAATACGGTTAAAATAGATAGATGCAAGAATTCCATATCCATTCTGTACACCACGATCATTTTCTCCTCGAGCAGCACGAACTTTTTCGATTAATTCTTCATAATGCACAACTTCATCGTCACTTTTTGTCAATTTCTCCGCAAAGTATGCATCGTTTTTTAGTATACCACGCATTCATATTCCTCCATTAATGTATTTTAACGCCATTATTCAAAGGTGTAACATCAACCGCACAACCTGGACTAATATGATAAAGATTGGTTCCAACATTATCAGGATTCAAGATCGTTTCGTCCTTTATCGCTTGAGACATAGCAGGATTATCGCCTAGTGCATTATCCAGTTATTGCTCATTTGTTTTCCATCTGCTGTGTTTCCTATGCGCGATGAACCATATTTGGCTTCTCCAATAATGTATTGAGGATTTCCATCTTCCTTATGATATACACCATCTCGTTCGTTCGATCTAACATTCATATAGTCCAACTCATACTTCGCCAATCATTTCCGCTATAAGAGTAATATGCTCAATAATTTTAACCTTTTTGAGGTTTTCAATTGATTCTTTTCCACCAAGTGCAAGCAAAGGAGTGTATCCAAAGCATTCATCATATTCTAAATAACCGTATTTAGCTACAGCATCGTTATACTGTCGAATGTTCAAATATTCTTCATCAAGTTCACCAGTAACTACATCATCTATAAAAAAATCAAAACCATCCGAAATAACATCATTTTCACCATAACGATATTTTACAATTCCTACGAATTGATTTTTTCCCATGTTATTAAATCACCAAATGCAGTAGCAAAAACTGGAATAGAAACATTACCTTGAAAGTAAGATCGCTCTAGTACATTTATATACATCTGTGGTTTTATTACCTTTAAATATCCATTATAAAAAGAACCAAAACCGTATTTTTTCCATAATTCTATTATTTCGAGCGGTAACTTTTTTTCGTATTCTCTAACTAATTCATCTGAAACACTTTCATTTTTGACAAAATCTGCTATCAATACTATCATTCCTTTACTTTTTATTTGAGCACCAACTCAATATCTAATTGGCTGAGTTTTGTATCACCTGGTGAGCTTAAGCGATTCTTCGTACTTGCCTTGTATGAAAGCAAGACGTGAATCACTAACTCATTCGTTCGATCTAACATTCATATAATCCACCTCATACTTCGCCAATTATTTCCGCTATAAGCGCGATATGCTCTTTGGTTTTCACAATTTTAAGATTATCAACCTTCTCGCTACCACCTATTGCAAGTATTGGCACAAAGCCAAAGCACTCGTCATAATTAGGCTTCCCATATAAAGAAATAGCATCTTTGTACATTTCAAGATTAAAATATTGCTTCGTAAAACTATTATCCTTAAGCAGCATAAGAAAAAGATCGAATCTTGTAATCATCAGATCACTTTTTCCATATCTATATTGCACTATGCCAACATATTTATTCTTCTCCCATGTGATGATATCACCAAAAGCGGTAACAATAATTGGTATTGCAACATCGCTTCTGTAATACGAGTTGTTAAAAATATCTGCATATTCATCTGGGTTAATTATTTTAAGGTATCCGTCCATTATCGTTCCAAAGCCCTGACTTTTCCATATTTCAATAAGGGTTTTGGGCAAAGTACTACTATATTTCTTTATTATTTCTTCTGGTGCAGCAGCACTAAAGTTAAATCCTTCAATCATATTTTTCATCCTCCATATTTAATCTTCAAGAGAAATCGGATAAAGACCCTTCGAAAACTCCGTAAAATTGTTAGCAATCCTACTAGCCACAAGAAAACCTGTATCCGTATTTTCAAGCTCATGATCACAAAATAAAATTGCTCCATAATCATCATTTGATAGATTTATGCAGATGGGATTTCCGCCAGAGTCGTCTCCTATCGGTAAAAAGAACGGTGGAATAAGCTTCTCAGCAACCATACTATTGTAAATACGAATAATATCATCAAAGCTGTTCTCGCTTTTTTCAGAATCAAAGTAGAAAACAAACAGCTCACGCAAATCTGAGCTATTCACCTTCTTAGTAACAACATCAGTGAATCTAAAAATAAGATCTTCCTCCGGCGTTCCGCCATTCACCTCCAGCATAAATTCTTTGTAGTCAGAAGGTAATGACAAGTCCAATTCCCTTTCGATTTTTTTAAAGTCATTCTTTGTCAAGTGACTTCCTGAATCATAAAGCTTCATGTTTTCCTCCCATTATTTGTTTCTTACAATAGCTCCTCCACCCGTATGAGCATCATTTTCTACGGCGAATTTATAATGCTTGATTTCATTCTCACACTCGCCAAACGACATATAAGCATTTCCGGCGCATTGGTGGGCGTCAGGATTCTTTGAATCCATCTCAAGTGCTTTTTTGGCGAGTTTAAGCGATTCTTCGTATTTGCCTTGTATGAAGGCTAAACGAGAATCAGAAATCAAACTTGCAATTACATCTTGCAATTTGCTACACCTCCCTATCTATATTTATCGTCATCTTCAATAATATATTCAATTTTTATCTTAGCATTACTTAACCTTTTGTTTACATGAATTATGAACTCTCTACACAATGCAGAAGGTTCAAAAACGAAGAAAATTTTTATAAGAAAGTTATTAAATTCTTTTTCAGGATAAATTTCTCTATATTGCTTACTATCAATATACCATATATATGTATTCAACTTATCCTGTAGCATCATCATGTGATCTTTTTCAAATTCTCCCTCAAAATCAAGATGATCATACAATTGGAGAAGTAAAAAATCATCTTCATATGCGACACTATCCACAACATCTTTTTCGGTAATAGCCATATTTTTCCTTCTTTCTTTTTTATTCTTTTGATAAGGCGAATCTGGTCCTAGTTTATAATGCTTGATTTCATTCTCACAATCGCCAAACGACATATAAGCATTTCCAGCACGCTGGTGGGCATCGGGATTTTTTGAATCCATCTGCGAGTGCTTTTTTGGCGAGTTTAAGCGATTCTTCGTATTTGCCTTGTATAAATGCTATTCTTGACAGTGCCACAAGATTATCTGAGTCATTGTTCATAGTTATTTCTCCTTATTAGCTTTAACATATTCAGCATAAATATTGTTGAGAATCTTACCGCCTAGATCTTTACCATAAAATTCTTTTGCCACAGCTTTTAGATATTCATCATAGCACTTTTCAAGGAATTCAATACCTGTTTCATTAACTAATTCATCATTTAATGAAGCACAATCATCAATACCATCTTCATATTCTTCTATGCCATCCTCAGTTAACATATCATGATGCAAAAGCCATGAAAAAACTATGTTAAAATGGCTCACAACTATGTCATCTGGCATACCGCCATCAATTTGCCAAGCCGCCTTATCTATAATTTTCATTTACTAAATCCTCCTATTGGTCATATTAATTAAGGCAATCTAACTATCCTTGTTATTATATTGCTTGGAATCTCAACTAAAGATTTATCAGATAATCGAACATAATTCCCACCGTTTTGTCTAATTCGCATCTCTTTAGCCATTTGAGCTGTTTTATCAGCAGTAAGGGAAGTGATTTCAACAGAATCTACGATTTTGCCATTTTTGCCCACAACAAAATCAACATCAATATTTCTTCCAAACCAATCCAATGATGTTGTGCCATTCCATCCATACTCAAATTGTAATTCACCAAACAGTTCATTATACATAATGAAACCTCCTTAAATTTTTACTGAGCTGCAAATTCACCAGGAGAATAAGCTCCCACATTTATTTCTCCAACTCATTTAATTTTCGCTCCATTTAATACAATTAGGTAACTTAGGATTCTGAAAAAAATCCAAAGCCGCTTGAAGTGCTTCATCAAAAGTAATTATAGTAGAGTTACTGATTTCAATTTCTTCTTCGGGGGTATTAGTACAAAACACACTAAATTCATCTGAATTAAAACCACTTGGGATGCCAACTGACTGAAATCCAATCGATTCAGCATCTGGGAAATATGTCACATTAGCGAATTCTTTATTAACTAATATAGCCAAACAAGGGTTCTCTTGATTGTCATAAGTAATCCAAAATTCATTAACATCATCGCCATATCTTTTACGAAGCACTTCACATACTTCATCAAGAGTATTAACGGCTTCAATACCACCAAAATGTTTAATTATCATTTCATCACCTTCTAAGATTAATTATTTAATAGATGGGATTGTGCTATTTCCAGTATACGTTTTGGGAACAGGAATTGCTCGAGCATTATTAGCAACTGAATTGCTTGGAGGAACAACGGTTAATTTTGCGCCTTGCCAATATCTCCACAAAAAATCCCCCCACCCAGAGGTATGGGGACAGAGTCCCCATTCAAAATATCATCGCCCGAAAGGGCGATACCTTTCCAAGACTAGCAGCTTTTGTTTTAAGGCTCAGCATAAAACACTTTTCCTTGTACCTTATGCTAAACAATAATTTTTATCAAAAGTCTATTTCGATTAATTTCTTGCCATGCTAACATCTCCGCTGATAAAACTCCCCACTTACTTTTCCTACCAACCAGGGGCATGGGGACAGCGTCCCCATTCAAAATAGCATCGCCCGAAAGGGCGATACCTTTTAAATCGGAGCGAACGCTCCTTGTTCTAGCCGTGCGTAAGCAAAGGCGGTCGTGCGTAAGCAAAGAGGGTTGTCTGCTCACTGCGATTGATACAAGCATATATCACGACCTCGTCAAACGCTCCACCCATCAAATATCATAAACTCACTTCCCCACGCAAAACCGAGAGAACACCTCGTCCACAACCGATTCGCTGATTCTCTCACCGCTGAGCTCTGCTAGCGCTCCAGCCGCCTGCTCAAGGCTAATCGTCACCGCATCAAGCGTCATGCCCATGTCAAGCGCCGTCCTGCCTTCGGTGAGGCTTCTCATCGCTTCGTCAAGACAAGCCTTCTGACGCTCGTTTACAAAAATCCCGCCGTCCTCCTCGTCAAAGGATGTGAACATTCTGCCGATTATCCGCTCAAGCTCGCCCTTGCCCTCTCCGCTTTTCGCCGAAAGCTCAATTACATTCGTAAGCTCGCCGCATAGCTCAGTGTAGCCAGCTTCAAGCCCAAGATCACTCTTGTTTATTATCGCAATTACCCTGCCGCTACTTTGCTTTAGCTGCTCTATTAGCTGCTCGTCCTCACGGTCGGGAGCCTTGCTTCCGTCAAATACCGCAAGTATTAAAGCACTCTCGCCTAATCGCCTTTGCGCCATCTCAACGCCGATTTTCTCTACCTCGTCATTCGTCTTCCTGAGCCCAGCCGTGTCCGTAAGCTTTAACGTTATGTCGCCTATTCGTACCGTCTCCTCTAATAGATCTCTCGTTGTGCCCGCAATGTCCGTCACAATCGCTCTCTCGTAGCCGAGCATCAGATTCATAAGCGTGCTCTTTCCAACATTCGGCTTCCCTATAATCGCCGTCGGGATTCCCCTGCGTAGGATCATTCCATTGTCAAAGCTCTTTATAAGTGTATTAATCTCCCTCTCACAGCTCTCGATCGTACCCCTCATCGTTTCTAGCTCAACCTCAGGTAGATCCTCCTCCGGATAGTCCGCCCATGCCGCTAGCTGGGCTAGCAGCTTTATCAGCCTGCCCTTCACACTCTCCGAGCGCTTGTATAACGCTCCCTCTCGTATCAGCTTCGCCGACCTTAGCGTTAGCTCTCCCTGAGCCGATATCGTGTCCATCACCGACTCCGCTTGCGTGAGCGATAGCTTGCCGTTTAAAAATGCTAGCTTCGTAAATTCGCCCCTCTGCGCAGCCTTGGCACCGTTTTCACAGCATGCCCTTAGCACCCTCTGTGTGACGTATATCCCCCCGTGACAGCTTATCTCCGCTACATTCTCCCCCGTGTATGAATGCGGAGCTCTGAAAATTGTCAGAACTCCATCGTCTATTCGCTCGCCGCCACTTTTTATCTCTCCGTAGGCACAGCTGTACCCCGCCATGTCGCTTACCCTTTTGTTACCAGCCGGCTCGAAAACCCTCGCCGCTACCTCAATTGCGCCCTCTCCGCTAAGCCTTATAACCGAAATCGCTCCCGGTGCCTGCGCTGTCGAAATTGCACATATTACACTCATTCCTCTTGCCTCCTGCGTCATAACGCCCTTTTCTTTATCTGTCCCCAGCCTCTCGGATATTTCTCCGCTGTCTCTCTTGCCTTTCTTATTACAATCAGCGTTCGCTCGTCACCGCTCGTAAGCTTGTATTTCTCCGCCCTCTCGACCTCTCCGCCAAGCAGCTTAATCGCTCTCTCAGCCGCCCTTAGCTCGTCAAGTCCGTCACGCCCCTTGAGCGCAATAAAGCTGCCGCCAACCCTTACGTACGGCAAGCATATCTCACAAAGCACGTTTAGCGCCGCTACCGCTCTTGCCGTTGCCACGTCAAAGCTCTCCCTTAAGCCGCCTTCAGCTCCAGCTCTCGCCAGCTCCTCCGCACGTCCGTGTATGCACCTCGCCTCAAGCGAAAGCTTGTCCGATACTGCTTGCAAGAAATTGACTCTTTTTCCAAGTCCGTCTAATAGCGTCAGCTTAATGTCCTCCCTCATAATCCTAATCGGCACTCCGGGAAGTCCCGCACCTGTTCCAACGTCAATCATCGAGCACCCTTTTTCGACATTTTCCAACATAAACGGAAAAATTGAATCAAAAAGATGCTTCACCGCAATATCCATCGGCTCCGTTATCGCCGTTAAATTCATTTTCCTATTCCACTCGACTAAAAGCTCACAGTAGCGCAAAAGCCTGTCGTACTGCTCCCGCGTCACCTCTATGCCGCCCTCGCCAAAAAGCTCGCAAAGTCTGTCGTAATCAATCAGCACCGCCATCGCCTTCACCCTTCTCCCTGCCGTAAGCGCTCAGCCAGATTAAAAGCACATTCACATCCGCAGGATTCACTCCCGAAATTCTGCTCGCCTGACCCACGCTTAGCGGTTTAATCTTGTTTAGCTTCTCAGCCGCCTCAAGCCTTAGCCCTCTTATCTCCCTGTAGTCGGTGTCCGGCGATAGTGCCTTCTTCTCGAGCTTCCTCATCGCCTCCACCTGCTCCATCTGTATGGCTATGTACCCCTCGTACTTTATGTTTAGCTCCGCCTGCTCCCAAACCTCCTTGTCAAGCTCAGGACGCTTCTCGTCAAACTGCGCCAACCCCTCATAGCTCAGCTGCGGACGCTTTATAAGCTGCGAAAGCTTTATGCCTGTCGAAATCCTCTCGGTGCCCATACTCTCAAGATACTCGTTTAGCTGCTCGCTCGGACCTAAATTTACATGCTTTAGCCTCTGCGTCTCCTGCTCTATCAGCCGCTTTTTCTCAATCAGCCTCTCATACCTCTCACGTGATATCAGTCCTACCCTGTAGCCCGTTTCCGTCAGCCTCAGGTCAGCATTGTCCTCTCTTAAAAGCAGCCTGTATTCGCTTCTCGATGTCAGCATTCTGTAAGGATCGCTGCACCCCTTCGTCACAAGGTCGTCAATAAGCGTGCCTATGTAGCTTGAGGCTCTGTCCAAAATCATAGGCTCCTCGCCCTTCAGCTTTAGCGCGGCGTTTATTCCCGCAACTATACCCTGCGCCGCCGCCTCCTCGTAGCCTGACGTGCCGTTAAACTGACCTGCTCCATAAAGCCCCTCAATCTCCTTAAACTCAAGCGTTGCCAAAAGCTGGGTCGGGTCACAGCAGTCGTACTCTATCGCATAGGCGTTTCGCATTATCTCAACATTTTCCAGTCCCTCAATTGTGCGCATAAACTCAAGCTGAACATCCTCAGGCAGCGAGCTGCTCATTCCCTGAACATAGCACTCCTCCGTGTCAAGTCCCATCGGCTCGATAAAAAGCTGGTGCCTCGGTCTCTCGGAAAACCTTCTCACCTTGTCCTCAATCGAAGGACAATACCTCGGTCCAACCCCCTCAATATGCCCCGAGTACATCGCCGAACGCTCAATGTTTTTCAAAATCACCTCGTGCGTTCTCTCATTCGTGTACCCGATGTAGCAGGGAACCCTATTGCGAAGCTCTCGCTTGTTCTCAAACGAAAAGGGCGTAATCTCCTCATCGCCGTCCTGCCGCTCAAGCTTAGAAAAATCAATCGACCTCCTATGCACACGGCATGGCGTTCCAGTCTTAAATCTCCTCAGCACTACACCAAGGCTCTCAAGCGATGCCGACAGCTTATTCGCAGGCAGCGTTGCGTCAGGGCCGCTCTCATAAACCGCATCCCCGACAAACACCTTTCCCTTAAGGTAGGTGCCGCCCGCAATAATCACCGCTCTCGCTCCGTAGCAGCTCCCCAGCTTAGATCTCACACCGCAGATTTTTCCGCCCTCGTCCGTCAGCAGGTCAGTAATCTCGTCCTGCTTCAGATATAAGCCCTCAGTGTGCTCAACCGCCGACTTCATGTACTCGTGATATTTCAC
The DNA here is from genome assembly GCA_021199375.1 of Ruminococcus sp. GTDB lineage: Bacteria > Bacillota > Clostridia > Oscillospirales > Ruminococcaceae > YE71. The sequence goes on along the minus strand of JAJQIB010000031.1, from coordinate 27,647 downwards.
CCTGTCCGACTGAACTCTTAGGCTATGCACCGCAGGACCCTTGCCACGGTTCAAAATCCTCGACTGTAGCATGGTCGCATCCGCCGCCTTGCCCATCTCGCCTCCAAGAGCGTCAATTTCACGCACAAGGTGTCCCTTCGCCGTGCCGCCAATCGACGGATTGCACGGCATATTCGCTACTGAATCAAGCGATATGGTAAAAAGTGCCGTTTTCATTCCAAGTCTAGCTGCCGCCAAAGCCGCCTCACATCCGGCATGACCCGCTCCGACCACAGCAATATCAAATTCTGCCAGGTAGCTGTAATCACTCTGCATTTTTAGGCATTCCTTTCCTCTAACCGCAAATAGGTGCGCTCACTACGCACCCATTCGCAAATTTTATTAATCTAATTTTAGCCGCTGCATCTCTCAAGCTTTTCCTTGCCGCCCATGTACATTCTAAGTGCCTCAGGAATTCTAACGCTTCCGTCCGCCTGAAGATTGTTCTCCAAAAATGCAATCAGCATTCTCGGCGGCGCAACAACGGTGTTGTTTAGCGTGTGCGCAAAGTACTTAGCTCCGTCCTCGCCCTTAACTCTTATACCGAGCCTTCTCGCCTGAGCATCGCCCAGGTTCGAGCAGCTTCCGACCTCAAAATACTTCTGCTGTCTCGGGCTCCAAGCCTCAACGTCCAGGCTTCTTACCTTAAGGTCAGCTAAATCTCCCGAGCAGCACTCAAGCGTTCTTACAGGAATATCCAGCGTCCTGAAAAAGTCTACGGTGTTTCTCCACAGCTTTTCATACCACTCGTCGCTCTGATCCGGCTTGCAGACCACAATCATCTCCTGCTTTTCAAACTGGTGAATTCTGTAAACTCCACGCTCCTCAATGCCGTGCGCTCCAACCTCTTTTCTAAAGCAAGGGCTGTAGCTCGTAAGCGCCTTCGGAAGCACGCCCTCAGGAATAATCGTGTCAATAAACTTGCCGATCATCGAATGCTCAGACGTGCCGATTAGGTAGAGATCTTCACCCTCAATCTTGTACATCATGCCCTCCATCTCAGCAAAGCTCATAACTCCCGTCACCACGTCAGATCTGATCATGTACGGCGGAATGTAGTAGGTAAAGCCACGGTCAATCATAAAATCTCTTGCGTAGGAAAGCACCGCCGAGTGAAGCCTTGCAATATCCCCTCTCAGGTAATAAAATCCATTTCCGCTCGTCTTTCTCGCCGAATCCAGGTCAATGCCGTTTAGGCTCTCCATAATGTCAACATGGTACGGCACCTCAAAGTCGGGAACCACAGGCTCGCCAAACCTCTCAAGCTCGACATTCTCGCTGTCGTCCCTTCCAATCGGCACGTCGTCGCCAATCAGCTGCGGAATCACCTGCATGCGCTTCTTAATCTCAGCCTCAAGCTCGGTCTCCTTCGCCGCCAGCTCCTCAAGCTCAGCGCCGTACGTCTTGACCTCAGCCTTTACTCTTTCAGCCTCGTCCCTTTCGCCCTTAGCCATCAGTCCGCCAATTTGCTTGCTCATGCTGTTTCTCTTGGCTCTCAGCTCGTCCGCTCTGGTTTTGGCAGCACGAAACTCCTTGTCCAGCGCAATTACCTCATCAACAAGCGGCAGCTTGTCATCCTGAAATTTCTTCTTGATATTCTCCCTAACAGCATCGGGGTTCGTTCTCAATAGCTTGATGTCCAACATAATATATTTCTCCTTGTACCTTAAATTTAATTTTGTTCCACGTGGAACAATCACATTTGTATTACAAATCCTGTGAAATCTTTTCAATCATTCTCTTAAGCTCCTCGACCTTATCGAAGCTAAACTTCACCGAAAAGCTGCCGTCCCTCTCCTTGGAAATCTTTGCCTTATATCCAAGCTCGTCAAAGGACTCCTGAGCTTCAACGGCATACTTCTTGAACGGGTCAAAAACCGAGGCGGTCTTTTGCTTTTTCGGCTTAGGCTCCTCGTCAAAAATCGATTTGCCATTATCTGGGTAATATCTGCCGAAAATGACGTTGTTGGGATCTACCTTTTCGGGATCTGGGTCATTTACGGTGGGGTTCTCCTCAATCATTCTCTCAAGCTCACGAACCGAAACGCCAGCCTCTGCAAGAGTGCAATAGTAGAAAATGTGAATATATTCCTTCAGCTTGCACAGAACCTTCGCGTGACCGACAGTGATTCTTCCCTCTGAAAGCGACTCCTGAACGTCCTCGGGGAGATCTAGCAGACGCACCGAGTTTGCGATTTTGGATCTCGACTTTCCGACCGACAGCGAAAGCTGCTCTTGGGTCATGCTGTATTCCGTCATCAGCCTCTGATACGCCTTAGCCTCCTCGATAGGATCCAAGTCCTCACGCTGGAGGTTTTCAATCAGTGAAATCTGCGCCGCCTGAGCATCGTCAAGCTCACGTACTATAACAGGCATTTCGGTCAGTCCTGCCATACGTGAGGCTCGCCATCTGCGCTCACCTGCTACAATTCGGTAGCTTCCGTTGCCGATGGGACGCACCAAAATCGGCTGCAAAACGCCATGCTCCTTTATGTTTGCGGCAAGCTCGTTTAGCTTTTCCTCATCAAAGGTGGTTCGCGGCTGGTTTTTATCAGGCTCAATAAGTGAGATTCTCAGGCTTGTAATTTCATTTTCATTACCGTCCTGAGAGGAATCGTGCGTGTTGTTTTCAAACAGCATATCGAGTCCGTTTTTCATACGATCTTTTTTTGCCATTTATCCCTTCCCCTTTCTTTCATTCTTTAATATTTCCTTACCAAGAGCCTCGTAGGCTTTGCTGCCCTTGGATTTTTTTTCGTAGTAGATTACAGGCATTCCGAAGCTTGGAGCTTCAGAAAGTGCGATATTTCGAGGAATTACCGTCTCGAAAACCGAATCTGCGAAATAGCGCTTGACCTCCTTGACGATTTGTCCTGTGACCTTGTAGCGCTCGACATACATTGTAAACAGTATGCCCTCAAGCTTAAGAGCAGGGTTAAAGCTGTCACGTACACGCTCGATTGTGTTATTAAGCTCGGCTAAGCCCTCAAGCGATAGAAATTCGCACTGAATCGGGACAATTACAGAGTCGGCAGCGGAGAGAGCGTTTATTGTGAGCATATCGAGTGTAGGCGGGCAGTCGATTAGTATGTAGTCGTAAAACTCACGAGCCTCGCTTAGAACTCCTCGCAGGGTTTTGCCCTTATCCTCCTGCTCGAGAAGCCAGACGGCGGCACCTGAAAGCCTTTGAGTTGTAGGGATCAGGCTTACACCTCGAAATTCAGTCGCAACTACTGCTTCGAACGCTGTGCAATCGCCCATAAGCGCCTCGTAAATTGTGTTGCGCACACTCTTTTTTCGTATGCCAAGGCTTGTGGTAGAATTTCCCTGTGGGTCGAAGTCAACGATAAGAACCTTCTTACCCTTAATTCCAAAAACTGCCGCAAGGTTTACTACTGTAGTGGATTTTCCTACACCGCCCTTTTGATTGGATACGGCTATAACCTTTCCCATATTCTAAAATCCTTTCCTTTTTATAGCTAACCATGCAGGGAGATGCCACCACCCTACATCAAAGAAATGTACGCCACCTTAATAGGCGTACATCTCCCTCTACTTTTATTTAAAGCGGAGTGAAGCGAGACTCCCTCTCTACTTTTATTATACAACATTTTTCGTGATTTGAAAAGACCTTTTGACAACTTTTTTGCTTTTTTTAAAAAAATTTTTCGCAAAAGGGGACACGGCTCGACTGATTCTGATAGGGAGGCTTGTCGGGTAATGGCGAATATTGCTCGGTGGCGCTGGCTTAGAGGGGAATTTGTCGGAGGGTGGGGCGAATTTTGCTCTTGGAAAAGGGCTCGGGAGGTGATAAAATAAGGGTAGGAGAAAGCTAAGGAGGCGGCTTATGACTTATTCAATTGCGAGGGCGGTGCTTGAGCGAAGGGCAGAGAACAGAGGAGCTTTTGAGCTTGAGATAGGGGAGATTTTGCCTGGTAGGGCGCAGCCTAGGACGGAGTTTGACGTAGATGGGATAAGCTCGCTTGCGAAGAGCATTGCGAGTGTGGGGATTTTGCAGCCGCTTGTGGTGCGGCGTGTAGGCGAAGGATATGAGCTGGTCTGTGGTGAGAGGCGGCTGAGGGCGGCAAAAATGGCTGGGCTAAGCTCGGTGCCGTGTGTGATGGCGGAGCTTTCGGACAGTGGTGCGGCTGTGGCGGCGCTGGCGGAGAACCTACAGCGGGAGAGCCTAAACTGCTTTGAGCAGGCGCAGGGGATTGAGACGCTTATAACGCAGTACGGGATGACGCAGCAGAGGGCGGCGGTGGCTCTTGGGCTTTCGCAGTCGGCGGTGGCTAACAAGCTGAGGCTTCTCAAAATTGCGCAGCGACACCGTGAGATTATACTGGAAAATGCGCTTACGGAGCGGCACGCCAGAGCGCTGCTTAAGGCGGATGAGGGGGAGCGTGATGAGGTGCTGCGAGAGGTGGCGGACAAGCGGCTTACGGTACAGGAGATGGAGCGGCTGATTGACGATAGGCACGAGCGGGAGCGGATAAGGCGCAGCTACAGGCGGCGTGCGGCAGCTCTGGGCGATGTGAGGCTGTTTTTTAACACGGTTGAGAGGGCGCTGAGCATCATGCGGCTGGCGGGAGTTGAGGCGCAGGCGGAGAGATTCTCAGCGGACGGCTATATGCAGTATGTGATTAAAATTCCGGAGAGGGGAGGTGAGTTTGTGAAGTCGGAGTGATTGTTCCACGTGGAACAATCACTGTAATATTGCAATAGTGATAAATATTTAATAATAGTATATATTCTATTGTTTAAAAATCTAATGATGTCATAAAAAATCCCAACCTAATTAGCAGATTGGGATTTTATTATTGCTTGGGTTACTCTGGATTATTCCTGTGAGTCCTCGGCTTCATCGGTCTGAGATTGCTCGTCCTTAGCCTCTTGAGCCTCGATTTCCTTGATTTCCTCGGCTGTTAGCTCCTCGGCAGTGTTATCTACCGTGGCTATTTCGGCTGAGTCGTCATGCTCGGCACGGGTGAAGGCTACTACCTTGCTGTCGTCGCTTAGCTTCATGAGCTTTACTCCACGAGCGTAGCGGCCCATCATGCGGATATCGGCAGCACGGAGTCTTATAATTACTCCATCGGAGGAGATCATGATGATGTCGTCCTCCTCATCAACTACCTTTATGCCGCAGACCTTGGTCTTATCGCACTTGTAGTTTTTGAGTCCGAAGCCTCCGCGATTTTGGATACGATAGGCGTCAAGCTCGGTTTTTCTTCCGAGACCGTTTTCGGTGACGGTGAGAACGCTTGCACCTTCACGGACTCTTGCCATTGAAACGACACAATCGCCGTCACGGAGCTTGATTGCCTTGACGCCGTGTGCGCTTCTGGACATCGGACGAATGGTGGTTTCATTTATTCGTATTGCCATGCCGTTTTGGGTGGCAACTATTAGCTGATTATCGCCATGAGTCATTCTGACGCCTGCAATTTCATCGCCCTCGTCAAGTCCGATTGCTATTAGTCCACGCTTGCGAACATTCTTATATAGCGAGAGATTTGTGCGCTTGATTTTGCCGTTTTTGGTACACATTACTATCCATTTGCCTTCGTCAAAGTCCGTGGTCTTGATCATGGCGGCAATGGTTTCGTCCTCCTTGAGGGGGAGAATGTTTATGATGTTGGTGCCCTTGGATGCCTTGGAGCCCTCGGGGAGCTCGTAGCATTTTAGCTTGTACATATTGCCAAGGTTGGATATAAAGAGCAGATTGTCGTGTGAGGAGCAGATGTACATTTCGTCAATGAAATCGTCCTCACGCTGCTTCATGCCTGAAACTCCCTTGCCTCCACGGTTTTGAGCCTTGTAGGTGCTTACGGGCATGCGCTTGATGTAGCCGCTGTTGGTGTAGGTTACTACGTTATCCTCAACGGGAATGAGATCTTCAACATCAACCTCACCGCTTACGTTTTCGATGCGGGTGCGGCGGGGATCGCCGAATTTTGCTTGAATTTCGTCAACCTCATCAAGCATGATCTGGAGGATGCGGGAGTGGTTTGCCAAAATGTCCTCTAGGTCGGCAATTTTTTCCTCTAGCTCGTGCAGCTCGTCCATAATCTTTTGACGCTCAAGACCGGTAAGACGTCCGAGGGTCATGTTGGTGATATGGGTGGTTTGAATGTCGGAAAGGCTAAATCTATCGGAGAGAACCTCCTTAGCCTCGGGAATGTTCTTTGAGGTCTTCATTATCTCGACTACCTCATCGATGTGATCTAGCGCTATCGCCAAGCCCTGAAGGATATGCTCGCGCTCCTTAGCCTTTTTGAGGTCGAATTTTGTACGGCGGGTTATTACATCAACCTGGAAATTGATGTACTCCTCAAGCATCTGCTTTAGGGTTAGGGTTTTTGGTATGCCGTTTACTAGAGCTATCATGATTACACCGACAGTATCCTGGAGCTGGGTGTAGGTGAAGAGCTTATTTAGTACCACCTGGGGGATTGCTTCCTTTTTGAGCTCGATAACGATACGAAGTCCGTCCTTATCAGACTCGTCACGAAGGTCGTGGATTCCCTCGATGCGCTTTTCCTTATGAAGCTCGGCTATCGACTGGATTAGGCGAGCCTTGTTTACCATGTAGGGGATTTCGTGGACTATGATGCAATTGCGTCCCTTGATTTCCTCTATTGTTGTATCGGAGCGAAGTGTGATTTTTCCGCGTCCTGTGCCGTAGGCTGAGCGGATTCCGGATCTTCCCATAATGATTCCGCCTGTGGGGAAGTCGGGTCCCTTGATGCACTCCATGAGATCGTCAAGGGTGCAGTCGGGATTTTTAACCATGAGCTTCATGGCATCGATAACCTCTCCGAGATTATGGGGAGGGATATTGGTTGCCATTCCGACAGCGATACCAGTTGAACCGTTGCACAAAAGCTGTGGGAAGCGTGAGGGGAGAACCTGGGGCTCCTTTAATCTGTCGTCATAGTTAGGCTGAAAGTCTACCGTTTCCTTATTGATGTCGGTGAGCATGTGCATTGCGATCTTAGCCATTTTTGCTTCTGTATAACGATATGCAGCAGGCGGGTCGCCGTCTACTGAACCGAAGTTACCCTGACCGTCAACCATCGGGTAGCGCAGTGAGAAGGTCTGAGCCATACGTACAAGCGCATCGTAAACGGAGGCGTCACCGTGGGGGTGATAGCTACCGAGAACGCTACCTACAGTGTCAGCGCACTTACGATAGGGCCTTTCGGGGTAGAGTCCGTTTTCGTACATGGTGTAGAGAATTCTTCTGTGTACAGGCTTTAAGCCATCTCTTACATCGGGAAGGGCTCTTGAACAGATAACCGACATGGAATATTGAAGGAAGGAATCCTTCATCATTTTTTCTATGTCGATATCAATTATGTTGGAATTATCCTTAAAGGCAGCTACCTCTAATTCGTGTTCGTTTTCGTTACTCAAAATTGTAACACCTCTTTCTCACACACATATGTGTGAAGTTAATCATTGTCCTTTTCTTTTAAATCCTCTTCATCGTCATCATCAATGGGAGCTTTTGGTCTTGCGGTGAGCTTCATTTTTTTATAAAGCTCGTGATAGTCGTCACGCAGAATGCTTTTTAAGTGAGTTTCAAAGGCATTTTGCTCCTGCTCGGTCATTGAGGATTTTGGGATGGTGTATATATAGTCCTTCTTGAAAATAAGAACGTAAATCTGCTCATAATCGATTACCTTTAAATCAATATCCTCGAAGCGGATCATGACGGGAGGGTAGTTGTAGATTTTATCTCCTGCAAGCTCGGATTCCTCAATAACGATTCGAGAGCTGTAAAAGATGAGTCTGTAGTTGTCATTTTTTACGTCCCCTGCGGATTCGTGCGCCTGCTTTTTTGCGCTATAGGAGGTAATCCATTTCATTGCGATTACGGACAGCGAGATTAAAAGCAGAAGGTAGTTTATGTAGTTATCGGGGTAGATGATAATCGACATGGCAAAGCCAAGCGCTAAAATTAAGAAAAGTATTGTCCAGCGGATATTGCTTTTTCTTATAAACTCGTGATAGAAAAGATTGAAGCCCTCAAGCATTTGATCTGGACTAATCATGTAATCAGCGGTAAAGATTATTTTATCCTGATCGGGGTCTGCGGCATAGCGCTTTCTTTTTTTGTCAAACAAAACCTGCTGATTAGCCTCCTCCTCAAGCTCCTCATCGGAGATGTATTCGGGGAGGGTCTTGCTTGCTTGTGTGCCAAAAAACATATCCTTTATGACCTCAGGCTTTAGCACATCGGACTGCTTTACCCTATCCTTTACCTTAGTAAAGGTTTTGCCTGCTTTTTTTCCTGCCTTTGATATGACCTCGTTATAGTCTATTTTTATGGCAGTAGCTTCAGTCCCATCATCGCTATCATTGCTATTATCCTCATCACTGGGTGATGGAGATTTTTCGACATTTTCTTCACTAATTTCACTTTTTTCATCATTAGTGGAAGCTTTGTCGGGGGTGTTATCTTGTTTTTCTTCTTGTATCGCTGCCTCTTCGTTCTGGGGCTCGGTTAAAGCGTCAGAATCGGGAGGCGGCGAGGCTATCTTGTCAAATTCTTCTTTCAAAGCATATTCCTCGTAATATTACAGGTCAAGATCGGTAGCGTACTGAGCGTTTGATTCTATAAACTCACGTCTTGGCTCAACCTTATCTCCCATTAGGATGGTGAATGCCTCGTCCGCCTTTTGGGCGTCCTCTACCGATATTTTTATCATTGTTCGTCTTTCGGGGTCAAGGGTGGTTTCCCACAGCTGCAGGGGGTTCATCTCACCTAAGCCCTTGTATCTTTGGATATCTACCTTTGAGTTTGCTGACTCAAGCTCGGCTACGTATTTATCACGCTCCTCGTCGGAGAAGGCGTATCTTACCTGCTTGCCGCGCCATACCTTAAACAGCGGAGGCTGTGCGCAGTAGACGTGTCCCTCCTCAATAAGAGGACGCATATAGCGGTAGAAGAAGGTCAGCAAAAGGGTACGGATGTGAGATCCGTCAACATCGGCATCCGCCATTATTATTACCTTGCCGTAGCGCAGCTTGGTTATATCAAAGTCCTCGCCGATTGAGGTGCCTAGCGCGGTTACTACAGGCATGAGCTTTTCATTGCCGTATACCTTATCGATTCGAGCCTTTTCGACATTAAGCATCTTTCCCCAAAGAGGGAGGATGGCTTGAAATTTACGGTTTCTGCCCTCCTTAGCAGATCCGCCTGCGGAGTCTCCCTCGACGATGTAGATCTCGGTGTACTCGGTATTGCGGTCGCTGCAGTCGGCAAGCTTACCGGGAAGGGAGGAGGATTCGAGTGCGGATTTACGCTTACGAGCTAAATCTCTTGCATTCTTGGCTGCCTCTCTTGCACGCTGAGCCTGCTGAGCCTTTTCGAAGATGGATTTTGCTACCTGGGGATTTTCCTCAAGGTAATCTAAAAGCTTATCATATACTATACGCTCGACAAAGGGCTTAACCTCGGGATTTCCTAGTCTGCCCTTGGTTTGTCCCTCAAACTCGCAGTTAGTCAGCTTAACGCTTATAATAGCGGTGAGTCCCTCACGAACGTCATCGCCCATGAGCTTATCGCCGTCCTTTAGGAGATTAAACTTTTTGCCGTATTCGTTTATTGCCTTTGTCAGTGCATTTTTGAAGCCTGTTTCGTGGGCTCCTCCGTCTGGGGTGTGGATATTATTGGCAAAGGAAAGAATAAAGTCGGTGTAGCCTGTATTATACTGAAGCGCTACCTCGGCAAAGGTATCTCCGTTTATTCCCTGGATATGGATTATATCGGGGAAGATGGGGTCTGCGGATTTTGACTTGTGGAGAAAATCTACAAACTCTCTTATGCCTCCCTCATAATGAAGGGTTTCAGTGAGGATATTTTCCTCATCACGCTTATCTGTGAAGATGATTTTTAGTCCTGCGTTTAAAAATGCCTGCTCTCTTAGGCGGCGAAGAAGAGTTTCATAGTCGTATTCGGTTGATTCTGTAAAGATTTCGCTATCAGCCTTAAAGGATATTTCGGTGCCGGTTTTATCCGTTTTACCTATTATCTTTATAGGCTCGGTGTAATTTCCTCTTTCGAAGCGCTGAAAATGGACGCTTTCGCCATCGTATACCCTTAGCTCAAGCCATTCGCTGAGGGCGTTTACAACTGATGCTCCTACTCCGTGAAGTCCTCCTGCTACCTTATATCCGCCTCCGCCGAATTTTCCTCCTGCGTGAAGCACGGTGAATACTACCGTTGCGGCTGAAATCTTTTCCTTTGGGTGAATACCTGTGGGGATTCCTCTTCCGTTATCTGTGACACGGATAACGTTATCAGGAAGGATTTCAACGTTTATCTCGGTGCAGTAGCCTGCAAGAGCCTCGTCTATTGCGTTATCTACAATTTCATACACAAGGTGATGAAGTCCTCTTGGTCCCGTTGAGCCTATATACATTCCGGGGCGCTTTCTTACGGCTTCAAGTCCCTCAAGCACTTGAATCTGATTTTCATCGTAATTATTGCTTTCATCTACCTTTGAGATTTCAATTGCTTCCTTTTCTTCCTGTTCAATTAAATCCTTCATTTCGGTTTCTTCATACATTGTTTAATTTCCTCCAAAGCTTAAAATGCTTATTTCGTACTTTTGTATTTTTCTATTAGCTCATCTAACCAGACAATTGATGAATCGGTTTTTTTAATTATTTTGCCGTTTTTGTATTCGGCTACCTCTATAAATCCATTTTCATTATCAAAAAGGGTTGCTTCATTACAGTAGGGGAGTATTTTTATTAAATCCTCAAAACGCTTTTCATATCTTCTTTTTACGTCCTCATTAGGAATATCGTGACCACCCTTTTTTACTCGGTTTTTTATTCTTTCGATGCTTTCATCTACAGAGCCTACACCTACGTAATAGAGCAAAATTTCGTAATCAAGCTCAATTGCTCTTTTTATTGTCTTTATTGTGCGGACTCCGGAAAGAGTGGTTTCTTGAGTAAAGCTTATGCCTTTTTTTAGACAATCATCTATTTTTTCAGCTGATGCCTTTGCTCCTTTTATTTTATCTCCATTAAAGTCCTTGATTATTTTATCTGTATCTATAATTATTCCTATGTCGGAGGAATTTGAGGAAAGGACGCCTATTAGACTGCTTTTTCCTACTCCGTTTACTCCTGCAACTATTGTATATTTTTTCAATTTTTACACCCTTTAGTCTGAATCCTTCAGATTATCTATGATATCAAATTTTCTCTTGAACTTAACCTGCTGGATATACATTCTGCTTTTATATCTCCTATGAAGATCATCGAGCCATTCAATGGGCTTATCGGTTCGCTTTTTTAAAACATCGTATTTGTACTCTCCTACCTGGACAAAGCCATTTTCGTTATCATACAGGTATGCTTCTGTGCAATAGGGCAGTACCTTAAGCAGGTCTTTATTACAGCTTTTGTGTCTCATTCTTACAAGCGGTGCGAGGACGTTGCGTCCTCCCCTTTCTGCTCGTTTCTTTATGCGCTCTACACATTCATCTGCGCTGTTAAGAGCTATATAGTTTAGCTCAACGGTATAGCCATACCTTGACACTGATTTTATTAGCTCTCTATCCTCTTTTTTTGATATATTTAGCTCACGGCAAAAGGATACATGTCTTTTTAAATATGTGTTTGTTCTTTCCTCAGCCTCATCCTTATTATCATCCTCGGTTATGATGAGCCTTCGATGTATATAGTGAGGGATAAGAGCTCCTATGAAGCTGCTTTTTCCTACTCCGTCTGTTCCCGCCACTATGGTAAATCTTGAATATTCAAATGGTATTGCCACTTTTACATCTTCCTTTCAGTGTGCTTGGTGAGAGGCGGCTTATATACACCTTTTCGTCTAAATCCTTCTTTTCGAAGGTTACAACGAAGCTTCTTGGAAAATTATCGGTGCAGCTTACGTCGTTTTTTCTCTTCGCGCACTCAGACAGAAATCTTCTTGTGTCGCTTGAGGTGCTTGTAGCCTCAATATCAAAAATACCGATTAAATCCTGTGATTTGATTACGTGATCGTTTCCTACGTGGATGTACACCCTTATTTCTCCTTTACTCTGCCATTTTCTATATAAAAAAGCTTGCTGTCGGTTGTGCTTGATTTTATTAGCTGCTCGTCACAGCAGGTTATTATTACCTGCATACCCTTTATTTTTTTCATGACAAAGCTCTGACGCGCTTTATCAAGCTCGCTTAATACGTCATCTAGGAGTATACAGGGTGGGTCTTTGGTTTCATCGGTTAGGATGTATGCCTGTGCTAGCTTTAATATGAGCGCTATTGAGCGGTGCTGTCCCTGGGAGGCGTAGTCCTTAGCGTACATGTCGTTTATATAGCATCTTACATCATCACGATGAGCTCCCTTTAGGGTGAAGCCCGCTTTTATGTCCTCATCACGATTTTGCCTTAGCTTATCGAGGTATTCGATCGCTAGGTCGTTTTTGTAGTCGTTTCTTCCATCGAGTGAATCAAAAACGGTGGAATGATATTTTATATTTAGATGCTCATTTTTCATTGAGATCTCCTCATAGAGAGAGGAGGCGGTAAGCTGAAGCTTTTTGCAGTAGTTATATCTTAGTACTGTCATATAGGCTCCCATTTGGGCAAGCTGAGGATCCCAGATATCAAGCATGGATGAGTCGGCTCTTGATGATGCTATTTGCTTTAGCTGAAGATTACGCTGCTCAAGTATGCGCTTATATTTATCCGTTACCGCACGATAGGATTTTTTTATTTGGGATACGCTTGTATCGATAAAGCTTCTTCTGTTTTCGGGTGAGCCCTTTGAAAGCTCGAGATCCTCGGGGGTGAATACCACACAGCCTAGATTACCGAAAAGCTCGGAGGGGGTCTTTAGCGGGACGCCGTTTAGCTTTATGCGCTTGTTTTTTATGTCGCTTTTTAAAAGAGAATAATCTATGATTAGATCTCGCCTTTGGTCGTTAAAGGTTAGGGAAAGGGTAAAGCCATCGCCGTTTATATTTATAAGCTCCTTATCCTTAGCAGCCCTGAAGCTGCGCTGTCCGCTTAATATCCAGATTGCCTCTAGGATGTTGGTCTTTCCCTGTGCATTTTTTCCGCAAAGGACGTTTAGACGGGGATGAAGGTCTAATTTTACTTCACTTAAATTTCTGTACCCATCTGCATTAAAGTTTTTTATAATCATAAATCTTTTTATTCTTTTGACGCTATTTTTAAGATAAGAGAAATTTCGGGGATTTGTACCTCATCACCGGGTCTTATCTTTTTTCCCTTAATTAAGCAAGCCTCGCCGTTTACGTTTATTCTTCCTTCGAGGATAATCTCCTTTGCGTTTCCTCCCGTTTCGGTGATGCCTGCGTACTTTAGCAGCGAATCAAGCTTTATGAAGGGGGTGGAGATTGATATTACCTCAGTTTTCATAAAATACTCTCACCTACTTAGTAGCTTCTTCCTCTGTTAAGTCTTACGGGTAAAACCAGATAGAGATATTTATCTCCTGATAGGGGGAGAATCTGCATTGGTCTTATGCTGTTTGTGAGGGTAAGCTTTACTTTTTCATCGGGGATTACCTTTAGGGGCTCTAGGAAGTAGCGGCACTTAAAGCCTATTTCGACGGTTATGCCGTTCATTTGAGCTTCTATTTCATCCTCGAATTTGCCCAGAGATGAGGTGGTGCATTTAATGCTTATTTTGCCGTCACCAAAAACGCATCTTACGGGGCTTGGATTTTTATCGTTTATTAAAAGCTGACATCTTTCGAGTGTGTCAATTAGCTTGGATTTTTCTACTATAATTTCGTTTACTATCTCATCGGGTATTGAGGTTCGGTAGTCGTGGAATTTACCCTCCATCAGGCGGGAATTTATCATGTAGTTATTTATTTCAAAGACTATATGCTTCTTTGAGAGAAACATTGAGCAGGTTTTATCCTCATCATCGGATAAAAGCTTTGCTATTTCATCGAGATTCCTTGCGGGGACTATAAACTCAATGTTTTCGTTAAAGGATATCGGCTCAAAGCGTACTCCTAGGCGGTAGCCGTCAAGTCCTACAAGCTTTAGCAGGTTATTTTCGATAATGAACTTTTCGCCCTTTAAAACGGGGTTCATGTCGGTTACGGCTGCGGCAAACTTGGTTTGATTTATCATGCTTTTTAGAACCGGCTGAGATATTTTTATCTCGGTTTGAGGGTCCTTTTTTGGAAGCTCGGGGTAGTCCTCGGCGGATACGGCGTTAAGGTTAAAGAAGGTGACTCCGCTTGAGAGGGTTACAAGGTAGCCTTCGTTTACCTCGATGGTTAAGCTGTTATTTGGCATTTTTCTTACCATTTCGGAGAAAATTCGAGCGTTGGCTATAAAGGAGCCCTTATCATCAGAGTCTACGGGGATTGAGGTTCGGATTCCGAATTCAAGGTCATAGCCTGTAAGCTCAAGCATGCCGTTTTCGAGTGAGAATTTTACTCCCTCAAGGGAGGGGAGAGTCGATTTATCGGCTACTGCCTTTGAGACGTTTATGAGAGCTTCGGATAAAGCGTTTTTTTCACAAATGAATTTCAATTGAAAAATCTCCTTTCGGTAATGGTTAGGTTAAGGTGGTGTTGAAAAATTGGATTTCAACGATTTGTTTTTTTTGGGATGTGGGTTTTATTTGTAGGATAACATAACTTTTTTTATATTAGTATTATTAGTGTGTGTTGAAAGTGTTGGATTGTTGGTGGGGAGGGTGGGAAAATCCTTATAAAAACAAAGGAAGGGAGGGGCGGGGGTTTCAACTTTTTTTTGGGGAGAATTGTGGGGAGAGTGTTGGAAAAGGAGGAGGTGTGTTGGAATGTTTGAAAAATGTGAGTTGAATGTTAGAAAAAATGTTGAAAAAAATGAGGTTAATTATCCTTAAGATTTTTTGTTATGTCATCTACTGTTTCCTTGAGATCTGAATTGGTCTTTAGGAGCTTGGATATTTCCTGGTAGTGGATGGTCATTGTTGAGTGGTTTTTGTTAAGCTCGTTTCCAATTTGGATGTAGGTCAAGCCCTTTAGCTCCTTCATAAGGTATATGGCTACCTTACGGGCTAGGGATATGTTTGCATGACGGTTTTGTGAGCGTATGTCATCGGGGGTTACGTTAAATGCCGTTGCTACCTCGGATATTATGCGATCGTTTGTGATTTCGGCGGGTTGGTTTTCTATCATAATCTCCTTTATGACTCTTTGTGCCATAGAGATTGAGGGGGATTCGTTGGTGTAGATGGTGAGAGCCTTTATTTTATTCATCGTGCCCTCAAGCTGTCGGATGTTGGTTTTTACCTTTTCGGCGATTAGACGAGCTAGATTATCGGAAATCTGAAGGTCTAAAAGCTCAGCCTTGGATTTTACGATTGCCATACGGGTTTCGAAGTCGGGAGGCTGGATATCCACCTGCATACCTAGAAGAAAGCGTGAGCGTATGCGGTTTTCTAGCTTTGTGATTTTGCTCGGGGCTATATCGGAGGTGAGGACTATTTGTTTACCTGCGTTATAGAGATCGTTAAAGGTATGGAAAAATTCCTCCTGTACGGCGTCTTTATTTACTATAAACTGGATGTCGTCAATGAGAAGGTAGTCGGCGGTGCGATATTTGTTGTGAAATTCGTTTGTGCTGCGGTCTGACAGAGCCTGAACGAATTCGTTGGTGAAGTTTTCGGTTGTGGTGTAGATAAGGTTGAGCTCGGGGTGACGAGATTTAACCTGTGCCTCGATTGCCTTCATTAGGTGGGTTTTTCCTAGTCCTGAATCTCCGTAAATGAACAGAGGGTTAAACATATTGTTTGAATCGCTGTCGCCATCGGCATTATTGGCTACTGCGGTACAGCAGGCATAGGCAAGCTCGTTGGATTTTCCCTTGATGAAGTTATCGAAGGTGAGCTTGTCCTGCTTGATTGATACAGATGAGGCAACGGGGGCTTCGTCTTCGGAAATTTCATCCTTGGTTTTTACGAGAAGCTTGAGCTCAACCGGAAAGCCCAGAACGCTTTCGAATGCCTCTTTTATTACTGACTCATATATGTCAAGAGTTGTCTTTTTGGTAAATTCGCTTTCGGTTAAGAGGTATGCTGTGTTGTTTTCGAGCTTAAATGGCTCAAGAGTGGAAAGCCATCTTTTATAGCCTACCTCGCTTACAGACGGCATACCGCTCAGATATTTCAAAACGCTGTCAAAGACGTCGCTGAATGACTCCATTAAAATAAACCTTCCCTTCATTTTTTTACAGAAATATTATATGGTAATTTTTTAAATACTGTAATTTTTCGATACGTATCTATTATAGCATATAATAAAAAAAAATTCAAGTGCTCAAACATGCACAAAAATGTTGAAAAATTAGCTTGCTTTTTTGTGGGGTGGGGTGTAAATTGTTCGTAAAAGCAATGAAATAAAAGACAAAGGATTAGCTTGATTATATTTATAAATAGTATGGTCATAAAATATTAAGTTTTAAAATTCTACGTTTTTTACAAAAGTATGGGGTGTTTTTTGGATGATAATTGTAAAAAAATTATTAACGAGGTTGACAAGGGGGCTTGGTTTATTGTATAATAAGTGCATAATGTCCCCGCCTAAAGGCGGGTTCAATCCGTTGTGAAATAATCCTATTATATAAGGGTTTATGAAATAGAAATCGAGGAGGGATTTAATAATGGCTATGAAGAGAACTTATCAGCCTAAGAAGCTTAAGAGAAAAAAGGTTCATGGATTTATGAAGAGAATGTCTACAAAGAACGGAAGAAAGGTTCTTGCGAGAAGAAGAGCTAAGGGAAGATCCAGACTTTCTTACTAATTTTAGTACGCTTTTTGACCTTATATCGGGGGAAAGATTGAGGCCTCGGTATATGGTCTTTCTCTTTGTAATGGAAGATTTTTACGTTGGGGTAGTAGTATATGCTGTTTAGTGAGGTTTTGAAGGATAACAAGGCATTTAAAAGATGCTTTAGATCTGGCAGATATTGCTCGTGTGGATTTTTGACAGCCTATTACCTGCCGAATAATGAGGCTTTTAACAGAGTGGGAATCAGCGTTTCGAAGAAAATTGGAAATGCGGTCTGCAGAAACAGGGCAAAGAGAATTATACGTGCGGCGTACAGGCTAAGAGAAACGCAGTTTCCTATAGGGTACGACATTGTTTTTGCTGCAAGGGGAGCTATTGAGGAGAAAAAGACGCAGGATATTGAGGGCTTTTTTACTGAGCGACTGATTTACGATATGAACAGGACGGCTCTTAAAAAAGCAAAGGGTAAATGAACAAGGATAAGCTAAAGAAAAGGGTAAGAGGTATCGCGGTGATGCCGATAAGGCTTTATCAAAGGGCTATAAGTCCGCTGACCTCGGCGAAGTGCAGGTATTATCCTACTTGCTCGAACTATAGTATACAGGCTATAAAAAAGCATGGAGTTTTTTGGGGAGCTATACTTACTGTTTGGAGAATTTTGAGATGTAATCCCTGGAGCAGGGGCGGAATTGACTATGTGCCCGAAAGGATTACGGCTGCGTATTTTTTTAATCGAGAAAAATATGAGAAGGAAAAAGAGAAAAGTAGGAAGAGGAAGAAATGACTCATAAAAGAAGGGAATTTATATGAGTAGTATAATGAGTATACTTGCCATACCGCTTGGATATATAATGAAGGGCTGTTATATGCTCGTTCAAAACTACGGTTTGGCGCTGCTGCTTTTTACGGTACTGACAAGACTTATAATGATGCCGCTTAACATAAAGCAGCAAAAGAGTACGGCTAGGCTTAATATGCTTCAGCCTGAGATTGAAAAGCTTAAGAAAAAATATGGAAAAAACCAGGAAAAGCTGAATCAGGAGACGATGAAGCTTTATACAGAGCACAATGCAAGTCCGACATCGGGATGCCTACCGATGATTATTTCGTTTGTTGTGCTTTGGGCTCTGATTCCTGTTGTATACGGTCCCTTGACGTATGTATCGAGTGCGGATAAGGACGATGTTTCTGCGGACAGCGATATGGTTAAAACCATTTACACGATTAGCTCGGAGGTTGATACTGACGATGCTAATATGCAGACTATTATTGATAAGATAATTGAGGACTCAGACGAGGAGCTTAGCGATGAGCAGCTTGCGACTGAGCTTGAAAAGGTTCTTACTGACAGTGAGAGCTATTCTAATTCTGCGGACGCACTGGAGGATCTTTCGGGAGCGCAGATTGACAGAATAATGAATGCTTTTGTGGAGTATGAGGGTCTGGACGAGTTTGTTACCAACACCGACAACTTTACAAGCAATATGATGAAGTCATCGTACGGTCCTGAGGTTTTGCTTTTTAACTTTAATTCAAAGGCGGACGGACAGTATCTTGGCGTATTGAGCGAGGATGTACAGGAGGCTATTAAGGATTTTGACTACACCTTCTTTGGAATGGAGCTTGGCAAGATTCCTACGACAAAGGATGCTACTGTTGTAATTCCCTTTATATCCTTTGCGCTGCAGCTAACTACGATGATAATCTCTCAGATATTTACGAGAAGGCGTAATCCTGAGCAGAAGATGAACGGCACTATGATGATTATGATGTTTGGTATGCCGCTTATTTCGCTGTGGATTGGTTTTGAATTTCCATGCGCACTCGGTATTTACTGGATTTATTCATCAGCGTACAGCGTATTCCAGACGATATTCTTAAATGTTAGATATTCTCCCGCAAGGATGGAGGCTATCATTGCGAAGGAGGAGGCAAGCGGTAAGGCTGCTAAAAAGAAGAAAAAGAAGGGTCCTTCGATGATGGAGAGAGCTCTTCAGATGCAAAATGAGCAAAATGCCGCTAACGGTAAGACGCAGAGTGGCAAGAGCACCTCGGACGATGATGGTGACGAGGAAGAAGAGGATGATATTTCTAAGCTTAGCAAGGCGCAGATTAAGGAAAGAAACAGGCAGAAGCTTAACGAAGCGAGAAAACGTTACGCCGAAAAGTATGGCGATGTTTATAATGATGACGACGAATAAAGCTCAAAAAAAGAGCGTGTAAGCGGAAAGGAATGATTTAGATGAAGGAGATTTTTACCGCGGCGTCTGTGGAAGAGGCGAAGGAGAAGGCTGCACAGGCTTTCGAGGCTAGTATTGAGGACATTGAGTTTACGGTAATTGAGGAGCCTAAGAAGGGTCTTTTTGGCAAGGTCAAGGGAGATGCTAGAGTTGAGGCGACGTATGAGAAGCCCTTAACCAAAGCAGATGCGGCAGTAGGATACATTAGGGATGTGCTTGAGAAGATGGGCATTGAGAATGTGTCTGTTGTGGCGACTGATTGTGATGAGGGAATTGACATTGAAATCGGCGGAGACGGCTTTGAGGATTTAATTGGCAGAAGAGGCGAGCTTTTGGACGCTCTTCAGTATCTGTCATCGCTTGTATGCAACAAGATTGACAGAGAGTACTTTAGAATCTCAACCGACTGCAATGGATTTAGAGAAAGACGCAAGGAGTACCTTGAGGAGACGGCTGTGAAGATCGCTAACGGCGTAAAGAAGAGCGGCAGATCCAGAGCGCTTGAGCCTATGAATCCTTATGAGAGAAGGATAGTTCATGCGGCTGTTTCACAGGTTGAGGGAGTTACATCTAAGTCGAGAGGCGATGAGCCCTACAGAAAGGTTGTTATAAGCTCAACCGAAAGAAGAAGCTACAACAACAAGGGCGGCTACAGAGGTAAGGGTCGCAAGGGCGGCAGAGGCGGCAAGCCTAAGTCACATTACGACATTACCACGAGCTTTGAAAAGGACTACAAGAGACCGAAGCCTGAGGACGATTTGGATTTGGGTTCGGGTCTTTATGGAAAAATTGAGATTTAATTTTGAGTGCAGGCTTTTTTGAGCCTGCATTTTTTGCATGCTAATTTATTTTTTAGGGCTTGATTTTATGGGTGAGGTGTGATATAATAGAGTTTGAAGCGAATATTATAGTTTATAACAAAGGTGGATTGCAATAATATGTTTAAAGAAAAGCTGACCTACGGGGGAAAAAGGAGCGAGCTTAAAAACTATCTGCTGCTTTTTATTGTGGCATTTGTCGGAATGATGCTTGCCTTTTTGCCGACTATGATTAAAAATGGCGGTATATTTTTATACTACGGAGATTTTAACTCTCAGCAGATGATGTTTTACTATCACGCAAATGAAATGGTGCGTGAGGGAAGCCTTGGCTGGGACTGGGGTACGGATTTGGGCTCTAATTTTATAGGGTCGTATTCGTTCTATCTGCTTGGAAGTCCCTTCTTTTGGCTTTCGACACTTTTTCCGCTTGATGCGGTAAAATATCTGATGCCGTGGCTGTTAGCTCTAAAGACATCAATAGCGGCAGTTGCTGCATATGCATACATAAGGAGATTTGTAAAGAAATCAAGCGGAGCCTTTATTGGAGCTATGCTATACGCCTATTCGGGATTTCAGGTTTACAATGTGTTCTTTAATCACTTTCATGACGTTACGGCGTTCTTTCCGCTGCTTTTGCTTGCGTTTGAGCAGCTTACGCAGGACGGACGCAGAGGCGTGTTTGCACTATGCGTGGGATTGTGCGCTTGCATAAGCTACTTCTTCTTCTTTGGAGAGGTGGTATTTGTTGTAATCTACTTCTTTATACGCTGCCTAGACAAGGATTACAAGATGAGTCTTAGGATATTCGGAAGGCTTGTTTTTGAAGCGGTGCTGGGTGTGGCTTTATCGTGTATAATACTTCTTCCGGCGGTTTATGATGTTGTGACGAATCCGAGAGTCAGCAACAGGCTTTATGGCACGGATATGGTGGTATACAGCGAGAATGTGAGAATACCGAGAATTATTCAGGCGTTCTTTATGATGTCGGATATGCCTGCTAGAGTAAACATACTTGAGTCGGACAAGGCGAGATGGGCGTCAATTGCGGGATATCTGCCGATGTTCTCAATGTGCGGCGTTATAGCATTTATGAGAGATAAAATAAAAAGCTGGGCGTCGAGAATTATAATTGTAAGTGGAATTATGATGTGCGTGCCGGTATTAAACTCGCTATTTGTAATGCTAAACAGCAGCTATTATGCTAGATGGTATTATATGCCGATTTTGATAATGTGCATGATGACGGCTAAGGTATTTGATGAGAATCCTGACAAGCTTAAAAAGGGATATCTTCCCGTTGTTATAGGGGCGGCTGTGTTCCTAATTATAGGTCTGCTTCCTAAGCTTGAGGACGGCGAGGTAGTTTACTTTAAGAACTATCAGTATGAGGAAATGTATTATATGCAATTTGCTGTGACGGCTATACTTACGGCGGTATTGGGCATTATAATATATTATCTTCCGAGAACAAAAAGCTTTAACAGAATAGTTTCATCAGTGACCTCGGCTGCCTGCATTATTACCATGTTTGCGGGAGTAAACTTTGGTGCGGTGCAGGATGGAAATCATGACGAATATATCGAATATGCAATAAACGGCAAGGATAACCTTGATATGGATAAGCTGGATGAGGAAAGCGATGTAAATGACCTTTATGAGGAGAACACCTTTTTTAGGATAGATACATCGGCGAGCGTGGACAACTGGTGCATGTACTGGGGATTATCGTCAATGAGAACCTTCCACAGTGTGGTTCCCTCATCGATTATGGATTTTTATACCTCGATCGGACAGACGAGAGATGTAGCATCAAGAATGGATACAGATCTTTATGCGCTAAGAGGTTTATTCTCGGTTAGATATTACTTTAACAGATCTAGCAGCTCAACGCCGGCTCAGACTATTTCGGATTTGTACGGATTTGAGTATATCGATACGCAAAACGACTTTGATATATATGAGAATCAGTACTGGATTCCGATGGGCTTTACGTATGATTACTATACCACCGATACAGTGGTGCAGTCGGTTTCGGACGAAAACAAGCCTAATGTGCTGGTGAATGCCGTAGTGCTTGATGATGAGCAGATTGCGAAGTATGCGGATATTCTGGATGTTTATCAGAATGAAGCCTCAAAGCTTACGGATGAGGCTTATGCTGAGGCTTGTGAGGAGAAGAGAAGCGAGGCTTGCTATTACTTTGAGGAGAGCTCGGAGGGATTTGAGGCTAAGATTGAGCTTGATGAGGACAAGCTGGTATTCTTCTCGGTGCCCTATGAGGAGGGCTGGACAGCTACGGTAAACGGAGAGGCTGTTGACATTGAAAAGGTAAGCTATGGATTTATGGCGGTAAGAGCTCCTGCAGGCGACAGCGAGATTGTATTTAGCTATGAGACGGCGGGACTTGCGCAGGGCAAGGTTATTACTGCTGTTGGTGCAGGCGTATTTGTTGTTTATGTTGTCGTTGGATTTGTATATGACAGAAGAAGAAGGAATGTGGCAGAGCTTGAGACGATTGCGGATTCGGACAGATATGACGGCGAGCCTGTTGAGAAAATTGAGAGCGAGCAAGCCCTTAAGCAGCTGACGGCTGATGATAATGACGAGAACGAGCAGGAGAAGCAGTAAAGGAGAAGGGATATATGTACAGTGAGGAAAAAACGCTTAGCAGTGAGCAGCTTTTTGATGGACGGGTGGTTAAGCTATTTAAAGACGAGGTTGAGCTTGACAATGGACACAAGACAATTCGTGAGCTTATAAAGCATCCGGGAGGAGTATGCGTGCTGCCGCTTGATGAGGATAGCAATGTGTACATGGTAAAGCAGTTTAGATATCCATTTAAGACGGCGCTGTATGAGCTTCCTGCCGGAAAGCTGGAGTATGGTGAGAATCACCGTGAATGCGGCATTCGTGAGCTTAAGGAGGAGACTGGTGCAGCAGCGGACAGCTTTGAGTATTTAGGCTGTATTTATCCGACAGTGGCGTACGACACGGAGATTATACACATGTATCTTGCAAGAGGGCTGCATTTTGGCGAGCAGCAGCTTGATGAGGGCGAGTTTTTGGATGTGATAAGAATACCGTTTGAGAAGGCGTTTGAGATGGCGATGAACGGCGAGCTTCCGGATGCTAAGACGCAGACGGCTATATTAAAGACGAAAATTTTGCTTGACGAGGGTGCAGATGGTGCAGATAATGCAGATAAAAAAGAGGGGGCTATTTAGAACACAGAATGTTTATAAAATATTTATTGACATTTTGACGAAAAAAGCGTATAATTTTTAGAAATATCATATACAAGTCAATTTAGAGAGGAAGGATTTTTAAAATGCTGAATACTAATTTTGATGAGAAGTTTTCTAAGCAGGGACTTACATTTGATGATGTACTGCTTATACCGGCAGAATCTAAGGTTACTCCTAACATGATTAGTCTTAAAACAAAGCTTACTGCGGGAATTACGCTTAACACTCCTATTATCACATCGGCGATGGATACCGTTACAGAATCGAAGATGGCGATTGCTATTGCACGAGAGGGCGGATTAGGTGTTATTCATAAGAATATGACCATAGAGCAGCAGGCTGATGAGGTTGACAAGGTTAAGAGGTCGGAAAACGGAGTTATCGCAAATCCTTTCTCACTTACAGCAGACAGAACGGTAGAGGAAGCAGATCAGCTAATGGGCAAGTACAAGATTTCGGGCGTGCCGATAGTTGATGGAAACGGCAAGCTGGTAGGTATACTTACTAACAGAGATATGAGATTTATCACCGACTTTAGCACGCTTATAAGCGATGTTATGACCAAGGAAAATCTTGTTACCGCTAAGGTGGGTACTACGGTTGAGGATGCTCAGAAAATACTAATGGAGCATAAGATTGAAAAGCTTCCGATTGTGGACGACAATGGAATGCTAAAGGGTCTTATTACGATAAAGGACATTGAGAAGTCGGTTCAGTATCCGAATTCTGCGAGAGATTCAGATGGCAGACTGCTTTGCGGTGCGGCTATTGGTGTTACGGACGATGTTCTTGACAGAGCGAAGGCTTTAATAGATGCGCAGGCGGACGTGCTGGTGCTTGATTCGGCTCACGGACACTCGATGAACATAATTAACTGCTTAAAGAAGGTAAAGGCGGCATTTCCTGATACGCCGGTTATTGCGGGAAATATTGCGACAGCAGAGGCGGCACAGGCTCTTATTGAGGCGGGTGCTGACTGCTTAAAGGTTGGTATTGGACCGGGATCTATATGCACAACGAGAATTGTAGCAGGCATTGGTGTGCCGCAGATTACGGCTGTGTATGATGTAGCGTGTGTAGCGCAGAAATACGGTATTCCGGTAATTGCAGACGGCGGAATTAAGTATTCGGGCGACATTGTAAAGGCCTTGGCGGCTGGTGCTGATGTGGTTATGCTGGGCTCACTGCTTGCAGGCTGCGAGGAGGCACCGGGAGATCTGGAGATTTATCAGGGCAGACAGTTTAAGTCCTACAGAGGCATGGGCTCGATTGCGGCAATGCAGCAGGGCTCTAAGGACAGATATTTCCAGACGGGCAGCAAGAAGCTGGTTCCTGAGGGCGTTGAGGGAAGAGTAAGCTACAAGGGACTGGTTTCGGACACGGTATTCCAGCTTTGCGGCGGCATACGCTCAGGAATGGGATATTGCGGAGCTCCTGACATTGATACACTTCATGAGAAGTCGAAATTTGTACGCATTACGGGAGCGGGACTTAAGGAATCGCATCCGCACGATATATACATCACGAAGGAGGCACCGAACTATTCGGCGCAGCTGTGATAAAAACAGAAAATATTTGTAGTCATGGTATGCTTTTTGGCGTACCATGATTTTTTTGGCAAGAAAAGAGCCCTGATGAAAATCAAGGCTCGGTATTTTCAAATACAAGTTTTCTCTTCAGCTGTTATCAGCCTATTCAGGACTTGGCACACTTGCAAACCTCATTTATTGAGCTCCACTTTACACACCCCTGACCATACATAAAGCTTCATCACTTAGTATATCGCAACGACTGTTAAGTTTCGTCAATATACCCAGAACTCATGTTCCTGCATAGCAGGCTTCCCTGCTTCTAATTCTATTATATCCGATTTTTTTGGATTTGTCAAGGGGGTTTGCGAAATATGTATTTTTTATTAAAAAAGGCAGGTCAAAATGTTAAAAGTGATAAAAACAAAAAGTTTGTATGGATGAATAAAAATATTGGAGGAGATTTGTGCTATCCTACAAAAATATCTTACAATACTAGAAATATCTTGACATTGTGGTGAAAGAATGATATAATAGAATTATGGATAGAGATATCCAAAATACTATTTTATTTTTATATAAGGAGACACAAAATGACATTTAAAAAGATTTCTTGTATAGCTTTGTTAGGTGTATTAGCATTAACATCGTGTGCTAAAACTCCTGATAATGTGAAAAACGAGAACGATTCATCCTCTAACATCAATGAGAAAATTTCAGAAATGGGGTTAGATGTAACATCTCTTGAGCAAATGAGCGAAAACGTGGATGATTATGTAAAATCAATTAACGAGTTTGAGCTTGATAATATGAAATTTTCGGAAAATTTAGAAATAGATATACCAACGTCAATTTCAACAGGGAAATACATAATTCCTGATAAATATCAGGATAATTATGCTAAAATATTTAGCTATTATGATGAGGATTTTGAAGAATCTAAAGCGATAGACGACGGAACGACATATCCGACTGGACCAACCTATTCAAACGAGGAGAAGAATTTGAGACTATCCATAGGCTGTGATGGGTTTTTCTTTTACAGCAAAGATTTTGATGATCAAAAATATTATAACGAATCCGAATATGTTAAATTTTATACGGCAGCTGAAGCAAAAAACTGTGATGAAAAATACATGCTTGTGGACAGCAGCAGCGAAATATCAGTAAGTGAAGCTGTAGATATAGCTCAGGAATTTGCCGACGATTTTGTAAAGGCGGCGGATTATCCAAATGAATTTGTCGTCTCGAGAGTGATGCTTTCTGAAACTGAGGATGGTTATTTTTATGAGTTTGACTGTACACAAAAGATTAATAGTGCGAATATTTTGGAATATGGTGCTTCTTATGATGGATCGCTAGAAAATCTCATTGGCACAAGCTGTTTCGGTTATATTTGCGGAGAGGAAATTAGTAATTTTGTTATAGATTGTGGGTATAACGAGTACGAAATTGAAGGAGAAGCTACAGAAACTGTTGACCTAGTTGATGCAACAGAATATTTAAGTCAAAACCTTGCGGGCAGAATGAATTTAGAGGTAGAGAGAATTGCTTTGGATTATTGCATGATGTATACTGAAAATGTACAGGATGCTGAAGAGGGTGAAAGTCACAGGGAAGATATTGCTCCTTGGGCTACATATTGTTCATACGATGTATACGATGCTCAGGTTTGCTGGGTTTACTATTTTGACGAAACACCAGGCGCAGAGGTATTTGCGATGGTAAGCTGTGATGATATGAGTATTAATTATGT
This sequence comes from Ruminococcus sp., assembly GCA_021199375.1. Classification (GTDB taxonomy): domain Bacteria; phylum Bacillota; class Clostridia; order Oscillospirales; family Ruminococcaceae; genus YE71. The sequence goes on along the minus strand of JAJQIB010000031.1, from coordinate 1,221 downwards.
TGATAATAGAGGGGCGTAAAAAAATGACCGCAGTACGAAAAAAACGTGCTGCGGTTTTTATCAGCCAGTGGAAAAGCGGTGACTTCCGATTGTCATGACGGTGGGGAGTGACCACATGAAGGAATTGGAGGTTTTGTCGGGATTATAATAGTAGACGCATCCGCCTGTGGGATCCCAGCCGTTAAGAGCATCACGTGCTGCGGAGTAGGCGGAGTCGGCGATGGGTTCGTCAAACTGACCGTCTACAATTGCGGTAAAGGCTCCGTTTTGGTAGATTACTCCTGCTAAAGTGTCGGGAAAGGAGGGATGCTCGATACGATTTAAAATGACGGCGCCAACGGCAACCTGACCGGTGTAGGGCTCACCTCTTGCCTCGGCGGATATTATTCTGGCTAAGAGATAGACATTTGCTTCGGTGGCTTCGGGAATAGCTCCGACTGAAATTCCTAGGGCGGCAAGGGTTTGGGGTCCTGCTGTGCCGGTTTGGGAGATGCCCTGCTGCTTTTGAAACCTCTTAACAGCCGCTTCGGTTTTTTCACCGTAATAGCCTGTAATATCGTCATTAAATAGTCCACGCTCCTTAAGACGCTCCTGAATAGCCTTGACCTCAGCTCCTGACGAGCCGAGAGAGGAAACGGCAGAAACCGAGGATTTGGCGGTGGGAATTAACGCATAGGAAAATGCTGCTATGAGGGTGATGACTAAAAGAAGTATAGCGAGAGCTTTTATAAATTGTGAGAAATTAGTTTTTTGCATAAGAATATCTCCTTTTGATTTTATGTTAGCTTTTGCAAAAAAGCGGATTTTATTCGTGAAATGAGTCAAAAAAGGTAAAAAAGTCAATTTTAAATCAACTTTTTTGTGCAAGTATACGAAAAAAATAAAAAACGCAAAAAAGCATTGACAAGGAGAGAAAAACATGTTAAAATAAACAAGTTGACTCGATTAAATCGAAATGAGTTAGGAACGGGAGTTCATAAACAATTTACAATTTAATCTATTGACAACAAGTAAAATCTATGATATAATAGATAAGCACTCTTACGAAGGGGGATAAAACCTCTAAGTAAAGCGCACCAGGCATCTTGAAAATTGAACAGCTAAAACGAAACAAAAACCCTTGGAAATTACTTTGAGTAAGAAGATACTTTTAAGTAATAAAAAACAAGGTCAAAGCAAGACCAAAAAATGCGAAGAAAACGTCAGTAGTTTTGAAGAAAA
>JAJQIB010000019.1 GCA_021199375.1 Ruminococcus sp. | reverse complement strand
CCTCTTTTGGGTCAGCTTGTTCATTATATCACCTTGCCGCTTGTTTGTCAATGAAATTCTTTTAAACTTTTTTGGCTTATTTTATTAATGAAGGAATATAAGCCATATCACACAGCCTACATTCCCTCTTTTCTCATGCAAAACTACTTTTTATTCGTTTCTACTTATAATTTGCCTGTTGTCAGGGTGAATTTCAAATTATCAATTATAAAGCTTTTACCGTTAGTCGGCTCTGTTATCTGTCTAGCTTCTAAAAATTCATTAGTAACCATTACGAGATAGGTCTTATCGTCATTCTTCACCAAATAAAATTCCTTGTCAATTAGTTTTGAATTATTTACCATTTGAGGTATCCCAAACGGTGTACCGAACACAAATCCTGCTGCGTTGTCAATAATCTTATCAGCCTTTGAGGATACCGCGGTCGCCAATAGCGGTATTATTTGAGCGTTCGGATATTTTTCTCTCACTGCCATATCCTTTTGCCCAGCCTTTTTGCTTGCTCTTGTATAGCTTGCCTTTTTCCTATCATAGGTATACTTGTCAAGATCTATCTGATCTCTTGTGACCTTAAGATCTAGCTTCTTTCCGTCGTCTAATAGATAGTCTATGCTCACATTTAACAGCTCAGCAAGTCTTTTTAGATTTTCAATGTCAGGCAATCCCTTATCCGATTCCCATTTTGTAACCGCTTGGCGTGAAACCATAAGCTCGTTAGCAAGCTGTTCCTGTGTCAGCCCCGCTTCCTTTCTTGCTCTTTTAAGCTTCTCTCCCAGTGTTAATTTTTCTTCCATAATTAGTACCTCCTAAAATGATGTTGTTAATTTCCTGCATCATAATTATAGCATCAACCAAGAAAAAAGACAAGAAACGCACCGTTGCATTTATGCAACGCTCTGTGGCACTGCCGTTTTTATCCATTTTAGACGCATTTTTTCTCTGACATAAAGATGATGACCAAGCTTTCACTCAGTCATCATCAGACACATATTCGAAAATCCTAACATCTATTCTTTCAAGCGTTTTTTGCCAGCATCTCGTTGCTTCTGCACTCAAGCAGCTTTTCAGCGCTTGCGAGCTTAACAGCACAGGTGAATACCTCCATCGCTTTTTTGAGCTCCTCTGTTGAGGGGAATGTCGGTGCAATTCTGATGTTCGAGTCCTTAGGATCCTTTCCATACGGATAGGTTGCTCCGGCATTAGTCATTGTCACTCCTGCCGCAGCGCAAAGTGACACAATCCGCTTTGCACATCCAGGAATGCTGTCAAAGCTTACGAAATATCCGCCATTAGGCTTAACCCAGCTGCCAAGTCCAAGCTCACCCAGCTCACGTTCTAGTGCGTCAGTAACTGCGTTAAATCTCGGCTCAAGAATCGCTCTATGCTTTTGCATATGCGTAAGCATATTTTCATAACTGCCAAAAAATCTTACATGGCGCAGCATGTTCAGCTTATCATGACCTATGGTTTGTATAGTCATGGTTGCTCTTACCTGCTCAAGGTTAGCCTTTGATGCAGCCATCATCGCTACACCGCTTCCTGGAAATGTAACCTTAGAGGTTGACGCAAACATATAAACCATATCCTCGGCACCGTTTTTCTTGAGCTCGTCAAAGAGATTTAGTAGCTTATCCGGAGTATCCGTCAGGTGATGAATGCAATAAGCATTATCCCAGAAGATTCTGAAATCCTCAACCTTAGGCTTTAGCGAAGCAAATCGCTTTACAACCTCATCTGAGTATGTCACACCTGTTGGATTTGCATACATCGGCACACACCAAATTCCCTTGATGCTTTCGTCCTCACTAACAAGCCTTTCAATCATATCCATATCAGGACCATCATCGTGCATCGGCACGTTTATCATCTCGATACCAAAAAGCTCAGTAATGGCAAAATGTCTGTCATATCCGGGCACGGGACATAGCCACTTAACCTTATTGCAATCCTTCCAGGGCTTTGAGCCCTTTGTAACACCGAAATTCCAGCAGCGTGCTACTGTGTCATACATAACGTTTAGTGAAGAATTACCGAAAACAATCAAATTTTCCTTAGGCACTCCAAGCATAGGTGCAAAAAACTCCTTAACTGCATCCGGACCCTCCATCAAGCCATAGTTAAAGTATTCATCCTCAAATTCTTCGGCATTTGCAGAGTTTAGACAGTCGAGCATCGGCAGCGACAGCGCAATCTGCTCCGCTCCAGGCTTTCCTCTTGCCATATTAAGCTTAAGCCCCATAGACTTATATTCATCGTACTGCTTTTGTGCATCACTCTTGAATTTTTCAAGATCACATCTGCTCATCTCTTCAGCTTTCATTTTAGCATACGCCTCCAACTAAAAGTTTCACTGTTTATATTTAAAGCGGAGCGAAACGAGATATGCTTGCATAAGCTCGTGAGCGATAGCTTGCAATAGATGCAAGGAGCCGCAGGCTCCGCCGGGTTTCAGTGGGGAATTAGTTTTTGCCCCCACTGAAAGACGAGATGGACCGCCGCATATGAGGCGGGGACATCATGTATTTATTATATATCTTTTCACTCAATTTTGCAAGTTTTTTTCTTCGTCTTGCAAAAAAATCATGATTTTCAACATAACATCGCCGATTTTCAGCTCAAAAATAGTCATTTTGAATAATAAATCGCTTCTTTCGTCAATGCCTTATGAATTTTCTTTTCAAAAAAATTCATAAAAAGCACCTTCGGATTTGTCACTTCCAAAGGTGCTGTACGTTTAATCGTTAGCATGTCGATTTCTCAATCTTTTGCGATATTCGCTGTATAGCATGTGTATAATTATAGTTAGAATTATAAATGCTATACCAATTATTAACACGATGGTTTGAGCATAAATGACTCGTGATAATATCTCATCAAAAAGTCCAGTTACCGTGAGATAAATGTGCTCAGTGGTTACAAAAAAGCTGTCAAAATATCCTATACTATTGAGATACACCGTTGGGATCAGCCAAACTACAGCCGAGCTAAACATTATCGTTCCTACCCAATATGTCATATCCCTTAGGTGATGACGATTTATCACAAACATTACTACAATAAGCACTGCCAAAATAATACCTGCTATCACCATCGCAGCCGTGATATATCCAGCATACTTATGTACACTCTTGGCTGCATTTGTCTCACACAAGGTGTGAAGCATTATTATATCTAAGCGACTGGCAATTTGATTTTCAGCTGTGCTTATTGTTTGATCTATAAGCTCGTAATATTCATCGTCCTTTTCGATGTCATTTTCTTCTGAATACTCCTCGATATAGCTTGTGATGCTTTCCTCAAGCTCTGTGTAGTCATAAGCTACCACAGGTTCAGCGGCGTCCTCATTGGTGAGATATTCAAGGCAATCCTCTAAAAGCGCATATGCAGCATTGCTTAGCTCATCCTCATTGAGCGCCGAGGTAAAAACCTCCTTTGGAATGCCTGTAGGAGCAGCAAACTGCTCGAAGTATTCGTCAAGGTCCTCATATATAGCCTCTGCCACTGCCTGCTTACCCATAACTTGAGAGCAAATATTTGGCTTAAATAGCACCTGAGATACAAAAAAAGCCACCTCGAACACAAGCAAAAATAGTACAGCAAAAATTGAGAGAATCATCATAGGTGCATAATGATAAAGCTTTTTCATTGCTCCACCTCTTTCCACTCACGCTCTGTAAGCTCACAGATTACCGCAAGTCTGTATTCGCTCATTCCGAGCTTGCCGTTGTTCCAGCAGGTATACATGGTAAGCCTGTCATCATCCATCGGGAATACATAGGTCGTATCATCCTCATGGAAAACCACCTTTTCTGAAACAACATATGTGAGCTTTACATAGTCCGTTTCGAGCGTGACAATATCACCCTCCTCGCAGTTAGGAAGGTTGTAAAAATATGTATGGTTATGTCCTGCAATAACCACATTACCATAATTTCCGATGTATACAGAGCCGTTATACCAGCCAGCACCCTGCGCTAAAACCTCATTAGATGTTCCACTGTATACAGGCACATCAACAAGTCCCGCAGACTCATCATTTAGCGTTGCATAAAAATCTCCGTAGTAGGGATAGATCATGGTGTGCGTTTCGCCGGTGTCATCATCCTCAACCTCTTTAACATTCAAAGGTGCATCATCTGCACGATATATGTTTAAAGAGCCTCCGTATTCGGTAGATCTTGTTGTGGAGGTGGTGTTAAAAATGTAATTCAAATACGGCTTAACCGCAGTGAAGGGCTTTACAAGTGCGAGAAAGCATATGGCAAAGGTTATCACTAATATCAAAAAAGGTGTGAGAACAAAAGTAACTGTCCTCAACACCCTGTTCGACGAAGATGACCTATGTCCATGAGCATGCTTTTCCGCTTTTTCAGCAGATTTTTTACTCATTTCAAATTCACTCCGAAAAATTCATTTTAATGTGCAATTATTCCTTGTTCTTTCTTGCAACAACTACAACACCGGTAACAGCAAGCATAAGTGCGATACCTGCAATTGCAACAGTCTCAGCAGGAACCTCGGTCTCAGCTGATGCACCTGTAGCTGCAACTGCATCCTCAACTACGATCTGAGCAGTTGTGCCGGAGCTGCTTGAACTGCTAGCACTGCTTGAATCATCGTCATCACTGTCTGACTCGATAGAAGCTGCAACAGAATATTCACCCTGGCTAATAGCATCAACGTCAATCTCTACGCCATACTCATCACCGAGATCAAGAAGTGCCTGAATGATAGCTTCTCTGTCCTCAGTTGTGAAGTACTTACCAAGCTGAGTCTTCTCATCCTCAGTTAGCTCTCCGGGAGTCTTACCAAAAAGCTCTTGAGCAAGCTCTACAACATAGGTTTCAGAAACCTCAGTAACTACCTCGATCATGTGATCGAAATCATCAGAAGTAAAGCTGTCTGCATTAGCCTCAAGGAAGTTTGAAAGCTCCTGTACGTTGTTAGCAGGAACGCCCGCTTCTTCTGCAGCTGTAACTACATCCTCATACGAAGTTGCGCAAGCCGAGATAGCTACTGTACCTGCAAGTATTGCTGAAACAGCTGTTGCTGATAATGTTCTCAAAAATCTCATAACATTTCCCTCCAAATTTTTTCTACCTATTTATGATAACATTGTATCATTTTCTTCTTGAAAAGTCAAGAGATTTTCACATTAAACAAGAAATTTTGTAGATTTGATAGTTTTTTTAGTCAAAACACGGCCTCGGCTTGTACACTTTGCACAAAAAAATCCATGTTAATGTAAAATCTGTCAACTTTTATAAATTGCTTGCGAGTCAACCGATAAGCCGAGTTTTGTCGTGTACGGCAATCTATCTTGACTGTATGTCGCCACACAGCTCTAGCCGCCTACGCTTACTAACCTGACGAGCAGCCATTGGTTAGACAAGCGCCATTGGCGTTGCATCGAATAAGGTTTACATGGCAGCGACTTCACAGCCGCCCCGGTGAGCTCTTACCTCGCCTTTCCACCCTTACCGCAATAATGCGGCGGTATATTTCTGTTGCACTAGCTCGGAGGTCACCCTCGGTTGACGTTATCAACTATTCTGCTCTTTGATGCTCGGACTTTCCTCAGTGCATCACCCGCTTATCCATAGGATGCCAATCATCCAAGGATAGCAAGCGCGCACCGCTGCCGTATAGCTAACTCGCTTATTATATTGTAGCACATCTTTCATGCTTTGTCAAGAGTTTTCTGTATTTTTTTTTTTTTTTTTTTGGAATATATTTACTATTTTTCAATATTATTGATTGCTGAAACGAGCGCCCTGACACCTGATACTATAATATCCGAGTGTCTGCCGGCTCCCCAATAGGTTTTACCCTCATACACAATAGAAATGTATGACACTGCCTCGCTATTAGAATGGCGATTTAGAGCATGCTCCTCATAGGTTTCAAGGGTAAACTGTATGCCGAGCGCATCCTTAATAGCATTTGCCACAGCATCAAGTCTGCCGTTACCCACCGATTCATAAATCTTAATCTCATTTGAGGGCTTTAGCACTGCTGTGATTTTTGCCGTGATTGTATCATTTTCGTTTTGAGTATAATGAGTTTCAGTTATATCGCAGGGCTCGTTTATGTTGAGATATCTTTCACAGAAAATGTCAAATACCTCATTTGGCATAAGCTCAGCGTGCTTGTGATCCGAAACGCTCTTTACCGCATAGCCAAAATCCTCTGCCATCTTTTTAGGAAGTGAATATCCATACTGCTTTTGAAGCAAAAATCCGATTCCGCCCTTGCCAGACTGTGAATTTATACGTATAACATCACCATCATACTCGCGTCCTACATCCTTGGGATCTATAGGCAGATATGGAACATTCCAGTGGTCAGGATCCTTTTCCTCACGCCACTTCATGCCCTTTGCAATTGCATCCTGATGTGAACCTGAAAATGCTGCGAATACCAGGCTTCCTGCATATGGTGTTCTCTCATATACCTTCATACGTGTAACACGCTCATAGATTTCAACTAGCGAGGGCATATCCGAAAAATCAAGCCCTGGATCTACGCCCTGTGAAAACATATTCATAGCAAGCGTCACAATGTCAACGTTACCCGTTCTCTCGCCATTTCCGAAGCAGGTGCCCTCGATTCTGTCCGCACCTGCTAGCAGTCCCATCTCAGAATCAGCCACAGCACATCCACGGTCATTGTGCGGATGAAGTGAAACTATTACGTTTTCTCTGTACTTCATATTATCGCACATATACTCGATCTGTGAGGCATAAACGTGCGGCATTGACATCTCGACCGTTACAGGCAGATTTATAATAACCTTACGCTCAGCAGTAGGCTGCCAAACGTCAAGCACTGCATTACAAATTTCAAGTGCAAATTCAGGCTCGGTACCTGTAAAGCTTTCAGGCGAATATTCAAAGATAAAATTTCCATCAGTCTTTTCTCTATATTCCTTACAAAGCTTAGCACCAGATACAGCAATGTCGATAATCTCCTCCTTGCTCTTGCGGAAAACCTGTTCACGCTGAGCTACTGAAGTAGAATTATACAGATGAACCACAGCATTCTTACAGCCCTCAAGAGCCTCGAAGGTCTTCTTTATAATATGCTCTCTCGACTGAGTCAGCACCTGGATACGCACATCGTCAGGGATAAGATTTTTCTCAATCAGCGTGCGGCAAAACTCGTATTCGGTTTCACTTGCCGCAGGAAAGCCTATTTCAATCTCCTTAAAGCCTATCTCAACAAGCTTTGCAAAAAACTCAAGCTTTTCCTCCAGACTCATCGGGATAATTAAAGCCTGATTTCCGTCACGCAGGTCAACCGAGCACCACATCGGCGGCTTGTCGATATACTCCTTCTTTGTCCATTTCATACATTCTGTGGGCGGCATAAAATAGCCCCTTGTGTACTTGTTAGCATTTTTCATGTTAGCCATCTTCTTGTCCTCCTTATAAATTATATCAAACGTACTTGCCTTCAAACAATCAAATAAAACAAAAAGCTCGCCTCTTAAACCTAAGAGACGAGCGTTATACCCGTGTTACCACTCTCATTCATGTACAGCTTACACTGAACACCTCAACTGCGTCCGTCAACGCAACGCTCTGTAACGGGAGCTGACCCGTGCCAAGCTACTCGTAATGTAAATTCTACACCACTTTCGCCGAGCCTACTCAAGGATGAGTTATTACACAAGCTCTGTACCGCTTCTCACCTCACGCGGCTCTCTTAAATCAGAATTCTTATGCTTTTGTTCCTATCAACGTATTTGAATGTTCGATTATTATTATTATACACGATTAATCCCTACTTGTCAACCTGCTTCACAAATTTTTAACAATTTTCTCTGTTAAGCGGTGAAAATGAATTTGCACTATTTTCGTAATTGCCATAGCTCATTAAAACACTCTTAAGATGATCCATATTCGTAAGGATTGCAGGGATTTCGTCCTTTCTGTAGGAGATGTGCGACTGAGCAAATACACAATACCACACGCCCTCGCCAGAACCATGATTATTGTAAGAATGAAGTGCGCCTCTTGCTCCATAAAATCTTCCGCTTGTTTCTATCATAATACCATCCTCGGTATCAACGCAGGATTTCACGCTGTCTATTACATACATATACTCGACAAAAGAAGGAATATGTATTCTATCAAACACTGTGCCGCCATGCCATACCGTATCATCGGGATTTAGTACACTTAAATAGCTGCCACAGGTTTTATCTCTTTTTAAATATTTTGTAATAACAAGCTGACCGTTTGTTAAGAGATTTACCTCCATAGGAGGCTTGGCAGCCACGCTATTCCATACCTGAAGATATTCAATCATTAGCTTTCTTCCAAAGGTTCTAATCATGCCACCTACAGTGATAACTGCGGGAATTCCGAACAAAAGAACAAATGTCAGAACAAGCTTTAATGTATCATTCCATTCAATTTGCTTGTAATTAAATAAAAAGAGCAAAAATACAGCAAGCAGCGGCAAGCTCAGAAGCTGTAAGATTATGCCAATCATTCTTCTTCTACCTATACCTTTAAGATGGGTAATAACCCTTGAGCCCTCGGTCGGCACTCTGTTTTGATAGATAAAGACAGTACTGTTCATCAAATTTTGATACATAAGGTTAGGCTGCATCTCACGATTAAAAATTACACGGGTGTTGTCATGCTGCTCCTTACGATATTTTTCATAAAGACAAAGCTTTTCAATAGTACTCTGATATTGTCCGTTATAAGGCTCGTTATACTGTATCATTTCAAGTCTCTCCTCAAGCTAGAATTACTAATATCTAGTTTAGCACAAATGATTAGAAAAAGCAAGTCTCTTAGACAAAATGTGCATGACTATTTCCCCAACAAAAAAACTGCCAGTCGAGCAGACCAGCAGTCAAAAGAGCTCCCCCTGTTGGACTCGAACCAACGACAACTCG
>JAJQIB010000024.1:5653-125801 GCA_021199375.1 Ruminococcus sp. | reverse complement strand
GATTAGAGATTTCGACAAAAGACTCCTATGAGAAGCATATTAATAAGTATGATGTGATTTATCTTGATATTACTCGTTTTATCTCGACCACAGTGTCGATTAAAGATGTAGTAAAAAAGATTCAAAAAGATGTAATTAATGAACTTGTGAAAATATATGCTTCTTGTGTTAATGAACAAGAGATTGTGTTAGCAGATGCACTTTTTTCTATTAGTAATAAAACAGGTAATAAATTCATCATTGTAATAGACGAATGGGATGCGCTGTTTAGAGAAGCGAAAAATGACGAAGCGCTTCAAAAGGAGTATGTTCAACTCCTGAGAGGTCTTTTCAAAGGCGGAACAGCAACAGATGAAACAATAGCAGCTGCTTACATGACTGGCATTTTGCCAATCAAGAAATATGGCACAGAGTCAGCATTGACTGATTTTGTAGAATTTTCTATGACAGAGCCGTTAGCGTTGACAAAATATATTGGCTTCACTGAGCAAGAAGTAATTAGTTTGTGTAATGATTACAATGCCGATTTCAAAAGTATGAAGCAGTGGTATGATGGATATATGTTTGAAAATCTATACTCGGTTTATAACCCCAACTCTGTTATGAAGGCGGTAAATTTCAATCGGATTACGAATTACTGGACACAAACAGAAACCTTTGAAAGTCTCAAGAAATATATAAGCATGGATTTTGACGGACTAAAGGACGCTATTATAGCGATGCTTGGTGGACAGCGTGTCAGTGTTAGGATAAGCACTTTCCAAAATGATATTACATCCTTTCACAACAAGAATGATGTGCTTACACTTTTAATACATCTAGGGTATTTGGCATATGATTCTGAAAGAAGAGAGGCATATATTCCAAATCTTGAGGTAGCTGAAGCGTTTGAAGACGCTGTAAGCGGAAAAGAATGGGGAGTTGTTGGAGAAGCACTTGAGGATTCAGATAGACTGCTTGATGCAACACTTTCAGAAGATGAAGGAGCTGTTGCAGAAGCACTAGAGCAGATACACAGCTCGGTATCATCAGTGCTAAACTATAATAATGAAGCGTCACTAAGCTGTGCAATCACAATAGCGTATTATACAGCAAAGCGATATTACAAAATAGTGAGAGAATTGCCTTCTGGCAAGGGCTTTGCGGATCTTGCTTTTTTGCCGTATAGAAATACGGATAAGCCTGCAATGATAGTTGAGCTTAAGTATGACAAGGATGCTGATTCAGCAATAAAGCAGATACATGAAAACCGCTATGAAGGAGATTTAAAGAGGTATTTTGGCAATCTGCTTTTGGTGGGAATTAATTATGACAAGAATGCCAAGGGCGAGGGTGTGAAGAGACATAGCTGTGTGATTGAGAGAGTGTAAAGGCACAAAAGATAGATATTATTAAGCACTGCATTTTTGCGGTGCTTTTTCTTTTGAGAAATTGAAAGCTTACAGCAAGCAATTCCAGAATATGGCGACTAATGGTATAGATTTAATCGTTAATATAACCAACAAGCGCTGTTCTTGAATTGCCTGAATCTCTAGAGCAGGTAGATAGAATTATAAGTCTCTTGTCAGCGTAATCTTCCGGTTCGAAATCGATAGAAGCTACAGCACTTTCTTGCACTTGCTTAAGATAGGTGATTCGATCAGATTTTGCCGGAAGGTTTACACTATATAAAAAGCTGTCGCTTTCCACAACCACACAGGCAAAGAAGCTCACGGTATAAAGCTCGTCTGGTAGGGTAAGTGTGCCTTGAGAGTGTTCCTCAAAGTAGGTTTGGTTTTTGAAATCAAGTAGGGCAGCAAACACATATTTGTTGCTCCAATTGTGTCCATAGATTATTGAGTTAAAGTCGGAAAAGTCCGAGCTATTTCTGTAGTCTAAAAAGGGGCAGCCCAGCTGATAGTACTCGCCTTCAAAGCTGTGATCTATATAATAGTCGTTGTCCTCACATTGGACTATTGGATAGTCGATGGTGGTGTCGGGAATGCTTATCCATGCTACAGTTTGTGAATTTATCGCAAGCGCATCAGAAAGTAGATTCTTGTTCGTATCCTCATCGGGAGAAATTTTTGCAAAAAGCTGCGTTTGCTCGTTGTACTGGGTTTCAAGCTCATCGCTTTCGTTGTTAAAAAAATATTTGTAGCATATAAAGCCGAGCGCCAGAAGGAGCAGAAGCAGTATTAGTATTAGGATAATCAGACCTATGCGTGAATGTTTTTTCTTTTCTTTGCTCAATGATTTCACTTCCTTTACAGATATTATAGCTTCAAATTGAAGGTTTGTCAAGATGAATGACAGGTCGGTCATGAAACTGACATAAAATAGAAGAAATTCAAAATTGTAGACCTATGTATATCGGATAAATTATTAAACTGGATTTAAGTGAAAACGTTTAAAAAGGAAGTGGAGGAAGGGCATTCCAAAAATAGAAAAGTCATATTTAGGCGCCAAAGGAAAAATAATACAGCTATATTTGTGCAGATTTCACAACACTTTCAAGGATTTATTGTGAAATTAAACGAAAATAAATAAATTGAAAAAAATGGTGGGGGGGGGGTAGCTTGACATATTTGAATAAATGTAGTACAATAGAAATATAGCAAAACAAATAGGATTTGATTTAACAAAAAAAGGGTGACGAAGCTTGAGTAAAACCGATTTCATCAAAAAATATCGAGTTCCCGCCATCATTATTATATTGCTGATTTTTGCGGCGGTTAGTTCCTTTGTCGCAGTTCGAGCATCGGACTCTAACATTGAACGCACCACCAGCAATGAATTCGATCCTGTAGATATAAAGCTTGAGGTTATCGAGAGCGGATTAGACAGCAGTACTGATTCAGGCTCATCGGCAAAAACCAATACGGTTTCTTGGACTGACAGCGGCGACGATAAAATAGCCACCAAGCCGGTACAGGTAAAGGTCTTGAGCAATGACGATACAAGCAGCAGTACAAACACCGCTCCTTCATATATTCGTGTTGCCCTTGTGCCGAGATTTGTCACGACTGTAGTTGTAGAGGAAACCGACAGCTATGGTTCTGTTATCGACAGTTCTTCTGTAGATGTTGATGTTATGGCGGGTGCTAATGCGTATGAAACAGATAGCTCTCAGCTTGACACCTTTGATGATATAAATAAAGTTACAGTTAGCGGCAATTCATTTAAAAATGGCGATGTTACCTTTAATTTGGTGAGTGATTGGTCTGATAATTGGTTATACTGTAACGGCTATTTTTACTACAAGAAGGCTGTAGATCCCGGAGAAACCACAGCTCAGCTGCTTGAAAGCGTTAGTATTTCGGGCACTACGTATAACACGTTAGATAAATATGGCTTAGAGCTTGAAATTGATGTGCTTACGGATGGAATTCAAACAGAGGGCGGAGCGGTTGATGCACGCTGGACGGATGTTGAGATTTCAACTGATGGCACACTAAGTGTAAGTGATTGATGATAAGGAAAATGCAATTTGAATATACAAAGAGAGGTGACTCCCTTTAGATGAGTAAGGAAAAGGAAATTGTTAAGGACGAAGAAAAAGTAGTCGAAGGTGAGCCGACCGAATCTGCAGGATTAAGGGTTATTGGCATTATTCGTACTATTTTCATATATATTGTGGCTATTGGAATTATTATTGCGGCGATAATGTTTGCATCTAGTCGAAGCGAGGATAAGTCGATTTTTGGATACAGATATTATACGGTTTTGACCCCTTCAATGAAGCCGGAGCTTAGTGTCGGTGATTTGGTTATCGTAAAGCTTGCTGATGCGGACGAGATTGAGGTTGGCGATGTTATTACATTTAATCCCTCTACTGATAACGATACATACCTTACGCACCGTGTCACCGAAAAGATTGATGATTATGAGGGAACGGGCGTTACCTGCTTTAAGACTAAGGGTGACGCAAACGAGGACGAGGATGGATTTTTGCTTGACGAGGATCGAGTAATCGGTACAGTCACGCTTAGCATTCCAAAACTCGGATATGTAATTAGGTTCGTACAGTTAAGATGGTACTTTGTGCTTGCATTTGTAGTGCTGGTATTTATACTGTTTAGACTGTTAAGAATATTCTTCACTTCGTCGGATGACGAAAAGGGAGTACTCGAAAAGGAAGTACTTGATGAAACGGCTGATGTGTCAGCTGATAAGTAAAAAAATTATTAAAAAGGAGAATTGTTATGAGCAGCACAGTTACACAACGTAAGAAAAAAACGTCTAGGCAAAAGCGTGCGATGGTCGCATCTCTTGTTATAGCGGCAGTAATCGCAATGGGTTCAACCTTCGCTTGGTTTACGTCAAAGGATAAGGTAACGAACGAGCTGAGTGCCAAGAGTACATATGATGTAAGCATTGTCGAAACCTATAATCCCCCTACGAACCCAACTCCGGGAACATCAATCACAAAGGAAGTAGCAGCGGTAAACACCGGAAATACCGCGGCATATGTTCAGGTTAGCCTTGAAAATGCACTTTCAGTTACAAATAAGGTTGCATCTGCTTCTTATATGCTTGGCAAAGATTATACAACTGTAACTACTATTCCTACAGGCGCTCTTACAATTGATATAACTCAAACTGTAACAATTAATGGTGGCACAGGCTACACTGCAGTTCAGGCGCTTCAGGCTGGCGGTCAGCTAGTTTATGCGGCTGGTACACTTTATAGTACAGGTGATCTCAATGGCGTAAACTCGGAAACCTATACTCCTTCTGCTTCTGGTCTTTACGTATTCTACAGAAACACCGATGATACATATGTAGGTTACTACTATGACAGCAGCACCACCACCTATTACGAAGTAACCAATATTGAAGTTGGTGATGGCGCAAGCCACGATTATACTAACGCTACATACTGGAAATTTAGCTTCGTAACAACCGAAACTAAATCAACATCTGACACTCCTTCCCCAATCTCCATGACCTTTAGCAGTGTGATTTATTCATCAACCTCCACTAATCAAGTAGGTATCGGTCTATCCGATTCAAGCTACATTCAGGCGATATATGATCCCGATAGTTCTTCTGGTAGTGGCGATGAAATTATTGTTGATATTGCACTGGCGGGAACATGGAAAAATGTCAGTAGCACCAACGTTTGGGTAAGCGATGACTGGGCTGCGGTTTATGTCACAGCTAGCAAGACATGGACATTCTACTACAAGCACATACTTAGCGCGGGTACTACAAGTGAGGACCTTGTAACCTCGATGATGATTGACGAGTCGGTTACCTCTAGCGCCTACACCGAGTTCACCTACGATCTAAACGTAAGTCTTGAGTCTGTTCAGGTTGTCGGACTTGAAACAAGTATAAATGATGTTTACTTGGTTGAGATTCCTTCTAGCAGCATAACATGGGATTATACTACAAATTCAACCGGCGATAATAAGAGTGCGGCTAATAATAAGACTATCTATGTAAACAGCGAAGGACAGGTTTGCACATCTATTGGCACTGTAACGGAAAAAAACAATCTACTGTCTTGGACGAAAAGCAGCAAATAACTAGCATATAATAAACATTTCATTTCTAATTCGAGCGGCAAGGTTATACGGGGAATCCGTTCCTCGCCGCTTGAATCTAATTCTAGCCTTAAATTTGAAACAGATTTTGGAAGGAGAACGGCTGATGAAAAGCTTGATAAAATTGTTTTTTTTAAGCATAATGTCAGCCGCAATGCTTCTTTGCAATTCGCTTTCAGCGGTTGCGGAGGTCACACTGCCCGAAGGAACGGTTGCGGGACTTCCGGAAAAGCTGACGGTAATGGACGACAGCGGAAGCTCGGTTAGCGAGAATGGCGAGTACTTCTTTTACGTTAAGGACATGGTTCCCTATACCGAGTACTCAAAGGATATTGAGATAATGAACCTGCGTGAGGATAAGGCGTATCACATCTATTTTTACGCTGAGCCCGTCGGCTGGAGCGGCGATTTTAATTTGGATGATGAATGTACGGTTGTTTTTACGCTTGAAGGCGAGCAGGTGTTTGAAGGCTCGGTTTCGGGCGAAAGCCTAGACGGTCAGGCTAATCTAAGCGATGAGCCGATAGATCTCGG
This sequence comes from Ruminococcus sp., assembly GCA_021199375.1. Classification (GTDB taxonomy): domain Bacteria; phylum Bacillota; class Clostridia; order Oscillospirales; family Ruminococcaceae; genus YE71. The sequence goes on along the minus strand of JAJQIB010000024.1, from coordinate 119,736 downwards.
ACTTTACGAGCCTGGAGACGCGGCAAAGCTTAATGTGGCGGTTGTCTGGAATGGCACGACTGCCGATTCGCTTGTAGACCACGGCGAGCGTCTTATAACAGCGGACGGAGAGCAGATTATTCGTCAGGGAAGCGGAGATTCGTATATAGAAGGCGAAGTACGTTTTAGATGGATGTTTTGTGCGACAGTAGACGAGGAATACACTCCGCCAAACACAGGTATCTTTTCATCGGGTAACATGGGTTACCTTATTGCAATAGCAATTCTCATTGTCTTGATTTTAATTGTGCTTATTGCAATTGTAGTTAAGAAATCACGTGAACGCAAATCTCAAAATACTCAAGGCGGACAGCTTGATGGCACGGGGTAAGGTAAAGATAGCTAAGGGCATAATAAGCGGCTTAGCTACACTTATATTTACCCTTTTAGCTATTATAGGGATAACGGCAATAATATTACATCTTTTAGGCTTTGGCTTTTATGCTGTTAGAACCGACAGCATGGGAAACATCTACCCGTCAGGCACGCTCATTTTGGTGGACAACACATCCCCTAGCGACATAGTTAAAGGCGATGTGATTTCTGTCGTTATTGAGGATGATGTAGTACTAACCCACCGAGCGGTTAGAAATGATACAGAAAATGAGCTTATCTACACCCAGGGTGATATGAACGACTCAGAGGATTCAGCTCCAAGCACCTACGATAACGTTTTAGGAAGGGTAGTGCTTGGCATTCCGAAAATTGGTAGCATCGCACTAAAGCTAGATGGCACGAACGGAAGAAGAGCTTTAATCGTAATAGTATGTGTGCTTTTAGCATATGTGCTTATAAGCTTAGTTGTAAACATTGTAGACAGGATAACAAGCAGGAGGAAAAGCGATGAACGCAAGGATAAAAAGCATCTTTAGCCAAAAACGCACGCTTTATACTGTCTCAGCGGCAGTTTTTGCTCTGGCAATTCTAATTGTTGGGGTAACGCTTGCATTCTTTTCCAGCACAGATAAGGTTACAAACGAGGTCAACACCAAGGAATACGATATAAAAATTTACGAGCCGAAGTGGTCAACTACAGGCAGCAATGCCGCCAAAACCTCCGAGCCAGGCGAGACGATTGACAAAGACCCCTATGTATACAACAGCTGCGAGAATGATGTATACATCAGGGTGAAGATTGATATCCTTGACAGCAGCGGCAATACCTTAAGTGCTGAAGTCGCCAATGCAATTGCCAAAGCGATTTACGTAAGCTACGATGACACTAATAAAACTACGCTTTTTAAAGATGATGGCACAATAACCTCAAATAATAGCTATTTCTATTACGATAGCTCTAGCGCAACTACTACTAGCGATTATAAGTATGACGGATGGTTTTACTATGTAGGCGACAATAATGACGCACTTGAGGTGCTAGAATCCAAAAAAAGCACCGAAAAGCTTTTTAACTACATACACATTCCTGAGCTAAAGTCAGATTATAACGGCATTTTCGATCAGGAGTTTGACATAGTTATAACAGCACAGGCGCTACCGACAAATCTTCTTGATGATAATCAAACCAGCTTAACAAGCAATCTTTCAGATATATCAGCTGCGTTTAATAGCTATATCACGTTATATAAATACGCAAACACCTAAGCTTTAAAATTCTAATACGGAGGCACAAGATGAAAAAGAGTATTAGCAGAATTATCGCATTTATACTAGCAATCGTTTTCTCGGTTACATTTATCTCAAGTGAAACCGAGAATTTGATAACTGTTGATTCGACTAGTGCGAGCTATACTGTTGAGATAGAAAATAATATGTTCACCGAGGGCAAGTTTAAGGCGGTAATTTATTACGATGGCACTGAGCAAAATGTTGACTTTACTGGTGGTTCAGCGACACTTGGCTGCTACACCGTCACCTACACATGGTACATTTCATCCTCACAGGCAGCGGCTACGGTTTACTATAATGACGAGGCCCCTGATATTAAAACAAGCACCAACTACACCCTGCTAACAGATTTGACAGGTGGCTCGGGCGATATTGAAAACAACACCGTTAAGGTTGTGCCGTATTATTATTACTATGTAATTGTTACTATTGACGGAACAGAGTACACATCCAGCGCAGTTCAGGCGGATATTTCAAATGATACACAGCTTACGGTTTCTTCTTCTACTAGCGGTAACGACATCACGCTTACAGCCAGCGTTACGGATAATTCCGGCAACACGCTCACACCAGGATCGGATTTGAAACCAAGCACTGTTGCGAGCTCTACAAGCACATCAGATCAAACAGTTGGTACCACTAAATTGACTTGCAATCCTTACTATTGCAACTATAACTATTCCTATCGAATCACTTGGTATAAGTCGAAGGAAAGCTTTTCCTCAGAGGAGGATTCTGCGCCCTTGGGCTACTCATATACCGACTATTACACCGTGTCTAACTATGTTCAGGTAGCTGATGATACTACATATACTGACAGCATCACGGTATCGGGCGAAATTGGCAGATATTACTACGCCAAGATAACTATATATATTACAAGGACTACAAAATATATCCCAGTTGATAATAGTGCAAACACTTACTCTCTTGATAATCCATTTAAAACCACTAATGACACTGTATACGGCAAAAACAACGGCGCTGCAGATCTTAATTCAGAGCCTATGTTTATACGCAACTGCGTGAGCACCGTTGTTATTGAAGACCACATAGCTGAGGACGGAACATTTCGGGCGGTGCTTTATAACGACCAAGGCGAGAAAATCACCGACACATCTAACTACACCTTTGAGTGGTACTGTACGACAAGCGGAAACTCGTACTATCGCGATGCAAAGAATGCAACAGTTGAATCGGAGGACGGTAGGTTTATGTCGTCCTACTATGGTGAAAAAGGCACTGTATACTATAGCCGCTTCTATACTGACCTTGGGTATTTCTGTCGCAATAACAATGCCACCAACCAACGACTTTCGGAAAAGACATATGACGGCTCAGGCGGCACTAATATTAACACCAACATTTCTGTACAAGGTAAAGGTGTTTTGCCTGATAGCACCTGCTACAAGCTTGTAAGAGAAAATTTGCCCGAAGAAAATCTTACTGATTATAAAGCTGTTTTCGTAAATGCTAAATGGTCAGCTACTAAAGGCACAGACGGCAAGTGGACGATTGACACAACTAGCAGCACAGATGACGGCTACACCTGTAACGTAGCCGAGGACCAGGGACATCTTAGATATTATTATGTTAAAGTTAAATATAATAGCGGTGATTTCGCCGAATCCGCCCCTAAGTACGTAAAGTATTCCAACCAGGTTGAAAACGGCGGATTTCAGGATAATACTGGCACAACACGAATAGACGCAACAATCGCACCATATTGGGAAACGACAAATTCAGGCTATACTGAAAATGCAACACCTCAAAATAATAACTATTATCAGTCGTACTATCTGCTTCACCCCTTGCTTGAAACAAGCACATACGAAAGCTCGAATTCATCCGGTACATACGGAAATTATAAGACCTATCCGGGAGTAACCGCGGACGAAACAACAAGCGATAATACCTATGCTTATAATGGCAACATCTTCGCCGAGATAAACTCGACCGACCACAACACCCTCTATCAAACCACCATGACGGTGCCGGGCAACGCCCTTTACTGGTCGATCTATCATCATGCAAGAATGTCTACTGCTACAACAAGCGTGACATGTGATACTGGTGGCAGTAACCCTGACCTTACGGATGCTGAAAAAGCCGCAGGCGTCACTTCGAAAAAGATAAGTATTGCTACAAACCTGATGTATGTAATTATCATGCCGGAAAAGGACGCGGAAAAGCTTTTGGAAAATACAACCGCCGCCACCTCACAGAAAAAAATTGATGCGATGATATATTCAATTGTAGGTGATGGCAGTAATGGCAAAGTGGACGATGATAATAACTCCCCCACACGCTATCAGGTGATGTATACCGGAACCTATAATGATGGTACTAATTCTTACAGTCCCACCATTTGGGCGGTTCGCACAACAAGCTATATGATAGAGCTAAGCTTTGATGCAGGCACTGACCAATCTAAATCAGCGGCAGAAAATGCTTTGTCAACCCTTTCGACTAGCAATTATAAAGCCTACAATATAGTATCAAGCTACCTCTACAAAGCAAACGATTCTTCTAATTACACGGTTAGATATTACTCGCAGTCGGAGTCCTACAGCGATTCATATGATGTCCCGGGAGGGCAGTATCTTTCGAGATTCTTCTTTGTTGCAGGTTCAAAGTATGAGTATAATAGCGAGCAAGATACTTATTTTGGTAACACAGCAAGTAATGCGTCTTTTTTGACGATGGACAAAATCACCGTTGAAGGCAAAGAAGTAGAACCTACAGTTTCTCTATCAGCATCCGCTGGTAACTTTATCGAGTCGGTATCCTTTTCAAGCTGGCTCACGGCGTATGTAAGATACTGGGTGTATGATGCCGACCAAAAGAAATATGTGCTACAAGATACCGAAACGTCTCGAGCAAAGGAGGATGAGGAAATAACGGCGAAAAAACACGCTGACTATTGCAACCTTTATAGCTTTACAGGAAGCTATATAAGTGAAAATGGCTTAGATGAAAATGATGACCCCAGTCCGCCAGGCAATAATAAACTGGGTGAAGTTTATTCCTTTCACGTAACCAGATATGGATACCATTACATCGACCTTTTCTACATGCCCTACTCGCTAACCTTTAGTAAAGAGATAGTAGGTTTACCCAGTACTATGGGCTACAGCAATTTTGATGAAAAAATCACAATTGCTATTTATACGGTGGATGATACAAATAGTACTACACTTTTTGATAGTGGTAAGTTAAAATATGATAGCTCAGATCAAACGCTTAGCCTAACCACAGACGCTGAATTTACAAAGAACACAAAGTACCTGATAAAGGAAACGACCGATCCGGATCTCATGCTCACAGATGATTTTGACGGCTGGTACAGTGTGGATATGTATTTAAATGGCAAAAAGGTAACGCTTGAATATGATGAGGAATTAGGTGGCTTTATACTTCAAATGACTGATGATGTGGACGATTACGATTCCACCACCGATACAAATGTTGTGCTCACGGTGGTAAACACCTACAAGCCTGTAGCGGTTGAAGCCGAAAAGAGCGTGATTTTTGGTCAGACGGATGTAGCTACGATAAATTCGGAGCTTGGCAGTACAGAGCCTAATAATGATAAAGACCTTAATTACAAGTCGCTTACAATCAATGACTCCGAAAAATCGGTTGATGATACTGATTTAGATGATGAAAATCGTCTGGCGGTTTTAAGCGGCGACACGCTAACCTATCGTGTGGCACTTACCAGCCTTGGCAGCTCATCGAACGTGGAGATAAGCGACACCGTCCCCAGTGGCTGTACGCTAGTTGACGGCTCGATAAAGATACTCTATCAACAGCGTTCAAAAACCTCAGGAAGCTCATTCGGCGTTGTTAAGGATTTAACGACTGGTTCGCATAAAACAGGTACAAGCGGCACTAAAACAACCTATGAATATTCCAATGGTTACAAGACCTCATATGATTCAAGCAATCGTGAAATCACCTGGACTATACCGAGTATAACCTCCACCGATGTGTACTATGTAGAGTTTGCGGTGACGGTAGATCAGATAGATGCCGACACGCTAACCGATGTGCTTGAAAACCAAGCCAACTGGGAATACACCACCACGCTTAACAGCAATGATACCTGTGCGCCTACCATGACCTCCGAGGTATCAGAAGACAGCGGCAAAACCACCTATACTGTAACGTTTAGCGGTCTATCCACCTTTAATGTAACTCAGATAAAGGACACTCTGCCAGAAGGCTTTGAGCTAACCACGACTTCTATAAAGATAAATGATACGGAAATTAGTAACCTCTTGTCCTACACGGTTAAATACTATGATTCAGATGGAAAAGAGCTTACTGGATCCTATTCTGCAAGTGAAATAGCAAGCTTTTCAATTGCTTATGACAGTGGTATTTCACAGAATAGTGGAGAAATAAAACTAACCTTTAGCGGCACTCAATCCGCAAACAGCTCGGAAGAAGTGCAAAACATCACGGGTATTTCGTTTACGTATAGTAATGAAACCTACAGTTCGGTAATAGCTAAGGGTAAGGACGTCACCAACCCGGTTGTAACTGATGTAACTCATCTATACCTAAACATCGAAAAGCAAATTGAAAGTGAAGATCCCTATCAGACATTCATTTTCAAGGTCGAGTATTATAAGGAAGGCAATTCGACAACTACTCCCGATGGTATAAGCTATGTGAATATAAACTGCACTGAGTATGATTCCACCGATAATTACTATTACGGCAGCAGATTTATTCAAACCGACAGACGCGGAACATACGTTATAACCGAGGTGACAGATTGGTCATTTACCGATTATGAGAGCGTTGAGGCAAGCGGCGAAAATGCAAACGCCACTTACGAAGATTATTACAATGTAACAACTGATACAAATAAGGTCACCGTGGTGCTTTTGACAGACAGCGAGGACAAAAATGCGGCATTTCTCACCAAGCTAGGCTCGCTTGAGGACGGCACCTATACTACCTCAGTATTTGAAAACGCAAGTAGCGATTTTGCTTATCGCTCAGGTCAGGCTTACACAGTAAATATGATGCAATAAGCGTTGTAATTTAATATGGCAAACGCCCATCGAGAGAAAACCCTCGGTGGGCGTTAATTTATTTGTATTTAGAACTTCTTTTATTTTTCAATCTTCATAGAAATATCAAACGCCATAACCGAATGTGTTAGCGCACCCAGTGAGATAATGTCTACTCCCGTTGCGGCAATGTCGGCAATTGTTTGCTCGGTTACGTTGCCCGACGCCTCAAGCTTTGCCCTGCCGGCAGTTATTTCTACCGCCTTTTTCATTTCATCACAGCTCATATTGTCGAGCATGATGATTTCGCAGCCAACCTCAAGTGCTTCTTTAAGCTCGTCAAGAGTTGAAACCTCAACCTCAATTTTTACGGTATGCCCCATCTGCTCACGAAGTCTATTAACTGCTGCTGTAATCGAACCATAAGCATCAAGATGTGTATCCTTGAGCATAGCACAGTCGGATAGATTATAGCGGTGATTTTTTCCGCCGCCAACGGTTACTGCGTATTTTTGGAAAATCCTAAGTCCGGGAAGCGTTTTTCTTGTGTCGGCAACGCTTGCCCTTGTTTCCTTGCATAGCTCAACGCATTTTGCTGTGGCAGTGGAAATTCCTGACATGTGCTGAAGGATGTTAAGCGCTGTGCGCTCGCCCTTAAGCAGGGCTCTTGTGTGAGCCGTGATTTTAGCGATTATATCGCCTTTTTTTACACGCTCACCATCATGTATAAGGATTTCAAACGTAGCACCTTCATCAAGAAGCGTGAAAACTCTAAGCGCTATATCAATTCCGCAAAGTACGCCATCTGCTTTTGCTACATATTTAGCGGTGTCAATTTTTTGTTCGTCAACTAAATAATCGGTGGTGACGTCAATGTAATTTATATCCTCATTAAGTGCGGATTTAATCATATCGTCAATCTGAAACTGCATCAATTTCATGCTCTTTCCTCCCTTGTCAATCAGGCGTCTCAAACTTCGGCATATTTGGAATCTCCTCACTGTTTGAGCAGATTTTAAATGCCTCGGTGAGAATTATATAAGCAGATGTCGCAAGACTTCTTGCTTCAACATAATCACGATCTATTTTAAAATCTCCGCTGTCTAGCACTGTAAGAATATCCGTAACCTGCTCAAGTCCATCCATTAGTCCCTCAACGTTTGGAATTACGAAGTATGTTGACTGCATAATATGACGAATTTTTGTGCGATAACCATGTGGAATTTTCGGAGCGTTTTTATGCAAATCAAAATCGTGGGGTGCAAATGCCTTTGGCGCGTCTTTTACACGCTCGTTTATGTCATTAGCGGCACGGCGTGAAAAGACATGAGCCTCAAGCAGAGAATTGCTTGCTAAGCGGTTGTTTCCATGAACTCCAGTACATGAGCACTCGCCACAAGCGTAAAGCTTGTCAATGGTGGTGCGCGCATATTCGTCAACCTTGATGCCGCCCATCAGATAGTGCTGACATGGATAAATCGGTATCATGTCGGTGGTCATATCAAAGCCCGCCTCAAGCAGATTTTGATATATCATCGGAAAGCGATCACGGATAAAGTCGGGATCCTTGTGAGTGATATCAAGGTAAAAGCTTTCGCTTCCAGTGCGTTGTGACTCGAAGATAATCGAATGTGAAACTACATCACGAGGAGCAAGCTCTAAACGCTTGTCGTAAAGCTGCATAAATCTATCGCCATTACAGTTGCGCAAATATGCTCCCTCGCCACGAACAGCTTCAGATATTAGAAAGCATTCTCTGGTGTGGCGATTGTTAAAGGCTGTCGGGTGAAACTGAATGTAGCAAAGATTTTTGATCTCCGCTCCCATTCTGTAAGCCATAGCTATTCCGTCGCCGGTAGCGATGGCGGAATTTGTGGTATATTCATAAACTCTTCCGATACCGCCTGTTGCTAAAATTGCGAAGTGGGAATTTACAGTTATAAATTCATCATCGTCTCTTTTTATAAGAAATGAAAATCCCGTAGGAGTTTGAACCATGTCGCAAACCAGTGTGTTTTCCCAAATGGTGACATTATCGAGCTGCTGTACATTTTTTAGTAGTGTAGTTTCGATTTCGTATCCGGTAGAGTCGGCGTGGTGGAAAATACGGTGCATACCGTGACCGCCCTCAAGTGTGCGGTGATAGTCGCCATCCTCTTTTTTATCGAAATCTGCTCCAAGCTCGATAAGCTTGCCTATATCAATATGCGCTTCATTAACCAAAACATCAGTAGTGACGGGATCATTTTCGTATCCACCAGCGACAAAGGTGTCGTGCTTGTGATTTTCAGGCGAATCGGTTGGCGAGTTGTAGACTCCGGCAATACCCCCCTGTGCAAGGGAGGAATTACAAAGAGTAAGCTCACGCTTTGCAATAACCAGCACCTTTAAATCACGTGATAAATTATATGCTCCGTACAGACCGGCAGCTCCCGCGCCTGCAATTACAACATCAAAATTATTCATTGTCCATCATTCCTTTGTAAATGCGGCTTTACCGCAGCTTTAAATGCCCTTTACAGGATATACTTATTTTATCATAGCACATAATCCGACAATATTCAATGGTTATTTTGTTAATATTATTTTTATAGAGTGGGATTTGAAAAAAGACGCCATGCATTAAGCACAGCGTCTGTAGGGTGTAATGTATCTTTTGATACATTATGGTGTATCATTTATTAATATTGTTGATAGCATTGACGAGAGCATCCGTTTGATTTTCTGTATGTATACGGGTGTTGGTATCGTCCATTCTTTGGCTAATAAGCATATTTATCTGTTCTGCACACTTTTCAGCCTTTGCTTTTTCAAAAATCAAGAATGAGGCGCCCTTAATTGCACCGGATGTGGTGTTGATTATCAGCATTGTCTGGAATGAATTGATAATTGTCATGATTCCTATAAGCAGAAGGATAATTCCTAAAACAGCAGAGCTGTCCATACAAACTAATCCTATAATAGCTTCGATGATTCCAAGCAGTAGGTGTTTAAAAATAAGTCTGAAATCGGTGTCAACAGAAGCGATTTGATTTACTGCTATTGTTTCCTTGTGCGAGCCTAGCGGAATAAAGGTTAGAATAGTATTCGGCACCTTCATTCTTATGAAGTTCTGCTCATGAGCAATTTCTCCCTTGAGATAAAATGTCAAAAGTGACGTCATGAATGTAATTGTTTCCATATTAAGCATTCTCCTTACTGTAAAAAAATGAATGGATGAATTGATGTTTTGTGTCTCACATGTAAAATTGTATCAAAAAAAAAAAAAAAAAAAAAAACGGTGAACACTGCGTGAACAAATTGTAAATTATAACTTTTTGAAATATCACAAAATGATAATGCACTTTTTCCTTGACATTTGACGGATAATGAAGTATAATAAATCTGTACTTGATACTATATAATAGTACATCATAATAGTACATCAACCACATTAGTGATTTTGCACAAAAAAAGAAGTAAAACACCAGGAAAATTCTACGAATGTAAATGTTAAATATTTGTTAAATCTGCCGTCTGACTATTGTCAAAATAGGAAAAAGGGTGTATAATAATATTTGCGTGACTGCAACAAATACGTTTTAAAAACGTATTAAAGATATGCGATGAAGCGGGAGGTTGCCGACGGTGCGTCGGGTAATTTCCGCAGAGTATGTCCGATTTTAAACCGGGCGGCTGTAATAACGAAACACAGTGTGTGCTTGTACTTCTTGCGAAGGGCGGTTTGTGCCGCTTTTGGTACGGGCAAAATGTGCGTCTTGTTTTCGGCTCGGGAGCGTAAAAGCTTTCGGGATTTTTTATGAGCAAGGCAGGAAACACACGGATGAGTAGTTAAGCAGTAATTTGCCCCCAATTATTTTCTACAAAACGCACAAGGAGGCGATTCAAGTGGCAGTCAATGAAAAAATCAGAATCAAGATCAAGGGTTATGAGCACGCAACAGTAGACGCAGCAGCAGCAAAGATTGTAGACGTTGTTAAGCGTTCTGGCGCTAAGGTTAGCGGACCGATTCCGCTTCCTACCGATAAGGAAATCGTAACGGTTCTTCGTGCTGTACACAAGTACAAGGACAGCCGTGAGCAGTTTGAGATGAGAACTCACAAAAGACTTATCGATGTTATAAGACCTACTAAGGAAACAACATCAACTCTTGAAAATCTTGAGCTTCCTGCCGGAGTAAGCATCGTAATGGAAATCAAGTAATTTCCAAAAGAGATTGCAGGCAATCTCGCAACGAATGCACACGCAGGTCATGTTGGGCAAAAGGCTCAACCAATAACCAATTAGGAGGAAAGAAGAAATGCAGAAGGGCATTATCGGAAAGAAAATCGGCATGACGCAGATTTTCGACGAAGCGGGTAAGGTAATCCCCGTAACGGTCGTAGAAGCCGGTCCGTGCGTAGTCGTTCAGAAGAAGACTATTGAAAATGACGGATACGAAGCTGTACAGCTTGGCTTTGGCGACATCAGAGCAAAGAGAGTAAACAAGCCTCTCGCAGGTCATTTCAAGAAGGCAGACGTAGCGCTTAAGAGAACGCTAAAGGAATTCCGCCTTGATGACTGCAGCTCATTAAATGTAAAGGATATTGTGAAGGCTGATATCTTTGCGGCAGGCGACATCGTTGATGTTTGCGGCACTAGCAAGGGTAAGGGCTACGCAGGAACAATTAAGCGTCACAACAACGCAAGACTTAAGGAATCTCACGGTACAGGTCCTGTACACAGACATGCAGGTTCAATGGGAGCTTGCTCCTCGCCCTCAAGAATCTACAAGGGCAAGTGCATGCCTGGACACATGGGTGCTGAGAGAGTTACTATTCAGAACCTTGAGATTGTAAAGGTAGACGCTGAGAATAATCTTATCGCAATAAAGGGCGGCATCCCCGGACCTAAGAATTCTACAGTAACTATTGTAGATTGCGTTAAGAAGTCTTAAGTAAAGGAGGAATAGAGATGTCACAGATTTCAGTAGTTGATATGAAGGGCAGCAAAGTTTCCGACCTTGAGCTTAATGATAAAGTATTCGGAATAAAGCCTAACAAGACAGTTATGCACGCTATGGTTGTAAACTATCTTGCAAATCAGAGACAGGGCACACAGTCCACCCTTACCAGAACAGAGGTAAGCGGCGGCGGAAAGAAGCCCTGGAGACAAAAGGGTACAGGTCATGCTCGTCAGGGCTCGACAAGAGCTCCACAGTGGACACACGGCGGCGTTGCATTAGGACCTAAGCCCAGAGATTACAGCTATTCGCTTAATAAGAAGGAAAAGAGACTCGCAATGAAGTCTGCGTTCTCCTCTAAGGTACTTGACAACGATATGATCGTTGTTGACGAAATCAAGCTTGACAGCTATAAGACCAAGACTGTAGTTGAGATGCTTAAGGCACTCGGTGCAGACAAGAAGGCACTTATCGTAACTGACAGCGTTGATTCGGTACTTGTAAAGAGCGCAGCTAACATTCCCGGAGTCAAGACTACAACGGTAAATACGCTTTGCGTTTACGACATTTTGGGCTATGACAAGTTCATCGTGGTTAAGGACGCTGTAGCTAAGATTGAGGAGGTATATGCATAATGGAAAAGATTGCTTCTGATATCATTTTAAAGCCTATAATCACAGAGGATTCGATGGATCGTCTTGCTGACGGCAAGTACACCTTTAAGGTAGCAAAGGACGCTACTAAGGTTGAGATCGCAAAGGCTGTTGAGCAGCTTTTCGATGTTAAGGTATCAAAGGTTAATACCATCAGCGTTAAGGGCAAGGAAAAGAGAATGGGCAGATACACAGGCTTTCGCCCTGATTGGAAGAAGGCTATCGTGACTGTTGAAGGCGATAAGACAATCGAATTCTTCGACGGAATGTTCTGATAAGGAATAAACGAAATAACACTGTTTAAGGAGTGAATCAAAAATGGCAATAAAGAGCTATAAGCCGACTACTCCCGGTAGACGTGGCATGACCGTCACCGACTATTCGGAGCTTAGCAAGGTAGCTCCCTGCAAGAGCCTGTTAGAGCCGATGAATAAGCACAGCGGCAGAAACAGCTACGGCAGAATCACGGTTCGTCACAGAGGCGGCGGCGTAAGAAGAAAATACCGTGTAATCGACTATAAGAGAAACAAGCTCGATATGGACGCTAAGGTTCTTACAATCGAGTACGATCCCAACAGATCTGCATTCATCGCTCTCGTTGAATACGAGGACGGCGAGAAGAGATATATCATTGCACCCCAAGGACTTAAGGTGGGCGACACTGTAAGATCCGGTTCATCTGCGGACATCAAGCCCGGAAATGCACTTGCACTTACAGACATCCCTGTAGGTACCTTCATCCACAACCTAGAGCTTTATCCCGGCAAGGGCGCACAGCTTGTACGTGCCGCTGGAAACATGGCTCAGCTTATGGGTAAGGAAGGCAGCTACGCACTTGTTAGACTTCCTTCGGGCGAAATGAGAAGACTTCCCATCAGCTGCATGGCGACAATTGGACAGGTTGGCAATATCGATCACGAGAATGTGAATATCGGTAAGGCAGGAAGAAAGCGTCACATGGGATGGAGACCTACTGTAAGAGGTTCGGTAATGAACCCCTGCGATCACCCTCATGGTGGTGGTGAAGGTAAGTCACCTGTTGGACGTCCGGGACCTGTTACCCCTTGGGGCAAGCCCACTTTGGGATACAAGACTCGCGCCAAGCATCATCGTTCCGATAAGTATATCGTAAAACGTAGAAACGGTAAGTAATGCTGAAAGGAGGCAGATGATACATGGGAAGAAGTGTAAAGAAGGGACCTTACGTTGAGGAATCCCTTATGAAAAAAGTAGTGGCATTAAATGAAACGGGTGAGAAGAAGGTTCTTAAAACTTGGAGCCGAGCTTCGACAATTTTCCCTGAATTTGTAGGTCATACATTCGCAGTTCACGACGGAAGAAAGCACGTTCCTGTTTATGTTACCGAGGATATGGTAGGACATAAGCTCGGCGAGTTTGCTCCGACAAGAACATTCAAAGGTCACGCCGGTTCTAAGACATCGAACAACGGTAAGAAATAACGGCGGAAGGAGGAATTCAAATGGAAGCAAAGGCAATTCTAAAGAATGCCCGCATCGCTCCGAGAAAGGTTCAAATCGTTTTGGACCTTATCAGAGGTAAGGATTATGAGGTTGCGCTTGCAACTGTTCAAAACACACCAAAGGCTGCCAGTGAATATCTTGAGAAGCTTCTGAAGTCCGCCGCTGCAAACGCAGAGAATAATCACAACATGGATAAGAACAATCTTTATGTTGCAGAGTGCTACGTTTGCCCCGGACCGGTTATGAAGAGAATCATGCCTAGAGCACAGGGCAGAGCCTATAGAATCCTTAAGAGAACATCGCACGTTACAGTAGTTCTCAAGGAAAAGGAATAAGCGAGGAGGTAAACTTATGGGCCAGAAGGTCAATCCACACGGACTTCGTGTCGGTGTTATAAAAGATTGGGATTCCCGTTGGTATGCAGGCAAGAGCGACTTCGGCGACACACTCGTTGAGGATTACAAAATTCGTGGATTTATTATGAGCAAGCTCAACACCAGATCTAAGAATCCTGCAAATAAGACCGTTTATGCCGGCGTTCCTAAGGTTGAAATCGAAAGATTTGCCGACAGCGAGGGCGGTCAGAAGATTAAAATACACATTCACTGTGCAAAGCCGGGTCTTGTAATCGGCAGAGGCGGAGCTGAAATTGAAAAGCTTCGTGCTGACATCGAAAAGATGACAGGTAAGAAGGTTACAATTAACATCATTGAGGTTAGACAGCCCGATATCAATGCACAGCTAGTAGCTGAGAAGATAGCTCACGACCTAGAGGACAGAGTTTCCTTCCGCCGTGCTATGAAGCAGGCAATGGGACGTGCAATGAAGCTTGGCGTTAAGGGCATCAAGACAAGAGCTAGTGGACGTCTTGGCGGTGCTGAAATTGCTAGAGCTGAAAGCTATCACGAGGGAACAATTCCTCTACAGACCATCCGTGCTGACATCGACTATGGTTTTGCTGAGGCAAATACCACATATGGTAAGATCGGCGTTAAGGTTTGGATCTACAGAGGTGAGGTTCTAAAGGGCGAGGTTGCTGCTTCTGATAAGAGAAGCGAAAGAAAGCCCAGAAGAAGAAATGACGACAGACGTCAGGGCGGAAGAAGAAATGACCGCCGTGCAAATAACAGAGTAGAAGGAGGTAACAACTAATGCTGCTTCCTAAGAGAGTAAAATACAGAAGAGTACAAAGAGGCAGAATGAAGGGTAAGGCTACCAAGGGTAACAAGGTTACTAATGGTGAATACGGTCTACAGGCTCTTCAGCCTGCATGGATTACCTCGAACCAGATTGAGGCTGCTCGTATCGCAATGACAAGATACATCAAGAGAGGCGGTCAGGTTTGGATCAAGATTTTCCCCGATAAGCCTGTAACAGAAAAGCCGGCTGAAACTCGAATGGGTTCAGGAAAGGGCTCACCCGAATATTGGGTAGCTGTTGTAAAGCCGGGTCGTGTTATGTTTGAAATTGCAGGAGTAAGTGAAGAGGTCGCACGTGAGGCTATGAGACTTGCGATGCACAAGCTTCCAATCAAGTGCAAGTTCGTCAAGAGAGAAACGGATGGTGAGCAGGAATGAAAGCAAGTGAATTAAGAGATTTATCAGCTGCAGAACTCGAGCAGAAGCTTGCAGAGCTCAAGCAGGAGCTTTTTAATCTTCGTTTTCAGCACGCTGTAAACCAGCTTGAAAATCCCATGAGAATGAAAGCTGTAAAGAGGGATATTGCTCGAGTAAAGACTGTTCTTCGCAGCAATGAGAACGCTTGAAGGGAGGACTTTTAAGTGAGCGAAAGAAATCTTAGAAAAACAAGAGTAGGTATGGTTGTATCCGACAAGATGGATAAGACGATAGTAGTTGCCATCGAGGAGAATGTAGCGCATCCTCTCTACAAGAAGATCATCAAGAGAACCACCAAGCTTAAGGCACACGATGAGAATAACGAGTGCAAGATAGGCGACAAGGTTGAGGTTATGGAAACAAGACCCCTTTCTAAGGATAAGAGATGGAGACTTGTTAAGGTTCTCGAGCAGGCTAAGTAAGCTTAAAACACATTTGCATTTGCGGCGCAGCTTTTATAGGTCTGTACGCCGTGAAGCAAATAATCACGCATATTTATGATTTTTTGAAAGGAGGAACGCACTGTGATTCAGATGCAAACTCGTCTTAAGGTTGCAGATAACTCCGGAGCTAAGGAGCTTATGTGCATCAGAGTTTTAGGCGGAACACGCAGAAGATATGCAAACATCGGTGACGTTGTAGTAGCGTCAGTTAAAAAGGCAACACCGGGCGGAGTTGTTAAAAAAGGCGATGTTGTGAAGGCAGTAATCGTTCGTTCAGCCAGCGGTCTCAGAAGAGCAGACGGAACCTATATCCGCTTTGATGAAAACGCTGCTGTAATAATAAAGGAAGATAAGAACCCCAGAGGTACGAGAATTTTCGGACCGGTAGCTAAGGAGCTTCGCGACAAGGATTATATGAAGATTCTGTCGCTCGCACCCGAAGTACTTTAATAGGAGGCGTCGTTAAATGAATAAGGTACATGTAAAGACCGGCGACACCGTAGTAGTTCTTTCCGGAAAGAACAAGGGAATGCAGGGCAAGGTAATTGCTGTTTCCCCGAAGGAAGGAAAGGTAATCGTTGAAGGCGTAAACAAGGTAAAGAAGCACTTGAAGCCCAGAGCTATGGGTCAGCAGGGCGGCATTGTTGAGGCTGAGGGCGCTATGTATGCGTCTAAGGTACAGCTTGTATGCCCTAAGTGCGGAAAGACCACAAGAGTTGCACACAAGATTCTTGAAGACGGAACCAAAGTCAGAGTTTGTAAGAACGAAGGCTGCGGCGAAGAATTTTGATTAAGGAGGAGATTTTACGATGGCAAGATTAAAAGAATATTATGTTTCAGACGTAGCTCCTGCCCTGATGAATAAATTCAAGTATGAGAACGTGATGCAGATTCCTAAGCTTGATAAGGTAGTTATCAACGTAGGCTGCGGCGCAGATAAGGATAACAAGAAGGTTATCGATGCTATTATGGCAGATCTCGCAGCAATCACAGGTCAGAAGCCTATCGTATGTAAGGCTAAGAAGTCGGTAGCAAACTTCAAGCTAAGAGACGGTCAGGTGATCGGAGTTAAGGTAACGCTAAGAGCGGACAGAATGTATGAGTTTGTTGACAGACTGTTCAATGTAGCATTCCCCAGAGTACGTGACTTCAGAGGAATCAGCGCAAACAGCTTTGACGGAAGAGGAAATTACTCAACCGGTATTAAGGAGCAGCTGATTTTCCCAGAAATCGAGTACGATAAGATTGATAAGGTACGCGGAATGGATATTAACTTTATCACAACCGCAAAGACGGACGAAGAGGCTAAGGAGCTTTTATCACTCCTAGGCGCACCGTTCGCTAAGTAAGAAGGAGGGTATTCAAAATGGCTAAGAAGGCTATGATCAATAAGCAGCAGGCTACACCGAAGTACTCCACCCGAGCTTACAACAGATGCAAAATTTGCGGCAGACCGCACGCATATTTGAGAAAATACGGAATTTGCCGTATCTGCTTCAGAGAACTCGCACATGAGGGAAAAATCCCCGGAGTTAAGAAGTCAAGCTGGTAATAAGGGAGGTTAATTTAGAATGCAGATTACTGATACAATTGCGGATCTGCTGACGAGAATTCGTAATGCAAGCACCGCAAAACACGCAACAGTTGACATTCCCGCTTCCAACATGAAGAAGTCTATTACACAGATTCTTCTTGACGAGGGATATATCAAGGATTACAAGGTTATTGATGACGGTAAGCAGGGAATTATTAGAGTAACTCTCAAGTACGATGAGAACAGAAATCCCGTTATTTCGGGTCTGAGAAGAGTTTCAAAGCCCGGTTTGCGCATCTATGCCGGCTGTGAGGACCTGCCCAAGGTTATGAAGGGACTTGGCGTTGCCATTATTTCCACTTCAAAGGGCGTTATCACAGACAAGAAGGCTAGAGAGCTTAACGTAGGCGGCGAGGTTCTCGCATTTATCTGGTAAGGAGGACTAAGGCATATGTCAAGAATTGGTATTAAGCCCATCACAGTTCCTGCCGGAGTAGATGTAAAAATCGACGACGGAAACGTTGTAACGGTTAAGGGACCTAAGGGTACACTAACAAAGTCCTACAACAAGGACATGATTATTAAATGCGCTGACGGCGTTATTACAGTTGAGCGTCCCAGCGAGGATAAAGCGCACAAGTCCCTCCACGGACTTACAAGAACGCTTATCAACAACATGGTTGTCGGCGTTACCGAAGGCTATTCAAAGACCCTCGAAATTGTCGGCGTAGGTTACAGAGCACAGAAGCAGGGTAAGAATGTAAACCTAAACCTAGGTTTTTCACACCCGGTAGTTGTTTCAGAAACTGATTCAATTAAGCTTGATGTTCCTCAGCCTAACCAGATCGTTGTATCGGGTATCGACAAGCAAGAGGTTGGTCAGTTTGCAAGCGAAATCCGTGAAAAGCGTCCGCCTGAGCCTTATAAGGGCAAGGGTATCCGTTACCTCGGCGAGTATGTCATCCATAAGGAAGGCAAGGCCGGTAAGGGCGCTAAGAAGTAATTGAGAAGGAGAGAATAGCAAATGGTTAAAAAGCTTGACAGAGCAAAGGCAAGAGCAAAAAGACACTACAGAGTCCGCAATAAGATTAGCGGAACTGCACAGTGCCCCCGCCTTAATGTATTCCGCTCCTCGAAGCATATATATGCTCAGATTATCGACGATGTAACCGGCGTAACTCTTTGCAGTGCATCCTCAATGTCGAAGGACTTTGAAGGAAACGGAGGAAACAAAGAGGGCGCACGCAAGGTCGGCGAAATGATTGCAAAGGCGGCAACTGAAAAGGGTATCTCCGATGTTGTATTTGACAGAGGCGGATACGTTTATCACGGTCGTGTACAGGAATTAGCAGAGGGAGCTCGCGAGGGCGGACTCAATTTCTAAAAGGAGGGTTTACTTTTGGCTTTAATAGACGCTACAGGATTGGAGCTTACCGAAAAGGTAGTTTCCATTAACAGAGTATCCAAGACCGTTAAGGGCGGAAGAATTATGAAGTTTTCGGTTCTCGTGGTCGTAGGCGATGGAAACGGAACAATTGGCTTTGGTCTTGGCAAGTCGGGAGAAGTTCCCGACGCTATCCGTAAGGGTATTGAGGACGCTAAGAAGAATCTTATCAAGGTATCTCTTAAAGGTACAACAATTCCTCACGAGGTTATCGGAAAGTTTGGAGCAGGAGAGGTTCTCCTGATGCCGGCTGCACCCGGTACCGGAGTTATTGCGGGAGGTCCCGTAAGAGCAGTTGTCGAGGTAGCAGGTATCAAGGATATCAGAACAAGATCACTTCGCTCAAACAACCCGTCGAACGTAGTAAGAGCTACATTTAACGGACTTGCATCGGTAAAATCCGCTGAGGAGGTTGCCGCAAAGAGAGGCAAGACCGTAAAGGAAATTTTAGGTTAAGGAGGACAAGGTAATGGCAAATCTTAAAATCACGCTTGTAAGAAGCCTCAACTCTAAGTCCCAAAAGCAGATTGCAACTGCACATTCCCTTGGTCTTCGTAAAATCGGAGCTGAAACAATTCAGCCTGACAATGCACAGACGCAGGGTAAAATCAAGGTAATTTCACACCTTATAAAAGTAACAGAAGCGTAAGTTAGGAGGTGCAAATGATATGAAACTGCACGAATTATCACCTGCTCCCGGTTCTGTTAAAGAGGTTAAAAGAATCGGCAGAGGACATGGTTCCGGACAGGGAAAGACTGCTGGTAAGGGTCATAAGGGTCAGAACGCTCGTTCAGGCGGCGGAGTAAGACCTGGCTTTGAAGGCGGACAGACAACGCTTGCAAGAAGAATTCCTAAGAGAGGATTCAACAATATTTTTGCAACAGAGTATGCTATAGTAAATGTATCGGATCTAGATAAGTTTGTTGATGGCACAGTAGTTGACACTGAGCTTCTTAAGGCATCAGGTCTTATCAAGAAGGAGCTTGACGGTGTTAAGATTCTCGGAAATGGAGAGCTTACTAAGAGTCTTACCGTAAAGGCGGCTAAGTTTTCTGCCGCTGCCAAAGAAAAGATTGAAAAGGCAGGCGGAAAGGCTGAGGTGATGTAATAGTGATACAGACAATCAGAAATGCTTGGTCAGTACCCGAGCTTCGTAAGAAATTACTGTACACATTACTAATCATCGTTATATATAGAATCGGCGGAGCAATTCCGGTTCCTTTTCTGGACTCAGCTGTAATTGAAAGCTGGTTTGAGGATCAAAGCTCAAGCGGTAACATCTTCAGTTACCTAAACGTTCTTTCGGGAGACAACTTCTCGAAGGGTACGCTGCTTGCACTTTCCGTTTCTCCTTATATCAATGCGCAGATTATAATCCAGCTGCTTACCTATGCACTTCCGCCTCTCGAGAGATTGGCAAAAGAGGGCATGGAAGGAAGAAAGAAAATCGACAAGATTACAAGATATGTTGCATTGGCAATTTCTGCGTTCCAAGCTTGGGCATATTACCTAACGCTTAAGAATCAGGCAGGAGCTGTACTTTATACATCAGCTGACGGAACATTTGCAAAGGTGTTCTCTGAGATTGTAATCATTGCGTGCTTTACAGCAGGATCGTTTATCACGATTTGGCTAGGTAACCTCATCAGCGAAAAGGGTATCGGAAACGGAATCTCTATCTTGCTGTTTGCAGGTATTATCGCTCGTATTCCCACGGATGTTTGGACAAACATCCAGTATATGAAGATAGATGGAGCTAAGTACAAGATTTTGGTACCGCTTCTCTATGTAATCTATATTTTCATGATTGCGCTTATTGTATTCATGAACAATGCAGAAAGAAGAATCCCGATTGCGTATGCTAAGAGGGTAGTTGGAAGAAAGCAGTACGGTGGACAGAACACATTCCTTCCCATCAAGGTTTCGATGGCAGGCGTTCTTCCCATCATCTTTGCAATGGCATTTATGTCACTGCCGTCAACACTAGAGCTGTTCATTACTCCTAAGGAGGGCGGCTTCTATGAGAAGGTGCTAAACGTATTTAGCTATGACCATCCTGTATACGGAATCCTATACTTCGTTCTTATAATCGCATTCAACTATTTCTACGTTTCAATTCAGTACAATCCTGTCGAGATTGCAAATAATCTTCGCCAGGCAAACGGCTCGATTCCCGGTATAAGACCCGGAAAGCCTACGGTTGATTATCTTAGAAGAGTTATGTCAAAAATAACTCTTGTAGGAGCTTTCTTCCTTGGACTAATTGCGCTGTTCCCGATTATCTTCGGTGTTGCGACAAATCTGCCTGTAGCAATGGGCGGTACGTCAATCCTCATCGTTGTAAGTGTTGCACTTGAAACGGCAAGAACTATGGAATCTCAGATGATGATGCGTCATCATAAGGGCTTCCTTGAATAACTCGGTAGGAGGAAAAACAAATGAATCTTATTTTGTTAGGAGCTCCCGGTGCCGGAAAGGGCACACAGGCAGAGGTAATCTGCAAGGAGCTTGGCATTCCCACAATTTCAACGGGAAATATGCTCAGAGCTGCTGTTAAGGCAGGTACCGAGTATGGACTTAAGGCTAAGGCTGCAATGGACGCAGGCGCACTTGTTTCTGACGACATTGTAATTGGCATTCTTAAGGACAGAATAAAGGAGCCCGATGCTCAAAACGGTTTCATTCTCGATGGATTTCCCAGAACTGTACCTCAGGCAGAAGCACTTGACGCTATGGGTGTACAGATTGACAAGGTAATTGAAATCTATGTTCCTGATGAAAAAATTGAGAAGCGTATGAGCGGAAGAAGAGTTTGTCTTGATTGTGGAGCTACATTCCACACTGAGTACAATCCTCCCAAGCAGGAGGGTGTGTGCGATGCTTGCGGCAAGGAGCTTGTTATCCGTAAGGACGACCAGCCTGAAACCGTAAAGAGCAGACTCAAGACCTATCACGAGCAGACTGCTCCCCTAAAGGACTACTATGCGGCACAGGGTAAGCTTACCACCGTAGAGGGTCAGGAAGAGGTAGCAGATACATCCCGTCTTACGCTTGAAGCTGTTAAGGCATAATGATTTAGAAAGAAGTTAGACAATGATTTCTATTAAATCACCAAGCGAAATTGAAAAGATGCGCAAGGCTGGTATAATAACCGGCGGAGCGCTTGTAGCGGCGGGCAAGGCAATAAGAGCAGGTATGACCACCAAGGAGCTCGACACCATTGTTCGCAAGTACATCACATCACATGGCGCAAAGCCAAGCTTTTTGGGATATGGTGGCTTTAAAGGCTCAGCATGCATCTCGATAAATGATGTGGTAATACACGGCATTCCCGGTCCTCAGGTTATAAAAGAGGGCGATATAGTTTCGGTAGACGTTGGTGCGTATATCGATGGCTATCATGGGGATTCCTGCAAAACCTTTGCTGTCGGAGAAATTTCTGATGAGGCAAAGGCACTGCTCAAGTCGACCGAGGAAAGTCTTTACCTGGCAATTGACATGGTAAAGCCGGGTGTGAGACTCGGAGACCTTGGTGCGGCAATACAAAAGTATAATGAGGATAACGGATACGGCGTAGTCAGAGAGTTTGTCGGACACGGCGTAGGACGTGACCTTCACGAGGATCCTGAGGTGCCGAATTTCGGCAAGCCGGGTCACGGAGTGCGACTGAGAGAGGGTATGGTAATAGCTATCGAACCCATGATAACTCAGGGCAGTCCCGCAGTAAAGGTCATGAAGGACGGCTGGACGACCAAAACCGTTGATGGAAAGCTATCCGCTCATTTTGAGCACACAATCGCTGTCACGAAAACAGGCTGTATAATTTTAACCAAGCCTGAGGAGTGATAAAGCGTTGTAATAGCAAGGCTTTAAGCAGTTCCCGAAAGAAGGCTTAGGTTGCAGGTCTTGGGAGCGGTTTGTATAAATAATGCGAACACATTTCACCTGCTTTAAGGTCTAGCAAAAGTTAGAGCGCAAGCTGATATCGGAGTTTAAAACCCAAAGCGAAGAATCGGCAGACCGTCAACCAAAAACGAGGGTCTGGAAATTCAGAAAAATTCAAATTCTGCTGAAAGGAATGTGGATTTATGTCAAAGGAAGATGTAATCGAACTTGAAGGAATCGTAACAGAAGCGCTGCCCAATGCAAATTTCAGAGTCGAGCTTGCAAATGGACACAAAATTCTAGCGCAAATATCTGGAAAGCTTCGTATGAATTACATTCGTATAGTCCCCGGAGATAAGGTAACGGTCGAAATGTCGCCTTATGATCTTACAAAGGGAAGAATTACATGGAGAGCTAAGTAAGGCTTTCTGTCATAAGTTTCAAGAGTCGAAAGACTCTTGTAGGTAATATTTGAAGGAGGTATTTCAAATGAAAGTAAGACCTTCAGTTAAGCCCATGTGCGAAAAGTGCAAAGTCATCAAGAGAAAAGGCAAGGTTATGGTAATTTGCCAGAACCCTAAGCACAAGCAGCGTCAGGGATAACAAACCAAATTTGGAGGTGCAGCTATAATGGCTCGAATTGCTGGTATTGACCTACCTAAGGATAAGAGAGTAGAAATCGGACTCACTTACATCTATGGCATTGGTCAAAAAACTTCCGCTAAAATTTTGGCGGAAACAGGCGTCAACCCCGACACTAGAGTCAAGGATTTATCGGAGGATGACGTAAATAAACTGCGTGACTATATTGATCATAATTTAACCGTTGAGGGTGATCTCAGAAGAGAGGTTGCACTTAACATCAAGAGACTTGTAGAGATTGGATGCTACAGAGGCGTTCGTCATAGAAAGGGACTTCCTGTAAGAGGACAGAGAACTAAGACTAACGCAAGAACTCGCAAGGGTCCTGTAAAGACAATCGCTAACAAGAAGAAGTAAGGAGGGACTAAAAGAACATGGCTCAGACTAAAAAGGTTGTTCGCCGTCGTCGTGAAAGAAAGAACATTGAACAGGGACAGGTTCATATCCAGTCCACCTTCAATAACACCATTGTTACCATTACCGATATGCAGGGCAATGCTATTTCTTGGGCATCCGCAGGCGGCTTAGGCTTCCGTGGTTCTAAGAAGAGCACTCCTTTTGCTGCTCAGTCAGCTGCAGAAACTGCTGCAAGAGCTGCTAAGGAGCATGGCTTAAAGGTAGTTGAGGTATATGTAAAGGGTCCGGGAGCTGGAAGAGAAGCTGCTATCAGAGCACTTCAGTCAGAAGACCTTGAGGTTAGACTTATCAAGGATGTAACCCCGATTCCCCACAATGGATGCCGTCCTCCTAAGAGAAGACGTGTATAATCAATTTGAGTGTGAGTTTACTCAAAGTCGAGCAGTCGGTTAATAATCGCAAAGGCTCGATACAACATTAAAAACGGAGGTATTTAACCCATGGCAGTAAACAGAAAACCTATCCTAAAGACTTGCAGAGAATTAGGTATCAGCCCCATGGTTATGGGAGTAGGCAAGGAGACCAAGAGAGATCCTAACGCAGGTAAGAGAAAGAAAGTTTCCGAATATGGAATGCAGCTTAAGGAAAAGCAGAAGCTGAGATTTATCTACGGCGTTTTGGAGAAGCAGTTTGAGCATACCTATGAAAAAGCTCAAAAGATGGAAGGACAAGCAGGTGAAAACCTTATCACACTTTTAGAGGAAAGACTTGATAATGTTGTTTTCAGAATGGGTCTTGCACTCACAAGACGTGAGTCTCGCCAGCTTGTTACTCATGGACATTTCCTTGTAAATGGCAAGAGAGTCGATATTCCCTCCTACACAGTTAAGGTCGGAGATGTGATTTCTCTTTCTGAGAAGAGCAAGAAGAGTGAAAAATTCAAGCAGATAATCGAGGGTACATCAGACAGACTTATTCCGTCTTGGCTTGATGCAGACAAGGCAAACCAGACCGCAAAGGTTTTGCGTGCGCCTGTTAAGGAGGACCTTGATTACGAGGTTGAGGAGCACCTCATCGTCGAGTTGTATTCGAGATAATCTTGGGTACTAAAATATCCTTTTGCAGACTAATCGTAAACGTAAGAAAACAAGAAAGTGTTTTTGAAAACAGGAGGGTTTTAAATGCTTGAAAAAATAGAAAAACCTGAGATTGAAACAGAAGAGCTTAAGAGCAACGGCACATATGGACGCTTCGTTCTTGAGCCGCTTGAGCGTGGCTATGGTATTACACTTGGCAACAGCTTAAGAAGGGTACTGCTCTCCTCGTTACCGGGAGTCGCTGTCACTTCTGTAAAGATAGACGGCGTACAACACGAGCTTACGACAATTCCGGGAGTTAAGGAAGATGTAACAGAAATCATCCTGAACCTTAAGGGACTTACGGCAAAACTATACGGCGAAGGTCCAAAGACCATTTACATTGAAGCAGAGGGTGAATGTGAGGTTACCGCAGGCGACATTAAAGCCGATTCTGAGGTTGACATTCTTGTTCCCGATATGCATATTGCATCACTTGGTGCAGGTGCAAAGCTTTATATGGAAATCGTAATTGACCGTGGCAGAGGCTATGTATCTGCCGAAAAGAACAAGTCCCTCACCCCCAACGCACCCATAGGCGTAATTGCAGTAGATAGCATTTACACACCTGTGTTAAAGGTAAATTACACGGTAGATAACACCCGTGTCGGACAGATCACTGACTATGACAAGCTTACATTAGAGGTTTGGACCGACGGCACAATTTCCGCAAAGGAAGCGGTATCAATGGCTGCAAAGCTGTTGAACGAGCATCTAAATCTCTTTATCGATCTATCTGATGAGACGAGCGTTGTTGAGATTATGGTAGAAAAGGATGACAAGGACAAGGAGAAGAACCTCGAAAAGACAATCGAGGAGCTGGATTTGTCTGTACGTTCCTTTAACTGCCTGAAGCGTGCGGGTATAAATACCGTTAATGATTTGATTGATAAATCCGCTGAAGAAATGATGAAGGTCAGAAACCTTGGCAAGAAGTCGTTTGACGAAGTTAAGGAAAAGCTACATTCGCTTGGATACGACCTCAGTTCGGAAGATGATAATTAAGAGTAAGGAGTGAAAATCTATGCCAGGCACAAGAAAGCTGGGAAGAGCTAGCGACCACAGAAAAGCAATGCTTCGTAACTTGGTTACCTCTCTTCTTGAAAACGGTAAGATTGAAACAACTGTAACAAGAGCTAAAGAAGTAAGCGCCATGACCGATAAGATGATTACTTTAGGCAAGGCGGGCGATCTGCATTCCAAGCGTCAGGTTCTTTCCTATGTAACCAAGGAATCTGTTGCAAAGAAGCTGTTTGATGATATCGCACCTTCATATGAAGGACGTCAAGGCGGCTACACGCAGATTTATAAGATTGGACCTCGCCGCGGTGACGCAGCTGAGATGGCAATTATCAAGCTTGTATAATTTCGGTTAATTTTAATCTAAGAATAAAACCCTCGGCTATTTGAGTCGAGGGTTTTTGATGTAAAAACTGTTTTGTTGTAACGTTTTTGGCTTTTTCACAGTCTAATAAACAGTAAGGCGAGGTGGACAGAATGGGTAGTGGCGCGAGCTATGAGAATTTACTTGTAGCACAGTATGAATCCGTTTATGCCTTTGTGCTAACGCTTGTGAAAAACGAGCATGATGCCTTAGACATAACGCAGGAGACATTTTTAAAAGCAATGAAATCCTACAAAAGCTTCAAGGGTAACAGCAGTCTTTATACGTGGCTTTGCGCAATTGCCAAAAATATTTGGCTTGATAGGTGCAAGAAGCAACGCCTTGAGACAAAGCCTGATGACTGGGAGGAGAATGTACCTGATCCCGAAACGCCGATAGAATTGCGTGTTGCTCAGAAGGATCAGGCTATGACCATTCACCGTGCTCTGCACGAGCTTAATGAGCCTTACAAGGAAGTGTTTTCTTTAAGAGTGTTCGGCGAGCTTTCCTTTTCGCAAATTGCGGCACTCTTTGGTAAAACGGAAAGCTGGGCTAGAGTGACATATCACCGCGCCCGAAAAAAGCTAATTGAAAGACTTGGAAAGGACGGATTATTATGAGTGAAAAGGAAACGCAAAAGCTATGCTGTGCCGTGGTAAAGGATTTGCTGCCGCTTTATTATGATAAGGTGGTTAGTGAGGAAACGGAGGCACTTGTAAAAGCGCATCTTGATGAATGTGAGGATTGTACATCCGAGCTTGAGCTTTATCGTAAGGATGTAATTGATGAGGATGAGAGCGAGAAGGTAAAGAACGGATTTAAGAGCGTGATGAAAAAGACGCATCAAAAGACCGTGCGCATAGCTGCGATAGCTATTGTATGTGTTCTTGTATTGACAATAGGCGGCAGGTATCTTTTCACACAGGCACCGATTATTAAAGCAAGTGTAGACGATATAGAGGTTATAAGGGCTTGCAGATACGAATTTGACGATGGAAACGATACAGGATATTTTCTGTTATACAGCTTTCCTGGGGAATTCTCATATGGACAGCAACGCATTGAAAATGAGGTAAATGGCGATGTCCTTGAAATCACCTACAAAAAGGCATTGATAACCTATAACAGTACAGATGAGGAGGATAGCTACGCAACTGATATTCTAACTATTTCTAATGAAACGCAATTTAGCTCAATCACACTTAATGGCGAGGAAATTTGGAACGTAAATGACGAAAACGATACTCCATCATATGTTGAAGCTTATCGTGAGTTTGAGACCTCGGATAATGTGATCTGCTGGTCAATTTCTGATAACATGATGAGTGCCGAATATGCTGACGGCAGCATAATATGCTGGGACTTTGATGGAAATGTCATTGCCGGATAAAAGAGAAAGCTCCGAACGCTTTTTAGCTTCGGAGCTTTTTTGTGTAAGAAATGCTTCTTTTGTCTATTGTCATACCATGAGGTCACAAACAAGGTTTGCAAACTCTACAGGATTTTCTATGCTAAGTCCTTCAATAAGAAGTGCCTGCGAGTAAAGCAGCTTGGTGTAATCGGTGAGCTTATCCTTGTCTGTATCAAAAAGAGTTTTTAGCTTTTCAAATACAGGATGGGATGCGTTTAGCTCTAGGCACTTTTCTGCCTTTACCTGGTTGCCCTCATTTTGTGGCATTGAGTTTAGCACCTTTTCCATCTCGATAGTAACCTGACCGTCGGACGATAGGCAAACAGGATAACTCTTTAATTTGGTAGAGAGCTTGACATTCTTGACCTTACCCTCAAGAGCCTTAGTCATGAATTCAAACATATCTTTGTTTTCTTCCTCTGTCTTTTTAGTTTCTTCCTTTTCCTCCTCGGTATCGAGATTCAAATCGGTGTCGGAGATGGATTTAAACTGCTTTTCTTTGTAATTCATCATAACCTTGATGGCGAATTCATCAACGTCCTGAGTGAAGTAGAGAACCTCATAGCCCTTGTCCTTGATCTTCTCAAATACGGGGAGCATTTCGATTCTTTCACGTGTTTCGCCGCAAGCGTAGTAGATACAGTCCTGATCCTCCTTCATTCTATCGACATACTCGGCAAGTGTAACCTTCTTGCCATTGTCAAAGGATGATGAGAACATAAGAAGGTCTTCAAGAGTATCCTTAGCCGAACCATAGCTTTGATAGATACCAAACTTAAACTGAAGTCCAAACTCATCATAGAATTTTTCATACTTCTCACGGTCGTTTTTGAGCATCTTGGTAAGCTCGTTCTTAATCGAACGCTCGATATTTTTAGCTATAATCTTAAGCTGACGGTCATGCTGGAGCATTTCACGTGAGATGTTTAGCGAAAGGTCTTCTGAATCTACAAGACCCTTTACAAAGCTAAAGTAATCGGGTAAGAGATCTGCGCATTTTTCCATAATCATAACGCCGCTTGAGTAAAGCTGTAAGCCCTTTTCGTAATCTTTAGAGTAGTAATCAAATGGTGCGTGCGAGGGGATGTAAAGCAGTGCATCATAGGTCGCTGTACCTTCATTTTTTGAATGAATATGCGTTAGAGGCGGCATATAGTCCATGAATTTCTCGGTGTAGAAGTTGTTGTACTGCTCATCGTCAAGCTCGTTTTTGTTTTTCTTCCAGATTGGAGTCATGGAGTTAATAATCTCGTTTTCAACATGAACCTCAGGCTCGGCACCCTCCTCATCAGGATAGTGAGTATGCTCAACATCCATCTTAATCGGAAAACGGATGTAGTCGGAATATTTCCTTACTAGCGTTTGTAGCTGATATTGATCTAGATAACGACTGTATTTTTCATCGTCGGTATCATCCTTAAGAGTTAGGATGACGTCAGTACCTGTTGTTTCCTTTTCACAATCTTCTATGGTGTAGCCGTCTACGCCATTTGACTGCCATTTGTAAGCCTTGTCACTTCCAAATGGCTTTGTTATTACAGTAACCTCCTTAGCTACCATAAATGTCGAGTAGAATCCTACGCCAAATTGACCGATGATGTCGACATCCTCACCAAGCTCATTGTCGCTCTTAAAGGCAAGCGAGCCGCTGTTTGCAATGGTTCCAAGGCAGTTTTCCAGATCTTCATCGTTCATGCCTATTCCGTTATCCGAAATGGTAAGAGTTCCTGCTTCCTTGTCAGGCACGATATCGATCTTAAAATCATCCTTGCTCATTCCTATAGATGTATCTGTGAGGGATTTGAAGTAAAGCTTGTCTATAGCATCACTTGCATTTGAGATAACCTCACGTAAAAAGATTTCCTTATGTGTGTAGATTGAATTGATCATCATGTCAAGCAGACGCTTAGACTCTGCCTTAAATTGCTTAGTTTCCATAAATGTTTACCTCCGTTTTTGCTATTTCCTATTGTATATTTTAGCACTCTATCTGTTCGAGTGCTAATTCTATATATTATTATACACCCTATTTCAAAAAATGCAAGTGCTGTAACAGAATACGCAGAGTTTATTTACATTTTGTTAGCATTTGTCGCTCAAAATGATTTGAGTTTTGCGCAATTGTGTGCTATAATATAATTGTATGACTATACATTAAAGATGAAAAGGATAGATGAAATATGGAGATAAAAAAGCTATTTGATGGCGAAAAAACGGTTTTTTCGATGGAAATTTTTCCACCCAAAAAGCCGGGAACAATTGATTCGATTTATTCAACGCTTGACGGACTATCGGGAATAAAGCCTAGCTTTATAAGCTGTACATACGGAGCAGGCGGAAATCCTGCAGATACTTCTACAGTAGACATTTGCCGCATAATAAAGGAGAAATATGATATTTTGTCTATTGCACATCTGACCTGTGTCAATAACACAAAAGAGGATATAGATCTTGCTATTGAGCTTTTCAAGCAGTCTGGAATCGAAAATGTTTTGGCACTCAGAGGCGATATAAATGACAAGGTTGAGCCAAAGGACGATTTTAAGCATGCATCAGATCTTATCTTGTATCTGCGCGAAAAGGCGCCCTGGCTTGAAATTTCAGCGGCATGTTATCCCGAAACTCATCCAAACAGCGAAACCGCTGCTGAGGATATACGTTATATGAAATACAAGGAGGAATGCGGAGCAAAGCATTTTATGTCACAGCTTTTCTTTGACAATTCCGACTTTTATAGGTTTCGTGAAAGAGCGGAGATTGTTGGTATAAAAAGTCCTATTGAGGCGGGAATTATGCCTGTTACAAGTAAGGCTGGAATTTTAAGAATGGTGTCGATGTGTGGAGCAAGCATTCCCCAAAAGCTTGCACGTTTGCTAAACAAATATGAGTACAACGAGGAAGCTCTTAAGGACGCTTGCATCAACTATTCTATTGACCAGATTTCGGATCTTATAGCAAGCGGAGCTGATGGTATACATCTCTACTCAATGAATAAGCCGGATGTTGCAATAAGAATTTACCAAGCAGTAAAGAATCTTCTCTGATTTTAAAGCCATAAAAAAGAAAAAAGGAGCAAAATGGATAATTACAACAATTACGGTGGTGGATTTAGCTTTACGCCGAACGACTATAACTCACAGCTAATGCAGGCGCAGCGCAAGGAAAAAAACGGGCTGTTTAAGAACGCCTCATTTTTAGGTGTGCTTTTGCTGCTCTACAATTTGTTTAATAGTCTGTATCTAAATTTGTTTTATATACTTTCATACACCTACTATCACGGTGGATTTTCTGTTAATATATATGAGGTAAAGCTTTATTTAGCAAATGAACAGACTGAGGCAGTTACGTCATCGGCGTATTCTATGACGGCAAATGTGTTCATCATAGTGCTATCGGCACTTTCACTTCTAATTGTGGCTGAGTGCTTTATGAAGATACATTTTGTGTCAACCATGCTTAAGCCATATAAGGGGTGCGTTAAGCAGGGAATCAAATGGACACCTCTTTGTCTGACGTTTAATCTGCTTGCAAGCATAGTGGTTGCGCTGATTACACAGATGATGAATCAAAGCGGAATTGAGGTTCCGGAGGCTGACTTTTCCATTACTGAGCCGTCACAATATGCAATTATTATACAGCTGGTATATGTCTGCATAATAGGACCTGTGGTCGAGGAAATCATCTACCGTGGGCTTGTAATAAAGCTGCTTTCCCCATACGGTAAGGGTATGGCAATATTCTTCTCAGCACTTTTCTTCGGACTGATGCATGGCAACCTTTCGCAGTCGTTGACGACCTTTATTGGCGGAATAATCTATGCGATGGTAGCGGTTAATTGCAACAGCATTGTTCCTACGCTTATCATTCATGTATTAAACAACACATTTGCAAGTATAACCGATATAGGTGATGCGCTGGGACTTGATAATGCGTATACGGTTTATCTGGCATTAGTTATAATTCTCATGTTCATGGGATTTTATTCTATCATCGTTATGCTAAAGGGCTTGTATGACGATATAAAGAAAAGTGAACCTGCCTTTGCAACAAAGAGCAGCACGAGATATGTATCGGTATTTACTAACATTTTTGTGCTTGTGTACATCCTATATCTTCTTTGGGATTTTATTGAAAGCTTTTTGTACTATAACAGCTAAACGCATTAGGTTTTAAAACATACAAAAAACTTAAGTATTGGGAGAATTAAAATGGAATTTCAACTGCCTGCGGGCATAGCTATAGACAACACTGAAGGACTTAAGAGCTCCTATCAGATAAACGGCAACGGTATAACTGCACTTTTGAGTAATGAAAAGCTAATTGAGCTTTTGGAGCTATACACAGACCTTTTGCCTGAACCGATATTTTTCTTTATCGAAATTCCTTGTGATGAGAGCGAGGAGAGAGCACTTAGGCATGAAGACTCAAAGGAAAGCCATTATCGGCTGTATTACCTTGATAATTGTACAAGACCAGTTATTAAGGCACTGATTGAATGCTATGGTGAGCTTCTTACAGGTGACGGAGTGTGCAGATTTGGTTTTGGACAAAATGGTGGCGATGATGAGCTTTATGTGCAGGATTTCAAAGTGATAGATATTTCATGTTCAAGCGAGGCTATGCGCAAGGACGTCGTTAAAATGCTTAAGAGCTGCTGTGCAAATGAGGTTAGCTCTATAGTAACACCGTGGGAGATTTTAAGCGACGACAATGAGGCAGTTTGCACGACTGCCGAGGTTGACGATTTCACGGTTTTTGATATTCCCACAAGCCTAGAGGATGCAGGAATGTATTTTGACAGAATTGTATAATTGCTTACAATAAATTAGCGTAAAAAGTCTTGCACTATTGAAAAAAGTGTGCTACAATTATTATATAGGTATTTTTTAAAGGGTGTGATAAAATGCTAGACTCAATAGAAAGCTTCGGCGACCTTATGAATGCTATTTGGGGAGTCTTTATATCCATTGGGTTAAATGACATAGTTGATATTATAATTCTGTCATTTATCATTTTTCATGCCATGAAGCTTATCCGTGAAACACGTGCTATGCAGCTTGTGCAGGGCGTTATTCTGCTTGTTATTTTTTATCTGTTAGCAACGCTTTTTGAGCTTCAAACTATAAGATTTTTGCTTAGAATTATATTCCAGTGGGGAGTGCTGGCTATTGTAATACTTTTCCAACCGGAGCTAAGAAGAATTATCGAGAAGCTCGGACGCACTAAGATTACAGATTTAAGCTTTATTCCTATTAGTGATAACGGTAATGACGATGAGATTTGGACACCGGCTATTAATGCAATATGCGAGGCGGCACAAAATCTTTCTGCGACCTGTACAGGTGCGCTGATAATTTGTGAGCGTAAAACCAGACTCGGTGAGCAGATAGATACAGGAACGATACTTGATTGTACGCCAAGCGCTGCGGTGTTTGGAAATATTTTCTATCCGAATACTCCGCTTCATGATGGTGCAGTAATCATGCGTGATGGCAAAATCCTGGCAGCAGGCTGCTTTTTGCCCAAGCCTCAAAAGGAGGAGCTGATTGCAAAGCAGCTTGGCTCTCGTCACAGAGCCGCAATAGGTATGAGCGAAAACAGCGATGCCATAGTTGTGGTTGTTAGTGAGGAAACGGGCACAATCTCTGTTGCTGAAAACGGCGAGCTTACTAGGGGCTTTTCTAAGGAAAGTCTTGCTAAGCTGTTGAGAAAAAGCTTGATACCTGAAGCTCAGTCGGGAAGCAATACAAATAACATAGCGGGGAGGGTGATTTCCAGATGGAAAAAGCAGTAAAGAAAAATAAGCCCAGCCGCGAAAAAGGCATGATGTCCGATATGGTCTTGAGGATTTTGGCTATTATTTCGGCGATTATTATTTGGTTTGCACTCTCAATAACACAGTATCCCACAGTAAATAAAACAATTACAGATGTCCCGGTTGATTTTTCGATGTCCGGCACCACAGCTGAAAGCCGTGGACTTAGCGCACTTGGCTATCAGGATATAAGCGTAGATGTAGAAATACAAGGTATGAACTACGAAATAGGTGCTTATACCGCAAATGATTTGTCGGCAAGCGTGAATCTGGATTCTGTTACTAAAGAGGGAACATATGAGCTTGATATTGATGTTAAGTCTACCCATTCGACAGATCAGTGTACTATAATTTCGGTGTCTCCCGAAACGGTTGAGGTTCAGTTTGACCGCATAGCCTCAACAACAATGCCGGTAACAGTATCAGCGCCAAACGTAAGCGCTGAGGATGGATTTATGCTTAAAGAGACGGCGGTATCCACTGATGAGATTGAAATCGAGGGAGCAGAGAATGAGCTCGAAAATCTCGCAAAGGTAGTGGCTGTGTATACCGACAGCGCAACGATTTCAGATGACATGACCGTCACAAGTGATTCACTGCTGCTTTATGATGCAGATGACAATTTGCTTGATTCATCGCTCTATACGTTGTCTCAAGAGAGCGTTGACATTACATTTGTTGTTTATAAGAAGGTGACGGCAACGCTTGAGCCGACCTTCACCGATACTCCTCCGGGCTTTGATGTTGATTCGCTTCCATATACATTGTCACAGGAGACAATTCAGCTTGTAACTCCTCAGCTGGATGCAGCATCGACCGAAACGCTTAAGCTAAGTCCTGTTGCGCTCTATGATGTAAGTAAAGGTAAGACCTTCAAGACCGAGATAGCCTCGATACTTTCAACAGGAGAGGAAAATCAGTCGGGAGTTGAGCAGGTAGAGCTAAGCTTTGACTTTTCTGATTACAGTCAAAAGACATTAGTGATTTCGTCAGATAATGTTACGATAACAAATGCACCATCAGGCAAAACGGTGACACTCGACAGCGAACAGATTTCAAATGTTGTGATCTTTGGTCCGTCAGACGTAGTAGATGACCTCACAGTTGATGATCTTACAGCAGAAATCGACCTAAGTGATGTGTCGGCAAATGGATCGGTTTCGCATGCAATTACTATATACTCTAAGAAGTATAACACTGTATGGAATATAGGCACACATGAGGTGGTTGTAACTGTATCAGATGAAGAGGCACAAAGTGCTGTAACTGAGGTTGACAGCTCATCGAGCTCAGACTAAGTGAAGAATTTGCAGGCTTTTTGGTGATGAAGGTTGCCCAAAAGCCTGCTTTGTTAAGGAGAGTAAAATGGCACTAATAGTAAATCCCGTTATGGCACCGATAGACCTAGGCTGTGATGAGGTAATTGAAAGGGCACGAAAGCTGTGTGGCATTTCGCTGAGTAGTATTAAGCGTGCGGATATTCATAAGACCTCACTTGATGCGAGGAGAAGAAGCAATATACATTTTGTTCATTCGGTATATTTTGAGCTTTTAGATCAGAGTGAGGAGCTGCGTATTTGTAAAAGCAATAAGCTTTGTAAGCTTGCCGCAGCGACCAACATCATTCCTGTAATTGGTACAAAAAAGAGAACCGGACGTGTGGTAGTAGCAGGCTTTGGTCCTGCGGGAATGTTTTGCGCCCTGATGCTTGCAAAGCATGGGTATCGACCAATAGTGCTCGAAAAGGGTGCAGATGTTGATAAGCGCACACAGCTCACTGAGCGCTTTTGGAAAACCGGAAGCCTTGATACAAGCTCTAATGTTCAGTTCGGTGAGGGCGGAGCAGGAACCTTTTCTGATGGAAAGCTTACTACTCGAATTAAGGATCCCAACTGTAGATACGTATTAGAAGAATTTGTAAGAGCAGGAGCGGACGAGTCGATTTTGACCAAAGCTAAGCCACATATAGGCACCGATAAGCTTAAGGCGGTTGTTAAAAATATTCGAGAGCAGATAATTTCACTAGGCGGCGAGGTTAGGTTTGAAACGCCGCTCAAGGCTATCAATATGCATAATAGAAGCGTTTCATCGGTGGTTACTGATGATGGGGATATTTCATGCTCAGCACTTGTAATAGCCTGTGGACATTCGGCAGAGGATACATTTCTTTTGCTTGAAAACAGCGGAGTTGCTCTTGAACCTAAGCCCTTTTCTGTAGGAGTTAGAATTGAGCATACTCAGCGAAGTGTGAACGAATCGCTTTACGGTGAACAGGCAGATAACCCGCTTTTGCCGGTAGGAGAATATCAGCTTTCCCATCGTACGGCACAGGGTAGAGCGGTCTACACGTTCTGTATGTGTCCCGGCGGAGCTGTAGTGCCTGCATCAAGCGAGGAGGGCGGACTTGTCACAAACGGCATGAGTGAATTTGCAAGAGATGGTGAGAATGCAAATTCAGCCGTGGTGGTATCCGTCTCTCCTGAGGATTACGGAAATAATGCCTTTGACGGCTTTAGATTCGCAAAAAGAATCGAGCGTGCAAGCTATCAAGCGGCAGGTCGATATACTGCTCCTGCAACAACGCTTGGAGGCTTTTTGTCAGGCAAGCCTACGCTTAATGGAGCAAGTGTAAATCCGACCTACTGTCTTGGAGTTGCACCGTATGAGCTTAGAAGGCTTTTTCCTGATTATGTGAGCAGCACTCTTGAGGAGGGCTTTAGGGTATTTGCACGAAAAATGCATTGCTTTAGTGATATGGGAGCGGTTTTGACCGCTCCAGAAACACGCACATCCTCTCCAATAAGGCTTCCGAGAAACAATCTTGGTGTGACCGAACGAGCAGATAATTTATATCCTTGTGGCGAGGGCGCAGGCTATGCTGGCGGTATAATGTCGGCGGCAACGGACGGAATTAATATCGCATTAAAGATTATGCAATGCTTTGCTCCAGGTGAGGACAGTTAAAATGGATAGCTTTGAAACAAAAATAATAGCCAGTATACATACGGATTTTCCCACTAAATTTGGCATACCTCGTCAAAGTGGGCTTATAGATGAGCTTAAAGGGATAATAGTATTTGAGCCTGAGTATCGGAATCCTGAGGCACTTCGTGGAATTGAGGGATTTACACATCTGTGGTTAATATGGCGGTTTTCAGAGAGCGTACGTGATGAATGGTCTCCTACAGTGCGTCCGCCGAGACTTGGCGGCAACAAGCGAGTCGGAGTATTTGCCACACGCTCACCCTTTAGACCGAATGCTATAGGCTTGTCTTGCGTAAAGCTATGCGAGGTGAAGCACGATAAGGACTTAGGGCATATACTGGTAGTAAGCGGAGTAGATATGATGGATGGCACTCCAATTGTTGACATAAAGCCATATCTTCCGATAAGTGACTCCCATCCCGATGCGGCAAGTGGGTTTGCTAAAAATACTAACGAAAAGGCGGTTGAAATCTCAAATGAGCTGTTAGAGCGCGTGCAGGAGGATAAACGTACAGCTCTTCTTAAAGTCTTAGCTCAAGATCCACGTCCTGCGTATCATGACGATCCTGAACGAATTTACTACCTGGAATATGCTGACTATCAGGTCAAATTTCAAGTGACCGATGATGTGATTAAGGTTATCAATGTAAAGTAACAGAAAGCGATTAGAGAGTAATCTAATCGCTTTTGTTTGGTTTTTCCTTCATCGTAAAAAATGTAAAAAATCAGCTTCGAAATTTGTATAAAGCTACAAAAATTAACATTTTGTGTTGACACAATTAAAGGCTTATGATACAATTAAAATATAGAAATTAGAACAGCATTAAGAAATACAAAGAAAAAGGAGTATTTTATATGAACAAAAGAGTTTTAATCGTGGCTCTTTGCACACTTTTGCTGACCTCGTGTGCAAAATCCGACAAAAAAACAGCTGACAGCTCAGAGGAAAATTCAGACTTAGATTTTATTTCTGTGGATAAGCTAAGTGAGGATGTAAGCGAAGCACTCGAAAAGGAGCCATCAAATTTCATTTTATCAGACAATATAAATGTCGAGCTGCCAGATGAATATTACGAGTGTGATTTTCAGCAGATTTCAGGATTTGATGAAAACTATGAATCTATTTATAGCTCACTTTTCGATGAGGATGTTTACAAAAATGCTGAGATAGCTCATGAAACAACCGATGACGGAATGACATCCTACTCTTTCGAAAATGATGAAAACTACTGCTGTGTGGGCGATAACGGGTTTATCGCCTTTTATTATTCTGAAGTTGGAGATAATGCTTTTT
Organism: Ruminococcus sp.; assembly: GCA_021199375.1. Lineage (GTDB taxonomy): Bacteria > Bacillota > Clostridia > Oscillospirales > Ruminococcaceae > YE71. Next base: position 82,021 of record JAJQIB010000024.1, on the reverse strand, counting down.
CATTAGGAAATAGAGTAGAGATTTATCATATAGATAGAAGCAACACCAACCTAGAAGCTATTTATAATAAAGACACTCAAATTACTATAGGCGAGATAGTTGAAAATGCCCAGACTTGGCTTGATGAAAATTATAATCAATATGAGCCTGATTACGATATTTCTGTTAAGACTGTGATTGCGAGAAGTTCAGATGATATTGATGATGGGTTTTTCTTTCAGGTTTATGCTGAGAAAAAATATAATGGAATTGCATTAGATAACCTTGTTCCTATGCTTGATCTTGACACGGATATGCTAAAATATCAAACAAATAACGTTTGTCTGTGGATGTACATGGACGGCGAAGTAAAATGTATGACAAATGGAGTTGGCATACCCCAACAGAAAAGGAAGAGCTTACTGAAATAGTTTCACTTTCAAGTGCAATTGACAGTATAGAGGAAACCTTTACCGACTTCAACGAACCGATGACAATTAACGACATAAATCTAAAATATACATTGACTCCTATAGGTTACAATCCTCATGCAGATTATTAAGCAGGCGAAAAGGATTCAGCTTATAAGGCGGGAAATGAGATTGATGGCAACCTAGTTTGGGAATTTGTAATAGACGTTCCGGATTCTGAGCTGCCATCTGAGGAGTATTATCAATATGGTGATCTTCAAAAATTCATTTACGTTGATGCACAAACAGGCGAGATAGATTTTGAGTTTGATATTGATAATCTTTTACAGTGAATAAGCTAATCAGCAAAAACATGTTCATTTGAACAGTCCCGAATCTTTATAAGAGCTGGGACTGTTTTGTTATTTCAAGCAAAATGAAATTCCAAAAAAGCATTGACATATAAGGTGCAAATATGTTAAAATGGTGTTTAGGAAAATGGTTCAAAGCTATTTTAGGTGTTTAGATGCTTAAGAGAGCCTATCGGGAATGAAATCTAATATAACCCAAGCATGATGTCCCCCACCTCTTAGGTGGCGGTCCATCTTGTCTTTCAGTGGGGGGGGGTAAAACTAATCCCCCACTGAAATCCAGCGGAGCCTGACGGCTCCTAATGCTTGCTTGTTGCCGTGCTTTAGCAAAGGCGGCTGTCAGCTCATGAGATTGGTACGAACAAGTTCGTACAACAAGCATATCTCGCTTCGCTCCGCTTTAAATTGGTAGAAGCTCCTTTTACTAGGAGGCAAAAAAGGTGATAACAATATGTTTTCTTGTTTTTTAGATGATATTACAAAAAAAGGCTTGAACGTTCATGCTATTGAGGTTTTCAAAGATGAGCAAGTCATATTTCGACACGCTTTTGATGAGGATAGGCGTTATCCTGTTTATTCGGCGACTAAATCATTTACTTCAGCTGTATTTTCGATTGCCACTGATGAAGGAAAAATTTCTGCTGATTGCCCGCTTTGCGAATTTATGGAGAAACGCTATCTTAAGCAGATGAGTGACGAGATCAAGCGTATGCCGCTCTCAGCTTTTTTGTCTATGACAGCTGGGTCATATCCATTTCGCCCACAAGGCAGTAACTGGCTCGAATACATTTTCTCACTTCATATGGATGCTGCTAGAGACTTTCATTATTCTAATATTCCTGCATATTTGGTAAGCGTTGCTTGTGAAAATGCTGTTGGAATGCCACTGTTTCAATACATGAGAGAGAAGCTTTTACTCCCTTTAGGAATCAAGTCTAATATTTACAGGACATCGCCAGAAGGATATTTTTATGGTGCAACGGGTATGGAACTAACAGTGCATGAGCTTTCCTTGCTTGGACAGCTATATTTACAAAAAGGCAGTTTTCAGGGGCAACAGCTGATTTCATCCGAACGTATTGAAGATTCAGTTTCCATAAAAGTCAAAACAGATGATGTTGGATATGGATACTTTTTCTATATTACCCGAGATGGATTTTCAATAAATGGAAAGTGGGGACAGCGGTGTCTCGTTTATCCAGAAAAATCGTTGATGATAACCTATGTTTCGGAGCTTCCAAATCGCGCTGATGAAATGCTTGCGCTTGCACAACAATTGGCAAATAAGCTTTAAAGATTTAAGAATTGAACAGTCGTGAAACACACGAATTGTGTCGCACGACTGTTTTTTTATATGTTAAGTGCTGATATTGTATTGATATTGCCAAGCCCTGGAAAGAATTCTGTTGTCTGCTGTGGACTTTCCATTACCAATGTACCTTCACAATAAGCACGCAGTCTGCAAATTGGAAAGTCGGTGAAGGTATCATCAAGTGCCTGAGTAGATAAAACAACACCATTTGCATCTTCCTTGATGGTAAGGGTATCAGCCATATTTTTATGCACATATAGTACATCGCCATCGAAAATCATTAGATTGAGTTTGTTTCGCTTGGAAAGCTCCTGTGTTAGACAATTGATGATTTGAAATCTTTGTTCAAGTGTCAAAGCTCCATGCTGGCGAATCTCGTCGTTAAGAAGATCTAACATAAACATAAATATACGTTCTGAGTCAGTATTGCCCGTCTGATTTTGCATGTATTTTATCAGCTTACCGCTTGAATAAATTGTTCCGTTATGAATCAGCGTCCAGTTTCTACCAGAAAAATCTGTTCCAGTGAAAGGATGACAATTCTCATACTTTGTCGAACCAACTGTTGCCAATCGAATATGTGCCAAAAAATTTTTTTGAGGTAGCGTGCCTGCAATCACATCATCCAAAATTGAGCTTTGAGATGCACATACTGCCTCTTTGATTATTTCACGCTTTCCATTTGCGAATCGCATCATGCCCCAACCATGCGGGTGCTGCGGACTATGGCTAAAAAAGGTTTTCATGTATTCCCGCAAATCTGTGTATTCTTTAAGGCTAGCTCCAAGAAGCTCACACATTATCTTCAACTCCCTTCTATATGCAATTGTAAATTCTTGATTTATAAAGATGTATGATTTGTTCTGAATAGCTGTTTTGATAATCGAGTTTTTTTCTTTGATAATTAATTTGATTTAAAAATGCACTTTGGTCTGCAAAATATGCACTCATTCCATCGAATAAAGCGTTAGCCGCATCGCAAATGCTTTCGTTATCAATTTTGATTGTTTGCCAATCCTGATAGGCTGCTTTTTTGTGGTTATCAAGTGCCTCCGCCTGCATCTGTGCTGTGAAATCAAAGTCATCAAGAGAAGCAAAATACAGTAGTAGCATATAGGAAAACTGCAGATCATTCTGGCAAATGCCATTAGAATCCAGTGGATTAAGGTCAAACATTCGCAGCTCAATATGGTCAATTCCTTCTTCCGAAAGTGCTTGGAGTGTATTTTTTCCAGGTGGCTTGATACGAACGGGTACGTAAAGCTCTGAGCTGGAAATCAACGCTCCTTTATCTATATATGTCTGTATGCTTGCGCAATAGCTTCTTACACTGCTATAATCCAAAATCGGTGTAAAATGATTCCAATATCCACGCTCACTGTTGCGCAGAGAGGTATATTTAGATACCATCATGCCTCTTTGCGTATCATCGTCAAAGGAACGGTCGTAAATCGGGCTTGCAGCAGTCAGTAGGACAAGCAGCCAGCTATACTTTGTTGAATATTTCAGTAACTTCATATAAAAGGAATCATTGTCACCATTCTTGAGAAAATCTGGGAAAGAAAGATTAAAATGAATGCCGCTGTAGAGCATCATCTTCTTTCCGTAAACCTGTGCAAGGTGTTCTCTGTATATTCGGTTTTGTACATTTTCTTCATTAAACTCAGCAATTGGTATTTCATCAGCTGAAGTGATAAATGGCGGATTGCTGTAAAGCCAGAGCGATTCATGTTTTTGTGCTAGCAAATTCTCTGCTGTTTTGGAAAGCGCTGCCAATGACTTGACAGCTGCATCGATACTGTCACATACTGGCGTGATGATTTCAAGCTGATTCTCACAGAAATCTCTCGAAAGATGATTGCTTGTAAAAGGATGTTTTGTTTGAGCAAGTCTGCCCTGATGATTCACACGAAGAGTTTCTCGCTCTAATCCAAATTTTCCAGTTATCTGACCATCCATTGCCTCACTTCCTTTCATAATTTAGCATAATCAAGAATAAAATCCCTCATGGACTTTCCTGCTTTCAATCCCTCTACCATTCGTCTGGCAGGATTTGTGAGACACTCCGAACGTTCATATAGTGGATCTAGGAATATTTCTTCGGATTTACCTCTTGACTTCAATCCATCTGCCGCAAGATCTATAATATTTTTCAGTTGCTTTTTTAGCAAATCTTGATCAATATATGTCGGGAGCTTTGAACATGAAAGCATTTTTTGAAGCTCTCTTGCATTATAACCATGTGAATAAATGATGGTATCCTGTTCTAGCAGTTCATTAAGCTCATCAATTTTTTCTATCAATCCGATGTTAAATGCGGCGACAGCCATGCTGTCATGTACAGGTTGGCAGCATGTTGAACGAAGCTCGATGGTTCCGCGGTATGTCAAATCCTCAAATTTAAAGCTTCTAAGATGTGCAAGATCTTCAGCCTTAGGCGTAATTTGAATACTTTGATAACGATCGCCATCGAAGTATTCGCCTGCGACGAAATCCATTTTATAATACTCTCCGATTGGAATCGGTGTAAAATTGACATACTTGCCGTTTCTCATTGTACAGTAAATACTAGTTGATTTGATGTACTCGATTAGTTCTGAAATGCTTTTGAGCTTGTGCCCAAACATACCAACGTTGTGCGGATTATAGCCCTGCATACTATGTTCCCAAAGCCAATTTCGCACGTTGAGCATATCGGGTTTTTCTGCAATATAGGAGTTACCAAACAGCAAAGCCTTATAGGGCTCTACAAGCTCAAAAGTGTTGATGGTTTTTAGAAGGGAATCGTAATATACATCTAGTTGAACCTGCGAAGCACTTGTAAATGTGCCGAAATCAGCACGGTTGCTGAATTTGAGTTCAGACTGTTGCTCGTATTTTGGGTAGCTGTAAAGATGATGATACAGCATTCGGTAACGCTCATTTTGAATTGGCTCGTTATGATTGACATTATAGCCAGGATTGACGCCCATGCCTGTCAAAGTATAGTTATATTCCGAAAAGCACTCATTTAAAAAAGTATAGTAGGTTGAAAATCGCTTTTGAATTTCAAAAATGTCATTACACTTGCCAAAGGATAATTCAAGATTTGAATAGCAGCAGTCAAATGAAAGATTATCACCTGTCAACGTATCACTCATGGAATTGACATTTCCCAGTACATCTGTTCCAGTGATTTCAAACCCAAACTTTGTTCTAAATTGTCCAGCTATAAAAATCGGTATCCATTCATCTACTGCCTCTCCGGACAGATTGACGATCGGCAATTCGATTTCCACACCAATGCAGCGCTCTCGTTTCTTTTTTGTTGGTGCGATATATTTTTCGTAGACCATCTCATTTAGATTAATCTTATCCATAGCTTTCACCCTTCTTACGTATTAAAAATACCCATCGTTAAATAACGTTCTCCGGTATCTGGAAGAATGACAACAAGCATCTTGCCATTGTTTTCTGTACGTTTTGCAATTTGTTTAGCAGCAAATAGTGCAGCTCCCGATGATATACCAGCTAGAACGCCCTCTTTTCGTACAAGCTCCCTGCATGTATCAATAGCATCTTCATTGGAAACTCTGATAATCTCATCGTAGATTTCTGTGTTCAGAGTATCAGGCACAAAGCCTGCTCCGATTCCTTGGATTTGGTGGATTCCTGCCTTGCCTCCAGACAGCACCGGTGAATCCTCCGGTTCCACAGCTATCACCTGTATCTCTGGTTTACAAGCTTTTAAATATCCTCCAACACCGCTGATGGTTCCGCCAGTCCCTACACCAGCAACCAAAATATCAACCTGACCATCGGTGTCGTTCCAGATTTCTATTCCTGTTGTCTCAGTATGGGTAATCGGATTAATGGGATTGGTGAACTGAGATGGAATAAAGCTATGCGGTATACTGTTAGCAAGCTCCTGTGCCTTTTGAATCGCACCCACCATTCCTTTTTCTGCATCGGTAAAGACGATTTCAGCTCCATAGGCTTTCAATAGATCGCATCGTTCAGCACTCATATTTTCTGGCATAACAATCATTATGCGATAGCCCCTAGAGGCGGCAACTGCTGCAAGTCCTATTCCTGTATTTCCGCTTGTTGGTTCAATGATGATGCTATCCTTAGAGAGGAAGCTTTTTTCCTCAGCATCCTGTATCATTGCCTTCGCAATTCTATCCTTCACAGAACATGTTGGATTAAAGGATTCAAGTTTTGCAAGCATTCTAACATTTAGGCTGTGAGTCAACTCGATTGTTTTAAGCTCCAGAAGCGGCGTATTGCCAATCAGTTCAGTAATGGCTTCGTAGATTTTCATTTTGAAATTCCCCTTTCGATTAAAGAATTAGCCTTGGAAAGCAATATCATACTAAGCATATAGGTTTTATAAGATTATAACACGCTTTGTTCTATTTGTCAAGACCTTTGTTCCAATTTTTTTGTTATTAGAAAAAATTTATGCTTCTTTTGAAAAATATTTTAAAAATCGGGTGTTGTTGTGCCGCAGGTATAAAAAAATCCCAACGAGAAATGATCTGTTGGGATTTCAATATAGTACGTAGATTTGATTTTTTTGATTTATTGAAACTTTTGAAGCTGAAAAGAGCGACTTTTTTAGTCGCTCTCACAGAATGTGTTATTTGTTTGTTTATGAAAGTCCAGCGCGTTTTCTGTACCACGATCTTATAAGCTTTCCGCTTGATGTAAGCTGACTAGTGCCCTTCTTTATTGCTGATAGGTCAGTACCGCTTACAAATGCCGAGCAGGTTTCGTCCTTGTCGCATGCCGACCAGTTTACATAGCCGACCTTTTTCGAGTCAAGCAGCTTTAACCATGTCTTAGTTTGAGATGAATTGTATCCACCGCTTCCTGATGAGTTGCAGGTGCCGAACTCGGATACCAAAATCGGCAGTCCGCTAGAGTAGCATTCGCTAAAGCGTGTTCTTAGCCAATCGGTGTGGGTATTTGCATAAAAATGCAGCGCATAAACCGTGTTTTTGTCCGAAAGTCTGTCATTTACCACGTCATCAATATCCTGACTCCATGTACCGGTACCGCAGATTATGATAGCATCGTCATCGTATTTACGTATGGCTGATATTACCTTTTTAGCATATGGCTTGATGTTGCTTGACCAGGTCACACTGCCATTAGGCTCATTGCAAATTTCATACAAAATATTGTTGTAGTTTTTGTACTTTTTAGCCATATACTTAAAGAAGCTTATTGCCTCAGATTGGTGAGTTTGAGGGTTACCATCGCTTAGGATATGCCAGTCGATTATTACATACATTCCGAGAGAGGTTGCATTTTTGATGCCGGTATTAACCTTCTTTTTCGCTTGCGCAGCGTAGGTTGAACCTGTGGTATATCCGCCCCATTCCTCGGTGTACATTGCTATTCTTATGGTATTAACGCCCCAGTCGTCACGAAGTGTTTTGAGTGATGACTTTGATAGAATATCAGAGTAATCCTCCCACATAATTCCGTGAGTAGACATACCAATTATTTGAAATTTCTTACCCTTTTCATTTACTATATTAGCTCCACTTACCGTAAGCTCGCCATTTTTTGCAACAGGAGTTGTGGCTGTTGAGGTCTTTTTGTTTACCTGTACGCTCTTGCCCCAGTAGTTTGTTCCGTCAACCTTTTTATAAGCCTTGATTCGGTACTTGTATGTTTTAGAGCCTAGCAAGCATTTGTCGGTCCATGTCGTAGTGGTTTTGGATTTAATGGTTTTCACCTTCACCCATTTTTTTGTGGATGAATTGTATCGATAGATTCTGTACCCTGTACAGTTAGCTACCTTATCCCATGAAAGTGTAACCGTTGTTTGCGTAGATGTTGCGGTAAAGCCTGTTACCTTTTTGGGTATAATCTTAAATGTAAGCGTCTTTGAGCCGCTGTACGATCCAAGTCCCGTTACCTTTACCTTAGCAGTTCCAATTTTTGTGTTGCTTGAGTAGGTGAGCTTGTAATCGGTACCCTTTTTAAGTGTTTTTCCGTCATAGGTCACCTTAACTGTAGGCTTTATTGCCTTTCCTGTATAGGTGACCGATGTTGAGGAAAGCTTAATAGTAGCCTTCTTGATACTGGTTGATCCAAGCGTCACTACTGATTGTGCGCTTGCAGTAATCACGGTTGAAGACGTGTATCCGCTGGCACCAACCGCAAAGCAAGCCGCTGCAGCGAGCGATATCGCAGTAACTGCGAGCTTCTTTAATACAGACATAATATCTTCTCCTTTTCACAAATTTCATATATTTAACACTATATTCATTATAACATTAAACCTTTAAAATGTAAAGTCCATTGGAGGATTTTGTGAAAAATCATACAAAAATAGCGCGAAAATTTGTGCAACTCTACAAAAATGGTGAAAACCTTGAAATCCTATTGACAAAGTAGGAAAAAGATGATATACTAGATACATACTAAAGTTTTTAAATAGAAAGGCGGAGGTTTTATGAAAATTATTAAGGTCTTTAAGCGAATGTGTCGATGTCAAGGTTGATACAATATACGTAACAAGCAAACAAATCTTATTTTAAAAACGAAAGGACTTTTACTATGAGCAATTATAAATTTGAAACTTTACAGGTTCATGTAGGGCAGGAAAATCCGGATCCTACAACTGATGCTAGGGCAGTACCGATTTATGCTACTACTTCTTATGTATTTAAAGACTCCGCGCAGGCGGCAGGACGCTTTGGACTTACCGAGGGCGGAAATATCTATACAAGACTTATGAATCCTACATCCGATGTTTTTGAGCAGAGAATTGCAGCTCTTGAGGGCGGAGCGGCGGCACTTGCAACCGCAACCGGCTCAGCGGCTATCACTTATGCAATACAAAACATCACACGCAGCGGAGATCACATTGTTTCATCAGCTAATCTCTACGGCGGTACATTCAATCTCTTTGCAAACACACTTAAAGACCAAGGAATAGATACCACATTTGTTAATCCTCATAATTTAGATGAGATAGAATCGGCAATAAAGGACAACACTAAGCTTGTATATGCTGAAACGCTTGGCAATCCCAATTCTGACGTAATAGATCTTGACGCTATAGCAGAGATTGCGCATAGGCATGGTATTCCCTTTATCGTTGATAGTACGTTTGCAACACCTTATCTTTTAAGACCTATCGAGCATGGTGCAGATGTTGTAGTTCATTCTGCTACAAAGTTTATCGGCGGTCACGGTACGGTAATGGGCGGCGTAATCGTAGATTCGGGTAAATTTGACTGGGCACAAAATGATAAATTTCCCGGGTTAAGCAAGCCTAATCCCTCGTATCACGGAGTCGTATTCACTCAGGCAGCAGGAAATATCGCATACGTGTTAAAAATACGTACAACCTTGATGAGAGATATCGGAGCGACTATTTCTCCATTCAATTCGTTTTTACTTTTGCAGGGACTCGAAACTCTTTCGCTAAGAGTTGAGCGTCATGTTGAAAATGCTCTTAAGGTAGTAGATTTCCTAAAATCACATCCTGATGTCGAAAGGGTCAATCATCCCTCGCTAGCGACGGGAAGAGAAAAGGAGCTTTATGACAGCTATTTTCCCAATGGTGCAGCGTCAATCTTCACCTTTGAAATTAAAGGAGATGCCAACAAGGCTAAGAAATTCACCGAATCGCTTGAGCTTTTCTCACTGCTTGCAAATGTAGCCGATGTCAAGTCGTTGGTGATTCATCCCGCATCAACCACCCACTCGCAGATGGAGGAGGACGAGCTGCTTGCAGCGGGAATAAAGCCAAACACCATTCGTCTTTCTATAGGTACCGAGCATATTGATGATATTATAGCAGATTTGCAGCACGGTTTTGATGCTGTTAAGGATTAATCAGAAGGAGAGTTGATTTATATGTCAAAAATTTATGAAAGCATCGATGAGCTAATAGGAAAAACTCCGCTTGCTAATGCCTCAGATTATGCCGCAAGCAAGAACCTTTCAGCTACAATTTTAGTAAAGCTTGAGTATTTTAATCCCACAGGATCTGTTAAGGACAGAGCGGCAGTATATATGATAAATGATGCTGAAAAAAGTGGAAGACTCAAGCCGGGAGGCACTATAATCGAGCCTACAAGCGGAAACACCGGAATCGGAATAGCATCTGTCGGTGCGGCAAGGGGTTATAAGGTAGTAATTGTCATGCCTGAAACCATGACTAAGGAACGCCGTGACATGATAAGCACTTACGGTGCACAGATTGTTCTAACCGAGGGAAAGGGCGGAATGTCGGGAGCAGTTGTAAAGGCAAAGGAACTTGTAGAGCAAACCGAAAACAGCATTATCCTCTCACAGTTTGAAAATCCTTCAAACGCTCAGGCACATTACGAGACCACCGGTCCCGAAATATGGGACGACACCGACGGCAAGGTTGACATTTTTGTGTCAGGTGTAGGAACGGGAGGAACAATTACAGGAGTAGGCAGATATCTAAAGGAGAAGAATCCTGGCGTTAAGATTATTGCCGTTGAGCCCGAAAGCTCACCTGTGCTATCTGAAGGCAGGGGAGGAGCGCACAAGATTCAGGGTATAGGAGCAGGCTTTGTTCCCGATTTGTTGGATACCGGTATATATGATGAGATTATTACTGTGTCAAATGAAGCGGCATATGACGAGGCAAAGGCATTTGCAAGGAGTGAAGGAGCATTTGTTGGAATTTCTTCAGGAGCGGCACTATGGGCGGCTGCTGAGCTTGCAAAGCGTGAGGAGAATAAGGGTAAAACCATTGTAGCACTTCTTCCCGATTCAGGTGACAGATATTTAAGCGTACTTGCATAAACTGATATCATAATACATGGGCACTGCTGCTTTTTTGCAGCAGTGTTTTTGTTAAAAAAGGTGTGATAAGCACTGGACAAAGTAAATAAACTTTGATATAATAATAGAAGCAGTATTCTTTTTTATGGAGGTGAGCCTATTTGGCAACTGCTATACCACTTGCTTTGGCACTTTTACCGACAATTGTTATTATGTTCATAGTGCTTGTTAACGAAAAGCACAAGAAGGAGCCGTTTAAAAAGATATTATCAGTTTTTGCAATCAGTGCGCTTTCGACAATACCTGCTGCAATTTTAGAGGTTATAGGTCAAGCTATACTTACACTTATTATGGAAGGATTGTTTGGAAATTCCAACATGAGCAATGAAACATTCAGCATGATTTTTTATTTTCTTGAGTATTTTTTAGTAGTTGGTGTATGCGAGGAATCCTGCAAGTTTTTTACCTTTAAATGGATTATCTTTCATGATAGGGAGTTTGACAATACATATGACGGAGTGGTTTATGGTGCAGCATCGGCGCTAGGCTTTGCGACGCTTGAGAACCTTATGTACATTTTTCTTATGTCAAATGATCCTGTAGGCACGGCGATAATGCGAGCGATATTAAGCATTCCGATGCACGCTATTACAGGTATATTTATGGGCTACTATTTTGGCATATCAAAGTACCGAAAATATAATTTTTCAAATGACGAATCACATCCTGAGCGTTATGCGTTTGTTTTCTCGGTAATCCTACATGGAATTTATGACTTTGTTGTTACTGTTCCTGGAATTTACGAAGATAACGATTCGATACAGGCACTTTCGTTTATTATTTTAGCAGCCTTAATGATTTTTATCTACGTGATGATAGGTATAACCGTTCACCGTGCTAAGAAAAATACCCACAACATTTATAATCGCTTCTATTATGAGCAGCTTGACGGAATGCTTCAGGACATGTATGGCGGCAAGACTACTAATCAAAAGCGCTTGTTTGGTGTGCCCTTGCCGATGAATTATCGGAATGCTCAAAATACATTTAATCCGTATAACCCCTATGCCTATATGGGAGGATTGCCGCCGCAGTATCCACAATTTCAGCAGCAGTACAACCCTTATGTGCAGCAATACCAAGCACCTCCTCCGCTGTATAGTCAGCAGCCTACACCGTCCACACAGGGCTTTTCTCAAAACATTGCTCCACAAAAGACTGTAGTGCGCGTTGTTCCCAAGATGGTAGCTCCGGCAGATTTAAAGCCATGTCCAAATTGTGGCAACGTCAATCCGCTCGGTTCAAGCTTTTGTGCCAGATGTGGTAATAGGCTTGATACATAACAAAAAAGCACGATGCGTTTTTGCATCGTGCTTAATTTATTATCCATATTTGCTATCGGAAGATTAGTATTAGTAGCTAACACCCTGCCAAAGCATAGCGTCTGCAACCTTGAGGAATCCTGCAATGTTAGCACCTGAAACAAGGTCGCCTTCCTTGCCGTACTCCTTAGCAGCATCAAAGCTGTTGTGGAATATGTTCTCCATGATGCCTTTAAGCTTAGCATCAACCTCTTCAAAGGTCCAGCTGAGTCTTTCGCTGTTCTGGCTCATTTCGAGAGCAGAGGTAGCAACTCCGCCTGCATTTGCAGCCTTAGCAGGTCCAAAGAGAACGCCAGCAGCCTGGAATTTCTCAATAGCTTCAGGAGTAGAAGGCATGTTAGCACCCTCAGCAACAGCGATTACGCCGTTAGCGATAAGAGCGTCTGCAGATGCTTCGTCAAGCTCGTTCTGTGTAGCGCAGGGAAGAGCAATGTCGCACTTGATTGTCCAAATTCCGCTGCAGCCCTCAGTGTAGGTAGCAGTAGAAACCTGATCTACATACTCCTTGATTCTTCCACGCTTAACCTCCTTGATGTCCTTAACGATATCAAGCTTGATTCCATCGGGATCATAAATGTATCCGTTTGAGTCAGAAAGTGCAACAACCTTGCCATCAAGCTGTGTAGCCTTTTCGGTAGCATAAATTGCAACGTTACCCGAACCGCTGATTACAACAGTCTTGCCCTCAAAGCTGTCGTTCTTCATGCATTTTAGCATTTCAGCTGTGTAGTAGCAAAGACCATAGCCGGTAGCCTCAGTTCTTGCAAGTGAACCACCGTAGGAAAGACCCTTTCCGGTAAGTACGCCTGTGAACTCGTTACGAAGTCTCTTGTACTGACCGTACATATAACCAATTTCTCTAGCACCTGTTCCGATGTCGCCAGCGGGAACGTCGGTGTCAGCACCGATGTGCTTAGAAAGCTCAGTCATGAAGCTCTGGCAGAAGCGCATAACCTCTCCGTCAGACTTGCCCTTAGGATCAAAGTCGGATCCTCCCTTGCCGCCGCCAATAGGAAGACCGGTAAGTGAATTCTTGAAGATCTGCTCAAAGCCTAGGAATTTGATTACAGAAGCGCATACTGAAGGATGAAGTCTTAGACCACCCTTGTAAGGTCCGATTGCAGAATTAAACTGAATTCTGAAGCCTCTGTTTACCTGAACCTTGCCATTGTCATCAACCCACGGTACGCGGAAAATGATCTGACGCTCAGGCTCAACGATTCTGTCGATAATGCCTGCGTCAACGATGTCGGGACGACGCTCAACAACGGGTTCGAGTGAGATAAGAACCTCTTTTACTGCCTGAAGAAATTCCGATTCGCCGGGATTTCTCTTTTCTACCTGTGCATAAACGCCAGCTAGATACTGATTTTTAATTTCCATCTGAAAATCCTCCAATTCCAAATATAAACTACTAATCTGTAGACCGAATACGAGCCGGTCGAACAGTACTATTATAGCATATAATGAAACGCTTGTCAATGATTTTTGAAAAATTTTCAGCTCATTTGACTCATTTTCGGTAATTTTGCATAAAAAAGAGGCTCATTTTTGCAAGTTTTGGCGATTGAACTTTCATTTTTTTGGTTAAAAGTGATAAAAGCCGTCTTCTGTCAGTGTAGTCCGAAGGATATAGACAGTGCGCTGTCAACTCGGTTCATTGAATCGTTGTCAAGCTCGCCCATTCGCTCCTTTAGTCTACGCTTGTCAAGTGTGCGAATCTGTTCAAGCAGTATAATTGAGTCCTTTGCAAGACCGCAGTCGGATCCGCCTACCGAAATGTGAGTCGGCAGATTAGCCTTATCGTGGCGACTTGTAATTGCCGCTGCGATTACTGTAGGTGAATGACGATTTCCTACGTCATTTTGAACTATAAGTACCGGTCTGATGCCGCCCTGCTCCGAACCTACCACAGGACTCAAATCTGCGTAATAAATCTCTCCTCTGTGAACACTCATTTTTGCTTCTCCTTTCAGATTGAGCTTTAAAGGTATTTTCCCCATATTTTCAAGTGCTATTCGCAGATGACTCATTAGATTTTTGTCGAAATATAATATATAGTATGAAAAAGACTCGCAAAATGTTCGATTCATATACGCTTATAGACATATTGCACAAAAAAATGGGCAAAATATTTACGAAGTTTGATAATATTTTTTTTAAAACCCTCTTGACAATCCTTCAAAAAAGGTATAAACTATAATTAGCACTCGAAGAGATGGAGTGCTAACACTCAAACAATAAAAGTGCTAACTTTAAGAAAGGAGCGTGCGGAAAAATGGATAGCCGAAAGCTTAAGATACTTCAGGCGGTTGTAGACGAGTACATCGTAACAGGTGAGCCGGTCGGATCAAAAGCTATCATGAGTCATGTTCATGCATCATCGGCAACGATACGTAATGAGATGGCGGAGCTCGAAAAACAGGGCTATCTTGAGCAGCCGCACACCTCAGCCGGAAGAGTTCCCACCTACGCAGGCTATCGGTTGTATGTCGATGCATTGGTTGAGAAAAATCCGCTGAGTGATGAGGAAAAGCAGAGAATCGATGATATGTTCGATGAAAATGCCAAGAGTGAGGACGAAATGGTCAATTCTGCAACTCTTGCACTTTCAGAGCTCACAAAATGTGCTTCTGTCGTAGCAGACTCAACTCCTAGATTTTCACTCATATCAAAGGTTGAGGTGATTCCAACAGGCAAGCGGATGTATGTCATACTAATGATAACCTCGAACGGAAAGATAAAAAATAAGGTTTGCAGGCTTGAATTTGACTTGACTCACGAGCAGCTTGAATTTTTTGACAAGTATCTTGAGGAAAATCTTCAGGGAGTACCCCTTGATGAGATATCGGATGAGACATTTGAAAAGATACGTACCGCAATGGGAACCTACATGGTATCGCTCACGCCGATTCTAAGCGAGCTTGTGACGTTAGCAAAGGAAATGACCGCACAGGATGTAAAGCTTCAGGGAGAAAAGAATCTGCTGACCTGTAAGGAATTTGAACAAAATGAGATTATCGAATTTTTAGACGGAAAAAGTGAGATCGAGAGCTTTTTTGATCAAACCTTCGGAGGCTTGCATGTGAGCTTTTCACCCGAAAGTGATAGCTTTGTACTTCATAATTCGTCGATAATCACCGCACCATTTAAAAAGGGCGGCAAGGAGGTCGGCTCAATCGGACTTATTGGACCTATGAGAATTGATTATGCGAAATTCATTCCGTATCTTGAATATTTCTCACAGCGAGTAACCGATCTGCTTTCGAGAAATGATGACGAAGAAGAAGTGGACGATGGTGTAACATAGAGGAGGATGAAGATGGAACTCGAAAAGGAAATGGAAAATAACAAAGAAAAAGAAGCAGAGACACAAAAGAAAACGGCTGCAAATGATGAGGAAAAGGAAAATATAGAAGCCTCACAGGAGCAGACGAAGGACACGCAAACGGATGATTTAAAACGAATAGAACAGCTTGAAAAAGAGCTGAGTGAGCAAAAGGATAAGTACTTAAGGCTCATGGCGGAGTATGATAACTACCGTAAGCGAACCTCAAAGCAGCTGCTTGAAGCAAGAGAGTCAGGAGTAGGTGATACAATACTGAATGTTATCACTGTGTACGACAACTTCGAAAGAGCGGTTGAAACCGAGTCGCAGGATGCAAAGTATAAAGAGGGCATCGAGATGATCTACAAGCAGTTTACTGCAGCACTTGATAAGATGAATGTAAAGATTGTAGACCCCACAGGCGAGCCGTTTGATCCTGCAAAGGCGAATGCAGTAAGTCAGATTGTAGATGAAAATCTAGGCGAAAATGTAGTCGCTCAGGTCTTTGAAAAGGGTGTTACGATAGGTGAAAAGGTGATTCGCTATCCCACAGTAGTTGTAGCAAATCCTTGAGGCTCATGGTAAGAGAAGTAAAATTAAAAGCTAAAAGAAAAATAATGAAAGGTTGATTTATATGTCGAAAATTATTGGTATTGATTTAGGTACAACAAACTCATGTGTAGCCGTTGTAGAAGGCGGCGAGGCTGTAGTAATTCCAAACAGCGAGGGAGCAAGAACCACTCCTTCTGTTGTAGGAGTTTCAAAGAATGGTGACAGACTTATCGGTCAGGTTGCAAAGCGTCAGGCAGTAACAAACTTTAATGACACAGTAATTTCTATTAAGCGTCATATGGGTAGTGACTATAAGGCTAAGATGGGCGGAAAGGAATACACTCCCCAGGAAATCTCAGCAATGATTTTGCAGAAGCTAAAGACTGATGCAGAAAGCTACCTTGGCGAAAAGGTAACTGAGGCAGTTATTACCGTTCCTGCATACTTCACCGATGCTCAGCGTCAGGCAACAAAGGATGCTGGACAGATTGCAGGACTTAATGTAAAGCGTATTATCAACGAGCCTACAGCAGCTGCTCTTTCCTATGGTATTGACAAGGAAGAGGATCAGAAGGTAATGGTTTACGACCTAGGTGGTGGTACTTTTGATGTTTCCATCATCGAAATGGGTGACGGTGTAACCGAGGTTTTGGCAACAGCAGGAAATAACAGACTCGGCGGTGACGATTTTGACCAGAGAATCATCGATTGGATGGTAGAAGAATTCAAGGCACAGGAGGGCATCGACCTTACAAAGGACCCGATGGCTATGCAGCGTCTAAAGACTGAGGCGGAGCTTAGAAAGATTGAGCTTTCATCTACTGCTTCAACCACAATCAGCCTACCTTATATCAGTGTATCGGCAGATGGTCCTAAGCATTTGGAGCTGACCCTTACACAGGCTAAGTTTAATCAGATGACAGCTGACCTTGTAGAAAAGACAATGGGACCTGTTCGTCAGGCACTTTCCGATTCAGGACTATCGGTTAATGACCTTAATAAGGTGCTTATGGTAGGTGGATCTTCAAGAATTCCCGCTGTACAGGACGCAGTTAAGAAGCTTATCGGTAAGGAACCGTTTAAGGGAATTAACCCTGACGAATGTGTAGCACTTGGTGCGGCATATCAGGGTGGAATCCTAGGCGGTGACGTTGAAAACGGACTTCTGCTTTTGGATGTAACTCCGCTTTCACTTTCAATTGAAACCGCTGGCGGAATTGCTACAAAGATGATTGAGAGAAACACCACCATCCCAACCAAGAAAACACAGGTATTCTCGACCTATGCAGATAATCAGACTGCAGTTGATATAAACGTTCTTCAGGGTGAGCGTGAGTTTGCTAAGGACAACAAGCAGCTCGGAATGTTCCGTCTTGACGGTATTGCACCTGCACCCCGTGGAATCCCGCAGATTGAGGTAACCTTTGACATTGATGCAAACGGTATTGTTCATGTATCCGCAAAGGATATGGGAACAGGCAAGGAGCAGGATATTACCATCACCTCCTCTACAAATATGTCTAAGGAGGATATAGATAAGGCTGTTAAGGAAGCTGAAGCGTTCGCAGACGAGGATAAGAAAAAGAAGGACGATGTTGATGCAAGAAATAACGCAGATCAGATGGCGTTCCAGTGTGAGAAATCGCTAAATGACTTTGGTGATAAGGTTTCTGCAAGCGACAAGAGCGAGGTTGAGTCTAAGATTGCAGCAGTAAAGGAGGCTCTTAAGGGCACTGATGTTGAAGCTATTAAATCTGCCAGCAAGGCACTTGAGGAGTCCTTCCAGAGAGTTGCAACTAACGTTTATCAGCAGGCGGCAGCTCAGCAGCAGGCTGCAGGCGGAGCCGAGGGCTTTGATCCGAATAATATGGGTGGCACCCAGAGCAGCGGCGATGACGATGTAATTGATGCCGAGTTCACCGACTAATTAGGCTGTAATAATTTTATAAATTCCATAAGAGGACGGTGGCGAGGATAGCTGCCGTCCCCTATGTGGGTATTTAAGAGCCGAAAATAGGAGGGTTTGTTATGGCTAACGAAAACAAAAGAGATTATTATGAGGTCTTGGGCGTTGACAAAAGCGCAAGTCAAGACGATATAAAAAAGGCTTTCAGAAAGCAGGCAAGACTCTATCATCCCGATTTGCATCCTGATGATAAGGAGGCTGAGGCTAAATTTAAAGAAGTTAATGAGGCATATGAGGTGCTGTCAGATGCTGACAAAAAGGCTAAGTACGATCAGTTTGGCTTTGCGGGAGTAGATCCCAATTTTTCAGCAGGTGGTGGAGGCTTCGGAGGCTTCAGCAGCGGCTTCGGTGGCGGAGTAGACGATATTCTTAATGCATTCTTTGGCGGTGGAATGTCATCATCACGTCAGGCTAATCCCAATGCGCCCAGACGTGGAGAGGATATCGAAGCAAGTGTAACCTTAAGCTTTATGGATGCTTGCAAGGGATGTCAGCCTTCAGTTAGGGTAACCCGAATGGAAACCTGTCCTGATTGTCATGGCACAGGAGCGGCAGGAGGCGGAAGCAGAACAACCTGTCCCGATTGTCATGGAACCGGTCAGGTTAGAGTATCGCAGAATACACCCTTCGGAAGCTTTACCCAGAGCTCGAGATGCTCACGTTGTAACGGCAAGGGAACTATAATTGATAATCCCTGTCCGACCTGTTCGGGACGTGGCAGAATCCGCAAGACCACAACCAAGAAGGTAAATATGCAGCCCGGTGTATATGATGGAGCTCAAACTCGTGTAAGAGGTGAGGGAAGTCAGGGCATAAATGGCGGTGCAGCTGGAGATCTATACATCAATGTGCGAGTTAAGCCAGATCCGTTGTTTGAGCGCAGAGATACCTTTGATATTTGGATTGAGCTGCCGCTAACCTACACGCAGGCTACATTAGGTGCAAAGGTGAGCATACCAACAATCGATGGCGAGGTTGAGTATGAGGTTCCTGAGGGCACACAGGCAGGTACAGTATTTAGAATGAAGGGCAAGGGCGTGCAAAAGGGCTCAAGCTCTGAGCGTGGAGATCACTACTTCAAGATAAACATAGAGGTTCCCAAGGGCTTAAACAAGGAGCAAAAGGAGCTTTTGCAGAAGTTTGAGAATTCACTTGATGAAAAGAATTACAAAAAGCGTCAGGGATTCTTCGATAAGATAAAGGATAGATTCAAGCAATAAGGTTATTTGAGTAAATTAAAGGAGCAGCTTTGGTGTGAAGCTGCTCCTTTTAGCGTTATTGTACTTGATTTTTATCCTTTTCCTTTTACAAGCGTTGCAACAGCCTTAACAAGCTGTACGACACACATTGAACCGAAGCTTAGTGCGTAGATTATTCCTATTTGTATGCCTCCTAGGTCAGATGAAATTTCAAAAAGGCTGTGAAGTGGAGTTATTAGCAGCACAGCGTTGATAAGCACCATTCCTACTAAAAATGCCATGATACCAAAGCGATTATTAAACATTTGCTTTTTAAACATTACAGGCTCGTCGGCTTTTGCTGAAAAACCGTGGAATAGTCTTGACATACAAAGTGTAGCAAAAGCCATTGTCATTCCAAGCGATTCTGATGTGCGATAGCCTATCAAATAAGCCGCTACCGTTGCGATTGAGATTATAAGACCGCTATAGCCTACACCTATAAGGAATGGACGGGTCATTAGTGATTCGTTTGCAGGGCGTGGCTTGCGCTTCATTACGCTGTCGTTGTGCGGCTCAAGTCCTAATGCAATTGCGGGAAGTGAGTCGGTGAGAAGGTTTATAAACAGCAGATGAATAGGAGCAAACGGAGCCGGAAGTCCTGCTATTGAGTTAAACAGAACTGCAATAATTCCGGCGAGATTTCCTGATAATAGGAAAAGAATAGACTTTTTGATATTGTCGTAAATATTTCGACCGTTCTTGACTGCTTTGACTATTGTTGCGAAGTTATCATCAGCAAGCACCATTGATGCTGCATCCTTTGAAACCTCTGTGCCTGTTATGCCCATGGCAACTCCGACATCAGCTTGCTTGAGTGCCGGAGCATCATTTACGCCGTCACCGGTCATCGCTACGATGTTGTTTCTTGATTGCCATGCTTTTACAATACGTATTTTGTGTTCCGGAGTAACCCTGGCGTATACCGATTTATCTTTGACAAAGTCAATAAGCTCATCATCTGTGTAATTATCTAGTGTGCTGCCCTCTACTGCCTCATCAAAGCTTTCAAGTATTCCAATTTCCTTAGCTATGGCTGAAGCGGTGACGATATGGTCACCGGTTATCATAACAGGCTTGATTCCGGCGCTCTTGCATTCAGCAACGGCTTGTGCTGATTCAATTCTTGGCGGATCCATCATTGCGATAAGTCCCATGTATTCAAGGTCCTTTTCGTCATCGATAGTAATAACATCGCCATTAAATTCCTTACCTGCGAAGCAGAGAATTCTTAGACCCTGCTTTGAAAGCTTGTCGACCTGCTCACGAATTTGGTTTTTAGTTGATTCGGAACATTTCATAAGATTAATAAGAACATCTGCCGCACCCTTGGTGAGCATTACGTGCTTGCCGTTCATAACATTTAGTGTAGACATAAGCTTGCGCTCGGAGTCGAAGGGGATTTCACTTATACGCTCATAGCTGTTTCTTATCTCCTCGTCCGATAGTCCAACCTTATGTGCAAAGTGTATAAGCGCAGTTTCGGTGGGATCTCCTATATCTACTCCATCCTTACAGCTTGAATCATTGCAAAGCACTGAGGCTATGATGAGCTGCTTTTCGTTTACGTTTTGCATATCGGCGTGATCTTCAGTTATTATGTGTCCGTCGCAGACAATACGTCTAACTGTCATTTTATTTTGAGTAAGTGTGCCTGTTTTATCCGAGCAGATTACCGATACTGAGCCTAATCCTTCAACTGCTTGAAGCTTGCGTACTATGGCATTTTCTTTAGACATCTTTTGAGTACCAAAGGAAAGTACTATAGTTACAATAGAGCTCAATGCTTCAGGGATAGCGGCTACTGCAAGGGCAATAGCAAACATCAGCGAGTCCATTACCGTATCAAAGACGATTTCGTCTGCACGGATAAGAGATAAGCCGAACACCAGTACGCATATAATCAATATTGCAATGGACAGTGTTTTTCCAAACTTATCAAGCGTGACCTGCAGTGGAGTGCTGCGTTCCTCGGCACTTTGTATGAGGGATGCGATCTTACCAACCTCGGTTTTCATTCCAACATCGGTTACAATAAAGCTTCCGCGTCCGTATGTGACAAAGCTTCCTGAGTATACCATGTTTTTGCGCTCGGCAAGCGGAGCCTCGGCGTTTATAATATCGGTTGACTTATCGATATTTAGTGATTCTCCTGTAAGCGCCGATTCGTTTGTCTGAATTGACGCACATTCAATAAGTCTGCCGTCCGCAGGAATAGAGTCGCCTGCTTCAATGAGAACAATATCGCCTACAGCGACCTCCTCTGATGGGATTACTATCTTTTCGCCATCACGCAGCACCTTAGCACTTGGCGAGTTTAGCTTCTTTAGATTATCAAGGCTTTTTTCGGCATTAACTGTCTGTACCGTACCCAAGATTGCATTCATGGTGATTACTGCGATAATAACAATAAAGCTCTCAATATCTCCTGTGATAGCCGAAATCAGTGCTGCAATAATAAGTATTATAACTAAGAAATCCGCAAACTGTGAGAAGAAGATCGCCACTGTGCTTTTCTTTTTTGCTTGAGTGATTTCATTTTTGCCGTACCTTTCAATGTTTTTCTTTGCCTGTTCGGCGGAAAGTCCGTTGGCTGACGATTTTAGCTCGTAGTAAAGCTCATCAGCTGTTTGTCTGTAACGCTCTGCCATGTTAATTTCAATTCCTTTCGATAAAAATGCGAGGCTCTTATTAAAGGATGATTAAGAGCAAAAATACGCCTATAAAAGCCGAACAAACGACTCAATAAGTGCATACCGCCTTAATTCTTCTCTTTAATAAAAGTCTCGCCAATTGCCCTTAGTATATGCAATCATATGCAGCGGACAAAAATCCCCGCTCACAGCGTTCGCCTTCGTCGTGTATTGACGCCACATATACGAAAATCCATATGATCTTCGCCGACTACTCTCTTTTACCAAATTTATTATATCTCTTTTTTTGAGGTTTGTCAAGAGGAAATTTCAAAAAAAATAGCAATACAGTAGCTTTAAATTGGATACGAGATCAAAAGAGCATAAAAAACGGCACTCCCAATCGAGAGTGCCGCCTTAAATTTCAGCTTATTATCACTTTGTCAAATTCCAGATGTTCTTAGCATACTCCTCAACAGATCTGTCAGCAGAGAAGATTCCTGCTCCGGCAATGTTTGCAAGGCTCATCTTAGCCCACTTCATGCTGTCGCTATAGCTGTCGCTTGCACGCTTCTGCGCATCCTGATATGATGCAAAGTCAGCAAATGCCATGTAGGGGTCTACATTCTTGAGCGAATTTGAAATCTCGAAGAACTGCTCGCCGTTGATGCCGCTTGTGAGCAGGTCAACTGCACCCTTAAGGACACTGTTTGAGTTGTAGAAATCCATAGGCTTGTAATTAGGCTTTGCAGCCTCAACCTCGTCTACATTCATACCGAACAGCAGGATGTTTTCATCTCCTACCTGCTCATGAATCTCAACATTTGCTCCGTCAAGTGTACCTAGCGTTACCGCTCCGTTTATCATAAGCTTCATATTACCCGTTCCTGATGCTTCTGTTCCGGCAAGTGAAATCTGCTCGGAAATGTCTGCTGCGGGCATTAGGATTTCAGAAAGTGATACGCAATAGTCCTCCATGAAAACTACATTGAGCTTCTCGTTTAGCTTTTTATCCTTCTTTAGCTCCTCGGAGATGTTCCAGATAAGCTTGATGATCTGCTTAGCCATGTAATAACCCGGAGCTGCCTTTGCCGCAAAGATGTAGGTCTTAGGCACAAATGGTGCATCGGGGTTAGCCTTTAGATAATTGTACTCAGCAATAATGTTAAGCGCATTAAGCTGCTGACGCTTGTATTCGTGCAGACGCTTAACCTGTACATCAAAGATAGAATTTGTGTTTAGTACAACACCACATTCGTTCTTTACGTACTTTGCAAAACGCTCCTTGTTTTGCTTCTTGACAGCAAGTAGTTTTTCTAAAACAGCCTTGTCATCTGAAAATGCCTTGAATTTACTGAGCTCAGAGGCATCTCTTAGGAATCCGTCGCCGATGCAGTCGGTGAGAAGTGAGGTTAGTCCCTCATTTGACTGATAAAGCCATCTTCTGTATGCAATTCCGTTAGTTACATTTGTAAACTTTTCAGGAGTGTACTCGTACTCATCCTTAAAGGTTTCCTTCTTGATAATTTCAGAGTGAATCTTTGCAACTCCGTTTACATGGTGAGAAGCGTGAACGCAAAGCGTTGCCATTTTAACCATGTTGTTTTCGATTATCGACATATGAGTAACCTTTGCCTCATCATGATAAAGATCCCATAGCTGCTTACAGTATCTTTCATTAATCTCAACTATAATTGAGAAAATTCTCGGTGTAACGCTCTTGAGCAGATTGCAGTCCCACTTTTCAAGTGCTTCAGGCATTACGGTGTGGTTTGTATATGCGAAGGTTTTTGTTGTAATATCCCAAGCAGTATCCCAATCGTATCCGCAGTCATCGAGCATTATTCTCATTAGCTCAGGAATAGCAAGGGTCGGGTGCGTGTCGTTAATGTGAATTGCAACCTTGTCCGCAAGGTTATCAAGCGTGCCGTATACGTTCATGTGCGTGTTTACGATATCGCCTACTGATGCCGCTACCATAAAGTACTGCTGACGCAAACGAAGTGATTTGCCCTCTGCATGGTTATCGTTAGGATAAAGAACCTTAGTGATAGCCTGTGACATGATGTTTCTGCCAAGAGCCTTTGAATAGTCGCCTTTGTTAAACATTGCCATATCGAACGAGGGAACCTCTGCCTTCCAAAGTCTTAGCTTAGATACTGCTTCGCTGCCGTAGCCCGAAACAAACATATCGTACGGAACTGCCATTACTGATGTATAGTTTTCATGCTCTATGCAATGGAAGCTATTGTCCCAATATTCTCTGAGATTTCCGTCAAATCTTACCTCAATTGCTGCAGTAGGAACCGGAACTAAAAGTGCTGAGCCGCCAGGCAGCCAGTTGTCAGGAAGCTCTGTTTGCCAGCCGTCCTCTAGCTTTTGCTTAAAGATGCCGTACTCATAAAGAATTGAATATCCTGTAGCGTGGTAGCCATCTGCTGCTAAACCATCAAGGTAGCAGGCAGCAAGTCTTCCGAGTCCACCGTTTCCGAGTCCTGCATCGGGCTCCATTTCATAGATGCTGTTTATTGAAATGCCGAAGTCCTTAAGCATGCTTGTTGTTTCATTAACCATTTCGAGGTTATAGATGCTTGTCTTAAGGCTGCGTCCCATAAGGAACTCCATCGAAAGATAGTAAACCTTTTTCTTGCCCTCAGATCT
This sequence comes from Ruminococcus sp., assembly GCA_021199375.1. Lineage (GTDB taxonomy): Bacteria > Bacillota > Clostridia > Oscillospirales > Ruminococcaceae > YE71. The sequence continues at coordinate 57,423 of JAJQIB010000024.1, read as the reverse complement.
GTTTTTAACTGTAAAGTGACGGCGCTTTGCTTTAAGTATACCAACTACAATTTTAGTTAGTACCTCAAAGACCTGCTGGTCGCTCGCCTCATCGGGAGTGGTTTGAAAATCGTTGTGTAGCACATCTACAAACTGCTTTTTCAAATCCTCTTTTGATATTGTCTTAGATTTTTTCGGGGCTGAAACTGTTTTTGCCATAATTTTTCCTCCTGTTTCCTATCATATTAAGTCGCCAGTACTATCATACCACGTTTTGCCGATATTTTCATCAACAAATCATGAATTGATTTTAACAACTATGATTGTTTTTCTCATCCACTATATAATTATATGTCTATTTTATACAAATGTCAAGGTGTAAATTTATAAAAAATGCCTAAATCACAAAATGTTTGTTAAAATCAAACAGAGCCTTGCCTAATTTCTCACTGAAATTTTACATTTGCTACAAATAAAAATGAGGGGATGCAGCCGTAAAAGCTGCATCCTCGCCTCGTTGCGATTATTGTGTTGTTATGACAATTTCTCCATCCTTGCCATCGATGAGTGCGACTCCTATTGCTCCCTCACCCTCATCGATGATTATTTGAGCAAGCTTATCCTCAATTTCTTCTCGGATAACACGTCGAATGTCACGTCCGCCAAGCTTGTGACCATATGACCTTTCGGCAATCACCTTAAGTGCCTCTTGCGTGTACTTGAGCTTAATAGCACGCTCCTCAAGAGCTTCAACCGTTTCGTTAAGCATCAGTCCTGCTATTTTAGCGTAATCCTCCTTAGTTAGCGGATTAAACACTACAACCTCGTCTATTCTTCCTAAAAACTCAGGTCTTAAAAATTCGCCGAGTGCCTTCATTGCACGCTCCTTTGTGATTTCGGCATCGGTTTTGTTAAATCCCACACCGGTATCCTTGTCAGTCGAGCCTGCATTTGAGGTCATTACTATTACTGTGTTTTTAAACGATACAAGTCTTCCCTGTGAATCGTGAATTTCTCCTTCATCTAAAATCTGAAGCATGATGTTCATTACATCGGGATGAGCCTTTTCGATTTCATCAAACAGCACTACCGAATATGGCTTGCGTCTGATTTTTTCGGTAAGCTGTCCCGCATCGTCAAATCCTACATATCCGGGAGGCGCTCCTATGAGCTTGCTTACCGAGTGCCTTTCCATGTATTCAGACATATCAACTCGAATAAGCGGCTCGGTTTCATCAAAAAGCGTTTCACCAAGTACCTTTACAAGCTCTGTTTTTCCCACACCTGTAGGTCCGACAAAGATAAAGGACGCGGGTCTGATTCTATTTGACAGATGCACTCTGCTTCTTCTTACAGCTGCACATACTGCATCAATTGCCTGCTGCTGACCGATAACTCGCTTAGATAAAGCCTCGGGTAAAGCACGAATTTTTGCGTACTCGCTTTCCTCGATCTTGTTAGCAGGAATACCGGTCCATACCTCTATTACGTGAGCTAAATCCGATTCGGTGACCTGTGCGTTTTCCGCCTCTGTACGCAGTGTCGTCAGTCTTTTTTCAAGCTCCAGGCACTTCATTTTCTGTTCGCCGATAAGCTCATAGTCGGGATTTTCACTGTTGCTTTCCATTTCATCAAGCCTTTTACTCTCAGTGTCAAACTCGGCACTAACACGCTTACAGCCTTCAATAGATTCATTTCTTATTGAGGCATAGGCACAGGCTTCATCGAGAAGATCTATTGCCTTATCGGGTAAAAATCTGTCGGTGATGTAACGTTCGGACAATATTGCGCATTCACGTGTGATGGCATCAGAAACCTTGATCTTGTGGTGCGCCTCGTAGTATTTTTTTATACCTGACAGCATCTGAACCGTATCCTCAATAGTAGGCTCATTTACCGTAACAGGCTGAAATCTTCTTTCGAGAGCAGCATCTTTTTCGATGTATTTTCTGTACTCTTTAAATGTAGTTGCACCGATAACCTGAATCTCACCTCTTGAAAGCGAAGGCTTGAGTATGTTTGATGCGTTCATGTTGCCCTCAGAATCTCCCGCTCCGACAATCGAGTGCAGCTCATCTATAAATAGTATAACATTGCCTTGCTTTTTGACCTCGTTTATGAGTCCCTTACAGCGGCTTTCGAATTGCCCTCTAAACTGTGTGCCTGCAACTAGAGCCGCCATGTCAAGAAGAAAAATTCGCTTGTTTTGTAAATCGAACGGTACATCGCCGCTGCATATGCGCTGAGCTATTCCCTCTGCGATAGCTGTTTTACCTACACCTGGTTCACCGATAAGGCAGGGATTGTTCTTTTGTCTGCGTGATAGAATCTGAATAACGCGGTCGATCTCACGCTCTCTTCCGATGACGGCATCAAGCTCGCCATTTTCAGCTCTGGCTGAAAGGTTAGTACAGTAGGTGTTAAGATATTTAAGCTTATCCTCTCCGTTTTTACCGGGATGTGTTTTTTTAGCCTCATTCTGCTTTTTCTTTTGGGGAACATTTGCGGGAGGCTGTGAGCCGCCATTGTTAAATGCCTTTTCAACACTGTTCATTATATCACTGAACACCTCAGGCAATGTTCCGCTTCCTCCAAATTCAAACGAATCTCCGTCATCAACAAGCTCAGGAGATATGTTAGAAAGCTCCTCAATGTTCGATTCGTTAATTCCCATTCGTTTTAAATACTCATCAAACTGTGGTATTCCTGCATCCTTTGCGCAAACTAAGCATAATCCTTTTCCGAGTGGATTACTGTTGTCATTGTCTTTATTTCCTCCTGTTTGAGAAACGAACACAACGGCAGGTCGCTTGCCGCATTTTGAGCACATAATCATAGTCGTTCTATCCTTTCCTTTTTTTCTTTGTTCTTAATTCCTTGCGTTTTTTCACCATACTAGGCTATAGTGTATATTATACAACATTTTTGAGAATAATTCAAGTACTAAGCGTTTACTTTTTTATTTTTTCTTATACCAAAAACTCGTACCATCATTTGTCTGATGGCACGAGTAGCTTTTGACTAAATTACATATTCTTAACAATCTCAAGAGTATCTCTTGCAATAAGCAGCTCTTCGTTCGTGGGAACTACCCAAACCTCAACCTTGCTGTCGTCAGTCGAAATTTTAGCATCCTTGCCGCGAACCTTGTTTCTTTCGGGATCAATTTTTATTCCTAGGAATTCAAGTCCCTCACAAGCGTTAGCTCTTGTCGGAGCATCGTTCTCGCCGATTCCTCCTGTGAACAGCACGGCATCAATTCCACCCATTGCTGCAGCATAGCTTCCGATGTATTTCTTGATTTCATAAGCGAACATTTCGTTTACCATCTTGCAGCGCTCATTTCCTTCAGCTGCCGCTGCACTAATGTCACGATTGTCTGAGGATACGCCTGAAATTCCTAAGAATCCAGACTTCTTGTTCATATATTCGGTCATTTCGTCAGGAGTAAATCCCTTCTTCTTTTCAACGTAATCGATAGCCGATGGGTCAACAGAGCCGCAGCGTGTTCCCATGATCAGTCCGTCAAGAGGAGTAAAGCCCATTGTTGTATCAACGCTCTTTCCGCCGTCAACAGCGGTTATAGATGAGCCATTTCCTAGGTGACATGAAACAATCTTTAGGTCTTTGATGTCTTTGCCCATAAGCTTTGCAAGCTTAGCCGAAACAAATCTGTGTGATGTTCCGTGGAAGCCATATTTTCTTACATGCAGCTCTTCATAGCACTCATAGGGCAAGCCATATAGATAAGCCTTGCGAGGCATGGTAGAATGGAAGGCTGTGTCGAAAACCGCAACTTGGGGCACTCCTTCGGGAAGTACCTTTTTGCAGGCACGAATTGCAAGCACATGTGCATGGTTATGTACCGGAGCAAGCTCTCTTAGCTCGTCGATTTTGTTGATTACCTCATCTGTAGCAATGCAGGTTTCCTTAAAGTATTCACCGCCGTGAACTGCTCTGTGACCTACCGCAGAAATTTCGCTCATTGAGTCGATAACCTTGCCATCACCTGATGTCAGCACTTCAACAAGCTTCTCAAAAGCTTCGGTGTGTGTCGGAAAATCGCAATCCGCTTCGATTGCTCTTCCATCGCCTGTCTTGTGCGAGATATGACCGCCGATACCGATTCTGTCGCAGTTTCCTTTTGCGATAACCGACTCATCGGTCATGTCGAGCAGCTGATACTTAAGCGATGACGAGCCTGCATTTACAACTAATATCTTCATAACAAAAACCCTTTCTCGGTTTGGGAAAAATTTGTTTTCTCCAAATCCAAACCTATAGTCTAATATTTTTCGGATTATTCTTGACAAAGCAGAAAAAATCCCATATAATATCATTATATCAATTAAATCAACTTTTTTCAAGTGTATATGTTAAAAAAATTCAAAGTAAATCAATTTTTTATGTTTTGCACAAAATAAAGACATGTTTTTTGACGTTTTTAAGCGGGAGGTGCACAAAAATGACCACAGTCGGAATAGTTGCTGAGTTTAATCCCTTTCATAATGGTCACGCTTATTTGCTAAAAAAGGCTCGTGAGAACGGAGCTTCACATATTGCTGTTATAATGAGTGGTGCTGCCGTACAGCGTGGTGAGCCGGCAATTTGTTCAAAGCATGAGCGTGCAAGGGCAGCCGTTAAGTGTGGAGCAGATCTTGTAGTTGAGCTGCCGGCTCCCTATTCCTGCTCATCTGCTGAGGTTTTTGCCGACAGTGCGGTTTACGCACTCTCTGAGCTGGGCATTGATGCCATTTGCTTTGGCACAGAAAATGACGATAAAGAAGCGTTAATACAAGCTGCAGACGCAATAGATAAGCTTTCACAGGATTTGCTTGTTACCTCATTTTGTGCTGAGGGGCTATCTTATCCTGCGGCGATCTGCAAGGCCGCTACTGAGCGATATGGTCAAGCAGTTGCTGATTTAATTTCCTCACCAAACAGTACACTTGCTGTTATGTATATTTCAGCATTGAAAAAATACGCTCCTGATGCTGATATTATTCCGATTAAGCGCAACGGAGCAGCACATAATGGCAAGCCTATCGGCTGCTTTGCAAGTGCTGCTTATTTAAGAGAATCATTTGAAAATGCGTCAGCTATTGAGGAATTTGTTCCCGATGGCTTAATGCCTATATTGCCCTTATATCCTAAGGCTTACGAAAATATTTTGTATTATAATTTGATAACAGCAAACCGCGATACGCTAATGAGCCTTCCTGAGATGAACGAGACACTTGCCGATAGAATTTTAAATGTCGCAAAAAATCCGCCATACGGATACAGTAGGCTTCTTGAAGAGATAAAGAGCAAAAATGTCACAATGGCAAGAATCCGCCGTTGTGCGCTTCAATTAACTATTGGAGCTACAAAGGCTGATATTGTACCGCTACCTCATTTAAGGGTGCTTGCATTCAATCAGCGTGGAGCTGAGATTATGAGTGCCGCAAAGCCGAAAATTCCTATGCTTACGTCACTAAAGCGGCTTGAGCAGTCAAGTGATAGGTCAAAAAGAATTGTCGAAATTGAAAATCGTGCGGTAAGGCTTATGCAGCTTTCTACAGGAGAGCTTGAAAACGAATATACAAAAAGAATTGATAGAGGTTAAAAACTGACGTCGTATTTTATGCGGCGTCAGTTTTTTGATTTTTCTTGCGACTATATAGACAGTGAGACGTTTCACAAGAAGTAAGAAGGGAGTCGAAATATGCAGGACGAGGATTTAATGCGACTGCTTGCGAAGGATGAGGAGAACGGACTTGAGGCGATCATAGATCGTTATTCAGCCTTTGTTATGAAAATCATATATTCAAAGCTTGGAGATTGCTGCTCTAGGGAGGATATGGAGGAGACGGCAAGTGACATATTTTTGTTGTTTTTAAAGAGCGCACGCATAAGAAATTATGAAATTAAATCTATCAGCGCCTTTATATCGGTAATTGCCAAGAGACAATGTGTGAATGCTTTCAGAAAATCCATATCGCATGAACAAACTGTTTCATACGATGAGGTTGAAAATGTCGTATCAGATGCAGAACAGATAGATTTCGAGCGTATGAGGCTTCTTAACGCAATAAAACAGCTTGGCGAAACGGATGAGGAGATATTTGTCAGGAAATATTATCTCGGACAGAAAAGCCGAGAAATTGCAAAGGATATGGGACTCAAAACAAATACCGTAGACAAGAGGATTTCAAGAGGACTTAAAAAGCTTAAAACGATGCTGGAGGAGGATTTATAATGGAAGAAAAATTATACGAGGCATTTGAGCAAATGTCGGAAAGAGAAGCTGAACAGCTTAATCAAACGCTTGAAGGAATAGCGGACGGTTCTAAAGCAAGCCATAGCACAAGGTCAAGGATTAGACAGCTTACGATGAAGAAGGCGGGGATTCATACGAATAATCGGTATGCTAAGGCTCATAGCAGGCGTCTTGTGGCGACAGTAGCAGCAGCGGCACTGCTTATAGTTGGCGGAGGCGGTGCAGCTGCAGCGGGGATTATATTCACAAACCGTGAAAGCATAGATACCGAGTTTGGCGATGGTGCGGCACAGGTGCTTGAGGAAAAGGGTGCAGTAGCAAATATCATGTCGGAAAATGAGCATTTTCGTGTGACAGCGGATATGATTACTTCTGATGGTGTTCAGAGCGAGCTGTTTTGTACTCTGATACCACTTGATGAAAAGGCAGTATCTTATATAACGAACGAAAGTGGAGATCTGCTTGGCGGAATGCCTGACCTAAGCGTATGCTATGCTGATGATGAGGATTCACAGCCGATACCAATAGGTGGCGGAGCGAATTTGCAAAATTATAACGAAACGATTGAGATTGGCACTCCGATTGTACTAAGAGCAGATATTCCGCTTGATGAGGTGGATTCGTCAAGAAAGCTCAAGCTTTGTCTGAGTGCAATGCTTGACGATGAGGAGCTGATGGATGGTATTGAGATTGAATTTAACTTGAATGAGAGTCTACAGGAGGCGGTTTTTGAGTCGGAGGACGGCAGTCTGCTTAAGCTTACACCCGTCACCATGAGCTTTTCACTTGATAAGCAGGATGTTCAAATCGATCACCCTGAATCTGAATCGCTGCGTGTAAGCTATGAAAAAAGTGATGGCAGCGTAACCGAGGAGGAGCTTCTTACGAATATTATAAGCGTAGATTACGATGGAGAGAGCTACACATATGTAGTGAAAATGGAGAGTGTTATCGAGCCTGACGATTACACGACAGTGATAATAACTGACATTTCGGGTAACGTTATCGCTAAATATAGCTTATCAGAAAACGCTTAATCCTAAATAATAAAGCTTCGCATAACCACCAATTATGCGAAGCTTTATTTTGATATAATTTCTGAGATTTTTTCGACTGCCTCACGTCCCTCACGCATCGGATAGCATACCCAAACATGAGGCATTTTATTTCCTACAACAACCTGACAGGGAATGCTAACTTCATTGAGCTTGCGTTCAAGTCTTAAAACCTCAGGATAAAAAATCTCGTGCGTGCCGACAAAGGCGGAGATTTCAACGCTATTTAGCAGGCTTAAGTCACCGTAAATCGGGCTTACTCTTGGATCGTGATCGCTAATACTTCCTGCCCAAATTTTTCCCATTCTTTTAAGTCCATAAATGCCAAGAGTGGGATCTTTATCTTCATATTCGGTCATCTCGGCATTTTCCATTGATATATCGAGCCACGGAGACAGCAGCACAAGCTTTTTTGGCAGCGTAATACCGTCATTAGCCATAGATAGCGCAAGCCCCATAGCAAGTCCGCCGCCTGCTGAATCTCCCATAAAGACGTCTGTTACGTCCTTACGTGGTGAAAAAAGCTCTGCACAGAAGTCACAAAGTATAGAGTAAGCCGCGCTACAGGTGTGTATTGGCGCACGAGGATATATAGGCACCAGAATATTAGCACCACTTTGCTCAGCGATGCGGGTGAGCATATCCCAATGAAAGAGGTGAGGAGGTGAAAAGTAAGAGCCTCCGTGAAGATAAAGCACACGAATATTTGTGGACTTGTCAGGAGAGATTTCGTAGTAGGTCATTCCATTAAACTGATGCTCGGCAATTTTATTTCCGGCAGCCTTGGGCAGGTGGTATGGCTTTTGATTGTGCTTTTCCATGGCGGCAATGTAGGCAGTACACGCATCTCGGTCGATAAACTTGCGCTTGCCGTCGTAAAGCCTAATAACAGGCTCAGCCGCTCCGGCTAAAAAGGATTTTTCGGGCATATAATCCCTCCGATCAATATTTGCTGTTGCTATTATTATACACCTAATCAAATGCAATTACAAGCTCAAACCTTGCTCGAAATTTTAACAATTCGTTAATACAGGTGAAAAATCGGTGTTCTATAATAGTATATCACTGAGGATATTCAACACCGGCAGTGAGGCTACGGCAATGCCTGCACTGTCTGAAAAATGGAGGATTTATGCCACAAACAAAAAAAGAGGGAATCTGTTTCGGAATTATAATGTCAATACTCATGGCATTCGGAATGGAGGTTTACAACAAAGCATGGCAATACGGATACGCCGCAATGAGCGGAGGCTTTGCTAACATGGAAAATAAGGTTTTTCTTGGCGCACTAAAAGAAATGTACATGGCTATTTTCGTCTTTGTGCTATCAGAAGCCTTTGGAAACCGAATAGGTCATGCTCTTGCCGCCAGAATTACCGACGATGAAAAGGACAGCAGGTTTGTTAAGACGCTGTTTACAGGTGGATGTACCGTTCTTATAATGTGCCCATCTATGAGTCTTGTCGCTGCGATTTTGTTTAGCGTAATTTTAGGAGGAGCGCCGATATCACAGCTTCCTGCACTTTGGGCAGGTACGCTTATGAAGAATTTCCCTATGGCACTTTTGTGGAACATTTTTGCCGCAGCACCGCTTACAAGGCTAAGCTTTAGACTTATTTTCAGAAGAAAAAAGGCTACGCATGATCAAAAGGAGCTTGCTGCTGCAAAGTCTTAAAAAAGCATAAGAATAAAAAAGTAAAACGGGCGCTAAAATTACAAGCGTCCGTTTTGCTTTACAGTAAATATGATGGAGAAAAATAATATGTGGTGGGGACTTCAGGCTTTCGCCCATCCCTAAACGCGTACGAGCTTTTTATGCTCTTAAGCCGTCTGGATCAGGTGCCCTGTAACCTTATGTCTATATGATACTTCAATAATGTGATGAACTCATGATAACATACTGAAAAAATAAAGAGGATCTCACATACTAAGATGTAGGCATTATGAGATGCAGGCATCATGCTTGAGTCATATGTGAATTTTTTTCGCATGACGCTTGTTCGACAGCATGCGCTAATGATAGGTGTTATGATAATATCGAGGTGAAGGAACGTGAAAATTTATCTTGATGTGCTTGTGATTACGAACATGATGATAGCATTAGTGTATTTATGGTGCATAAGTAGAATTACTCATGATAAGCTGACGCCAAGACAGGAGATTATGGGAGCGGTATTCTCTGGTCTGGGATCTCTTCTGGCAATGGCTCACAGCGAAAGCTTTTTGGGAGCGCTTGCTATAACCCTTGGCAAGCTTTTAGTGATTTCTCTTGTCATTATAGTTAGCTTCAGACCGAGGAGCTTTAGAGCTTTTGTTAAGAGGGGTGTGCTCTATTTGCTTTGTGAGCTGCTTATGGGCGGAGCATGCTTTGCACTTGTCACCCTTACACATAGTGCTGTGCTTTGCGTGAAAAATTATGTCGTATATTTCGATATATCACTTTTACAGCTGGCAGTATGCTGTGCGACCGTTTATCTTGTTGTGATTTTAAGTGAAACTATTTCAAGACGTGGCGGTGAGCCTATTAAGCGATACCGTGCAAGGTTTAAGCTTGGAGGCTTTGAGCTAAGTGTTCCCGCAATAGCTGATACGGGTAACGGTCTTTGTGATAGCTTTACAGGCGCACCTGTGGTCATTTTTCGTTCGGACGAGCTTTTTTCAAGATACGACCTAGATCGACCAGAGAGGCTTGGCTTATACGGATTTCATCCTATACCGTATGAAACAATAAATGGCACGGGACTTTTGTACGTCACCTCTAAGGGCAGTGTAACTATAAGCGGAAGGGATTGTGAAAAAATCGTTGCCTGCTGCACAGGTGTGATGCCTAGAAACGGCGGCTCGGAATATGCAATATTTAATCCTGAGATTTTGGTATGAATAGGTAGGTGCTATGTGATGAAGGGACTTAAAAAATTTATCGAGCAGTTAATTTATCAGTTGACTGTGCCGGATGTGGTAAATTATATAAACTCGGCGGAAAGTTTGCCGGCACCGCTCACAAGGGAGGAGGAGCAGAGCGCCTTTGAGCTTTTAGAGACGGATAAAAAGACAGCATGGGACACTCTTATTGTACATAATCTGCGCCTAGTGGTGTATATTTCAAAGAAGTTTGAATCTCCTACCTGCAGCAGCGAGGATCTAATATCAATAGGCACAATCGGACTGATTAAGGCGGTGCGTTCGTTCGATCCATCTAAGAACATAAAGCTTGCGACCTACGCTTCTAGGTGTATTGAAAACGAGATACTTATGTATTTAAGAAAGGCATCTCAGCAGCGGGCGGAGATTTCGATAGACGAGCCTCTTAATACAGATCGTGACGGTAACGAGCTGCTTTTATCTGACATAATAAGCTCGGATGATGAGTCGATTGACGAAAAGCTTGAACGCAGCTGTCAGCGAAAATCGCTTATGGAGGAGATTTCAAAGCTCAGTCCACGTGAACGCCAGATTATGGAGCTTAGGTTCGGACTTGTTGACGGAAAGGAGCTTACACAAAAGGAGGTTGCGGACATCATCGGAATATCGCAGTCATATATATCAAGGCTTGAGAAGAAGATTATAAAAAGCATAAAGAGCAAGCTTGAGACCTACTGCTAGGTACGATAAATGTAAAAAAAGTGTTAAATTTTTCAATGAATCTCGCTTGGACTTGACTTTTTGAGCCGTTTGTGTTATGATAATAAAGCCGCTTGCTTTCGGTAACGGTCAAGCTATGCCCTTTTGAGGTATACACCGAACGCAGCGAGTTTTGAAAAAAGGCAGGTGTACTAAAGATGTACGCAGTAATTGAAACAGGTGGAAAGCAGTATCAGGTTAATGTCGGCGATGAGATTTACATCGAGAAGCTAGGCGTAAACGCTGATGAAAAGGTTACCTTTGATAAGGTTCTTTGCGTAGGCGGAGATGGTTCTGTTAAGACTGGCGCTCCTTATGTTGAGGGTGCAAGCGTTACCGCAAAGGTTATCAAGAGCGGCAAGGGCAAGAAGATTACGGTATTTACCTACAAGCCCAAGAAGAGCAGCAAGAGAAAGCTCGGACACAGACAGCCTTACACTAAGGTTGCTATCGAAGCTATCAATGCGTAATGCTTTTAGCTAGATTCTATCGCTCTAAGCAAAATAAGCTTCTCGGATTTCACCTTTCGGGACACGCTGAATACGACGAAGAGGGACTTGACATTGTTTGTGCAAGTGTATCCTCGGCAGTAATGCTTACGAGCAACACTATTACCGACATCTATAAGCTTAATGCTAAGGTTGAGGTACTGGAGGACGACATTTTACTAAAGCTCAGGGACGATCCCGATGGGGATGGTGACAAGCTGCTTTTGGGCTTGCTCACGCATCTGTATCTAATTGAGGGAGAGTACGGGCAGTCGATTAAAGTTGAGGTCATTGAAAGATGACGGCAATTACATTTTTTGGAGGTGTAATTCATGATTAAGATTTCTATGCAGTTTTTCGCTCATAAGAAAGGTATGGGTTCTACAAAGAACGGACGTGATTCAGAGTCTAAGCGTCTTGGAGTAAAGAGAGCAGACGGTCAGTTCGTACTCGCAGGCAACATTTTGGTTCGCCAGAGAGGAACACACATTCACCCGGGTGAAAACGTAGGCAGAGGCTCGGATGATACGCTTTTCGCAAAGACGGATGGCGTTGTAAAGTTTGAGAGAGTAGGCAGAGATCGCAAGCAGGTTTCAGTTTATCCTCAGGCGTAATTCACACAAATTTACCCCGAGCATAAAAGGCTTGGGGTTTTTGTATAATAAAGGCTTGAATTTGTTTCGAAGGAAGACATTAAAATGATAAGTGAAATCAAGGCTAAAAGAACAGCGGAGCCTATTGTGAAATTTGTGGTTGATTGTATTGCGGATAAACGCTATACAGACATAAAATCAAAGGTGTCAGTTAAGGAAGATGAAGCCATGACTCCCGATTTGCTTGAAGAGATCGTGGAGGATTTTCTTAGCTTTAACGATTTGCCTTGTATAGACAAATACGATGTGCCCTGCTCGTTTAATCCAAGCTATGAGTACAATCAGTTAGAGATTTATACTGATGATGATGGCTTTGAAGCTGAATACGCTCTAACAACGAATTCAGAACTTAATGATTTGACGCTTGTCATGCGATTTGATCGTTTGAAATTTGGAAGAATAAAAGCTTATGTTTTAGATGCTCATGTTATGTAGTATATAGGAGAAATAAAATGTTTGTAGATTCGGCGAAAATTTATATCAAGGCTGGTGACGGCGGCGATGGATGCGTTTCCTTTCACCGTGAAAAGTATATAGCATCAGGAGGTCCGGACGGCGGTGACGGCGGCAAGGGTGGCGATATTGTTTTTGTAGCAGATGATAATTTGTCAAACCTTATTGACTTTCGTTATAAGAGAAAGTATGTTGCCGAAAAGGGCAAGGACGGAAGCTCAAAGAATTGCACAGGACGAAATGCTCCAGATCTAGTGGTTAAGGTGCCGAGAGGAACGGTAGTAAGAGAAACCGAAAGCGGCAGAATTTTGGCTGATGTGTCGGGTGATGAGCCTGTTGTTATCTGCAAGGGCGGTAAAGGTGGAAGAGGTAATGCACATTTTGCTACCTCAACAAGACAAATTCCAAGATTTGCGAAGCCGGGATTTCGCGGCGATGAATATGAGGTTGAGCTTGAGCTAAAGCTTATTGCAGACGTAGGACTTGTCGGATTTCCGAACGTGGGAAAATCTACACTTATTTCAGTAGTTTCAGCTGCAAAGCCTAAGATTGCTAATTATCACTTTACAACTCTCACACCGGTTTTAGGTGTGGTAAAGCTAGGCGATGGTGAAAGCTTTGTAATGGCGGACATTCCCGGACTTATCGAGGGTGCAAGCGAGGGCGTAGGACTCGGTCACGAGTTTTTGCGTCATGTCGAAAGATGCCGTCTTATTTTGCATATTGTCGATGTTTCTGGAATTGAGGGCAGAGATCCGATCGAGGACTTCAAGGCGATAAACCGAGAGCTTGAGAATTTTTCAGAGGAGCTTGCTGAGGCACCGCAGATTGTTGCGGCAAACAAGTGCGACATGGCAACTGATGAGCAAAAGCAGCGCTTTAGAGAATTCATTACTGAGCAGGGACTTCTGTACTTTGAGATAAGTGCGGCGACTACACAGGGTACGAACGACCTTGTTAAGTCAGTGTATGAGGAGCTTGGAAAGCTGCCGCCGGTTAAAAGATTTGAAGCTCAGCCTCTAACTCAGGAGGAGCTTGACGACAAGCTGCTTTCTAAGAAGGAGTTTAGCATAACGATAAACGATGGTGTTTACTACGTTGAGGCTGACTGGCTTTGGGATGTGCTGCGCTCATGCAATATGGAGGATTATTCTTCATTGCAGTATTTTCAGCGTGTACTACGTTCTAGCGGCATAATTGACAAGCTAGAGCAGATGGGCATAAAAGAGGGCGATACTGTAAACATCTTTGACTTTGAATTCGATTTTGTCGAATAAGCGTGAGGTGTATTATGGATAAGAAAACCATTCTTACGCCGCAGGAGGCTATGCAATACTCGCCGCTCACACTTGCTTTTTTGGGCGATAGCGTTTATGAACAGCTGGTTAGAGCTTCGCTCGTGCTTGAGGCTAATATGGCGGTAGGCAAGCTTCACGAGCTTGCAGTTAAAAAGGTTTGTGCACCATATCAGGCAAGGGCAGCACATTTTCTCTGTGAAAATGGTTTTGACGAGCAGGAGCTATATATATTTAAGCGCGGCAGAAATGCAAACGGAATAAATGCACCAAAAAGTGCGAAAAATTCTGATTACCGAGCTGCTACGGGACTTGAAACTGTGTTTGGCTATTTGACGCTTATTGGAAAGAGTGAGCGCTGTGAACAGCTTTTTGAGATAATTGTAACTAATATTAAGGAGTGAGTGAAATGTCCGGACATTCAAAATGGGCAAATATCAAAAGAAAGAAAGAGGCAAACGATGCTGTAAAGGGTAAGATCTTTACAAAAATCGGACGTGAGATTTCAGTAGTAGTAAAGCAGGGCGGTCCAGATCCCGCTAACAATGCTAAGCTTGCAAACCTTATCGCTAAAGCTAAGGCTAACAATATTCCTAATGACAACATTGACAGAATAATAAAGAAAGCCGCTGGCGAAGGCGACAAGAACAATTATGAGGAAATGGTTTACGAAGGCTATGGAGCAGGCGGAGTTGCCGTTATAGTTGAGTGTTTAACCGATAACAAGAACCGTACAGCGGGCGATGTTCGTCATTATTTCGATAAGTTTGGCGGCAATCTAGGCACTACGGGCTGCGTGTCCTTTATGTTTACAAAGAAGGGTACAGTTGTACTTGAAAACAACGGCGCAGACGAGGACAAGGTTATGGAGGACTGCTTTGAGGCAGGAGCGGATGATTTCGACATTGAGGATGAGGTAATTGAGGTTAGCTGTCAGCCGAATGATGTTACTGCGGTAAGCCAAAAGCTAACAGAGCTAGGCTACACCATTATCTCGGCAGAAAGCGAAATGGTTCCTTCGACATATACCACTCTTATGGACGAAAAACAGCTTAAAATGATGGGTCTGCTTCTTGATGCACTTGAGGAAAATGACGATGTACAAAATGTATATCACAACTGGAATATGCCAGAAGAGGAAGAAGAGGACTAAGCATTATTAGTGCTTTGATTAAAGGATGTCGCACCAGAGCTGTGACAGGTTAATATGCTAAACGGTTCCTGATCTACGTTGAGATTAGGAGCTTGTTTTTTTGCTCTTAAAAGCTTAAAAAGAATGCTTTTAGGTTAAACGGTAGCAATCGGCAGCAAAATAAAAAACCCGCAAACCATTGTAAAATCAACGATTTGCGGGTAAAATTAGTAATCGGGATGACAGGACTCGAACCTGCGGCGTCTTGCTCCCAAAGCAAGCACTCTACCAAACTGAGTTACATCCCGATAGCTTTTTAATTTAAAGCGGAGCGAAGCGAGATATGCTTGCATAAGCTTGTGAGCGACGCTTGCAATAGATGCAAGGAGCCGCCAGGCTCCGTTGGATTTCAGTGGGGATTAGTTTTAACCCCGCTGAAAGACAAGATGGATCCCACCTAAAAGGTGGGGGACATCATGCATCTATTATACCACATATCAGGACGTATGTCAATGTAAATTTTATGAATTTGGCAAGAATCAATTTTTAACGATGCAGCTTTTAATGCGCAAGGGATATTTTATTCGTGTTAGCATTTCTACCTGTTTGAAGCGTTTTGATAAGCTATGTCATATAGTACCTCTTGCGCTGAGTAGGGAGCATCGGAATTTTTTTCACGCTTATATGAGCCATCTGACTGCATGATTCTTGCGTTAGTGTTGTCACTCATTAGTGTGATGAATATTTTTTCGATACGCTGTTTTAAGCTCTTGTCGAGTATGGGTGCGGCGACTTCAACACGCTTTAAGGTGTTTCGTGTCATGAAATCTGCCGAGCTGATGTATATTTCATTATCGGGAGAGGCTCCAAAAATATAGATTCGTGAATGCTCAAGCAGTCTACCAACAATGCTTATCACACGAATGTTGTCGGTGTAGCCTTTGATTCCCGGCTTCAGGCAGCAAATTCCACGCACGACCATCTCAATCCTGACACCTGCCTGAGATGCCTCGATGAGCTTTTTTATAATTCTTATATCTGTAAGAGAGTTGAGCTTTAATCCGATATATGCAGGCTTGCCGCTCTTCGCCTTATCGATTTCGATATCTATTTTGTCTAAAATATTATTTTGCAGGCAGTTAGGAGCAACAAGAAGGTTGTTCGTTTGAGTGACCGTTTCACCCATTAAAAGCTTGCGGAAAACCTCGCCTGTTTCGATACCTATTTCTTTGTTTGATGTTATAAGCGATAGATCTGTGTAAAGGCGTGCAGTCGATTCATTATAGTTTCCTGTGCCGATTTGCGTGATATACTGGATATTATCTCCATCACGACGGGTGATTAAGCAAATTTTCGAGTGCACCTTAAGCCCGTCGATGCCATAAACCACACGACAGCCTGCTCTCTCAAGGCTTTTAGACCAGTTTATGTTGTTTTCCTCATCAAAGCGAGCCTTAAGCTCTACAAGCACATTTACCTCCTTGCCGTTTTCAGCAGCGTCGATAAGCGCTTCAATAACCTTGCTGTGACTTGCAAGACGATAAAGCGTCATTTGAATTGATATGACATTTTTATCATTAGATGCCTCCTGCAAAAGGCGGAAAAATGGTGATATGCTCTCGTAGGGATAGTGAAGCAGTACATCTTTTTTTAATACCTGAGGAATAATGGGAGCATCTGTTAGTGAAATGGTCTTCTGTGGCGTGCGAGGCTTGTAGCTAAGTGATGAATCATCCGAAAGCTCACTTCTTATTGCCTTGACATAATCGGTTGAAAGCGGAGCATTTGATAGGAAGACACATTTTTTGTCAAGCTGTAGATAGCCGCAAAGCTCATTTAAAACCTCATCGCTGATTTTGCGAGAAAGATCCAGACGTACAGGGCAGAGCTTTTTGCGCATCTTTATAACCTCTTCCATATGCTCACGGTAATCGAGGTCTTCATCATAGACTCTTGCTTCATCAATATCGGCATTGCGTACGATTTTTACCAGCGACTTTTCGACAATTCTGTATCCAACGAAGATATCCTCAAAAAAGTGCAGAATAAGCTCGTCAACTGACATACATGATACCATTCCGCTTCCATTCATCTCAGGAATTTTCACAATTCTCGGCAACATAGGAGAAAGAGAAGGTACAATTGCAATTTTGCGCTTGCCACTTTTAGTTTCAAGTACAGCAAAGCCGTAGACCTCGTTATTTTTGAGAAATGGAAAGGGCTGCTTTTTACCCAATACAGCCGGAAAAAGCAGCGGCTTGATATCCGCTTCAAATTTAAGTCGCACAAAATCCTGTTCGACATCGCTAAGCTGTGAAAAGCTTGCAAAGCGAATTCCATTTTGCTCGACCTCAGACATTATCTCAGCATATGCTGCGTCCTTACGCTTTAACAGCTTTTTAACTCTGACCATAACGGCATCAAGCTGCTCTTTAGGTGTCATTCCACTCTTGTTGTCACGAGAGCTGTTTGAGACTAGCATAGCGTCATGAAGAGCTCCGACCCTTACCATAAAGAATTCATCTAGGTTGCTTTGAAAGATGGATATAAAGTTGAGTCGCTCAAGCAGAGGAACATCCGAATCCTCCGCCTCCTCAAGCACACGCTCATTAAACTTTAGCCATGAAATTTCACGATTGACATAGCATGTATAATCCTTTTTACTGTCATTACCCGCATTGCTCATAAAAATGCCTCCGTAGCTTAATTTGATGCGTTTTCTTACAGTTTAATTATACCATTTGATTTTGTATCTGTCAAGAATTTATGTATATACTTTGTAAAACTCTTGAGAAAATAATGTCGGATTCTGCTGAAGGCTCTGCAAGCGATTGTGACGGTTTATTTACAATATATTCATAAAAAAATCTTCAAAGTACTTGACAAACCTGAGATTGTGTGGTATAATATAATACGTTGTTCGGGGTGTGGCGCAGGTGGTAGCGCGCTACCTTGGGGTGGTAGAGGCCGTGGGTTCAAGTCCCGTCACTCCGACTTTAGTTTCTTCGGTCGGGCGGCAAGCTATTACTTTTTCAAATGCCCGCCGAATGAAAACTGTTTTACTATACAGGGGTATAGCTCAGATGGTAGAGCAGCGGTCTCCAAAACCGCGTGCCGAGGGTTCGATCCCTTCTGCCCCTGCTCACGGTTGGTGATTGCCAGCTGAAATAAGCCTACATTTTCTCTCAGAAAGAAAAAGGTGGACTTATTTCAGTCGGCAAACTACCGACTGAATATATTCAATTAAGCTCATCCGAGCATTGTTAATTTAATTGAATTTTCTACGCCACGGATCATCTTTTGTGCCTTTTTCGCTAAGAAAGGCGATGTCCGGTACTTACAGTTTAGTCCGTGCCATTGGGCTTTTCGCTGCATTATTACCCTTGCGTTATTATCAAACGCAATTGCGATGGGATTTTTTGCAGCATAGCACGCTCGGTCTGAGGCAAGCTGTCAAGGAAACTGATCTTATTTGATTTACACCTAATCGGTGTCAACTTCAGTTTTTTGACCTCTTTTCAAACGGTCATGGCGTACTTTACACTTTGTAAGTTCTCACTCTTGCATCCTCCTCGTACTTGTCACTCCTTGTTACAGGAAGCTCCTCTCGGTTTAAGGACTTTCGGATTACGGAGGGAACGTTCGGGTCTTGCCGTGTCTAAGCAAGTTCACGTCCCTAGTGAGGCTTATTCATTTCCGCTGATTACACGGACTTGTCAAGAATTAAGCAATAGGTCTTGATAATGTGCCGTTTAATACAGGATGTCTTTATAGACATTGTTCAAGTTTCAATAACGAAAATCAAAACCCTCCGCAAAATTTACTTGACGAAGGGTCTTGACAAAGAATCTATTTCATGCTATAATAGTAGCGATGAACATCAAAACTAAGTCCGAAAGATACTGTCAATATCTTTTGCGGTTATGGGCTTGTGTGTGTGTACACACACACAAGCCTGTTTTGTTTTTCATTACACTTATATTATAACACATAATTTTCATTTTGTCAAGCAATCTCGTCAAAAAAAGTAAAGCTATTTTGTTACTTTTTTGACGATTTTTTTCTGGCTTTTTTGTGCAAAATGACGGGAACTCGAGTTCCGCTAACGCAGAAAGTAAATTTAAAGTAGCTGTTTAAATTACCGATTTTAGCGACTAAGCTGTTTTACAAAATTTATGCTTGACAAAACGAATATCACGTGGTATAATATAAATAGAAAAGGGTACTGCACAGCCTTACGGCTAAGCGGTTCTCCCTCATATTTGTGGTTTTTGAATAACCGTCCTATGGAGAGCAGGGCGGTTATTTCTTTTTATTATTATTGCTGTTGCCGATAATTAAACCGACTATGTTTGCGATTAAGTTTAGTAATGCTATTACTTCTATCACGCTCATACAGCTCACCCCCCTTGCGAGGGAAAGATTGAACCGCCGATGCCGCTGTTTGCACAGTACCCTTATATTTTATTATATCACAATTTGTCCTACTTGTCAAACCATTTGTGAACTCGAGTTCCGCTAACGTAGAAAGTAAATTTAAAGTAAGCACTCGATTTATGAAATTTGTGCAATCAAGTAAATAGAGATTTATAAATTGTTTACATCTTAATTTTCAAAAGCACTTGACAAATGATTATTTTATAATTATAATATAATTATGGAAATAATATTTGAATGGGATGAAAACAAGAACGATATAAATAAACGAAAACACAAAGTATCGTTTGAAGAAGCCAAGACTGCATTCTATGATGATAACGCAATTTTATTTGATGACCCAGAGCATTCAGAAAGTGAGGATAGGTTTATATTGATAGGTTTTAGTAATAAAGCAAATTTGCTCGTAGTGTGTCATTGTTATCGTCAATCAGATGAGGTTATTCGACTTATATCTGCACGAAAAGCTACCAAAAATGAAACCAAAGAATATCAAGAATGGAGGTGAAATTATGAGAGAAGAATATGACATCGAAAATCTGAACCCAAGAAGAAACCCATATGCTGAAAAACTAAAGAAAAAGCAAATTACAATAAATCTTGACACCGCTGTTGTCGATTATTTCAAGCAGTTATCAGTAGAAAATGGTATTCCTTATCAGACACTTATAAATCTCTATTTACTTGATTGCACAAATAATCAAAAGCACTTGAACATCTCATGGACTTGACATTCTGGAGGAGAAGAATTGTTATGGGAACTGTATCTAAAAACATTGATATTTATGCTCCTCTAACTGATGAGCAAAAAGAAGAACTAAAAAGAGCAGATAGAATGCCGATTACATTTGACGAGGATTGTCCCGAACTAACACCGGAGCAGTTATCAGGGTTCACAAGATCATCAAAAACGTTCTCTGTTGACGAACCTAAAGAACAGCGCTAATCTAGTCTACTTTTGTGCAGACGTCTGCACAAACCACGCAAGTAAATTTAAAGTAAGCACTTGATTTATGAAATTTACGCTTGACAAAACGAATGTCACATGGTATAATATAAATAGAAAAAGGGTACTGCACAGCCTTACGGCTAAGCGGTTCTCCCTCAAAACGGTATTTTATTCAAAACAACCGTCCTATTTGGGGTAGGGCGGTTACTTTTTTCTGTTGTTGCTGAGTTTGATTATCTCAATCACTACCAGAAGTAGCGTAAGTATTTCGATTATCGTCATACAGCTCACCCCCTTGCGAGGGAAAGATTGAACCGCTCGTCCGCTGTTTGCACAGAACCCTTATATCTTATTATATCACATTTTGTCCTACTTGTCAAACCATTTGTGAACTCGAGTTCCGCTAACACAGAAAGTAAATTTAAAGTAGCTGCTTAAATTATCAAATTTATTAAACGCAGAGAAGTTGTTCAATTGCATTTCCAGCCTTTTTGTTTTCTGCACTTAATTGATGCGAATAAATCCGCAGCGTCGTCGATGGATCGGAATGTCCAAGTCTTCCTGCTACCGTGGTTATTGGAGTATTGGCGGCAATTAGCAGCGAAGCATTTGTGTGTCTTAACGAGTGGACGTGACATTCGGGCAAATTATATTTTTCTACAAACTTGTGAAAATATTTTGTGACCGACGATGGATTTATATCATCACCATTAGGCTTTGTGAACAGTCTGTCAGTTTCGTGCCAATCAAAACGCTTTTTTTGCTCTAATTGTCGATTATAATGCTTCATCAAAAGTTGTTTTACCGTTTCGTCAAAGGCGATTGAACGCTTACTTTGAGGAGTTTTAGGCGTATCGGTGTAAATGCCTACAGATGGCACATAGTTACAGGTGCGACTAATTGATAACGTCTTTTCTGTAAAGTCAATATCTTGCCATTCCAATCCGCAAGCTTCTCCACGCCGCATACCTGTAAATGTTATTAATTTCAAGAGGGTCACGTATGGGTATTCGCCATGTTCTTCGAGTGCTTTGAACAATTGCTTTGTCTGATCTACATCGAGATAATCAGCTTGTGACTGAACCACTTTAGGCGGTCTGACACGATTCATAAAATTGTTTGCAATCACCTCATCATAAGATGCTTCTTTGCATATTTGAAAGAGCAAAGCGTGATAATGATGAATGGTTCGAGTTGAAAGGGGAGACGACCTCATCGTAAATAGCTCGTTTTTCGGCAATTTAAGCAATTTAGAAATTCTTTCAGCAGTCGTTATCTTTACTGCTTTACCCGCACGTAAGGCATCAACTGTTCCTAAACCAATGTTGGCGAGTTTAACTGTTTGTGGTCTGGTGTAGTTTTTCTTCAACAGATTCACACATAGCTCTGTAGGAATATAAACACAGTGTTCTGAGCAACATTCTCGCAGTTCATCATAGAAGTAATAGATGTCTGCTGGTTTCATTTTTGCGATTTCTTCATTGCCAAGGTATTCTATTATGCGCCTTGTCAAGCCCTCGTATCTTGCATATGTAGATATTTTGACTTCATTTTTCTTTCTCGGCAGCCATACGTCTTCAATGTAAGATTTGAGAGTAATGTTTTGTTGAAAATACATTTTTTCACACTCCAAAATATTATTTTGAACAATGTCAAGCAATGCTCAATAAAACATTATATTTCAAATCATAACATTTTTCAACAATGAATAGCTGTCTGAAAGAAAAAGGCGATTTCGTTTTGTGAGAACAAAAAGTCTAACTAACTAATAATATCTAATCTAATATATAATAGCAAGATATATATTTCTTTTTCAGAAAGATAATACTAAGAGTGGGTTACAAATAGAGGTGACAAATTGAACACTACCCCTTTTGAAAAAATCTATTCAAGATGTTTTGAAAAAATACACATATAATTAACATTATCGCAAAGACATTCGCCTCGTTTTGTGTTATTATTATATATGTTGTTATAAGCAGAGACTTTTGGATGAGTCTCTGACCTATTCATTTGAGTCACCGTTTTCGCTAGGCGGTGACTCTTTTTGTATATTTTCTTGTTAGGAATATATACAACTACAAAATATGTATTGTCTGTGTAGTCACCGCTTTTAGTGCGTTTTCTTTGCTTCAGAATTAGTCCTTTGCTAATAAGCTCATTTACCATGCTGCATATTTTGCTTTTACTCCATCCGGTAAGACGAGAAAGATCGTTTAGGCTTTGATAGAAGCTGTTATACTTGCCTCCTTTTAGGCGGCAAAACCATGCGTAAAGATAAAAGGCTTTTGCAGTTAGATCCGCAAAAGCCCTTTTATTTAATGCAAAGAATCCATTTGTGCAGTTGAAGTCCTTAATCGTGTAAATGTATGCCCCCAGCAAGCCATCTGAGCGATGTCTGCGATGCATTGAGATTATTAATCCTTCTTCATGTAAACGACTCACACTGCGGCGCACTGTTGCTATAGAGCATCCGCAAATTTTAGCAAGCGTTTGCTCCTTTATCGAAAGCTCGTAGCCCTTTGAATTACGCTTTGTAAAGCTGCCTATCATGCTTTGCAGCTTGCAAGCGATCATCAAATCCACTGGATTTTTATATCTCTCTAAGAAAAAATTCGGTATCAGCATTTGTATAACTCCTTTTTTAGGCATAAAAAATCCGCATATCTTGCGGTATGCGGATGAAAATATTATTAGAATATCAAGCCTTTTCAGCTATTCTAGCGTTCCGTTTTCCCATAATTCGCATTCGGATATGTCTATATCCTCATCCCATGATATGCCACAGCCTCCACAGTCTACCATGACATTATTAAAGAGTGCAGGGTTGTCTTTAAGAGGTGTAAACATTTGTGGAAATTTTGGGATAAGCTGTTTTACATCATACAGCTTTTTTACGCCATTCACAAAAAGAACGGATAATGTGAGATCATCAAGAGCTGTGACCTCTTTTACTCTGATAGATAGAGCCATTTAGTCAGACCTCCTTTTTAGTCATATTCCCTTGCTTTATTCAAGCGGAGGAAGTTTCTTAATAGTTTTGGTGTTCCACATTTTCAAAATATCATCTTTATAGGTTTCTGCCCATTCCCTAACAAGGGATTGAGCTTTGTTTGGTAAATCTCCCTCAATCATTTCTAAAGTTTGAATATCAAAACTACCGTTATACTCGCCATATACTGCATGAAAATGCGGTGGATTGTGTTCTCGTGTCAGAAAAATTTTGATAATGATTCCATAAAACCTTGTAATCTCAGGCATTTCTTTTCCCTCCATAAATGTCTCGTCTATGTCCTACACTTAATGCAAGGATAACAAGCTTGTCGTCATCTATAAGACAGATAAGTCTATAATCGCCTATTCTGTAACGCCATTCACCACTATGATTTGCGGTAAGTGCTTTTCCTTTGGAACGAGGATCCTCGCAACCTTGCAGATTCTTTTCTATCCAACCAATGATGAGTGAAGCTACGTGCCTATCGAGCTTTTTTAGTTCCTTTTTTGCAGATTCAGTGAATACCACCGTATATTTCACAATCCCAACTCCTTTTTAACCTCATCAAGGGAATAGGTTACAGGATTTTCTTTGAATTCGGCAATGGCTTTTTCATATGATGCCAGATCATATTCATTTTCGATCCGTTCAAGAACAGATTGTCGGATAAGCTCCGAAACAGTCATATTATGCATTTGTGCATAATCTTTAAATAGCATGCTATCGTCTTCGCTTAGTCTTAATGATATAGCCATGATTAACAGCCCCTTTCTGTAATACAGTGTATCACATTTTTTATCGTTTGTCAAGAGTTTTCACAAGGAAGATTGTAAACATTGTGTGAAATCATCAGTCTTTCTATCGTTCCTGTACTTGTAGCTGTGTGTTTCTATTCTACCCTTGTCAAAGCCTCCTCAATCTCTATCCAATCAGCTTTAGAAAATTCGCTGCGTAAGGACGGTGATGCTTGCATTTTCTTGACGTATGCTTTTGCATAGTCCACGCCTTTAGAAAGCTCCTCGTCAAATCTATAGCCATCAAGCTCGTTAAGCTTGTAGATCGCATCAAATGATAAATCAGCACCTTCAGAATATGAATCATAATCATAATAACCACTTTCATCGTTGCCAATACCGGACATTATCATATTAGAGCTTCTAAATTCGTTTATTCTGTTTATTTCGGCTTTGTAATCATCTGCTTCCTTTTGTGCCTTTTTAGCTTCTGTCTTGCAATCATCACGCTGTTTGATTAGATCATCAGGTATTTGCCCTGTAATAGATGCTATTTGTTTTTCAATGCGATACAGCTTGTCAAAAAGCCCGTTAGCACGAGTTTGCAAGGCATCCATACGATAACGCATACCAATCTCGCCTAAGCTGTCCCAAACGTCATCAAGAGGATATATCACATCGCTTAGTCTAATATCTGTAGTCTCGATCGGTATTTCGAGGCGAGGTATACGGCTAGGAATGTAGGGCAACAAATGATATGGCGTTATTTTTGTTCTCACTGGACTACATCTTTGCTTTAGTATTATTGCTTCACCGATTTCAAGTCTGGATAACTGGTTTTCATCAAGCAGAGCCTTTCGGTCTACCGTTTCTCTTTGGCTGTCGAGGAAACCATGTATGTTGCCACTAAATGTGAGATAATTAACTGTTTCATTGCCAATTTCGCTCGAAAACTCTTTGTTCGTCTTTGGATTAAGCGAGTTAATGTATACCTGTAAATTACATCCTGCTCGAACTGAATCCGCCTCGTCCTTGTATCTCTTTAGCTGATTTAAATCCTGCAAAAAAAGATTAAATAAAATATTCGCACCAGCTGAAACGTTTAGCTTTGTTCCCATTTCAGGAATAATCGGCAGCTGTCCAAACTCATCGATCATAAATTCGACCTTACGCTCAAAGCATCCGTTAGGCTGTAACCGAGCTTGCTGTGCTAGATACAAAAAGCATTGATCTATAAACATAGATGCAATTACATGACGTGATTTTTCCTCATATGGAATAACCATAAACAAAATTGATGGCTTATCAGAGCGGCAAAAATCAGCATAATTAATATCATTTGCGGCGGTAAGCTTTTGCACTCCTGTGTCTGTTGCAAATATATTCAGGTCAGAAGATAGAACAGTCCTTATAGATGAGCGTGTTTCTTCCTTTGAAAAATTAGATGTAGTGTATGCAAGCTTTGCAAGCGTTCCAGCCGGCAAACGTGTAAAGACCTCATCAAGAGCATTAACCGATTTAGTAACACCGTTATCCTCAACATAGGTGTCATATGTACCAAATTCAGAGTAAAAGCTATAAATATTAGGCATATTAACCTCACTCATATCTCCCTTTTCATAGCCACGATCTAAAAAGTAGTAAACAAGAGCGCACAAAAGTGAGTGAGCTGAATTTGTCCAAACAGCTTCCGATTTGCTGTCGTCGGTTAAGCAGTGCGCAAATGAGCTTACAAGGGATGATACCTGTGACAGGTCATCACTTCCTGCATGGCGTGCTTTAAGATATTCATTGATGATCTCCTGCAAAGGATTCCAATGCATAGAATGACTTACGTCAATTAGATCCAGCACCATCATGTTATACCCGTTTCGCACAAAGTGATGATAGGTCTTCTCAAGCAGTTCGCCCTTCATGTCGTTGACAATAATGTGCGGCTTGCTTTTTTGATTAGCCATCGCCATAAGCCTGAGCGACGGCAATACAAAGCATTCGCCCTTACCGGATCGTGTTGCTCCGACAATAAGCGAATTATAGGTGTCAGGCTCAATGTAATACTTATCCTTTGTTTCACCCACAATAAGTCCTGCTGCTGTCAACGATTCAATTTGCGTCAGATGTCTTTGTTCATAATCGTCAATGTCTTCTTTTTCAACGGCAAAAAAATTCTTTTCAAGCTCATCCGAAGTCATGAATTTGCTGTCACCTTTTACATCCTTGGCATCCGTTTTCATGCGATAGAATGTGTGCAGCTTGATAGCGACTGCAAGACCTACTATCAAAGAAAGAATAATTTCAAGGATAAAGACGGCGAAGCTTCTTGGGATTATTATGTCCCAAATCATAAAATGGCAAGCTATAAATCCATCTCCTCCCGATGCACGGTAAAGAGTCTTAATCAAAAAATTAATAGCAGAGTTGCAAAGTGCGTAAAAAATTAGAGAGGCAATGGCAAATTGATTGACTCGCACATTGCGTCTCTCATCGTCCTCAATTGGTGTCTTATTAACAGCATTGAGTATTCTCATCGAAAAATCATATATCCATCCAAATACAAACAGCACCTTTGCAGATACCAATGATAATATTTTTCCTAGTTTTTTCATTTTAACCTCCAAACAAAAAGAAGGGCTGTGAATAAGCCCTTCTGGTGAAAATTGATTCATGAATTTTATTTTTGTGGATTTTCTTCTGATTCCAAGAGATACTCATCAAAATCCGACTTAAATAATCTGTCTTGAACGATTCTGTATTTTTCAAACTCACTTAATGCGTGTTGTTTAGCAAGCTCTGCTGAAACCTTTCCGGCATCTTGTAAAACCTCTCTATCCCACATCTTCAAAAATCCGTTCAAGCGTTTTTCCCAGTCCTCCATGGTCATTGGAATATGTCTGTTTGCCATATCCTCTGCCATGTCCAAATACGCCGATACGATTCTTTGCATCTGTCCGAGTTCAAATTCCGACAGATAATTTTTTGCAACAACAACATCGTATGAATGTATTTTGCTTTTTGGCGCACCGTCCCACGTGGTAAGTCCCATATGTTCCTTGCTGCTGTCAGCTCTATCATATATTACCTCTGCTGCTGTTTGTCCATGAACAGCATAGTGCAATTTATTCTGTACAGCGGCAAAAAATCGTTTTGTCGCTTTTGCAGAAGGGTCATAATCTAACGCAGTTGCATATATGTCCGTTATTTTTTGATAAAATCGACGTTCAGACATACGAATTTCACGGATTTTTTCAAGTTGCTTTTCAAAATAGTCTTTTGTCAAAATCGTGCCACTGTTTTTCAGACGTTCGTCATCCATTGCCCAGCCTTGAACCGTGTAATCTTTAACGATAGCGTTTGCCCATTTACGAAACTGAACCGCTCGCTCATTGTTTACCTTGAAGCCTACTGCAATAATCATTTGAAGATTATAGTGCTTCACATTGCGTGATACCTCTCTACTTCCTTCAGTTTGAACTATTCGAAAATTCCGAATAGTTGATGATTCTGATAGCTCATTATCCGCATATATTTTTTTGATATGTTCGTTAATCGTTGGCAAGCTCACATCGTAGAGAGTCGCCATCATTTTTTGTGTCAGCCAGATATTTTCGTCCTCATATCGCATCTCAATGCTATCCTGCTGTTCGCCGACAGAAGCAACATAAGTCAGATATTCCGCTGCACTTGAGCGAATGGTTATTTCATCTTTTGTACTCATGATACAATCTCCTTATCTTTTTCCTCTTTATTATACCACGCCTTTTTAGTGTTTGTCAAGCGTTTTTCACACGCTCTTACCGCTTTGTCTAATCTGCTCATCACGTTCAAATTCACGCATAAGCTGCATGGTTTTTGCCTTCTCTCGTGCAAGCTCTCTGTTTATGGCTGCTGCACTGCGTCCAATCAGCTTAGTATGAGACATGGCAAAACTCTTTACAGCAGATACAGCCGATTGGCTATGTACAGAAATCGTGGATTTCGAGAGATGCTTATTGAGCAGATTTTTAGCATACTCATTTCCATTTTCATAGGATCTGTTAAGATATTCTCTTGCCTTATCTATTTTATTTTCAGACAGATAGATTTTTCCTATCATGTACTGAGCGTAAGCGTTGTTAAACTCATCAGCGGATTTGAGCAGATAAGTAAAACCTTCCGATTTCATTTGTCTTGATTCCTGTGAGAAAAGATATTTGCCTAAGTAATAGCAAGCGGGATCTACATCATTGTCCGCAGCTTGCCTTAATAGACGAAGCCCTTCCGGCATATCAGATGACGCACCATTTTCTATTAGAAGCTTTCCGGCATAGTATGCTGCTAATGGCAGCTTGTCAGACGCTGCTCGAAAATACCCATAAGCTTTTTTGCTGTCGGAGGATAAAAAATGCTTTCCCATCATGTACTGAGCGTTTGCGTTGCCAAGCTCTGAGGAGCGTGTAAAGTATGAGATTGCTTTTTCTGTGTCAAGCTCTGTGCCTAGTCCCTTGTTGTACATGCATCCGATTTTGTACAGCAAATCTCCGTCCGGCTGAGTTGCTTGACCTTCTAGCTGTAAAAACCCCGATAAGGCTTTTGCGTAGCACTCATAAGCCTTAGCATCGCTTTGCTCTACAAATTCTCCGTTTTGATACATTTTGCCGAGTGCAAAATCTGCATATGGCTGATCCTGCTTAGCCGCCTTAGAATACCAATTAAAAGCTTCCGAAAGGTTCTTGTCAACTCCGCTTCCGTAATAATACATATTAGCTAAACTAAATTGAGCAAATTTATTACCTGCTTTTGCTGATTTTTGAAACCAGTCAAATGCTTCTTTTTCGTCTTTTTGTGTACCTAATCCATAACAATACATCTTACCTATACGGTATTGTATGTACGGCTTCATTTTATCATTAAGCGGTTCAAGTGCTAAAAATCCCGATAAAGCCTTAGCATAGTGAGCAAAGGATTTGTCATCGTCCCTTACTCCGTATTTGTCCGCTGAATACATCTGACCTAAAGTGTAATCCGCAAGCACATTTCCTCTTTCACTTTCTCTAAGCAGAAGTGCCTCGCTTTTTTTGTAGTCTTCATTTTCGCCGAACAGCAGCTTACAGGCTTCACGATATTGTCCGCTCCATTGCATAATAGGTACAGTTTTTGTTTCAGACAGATACTCTTCATCATCATTATCGTAATCACCATTGGCATCTAGTACATAGTCGCCATCATTGGAACAGTCTATCTCATCTGAACAGCAGATATCAGCTTCGATTTCATTTTCAGAAAGATACGCTTCGTCATCATAGCTGTAATCATCGCTGACATTCGGTATATAATCATCGTTATGAGAATTGTCTACCTCCGGTTTCTTTTCAGACAGATTTGCACGATTGCTTACTTCTGCCTTGCAAGCATTAAGCAAAGCGTTTCCAGCACGGCTGTAAAAACCGTCACGACCATACAAGCGGCTTTCCTTGTAATTATGGTATCTTGATTTTTTGCCATAGATGTCCTTGTAGCTATTTTGCAGGTCTTCAATTTTTTCTATGTAAGCTTGATAATCAGCTTTAAGCTCTGCGTTATCGTTAATAATAGATCTTACACAGCTGTTAATCATATTTTGCATATCCTTGTTTAGTCTGTTGTACTGCCATGCTCTGTTTTGCGGCAAGGATTTAATTAAATCCTCGATTTTTTTATCGCTTGTTTCGAGGCTTGCACTAAGCTTTTTAAGCAGTACATTCCTCTCGTAGTCTGTAAGCTCTTTTGACAATTCGGATCGTATTACTGAGTGAGCCGCCGCTGACTTGCAAGCATCCAAGGCTTTTTGTTCAAGTGCATCTTCGTCACGATAGATTTTCTTTCTGTCCTCCAGCCTATGATATTCGAGTAACTGAAACTGTAAGTGAACATTATCGGTGTCCGTATGAATCCCTGCCATCCAGTAACAGTTTGAGTTTACAAGCTTGTCGGAATTAGCAACTAAAGCGTTAATGCTTTTTCTACCAACATCCATCAAAGCCTTAGCGTCAACCTCTCCATTAATCATAAGTCCGTTGTCAATCAGCACATCGTTGTTAAAGGATATAACTCCAAGGTACTTAGGACAGCCCTCACTCTTGCTTATTTGCTCGTGTTCCCGAAAATCGTTAAAATCATTTTCATCTAACGAATCCTTTTCGTTATCAAATGCAAAATCGCATTTGTCAAGATAGTCGCAAAAATCACTGCCGCCAATGTTCCAGCTTGAATCATCCGGATTTAAAAATTTTGTTTTTAAAATCACTGCTGCATTGATTACAGGCTTGTTCATTTGTCCTCACCCTTTTTTATTCCCTTGCTCTCAATCGACCTTGCGTGTAGCTTAGCAAGGTAATTTTCCTTTGACCGTAGGATGTAATCATGGAGGGCTGAGTTGCTAAATTGCTCATCTGCCGAAACAAAACTAGTTGTCGGTTCGTAATAGGTAATCAAAGAATTTAGAGCGTCACGAATTTCATAGTCGTATAGATTATTCTCATTTGAGATTTTCAAAATTCGATCTAGCTTTTCTTCAATCCTCATCAATCTAATTGCTTCATCGTCAATGCTCTTGTCGTATGCTTCACAGATCAGTTCGCTTAGCAAGTCGCTCTTTGTTCTTGCATCGCTGTACTCAAACAGCGTATCAAATTTTTCGAGGACACTTTCATCAAAGCTGTATGTCCGTATTTTTTTATCACCCATCAAAATTCTCCTTTCAATTTTTTTGTTAAGAAGGCTCTACATGAGCATAAAGGCGTGGGGTCACGCCGCTCGGAAAACACGGTAGAACCGTGTTTTTTTAACCCACAAAGTGGGGTCATCCCACTTTTTCATATTTATGTGGTAAATATGAAATCTCCTAAAATATGTAAACATATTTATGTCGTAAATATATTTTCTCCTAAATTATGGATTCTTATTTATGCCGTAAATAAACTTTTTCCTAAAATCTGTAAGCTTATTTATGTCGTAAATATAGGTGTTTCGGCTTTATGAACCTGTGATGTTATTTTTGTATTTGAAATAAATACTTTTTGTAAATGACACTCAAAAATCGTCATCGTCAGTCGATTTTTTTATCATTTTTTTTGCGAAAAATCGCTGTCGGAAGTGAAAAAAATCTCAATTTTTTCAGCAGATTTCATCATTTTTAGTGTCGCAATATACACATTTTCGGTCACACAATCGGCGGTTAATGTAAGCCTTTTTAACTCATTTTCGACCAAGCTTTTCGTTATTTTCGGCAGCGAATTTGACAAAAATTCATCCTTGCAAGCTACATAATCGGACAAAATTTTGACGATTAAAGCGTTGCGTGAAAGCTTGTCACGGTCTGCAATTTTATCAATTTCTTTGATGATTTTCTCGTCAATTCCTCGGATTTTTACCTCCATTTTTAAGCCCCCATTCTCTCGTAAAATTCCTCTTGCGTACCAAAAATTCGCTCAATTTTCTTGCTGTTTATCCTAGCTTTATCGGTCAGTCTTGGTAACGTATAAAGGAAAAATCCCTGCTCCGGAGTAGCATTATTAAGAAGGATCTCATGCTTAAAGCGCGTGTTTTTTGATTTCCCCTCAATTCTCACAGAGGTATAATCTTTTGAAAAGGTTATTTTCGATATATCCTCGTACCATATTTGCATTTCTTTTAGTCCCTTTGATGTAAAATATTTTAGCGTCATTTCGTTTTCATTTGCCCTTATATGAAGAAAATGTCGCTCATTTTTTATACATAAGGAAAACAAAAATGATGAAAACAAAAGCGAAATCACGGCTATGATTGTGATTATTTTAACCGAAAAAATCGAGTAAATCAGAAACAAAATCAGAGAAAACGAAAGAATAGAAAAAGCAGTTATCTTCACTTTTTTGAGTCGATTTTGTATCTCGGTTATCTCTTCCTCGATGATTATTTGCATATCCTCAACCGGATATTCAAACATGATTTGAGCATCATTCATAATATCTTTCCTTCTCATTTTTTAGTGCTTGGCAGCGTTATGTCACTCGAACAGATCTTAATCGAGCCATCCTTGAAATTACGCAGCTCACCTTTGATTATGATTGAAGATCCTTTTTTTAAGTGTGTAACTACAAAATTCATGGTAGCAGGATCATTAATGTAGACACTGAAATAGTCGCTATATCCTCGTTCTCCACCGCTTGTTTTTCGTGCCACACCTATCGTAAATTCAGTGTTGTAGCAGTTTTTTGTGATCTCACTTGCTACATATCCGTTAATTCTCACCTTGTTGTTTTGATTTGCAAATTTCATTTTTTTACCTCCAATTATTCAATTGTAATCATTGTACTTGCACTAAGTCCGTTTGAAGTTGTAGCCGTTACAATTACTTTTCCGGCAGCTAAAGCGCTAACTTCTCCCTTTGAATTTACGCTTGCAAGGTCATTTCTGTTGACGCTCCATGTTATGCTTGTTTCAGCATTTGACGGCTCAATAAATGCAGAAAGCGTGATACTTTGACCTATACCAATCGTTACGTCACCGTTTGAAATGCTTATTTTAGTTGGTACTGACGAAGTGCTTTTTGTAGTTGCTGTTGTCGTTTTTTTCGTTGTAGTAGTCTTACTTTTTGCTGTAGTTGTACTCGCTTTTGTTGCTGATGCAGCTGTTGTTTGCGGCACATCTGTTGTAGTTTGGATTTGACTAGTGGTTGTCTGTGTAACAGTCTGTGGTTGAGTTGTTTGAATCTCATCTGACTGTGTTTGCTGCGTTACCAAAGTTGTTTCTACTGTTGTTTCAGCAGAAGACATGGCGGAGCTTTGTGTGCTGCTTTCAGATGTTTCCGCTGGTTTTTCTGTGGCTTTAGACGATGTGGTTTCGCTTTCTGAAGCAACGATTGATGCCTCTTCGTTTGATAAATTCGGGTCATCAAAAGTGTCATTACCGTTCTCCTCTACGCTGTCGCTATAGCCGGGAACAGCCTCTATATGTTTGTCGGACATATCCTTTTTATCGACCGTGACTACTTCGGAGAAGCTTTCACCTTCCTGTGTATATCCTTCAACAAGCTCTCCAAAATCGTTGTAGCTGTCTTCATATACGGTATCAGCAAGCTTACTTGTTACAGTTATTTTCATTAGTTCAAATTCGTTCGGAGGCGATAAAACAGTAACTATTTGCGAATAATCATCGTATTTTTCACCTGTTTCAAATTCATATTCTACTAATGATGAATCAAAGGTAACACTTGAAACCTCCGGATAAGACTGTGTGCTCGCTGTTTGTGTAAGCTTACATTTTAGTGTAAACTCAATTATTCCATCGTGAAAAGAAGCATCGGTAATCTTAATAGTGTAGCAGTTTTGAGTAAGCTGCGTGTCGTAATTGACGCTGCTTGATACGCTTTCGGAAGAAAAAATCATGTTTGAGCATAGAAAAAAAGCCATAATACTTATGCTTAATAGCGTAAAGGCTGCATATATTCTACTGCTTTTTTTAGGAGATAATATCTTCATTTCTGTCTTACCCTCCCATTTAAAAGCTCGTTTGTTAGGCTATCTACAAGCATAACAACAATCTCATCAAGCACCTCGCTGCTGCCTTTCTCAAGCTGTAGGTATGTGTATGTTTCCTCCAAAAAGCAGTTCTTAAAATACGATATATCCTCATTAGTCTTAAGCATTGCGCCATACTCAGCATTACTGTACTCGTTGTAATAATGCGAAAAGCAGTTGTGGATAATCTCACTTCTGTCTTGAGCGTTACCCATGTAGAGCATCTGTCGATCAGTAACAATACGGCTGCAATGAAGCTTGAGTCTGCCAGATCCGAGCGACAAAAGCATTTGTCCTGGGTAAAATGAAACGGACTGAGCAAGCTCGCTTTCAGTAAACTGCGGCAGAATTTTGTGCAGTGCCACTAAAGAATCTGGCGACTGTTTGAGTATTACCTTGTATTGTACAAGCGAAAAGATAACTTTGATTTTCTCAGCTGCTTGTGTATCACCGCTAGGAAAGAAGTCCAAAATTGACTGCGTTGCAAACCACAAAGCCGCTATATATTTTCTTGTTCGACGCACCAGCTTTTCGATAAATTCCGTCACTTGAGGATATTTTACCGAGATAAACCTGTGAGCCTCATCAATTAAACAGACAACAGAGTGCTTATCCCATGGATTAGTTAGCTTCTGATTTGCAAGAGTATTTTTACATATTTGCGCCCACATCATAGTGAGAATATTGAAAAGCTGTGCGTTATACACGTTTTCTGACATCTCGCTTAGGTTTTTTACATCAAAAACTACAAGAGAATTTTCCTTTACATCAACATTTGTCGCACCATCAAACATACTAGCGTACGCTCCGTCACCTGTCAATGGTTTAAGATAAACCTCTAAAACGCTGTAGGCTGATGTTAGTTTTTCTGTTAGCCTTTCTGTGTTTTTGAGCTTATTTTTGAGCTTTTTTAGTACGTCTGAAAAGGTAGGAAAGCGGTCATTTGGTATCTTTGATATATCTGTTGTTGGATATATCTCTCGTTCGTTAAGACACTCGCTTACAATCTCCATGAATGCTTCAAGAGTAAACATATCTATGTCCTGTATATACATTGACATAAATGTGCGTATTCTTGACATTTCTGAGGCATAGTTTGCACTAAATTCATCTGACTTAGATATATCGTCCTCAACTGATGCTTCTACCGATTTAGTAATTTGCAATGGGTTTATCCTTGAATTTTGATTCATCTTTATGACCTGTCCGTCAAATACCCTTGCCATTTCTGAATACTCTGACTCAATATCAAGCACCATTACCTTGTTTCCAATCATCAGCTGCTGTTCAACCATGCTTTTTAGCGTTACAGATTTTCCGCCACCCTTTACTCCTACTGCAAGTAAATCATAGGAATTACGATCCTGATTACGTGTAAATGTATCAAGTATTGTGAGTCCTCCGGTTTCGGTATACCCGAAAAACAATCCCGTGTCGTCTATATGTGACTGATAGTAAAAGGGATATTGGCGGCTAAGAGTGTCATAAACGGGGAATGGATTTTCTATTGTATTTGACTCAAAAACAAGAGAAGAAAACTCCTTTAGCATGGTGTTTGTAGGTACATATGCTAAAAGACCTCGTTGCTCAAGCTCCTTTACAACATCTAACGAACGCTCCTGCAATCTCTTCAAATTATCATCGTAAAGCAAAAAACGAAGGGTAACATAGTAAAGCTGTTCTGCTCCGTTTTTCAAGCTGTCATATATTACAGAAAGCTTTTCAAATTCCGTTTGCGTATCCTGCTTTTCTGCCGCATCCTGAACAATGCTTATTCTTGATTCAAGCTCACGCAAAGAGATTTGAATTTCATTTAAAACCTGTTGCTTGTCGCATTCTCCTATGTCAAGCATAGCTGTATCGTCAAAGCCGGAAACAAGCGACATTATCTCTAAATCTCTAAGCTGAGCAGGATAACTGTAAACGACTACTGTTTGTGCAAGCTTGTCCTTGGCGCAATAAAAATTAGAGTGTATTGTAACATTTTCGGGAAGCAGCTTGTCGTTTAATGACGTTTTTGTCATCATCTCTCCCGTATCTGCTCCCAGACATAGCAGCTTGTTTATCATGACCGCTATCTCTTCATCACCACACCACTGCGCATTTACATAATTCATGCGGTTCATATATCTGTTTGCAGCATCCCTTATTTCTTTTTCATTTTTACCATAAATCAAAAGATAAGCGGTGCGGTCATAATGGCTTTGCTCAAAGCTTTCAAATATATTAATCTGTTCGTTTAGCAAAGCTTTGCAGTAGCTGCTATTGCTCTTTTGAGCTTTATATCTCAAATACGATTTTTGCACGTTCAGATATGGTGTTTTTGATGTGAATATGTATTTGTGATTACAGCGCAGTGACATTGTTGCATGAGCAAATTCTGAATAGGCGTTATCACGCTCATACTCATCCATGTTATCAATGTCACAGCCTGTAATTGCAAGTACACCCGCAAGAATGGACTTGCTTTTTTGCTTCATGTAAATCAATCCGTTTGATATTCTGTCAAACGACATTTTTGATTCAGTGCTTGATTTTCTTGTTTTCTTTAGCATCTTTTTTGTCCTCTCTATAGATTTTCTTGCGGCTAAACAAAAATCTAATCCAATCAAGGTATGCCGCCGCAAACTTCTTTGTGGGATCTGAGGGCGATGAACCTGATAGGATTATGTATATTATACAGCAAAAAATGATAAATACCATATTAAGCTTTGAATATACAAGCATATCTGATATTTGAGATGATATAGCAAGAGTAAGTATACCGCCTACTACTCTTGTAAGCGTTATGCTTCGCCAAATGCGAAATTCAGCCTTTGTTTTCTTTGGTACAAGTCCCATGATTATTTTTCCCTTCTTTATTATTCTGATGAAGCTCCTCCGGAAGATGATGCTCCATCAAAGCCCTTGCCTTCACCGGAGGACGAAGAGCCCTCTGACTTTGAATTGCCCTCGGAAGCAGCTGCACCTGCTGAAGAATCATTTCCTTGAAGTGAATCCGATCTGCCAAATTTATTATTAAGTGCATCCTTTGAAGCTCCAACTACTCCCTTTTCCCCGACTGCTCCTCCTATGTTTTTGCCGGCATCAGTATGTCCAAATGCTCCGCCTACTGCTCCTGTGACTCCGCCAACTGCTCCTCCTTCGATTGCACCTTTGACCTTTCCAGGCAATGTGTCGCCACCTTTTATTCCGCCTGCAACTCCTCCAACAACACCTTTTGCAGTACCGGCTATAGAGCCGCCAACTCTTTTTCCTGCACCTGCGACTGTACTTACAGCACCTGAAGCAGCTTTTCCAGCAGCACCGACAGCCTGACCAGCATTCATTGAAACCATGGATGCACTTTGCGTTGCTCCCATAATCATACCCATACCTGACTTTGCTCCGGCATCTATTCCGAAAATCTTTGTCAGCAAATCCGGACCATCAATTACAAATTTAGCTCCTCCAACTATTACAAGCAGCATAACCGCAATGTTGTCACCGTATTTGCTGTCCATCACTCCCAAAACTACTGATATATACAGATCAAGCAGCATTACGATAATCATCAAAACGACTGTTGACAACAGCATATTTTGTATTGCCTTTTTGCTTCTTCCTGCACCATTAAGGTCTGTTGCTATGATAAATGGTGTTATTACCTGATTGAACATGATTTCAAAAAGTGTGGTAACTATCTTAAATCCAGCTGCCAAAAGACAAATGCAAACTGCTAAAAGCAATGTGAGTCCTTCTAAAAAGTCCATGTGCCACCAATAGAGATCTTCCTCTCCGTACCCTACGCTTATATTTTGCCACAATTTTTCAGAATCTGATAGGTTATCATATCCACTTTGTGTCAAAAGGGCTGCTGCTATATATTCTGTTTCACCCTCAATCTCTTTTGCAATTTCTGTATTTTCTTCAACGTTCAGATCATAAATCACCGTGTCCTTGATGAGGTCTAAAGCTTCCTCTATTGTTCTTGAGTTTGAACCCACATAGGAGGATTGCACTCCTGCTTCACGTACTGCGTCACAATTAGCTATCTGATCCTTTATATATGTTTCAAAGCTGCCGACACTAGTACCAACAGGATAAGCAAGCGTGTTTCCATAATAGCAATTGGCAAGTGCAACGGTTGTTCCTACTCCAAAACCGTAATTTACCGTCCATATTCTTTCGGTTTTAACCTCATTTCCATTTTCGTCTTTCTCGTAAACATACAAATCATCATCAGTAAATACGTTAAATTTGCTCTGCGTTTCACCTGTGCTTAATGTAGAATACACATTGTATGTATACCCATTTCCAACTGAGTGTCCGTAAATGATAAATTTATTGTTGTCAAAATCGGATGCAGCTTGCTCTAGCATACGCTCGTAAAAATCGTATATATCGCCAAGTCCTAAAAGCTCCATCATATTCTCAGTTGTAAGCTCATCAAACTTTTTCTGAGTTGGCAAATTCGTTGAAATGTCTTCTATGTAATAAGATCGCCAAGTGCCATCGTGAGTCAGAATTTTGTTTATGCTTATATCTTCCACACCTGAACCATTTCCGTAATAATCATTGTACGAGGTTTTTTCTTTATCGTTTACACTCTCTCTGACTGGATAAATTACATTTCCTAAG
This sequence comes from Ruminococcus sp., assembly GCA_021199375.1. GTDB lineage: Bacteria > Bacillota > Clostridia > Oscillospirales > Ruminococcaceae > YE71. Next base: position 19,235 of record JAJQIB010000024.1, on the reverse strand, counting down.
ATATTGCTTCCAAGAGAAGCATATGAAACAGTACCATCCTCATTTACGATAACACTGCTATTGTCGGTTTCAGATACTTCTTGTACTGCATCAACTCCCTTACTTTGCAGCTGCTTACAAGCTGACATAAAGGTAGGAAATGCGACTAGCAGCATCATAGATACAAGTACATTGATCAAAAAATCTGATGCTTTGATTTTTTCGTGAAACAAGACCATTGCACAAGCACCGATAATTAGTGCAAGACCGGCAATTGCTATTACAAGAGTTTGTGTGCCACTAAATTTATATGAGCTTGAAACATAGCTATACAAATTCAAATCCAAAACGGCATCTACTGCCTCTTGAAAATAGTCTACTACGGTTGCAATGAATTTTAGTATGCTGAAGCCCATTGTTCTAAATATGTTTTTCCACCATGTCGCTTTGGAAATCATTTCAAGTACATTTTTAGGACAGCCATCATATCCTGAAGCATCAGCAGCACAAGCGGCAATGCTGCCGAACATCAGACTAAGAGCTGTCAAAAAGCAAAAAATCCAAAAACCAAAAGCTTTTACCTTAGATATTTTCATAAAAATTCCTTTCCTTTTTAATCATGTACGCTTGCAAAGGCAAATGAGGATTTGCTCTTGCGAACGCACATGATTTGTGCGTTCATTTTTTTACGAGGTTGTGTAAAGGCTGCTAAGAAGCGATGCGCCAAATACGAGTATTAGTACTGCTACGCATAATCCAATAAGCCAGTTTTTCACCTTGCCCATGCCCTGTGTTCCGCCTATAGCCATGCATATTGCCGCTGCTACAAGGCACAGACCAATAAGAGCATATGCTACGGTTTTTAAGTTTGACGCATTATTATTGATCCAAGTTACAATTGAATCCCATGCGGTAGTGGTATTGCTATTAGAGCTGCTTGCACTTGCTGCAATACTTGTTCCCATACTAACAGTTATTGCTCCTAGAGCTTTTGCTGCAAGCTTATCAACGTGATTTCTCACTGCTAAATATGCTCTGCGAGCCTTCTTTTTTACTTTTTTCAAAAAAATCCCTCCGATTAAAATTTTTTCATTGTAGGCTTTACGGATGCTTTTACCACATTTGTGTTATTTGTCGCCTTAAGCGTATCGTTCCAGTCCTTGCCTTTGGGCGGAATAACGACCTTCACATGGTATTTATCTCCATATTTTTCCTTCAAATGATTTTGTATTCTTTTTGCACCTTCCTGACCTTTTTCGTCATTATCAAGGCACAATGCAATCTTGCTTATATTCGGATTTTCCTCAAGTCGTCTAAACAGTGCAGCCTCGCTAAGTCCGGAAAGAGAAAGCCTATTGTGTGCAAGCCAGCAATCGGCTCTGAAAAGATTCATATCTCCTGTTAATGCACACTGTCTTTTCATTGCTTCCTGCATAAGAGCAGCATGACTTAGCAAATCAATCGGTGCTTCAAACACATATATTTGCGTTGGATCATAACCATATGCTGTCCTGTTAGCAGGTATAAAAAAGCTATATTCTTTTTTAGAACCTGAAATGTTTTGTGGATAATACTTCTTGTATGTATTCGTGATCTTTGCCTCGGCAAATTTCATGTCACCATTTTTGTCATATCCACAAAAGACAACTCGTCTTTTTTCGTCTTGATATATGAGTTTATCTCTCAAACAATAGTCGATAATATCGTTTGGCAAACCTCTTGTCTTACCCAAATACGCAAACAATTCTCTACATTGTCCGCTTGTTTTTTTGGGTGGGACGAACACTCTTTCAGGCTGATCAGGATGAGGCAACTGAGTTTGAGTCTGTTTAGGTGCGTCTCTCGAGTAATATGACGGACTTTTGTCGATTAGCAAGCTGCAAGCTTCCTTAAAGCTGTAGCCGTTTACCTTAACAAGCCAATCAATTGCTCCGATACCGTAAAGATCCTTTGAGCTCCAGTGCCAGCTCCTGTTGTCTGATTCAATCCAAAGGCTGTCATGCACCTTTCCCTTATATGTGCCGCCTGTTCTCACAAAACATTCTTCATCACTGTATCGAGGAATAAATTCAGTCATGTCAACATCTCTCGCCCTAGCGATTTCCTCGTTTGAGTACATTGTAAAGCTTTTGCCCGATGAATAATTCTTTTCAAACATATTTTTCCTCCTATTACTTTTTTCCAAGCCCTTTAAAAAAGCTAAAGCTTTCTCCTAAAAGCCTTTGAGCGTCCACGTCCTTATTAGCTTTCTTGCTTTCAGAAAGAAAAAACTCCTTAAACTTTTTAGCTTGTTTTTCATTAAAAAAATACCTTTTGCCGTCATCAAGTCTGATACACAGCTTATCATCACTATTTATAATGCTTGTCCATTCCTTTTTGCCGTTATACACAGCCTTAGCTTGCCACTTGCCGTTCTCCTTGCGAAATTCGGGTAAGCCTACTGAAATTTCTGAAATTTTTTGTGGAAAACCCTTGACAATATTGCGACTTTGGTGTATAATAATATTAGAGTCAAGATTGTTTAACGCCTGCGGCAATTGGAGCTGCAGAGACGAAAATAATTCTTGGCTTTTTTCTTTATTAAAAAAAAGCATTTTGTCACTTTCAATAATTCTTTCAACGAAGCGACTAAAAGAACTATCTTTCCCATATATGCTGGTAATAAAATTACTTTCAACTGCTTCTAATTCGTATATTCCATTACCATTAGGCATAATTGACACCAACAAAGGTGCATTGTCGTTGTCCATAGCATTCAATATTATTCCAATGCTATTTGAGTTTTTGGTTGATAAGGTATCAAAAATCATGGTGGGATCTTGCAACAATTCAGGTATCTTTTTCATCTGTTCAGTTGTCAATCCGTGCCAATGAGAATTTGATGCAGATTTCATATGCAAAGCATCTTTTAAGTGATGTTGAGTGTAAAGCATCGGCAATTGTCTACACCCTACGTTCAATAAGATTTGCGGTGTTTCACAAACTTTCAAATTATTAAATTGATTCATTTTTCCTGCTAAAGCATCATCAACCTCTTTAGCAAACCTAATAGCATTTTGCTGCACCTTAATCTCTTCAAGCACAAAATCCCTTGCAGCTATGATTTCTTTTTTAAAATCCTTTGTAGTCCATGTCGGATTATCTCTAAGCAGCTGTTCGGATTTTGTAAAGTCAATTTCTTGGTATTTAAGCTGATGAGAATTGACAAAATTAATAGCCTTGATTGCTTTGCCGCACCACTTATCAAGATTTACGTTGTAATCGTCAATCAAAATTGAATGTGCGGCATTACCTTTGACAAATTTTGATTTATCTACACCGAGCGGAGCAAAGCATATGTTTTCCTTTGGAATAAACGGTAAATGTTTGTTTATCCACTCCCATTTGTCCCTAAAGGTATCTCTGTCGGCGGCACTTATGATACAAACATCTGTCCCACTGTTATGTAAAGCTTTTGCAAGCTCAATCATCATCGGATGAGGCTCTATATCTCGAAAGTAGTGATTTTTCGGATTGAGTATTTCCTCAAGCGGCAAGCCCCGACCATCCTTGTACCAATAGCCCAAAGTACCGTCAATATCAAAGTACACTGAAGGGCTGTCCCTTGCACTGTGATGACCTTTTACAGCCGTTTTCCAATCTTCGTACGTATATTTTTCATAAGTTATTAGCTCTTTATCATCGTTAGGCGAATACATAACAAAGTCGTCGCTTTTTCTCACAGCATCAACACTTGTTTGCTCAGCTCTTGTAATTGCTTCATCATAGCTTTCAAAATCAAGCGGTTCATCACCGTCTATAACATATTTGCTCATAACTATTCCTCATATTTTCAGCTTTTTACCCACAACTGGAACAGCCACTGCCTTTGCTTTAGATTCTTTTTTTAAGGAGCTAATAGAAAACTCCTTAAACTTTTCCGCTTGTCTTTCATTAAAAAAATACCTTTTACCGTCATCAAGTCTGACATACCATTTGTCTTTGTCATTAAGAACATTTTTCCATTCACTCTTGCCGTTATATACAGCCTTAGCTTGATAATAGCCTGATTCATTTTTGTGAAATTCAGGCAAAGCCACGGAAGGAGTGCTAGAAGAAATGCTAAAATTGCTAAAATTATCGATCACGCCAGCATCAGCTAGTGCAAATGCAAAGGATGCATATTCTCTGTCAGATGATAGAAAATCTCCGGTACGCTCAAAATATTTTTTCATAATTGAATCAGAAAGCTCTCTGTCTTTAATAAAAGCACTGCAAGCGTCCTGTGCATCGTGATAGCTTTTTGATGACTCGAAATCTTTATGCTCAACAAAAAACGAATAGTAAGCATCATATTTTGACATGATTTCATCAAATAGCTTATCGTCTGCTGTCATTGATTTTACTTGATTCTGAGAAGGTATTTTCATGTCACCTTTTAATTTTTTGCTTTTCTGAAAATTTTTTTGCAAAAAACCCTTGACATTTGCTGTGGAATATGCTATACTATTATCGAAGCTGATAAGTGTGTTCCCCTCGGGATACCATTTCCCTATGGCATGAAGCACTTTGTCGGCTTTTTCTATATTTACAGACAACAAATTACCTTTAGAAAATTCTCTTTCAAAATATGCTCCTATATCATTTCTTCCATATGACGAAGTTATATTGTTCACTTCCCCATATCTAGTTTTTTTGTTTAAGTCTATAGTAACAAAAACATATCTGTTATTGTTGTCCTTAATTTCTGTCACAGCTACAAGTGAATCATCCTTAGAACCCCGTAAAATCATTACGGGATTTTTTATATTTTCAATTGCATTTATAAGCTGTTTCTCTGTCAAACCGTGACCTGTTTTTCCTATGAGTTTCCCATTTTCATCTCTTATTTCTGGTCTTAAAGCTTTGTCTACAACACTTTTGAGAATTTGTAAATCGTAGCTTTCATCAGCTCCGCATATCACAAGGGAATTAGGTGTTTGTCCAATTATCAACGGTCTACTTGCAAGCTTTTTGTCGCCCTCAATCAATCGGTGAAGCTGCTCTTTAAAAGCCTTCTCCTCTTTCTTGTTCTGCTCAATCTTGCTTGCTATCTTTAACAGCTCGTCTTCACTTACGGTTATTGTGGCTTTATAGCTTTCGCTGTTTTCCAAATTATGCAAACCCGCAACATTCGTGTCAGCCTCTTGAATATTTTCTGCAAGCTCCTTTTTCAGAGCTTCAAATTCGCCCTTTTCAAGAAGATAATCCGATATTTTTTCAGCATCCTTAATTGCTCTGAAAAGCTCGTTTGGATCGTTTTCAATAACATCTGCCCAGCTTTGTATGTAGGCTTTATGATTGTCAAGATTTGCCGGGGCTATACCTGTTTGAGCGGCTGTAAAGGCTGATGAAATTTCTGCTCTTAGTTCCTCCTTAGCATAGCTTTCGCTGCCAAACGTTCCGCTTAAATCACGATTCAATCGGGTAGGATGTCCGGTTGCGTGTCCTGCTTCATGAAGGAATGTCGCTATGTAGCCGTATTCATCCTTAAAGCTTTCAATTTTAGGCATTTGTATTGAATCAAGATTTGGCGTGTAAAAAGACTCGTTTCCGCCTTCAGAAAAGCCGACCTTCATATTTTTCAAAAGATTATCTCTCAAAGAAATAAAATCACTCGATTTCAGCTTAAAATTCTCAAGGCTTTCGAGCGGAGGAATACCATCAATCTGATCTCCGTTAAAGACTGTGTAATTTCGAGAAATTAGACTAAAGCGTTCTTTAGGTACGTTAGGATTGTTTTTTAATATCTTGTCTCTGTCATTAAACGAAATGGTTTTCTTTTGCTCAATGTCGTATACGCTCCAAAATTCAATATGTGTTCCACGTGAGCCTTTTTTCACAGACCAGCCCTTTTCCCTTGCCTGATTAAAAGTAACCCATCGAGGATCTTTCCAGCCATTTTTTTCAGCAGCATAGTTAAGCCAAATCATATTAATTCCCTTGTATTCGGATTTAGTAACCCCGTTGATGTTTTTTATTACATTCCATTCACATTGCCAAGGTATTTTGTTCTCTTTCAGACAGCTTACAAACTCAGCAGCCATTTCCTCGCGCATTTTGTTTTGCTTCATTTCAGATCCTCCTCAGAGTATACAATAACCTCGTCCGGTTCTTCATTCAATTCATCTTTAGTTTGAGTGATTCCCAGCTTATCTATCATTTCATCTTTGCTGCTCTCTTTTTGATTTCTGATTTGGTTTAAACACTCACCGCATATTGGTTTACCAAGCACCATCTGCACGTCTTCCTCCGAATTACAAAAGAAGCAAGCATCTCTACGTTTTTTGATTATGATGTCCTCACCCTGTGCAAAAAGCTCAACGTACATCCCCGGTTCATATCCTAAAGCTCTTCTCCATGCAGTCGGAAGTACAACTCTTCCAAGTGGGTCTATCTGTCTTATTAATCCTGTGCTTTTCATTTTAACCATCCTTTCAAATTTTAAAACGGCACTCCGTCGTCATTAAATACTTCGTAATTTTCTGCGTTTTCAGCCATATCAATCAATGGAAGCGTATCTTGTTCATAATCCTTGTCATATGAATTTCTGCCAACTGATTTTGGTTGTTTAGTGCTTGATGTAGTGGGCACTGCTTGTTGTGGCTGCGCCTTTGACTTTTGAAGCTGCTGCGTTTTTTCACCGGTGAATGATACCTCATCCACGTAAACCTCAGTTATATATTGATTTACACCGTTTTTGTCAGTGTAGCTACGGCTGCGTAAATTTCCCACAACAGCTATCATCTTGCCCTTGCCAAAATACTTGTCAACAAAGCTTGCAGTTTGTCCCCAAGCGACACACCTCAAAAAATCAGTTTGTCGCTCCTCATTCTTTGCGGCATATGACCTCTCAACCGCAAGATTAAAGCTTAAAACTTCTCGCCCTGTCGGAGTATACTTCACCTCCAATTCATTTGAGATTCTTCCCATTAGAATTACTTTGTTTAGCATAGCTATTCTTCCTTTCGTATATTTTTATTCATCTGACAGCATACTAGCTGTCAAGTTGTTGACATATTTTTCTTTTCGTGATATGCTGTTTTTAATTTTGTTCCTTTCCAAAGATTTTAATATTGGGAGAGTTTAAAAAATCATTTACAATATTTTTGATATTGCAATGAAAGTCAGACCCACAATTTGACTCCATTTCTTGTATAAGCTCGTTTGCTTCTGCTTGCGAGAAGATGGAAATGTCAATTCCCATACCCAAAACCAGTCCATAATTTTCGGTGAGTATGCCATAATTCATATATTCTTTATCGTCTTGAAAAAAGTGAACAGATTCATTATCTTGTGCAAAGGCGTGTACACAGCCTTCTTTTAAGTTTTTTTCCCAACATATAACCACGTCTGCTTCGTTTATCTCTTTGTAAGTCACGTTGTATTTCTCTTTTAAGAGATTATATATGATTTGCATTTCTTTTGTCATTGCGTGTTCTCCTACTCGTTAATAAAACATTTGCAAAAAATCCTCATAAAAGCCTTGACTTTTGATAACAAATATGTTATCATATATATAGAAAAGAAAAGCGGTGGAGGCAAATGATGTACGAAATAATTTTCTATCATAATCGAAATGGTAAGTCGGATATTGAAGATTACCTTGATGAATTAGCAGAGAAAGCTAAAACGAGTAAAACCGACCGAATAAATCGAACAAAAATACTTACGTATTTATCTGCACTTTCTGAGTACGGAACAAGGGTGGGACAACCAATGGTTAAGCACATTGAAGGTAACATATGGGAGCTACGCCCTTTGAGAAACCGTATATTTTTCTTCTATTGGAAGGATAATAAGTTTGTGTTACTTCATCACTTTATCAAGAAGTCACAAAAGACACCACCAAAAGAATTAGAACAAGCGAGACTTAAACTCAAAGATTTTTTAGAAAGAGAGGAATGAGTATGAGTATCAAAATTAATGGTGAAGAATACACCACTTTTAATGACTATATCAACGATAGTACAAAGGTGAGTGATGCCGAAAGAGAGCAAATTGAATTTGAAACTGTTCTCATTGGCAAACTTATTGAAGCAAGAGAGAAGAAAGGTTTGTCTCAACGAGATCTTGCTGAATTAAGTGGCGTTAAACAACCAGCAATTGCAAGAATTGAGAGTATGCGTTCAACCCCTCAAATCGATACGCTTTTCAAAGTTTTAAGCCCTTTGGGATATACAATATCAATTGTTTCAAAGGATGAACAGTAAACCTTATCAATCCCTCTGCCACAAGCAGGGGGATTTTTCATTCTGCCTCCGTCTCCCCAGTCGTATAATCAATCCACACATTTGTCATTGTTCACCTTCCTTAAATATTGTGTTTCTAAATGTTGACAATTATCATTTTGTTTGATATAATGTTATTATTACTTTATTTTGTCAAATGCTCCAGCCTAATCTCAAAATATCCACTTTGAATATCTCCACATTTTCTTTTTTTACTTGATGCCAAGTCATCGAATGATAGAGTTCGCAGCTCTTTTTGGATATTTGGCTTAATTGGTTTGCTTCTAAAAATCCAGCATTGATCGGTTCTGCCCTCAAATTCGCCCCAAAAAGACGGATCACGTTCAAGCCAAAAATCATTTCCGACAACAACTATATCCTCTGGAAATGTTTCAAGCACATTTCGACAGTTTTCTAGTTCAGAAACTTTATTGAGAAAACCTTGAATTGATACAGTAAATTCACAACAACCTATCCATTCAATATCTTTCAAGCTTTTGCCGTTTTCACGTAATATTTCTGCCGTTTTTTCTAGCAGATTCATTTCAAACACCTCTTTTCATTCTGCCTCCGTCTCTCCAGTCGTATAATCAATCTCCACACCGTCCTGTGCGTTATAAGCGAACACACAAAACTCAACGCCTTGTCCTTTGTCTTCAACGCTGTAACCTTCCATGAGTACGCCATCAGCGAGCAGATTGTCACCGTCAAATATCGGTGTCACCCGATAAAGCACGTGATTTTCTTCATTTTCCTCGATGTAGTCTGCAACAAGGTTTTCCCAGTCAAGCATACCGTCAATGTTCATTTGCCGTGTGCCTGTAATGAGGTTACACTCGTTATCATTCTCACCTGTAAGCTGAAAGCCTATCAGGTGACAACGGTTATACACCCAACCGCCATTGTCAATGAAATCGTACTGTGCGTTATGCCATCCTGTCGGTGTAACCGAGGATATGTCATCTCTCGATTCAGTCGGCATAAGCTCTTGACACACGTTAGCAAAAGCTTCCGTACATCTTCCCAATTCGTCAAGGTCAGAGTAGGTTTCCCAAGCGGTTGAAGTGTCGTATTCCGCTCCGTCGGATAAGAAAAGAGGCTCATTGTTGTTTACCACAACATAAGCCTCTCCGCTGTAGTCGGGGATTTCGTCTATACTAATCACCGACTCTATATTCGATTTACTGTTTGTCGTTTTATCCGACTTGCTTGTGGACTCAATCTCAAACTGAGGAATGTCTATGTCAATGCTAGACAGAAAACCGTCAAGCTTGCCACTCTTAACGACTGCACTTGCTGCTAACGCCACAAGCAGCACACAGCTTATAATGCGCTTCTTCGTTCTTCTTTTCATAGACCGTCCTTTCAAAGAAAAAACGCCTTGAAACTATTCAAAGCGTTTGACTAATATATTTGTTTGTAACTAAACATTTGTCTGTTTTACAAAGTCGTTTGCTATCTCGTAAGCTGATTCAAAATCATAACATTTACAGTCTTTCAGAAGAGAACAAATTTCGTTCACATCAACATCATCCTGCTTTACAACGTACAGCGGCTTATTTTCCTTTATAATCTCTTCAATTGCAAATCGTAATTTGTAGGATTCTCGCTGTCTCATGCGGAGCACAGCACTGCTCACATAGAGTATCACACAATCACTTTCATCAATGCAATTCAATACTGTTCTAAGCGAATTGTCAGCATCTTCATAATCTATGTAACTCAAACAGTAAAAAGGGTCAAAGCTGATTCTAAAAGCATTGTCAAGATCCAACTGAAAGTCATTAAACTCTACTAAACTCTCACCTTCAAGATAATGACTATGAATGTGTAAAATATTTACCTTTTCCATTGATTATTTCATCCTTTCTTAGAGCAATTCTCACATCTCGGACTGTCCTTGCCCTCACACTTGAAGTAAAAGCAATTCTTACCGCCTTTTGGTTTCTTTCCAAGAGCACAAACGTACTTATTACCTAACAGTCCTTTGACCGTAAGCTTACGGTGTATGCACTTCTCGCAAATGTGAGTGTAGCATTTGTTAGCCATTTTTCTTTTTCCTTTCCAACAAAATTCTCCCTCATAAGCCGAGGGAGAATTCCTTATTTTTCATCATCACAATAACGTTTTAGTCGTTCTTCTCTAATTGCATTTTCATCCAAATCATCATGTAGGATGCCGGTAAGCGAATCGGTATAGCTAAACTCAAAGGGGATTCTTTTTTCAGCTGCAACCTTTGTTAAAAACATTGTTATCGCAGTTGGCAAATCCATTCCCATAGATTTTAATACATCCTCGGCTTTTTCTTTTAGATCCTTATCAATGCAAATAGTTATTTCTGTCATGCAAATCACCTCTTAAATAATTATACCACGACGCATCTGCATTTTCAAGTATTTAATATACAAATTTCATTTTTCAATAACTCCTACCACCGAACCGTTTGAATCGCAAACGGTTATGCACGTATTCTTTTCCTTGCTTGCTCTAGCTAAGAGAGCAAACGTCACAACATCAATTGCACCAATAGCGACCGCAATTATAAGCAAAACCATCATAAAAATTACTTCCTTTCAAAGAAAAAACGCCTTGAATTTTCTTCAAAGCGTTTCGTTATTTTCTATTAATTCAACCGTTATGTCCTTACCATCGTTATATTTGTCAATCCAATAGCCTTTAACCGCACAAAGCAATGTTATTAGTATTTCCATAATAAAAATCGGATTTAAGAACCTATTGAATATAGTGTCAAAATAATCTGAACATTGAGAAATAAGTTCTTTTATAATACTATACTCATTGTATTCAAATTGCTCGGAAACATACTTTAAAGTATATTCAGATAAAGAATCAACTGCAAATTCTTTAATATAAACCGTTAAACCTAAGATGGTTGACAATATCAGATTTGCTAACGTTGAAACCTTGTTGTTTGCAATCCAACTCAAAAAAGACCAAAGGAAAAATACAAGTAAGCAATTCACAATGCTAGGTATATTAGAATTGAGGGGAAGATTTAATTTGTCAGCAAGCCACGCTAATAGCATACTGTTAAAATAGAATAATATAGTCAAAGAAAATAAGCCGTTAAATAAAAAAGACCGTAGTGAGGTTACAAACTCATTTACTTTAGAAACGAAATACGCAATAAGGAACATTACAATGCCAGCGTTAGCTAGATAATAAAGTATTTCACTTTTTATCAAAAAAAGAAAAATACAGAGTGCAAATGTAATGTAAAACAAAGTACGGGCGATTTTCTTAATTTTATATTTATATTTATAACAAAATCTATGAAACATTAGCTGATTTTCAAAAAATTCATTAAAAAAACACATCTATCCCAATCTCCAAAATAGCAACATAGCTGAAGATGATATTATCGCACCTGAATAAAGCAGAATTGTGTTTGTTCGATCTTTCTTATTCTTTTGTTCCCTCCACGCATACAGGAAATTGTGAATAGCGTAGATAACAATAGAAACGAATGAAATTATTTGATATTCAGATAGAAAAGGACAAAAGAAACAGAAGAACAAAGCAAAAAACATAGAAACATAATTTAAATCTTCGTTTATATCACTTGTTTTTTTGCGAAACAACAAGATAACCGTTCCTAGCACATTTATAAAAAGAAAAGTTACTAAAAACAATTGTTCTATCATTTTAAACATTATTCCACCTCTCCATCATATCACATTTCATCTCCCTTGTCAACCTTCCTCTCATCAGCACCGAAAGAATCAATCCTTCGGTACTCATGAGAGTGTTTCACTCTCAAAAAGTGAAACACTCAGGGTTTGTTTACTCGTCCTTCTTCTTTCTGAAAGATACGAAAGCTGCACCTATCAAGCCAAGACCTACTACAATGTAAGGAATTGCGCTCTCACCTGTAGGAGGGTTAGGCGTATCAGTTGTTGTAGGAGGTGTTTCGGTTGTAGTAGGAGGTGTAGTTGTAGTAGGAGGTGTTTCCTCCGGAACTTTCTCATTATACACTTCCTGAACCGTTGTTTCAGCATAGTAAACCTCAACACTTACATCGTCCGCAGTCAAGTAACCATAAGGCACTGTATCTCCGTCCTCTGTAATTGTGTAAGTACCAATCGGTACGCTCTCGAATGTAGCGATACCGTTTTCATCGGTTGTAGCCGTAATGTAGATATCTCTTCCACTGTCGCTTGTTCCACTAAGAATAAAGGTAATTCCTTCAATGTTTGTCATGTCCTCTGTAGTCTTGTGAACCTCAAGAGTACCAGTCTTTTCATTGTTGTAAACCTCTTGTGTAGTGGTTTCAGCATAGTAAACAGTTACCTCAACGCTATCTGCTGTCAGATAAGCGTAAGGAGTTGTGCTTTCGCTCTCTGTTACTGTGTAAGTACCAATCGGCACGTTTTCAAATGTTGCAACACCGTTTGCATCTGTTGTAGCAGTGATTTCAATCGCTCTGCCACTGTCAGATGTTCCACTAAGTACAAAGTCGATTCCTTCAACGTTAAGCATACCCTCTGTAGTCTTGTGAACCTCAAGAGTACCTGTCTTTTCATTGTTGTAAACCTCTTGTGTAGTGGTTTCAGCATAGTAAACAGTTACCTCAACGCTATCTGCTGTCAGATAAGCGTAAGGAGTTGTGCTTTCGCTCTCTGTTACTGTGTAAGTACCTGTCGGAACTGCTTCAAACGTTGCAATACCGTCTGCATCAGTTGTAGCCGTAAGATTAATGTCAAGTCCTGTGTCGCTTGTTCCGCTTACAACAAAGTCAATACCCTCAACATTGAGCATACCCTCTGTTGTCTTGTGGATCTCAATCGTTCCTCTTGTTACATCGTCGTACATTTCGACAACATCTACTTCACCCTCATCGGTTACAGTAAATGTGATGTCGTTTGCAACAACATAGCAGTCAGGAGCTACTTCCTCGTGCAAGGTGTAGCTTTCACCTGCTGTAAGGACTGCTTCAATGTAATGAGGTTCAGTTGTACTTACCCACTCGTCAACAACGTTTCCGTTGCTGTCAATTATCTGTAGCTGTGCTCCTTCAAGCTCTTCACCGTTTGTGATGTCGTACTTGGTTATCTTGACCTTTGTTGTGTCATCATACATTTCAACAACATCTACGCTACCGTCATCAGATACAGTAAATGTAATGTCGTTTGCAATTACAAATCCGTCAGGAGCTACTTCCTCGTGCAAGGTGTAGCTTTCGCCTGCTGTGAGGACTGCTTCAATATAGTGAGCCTCAGTCGTACTTACCCACTCGTCAACAACGTTTCCGTTGCTGTCAATAACCTGTAGGCTTGCACCTTCAAGCTCTTCACCGTTTGTGATGTCGTACTTGGTTATCTTGACCTTTGTTG
>JAJQIB010000024.1:0-5553 GCA_021199375.1 Ruminococcus sp. | reverse complement strand
CCTTCAAGCTCTTCACCGTTTGTGATGTCGTACTTGGTTATCTTGACCTTTGTTGTGTCATCATACATTTCAACAACATCTACGCTACCGTCATCAGATACAGTAAATGTAATGTCGTTTGCAATTACAAATCCGTCAGGAGCTACTTCCTCATGTAGAGTATAGCTTTCGCCTGCTGTAAGGACTGCTTCAATGTAATGAGGTTCAGTTGTACTTACCCACTCGTCAACAACGTTTCCGTTGCTGTCAATTATCTGTAGCTGTGCTCCTTCAAGCTCGAAATCATTAGTGATATCCTTCTTGGAAAGCCAAATTTTTGTGGTATTGTCAACCATAAAAACATAGTCAACGCTGCCATCTTCTGATACGATAAACTGAATGTCATCAGCAACTACATATCCTGCCGGTGCTGATACCTCGTGCATTATGTAGGTTTCGCCTGCTGTGAGTATGGTTTTCAGATAATGAGCTTCGTTTGTTGAAGTCCACTCGTCAACAACGTTTCCGTTTAAATCAAGGAGCTGTAGCTGTGCGCCTTCGAGTGAGGCATACGTTGTTCCGACTACTGTCTCATTTACTAAATCGACAATGTTGTAAGTGCCATCAGTTGATACTGTTACACATATATTGTCAAGTTCGTCGTTTATGTTTGTTACAGTATAATTACCGGCAACAAGTTCCACATTCCATTCGCAGTAACCATTATTTGATTCAACTATTTCCTGATTGGAAATAACGTTGCCATTTTCATCTGTCAGCTGGTAGCTGCCACCAACTGTTAAACTGCCATATAAATTAGTCTCGTAAACCTTGTCAAGCTTAACCTTAGTATCATCATCAAGCATTGAGAAGGTTACAAGTGTTCCATTAGTGGAAACAATGAATTCCATATCGTCTGCAAGCACATAGCCATTAGGAGCTGACACTTCATGTAGTGTATAAGTTGCACCGGCAGTCAGCACACCATCAATTGTGTGCGCCTCGTCTGTTGTAGTCCACTCGTCAATAATGTTACTGTTGCTGTCAATAACCTGTAGTACAGCACCAATTACATAATCACCGTTTTCATCTACCTTGGCGAAAGCGACCTTAGTAGTATCATCTGTCATGCCAATAGTAATAAGCGTTCCGTTAGTTGAGGCGGTAAATGTCACATCGTCTGCAAGCACATAGCCATTAGGAGCTGACACTTCATGCAGTGTATACGTTTCTCCTGCTGTTAATACTCCAGAAAGTACATAAGCCTCATCTGTTGTAGTCCACTCGTCAACAATGTTTCCATTGCTGTCAATAACCTGTAGTACAGCACCGCTTACATAATCGCCATTTTTATCTACCTTGGCGAAAGCAACCTTAGTAGTATCATCAGACATTGTAATTGTTTGCAGTGTTCCATCAGTAGGAGCGGTAAATGTCACATCGTCTGCAAGTACATATCCATTAGGAGCTGACACTTCATGTAGTGTATAGCTTTCTCCTGCTGTTAATACTCCAGAAAGCACATAAGCCTCATCTGTTGTAGTCCACTCGTCAACAACGTTTCCATTACTGTCGATAATCTGTAGTACAGCACCACTTAAATAGTCTCCATTACTGTCAACCTTAGCAAATGCAACCTTAATTATAGGTGTGTTTACAACAGTTGTTGAGAAACGGTAAGGTGTATCGTCATCATTACATGATGCAGGAACAACTTCTAATGGATCGCTGCTTGTATACTTGGCTTCATAATCGCCAACAAGAACAGTTTCAACAATGCTATAAAGTATTGATGAACCATCGTCCTCTTCAATATCTAATTCCTTAAAATAGAAGCTGCCACCAGTTGTAATGCCTATAGTTCCGGGTGCACTGCTAGTTTGACTAGTCGAGATTTCTGTCCATTGCTCCGTTGTCGTTGAATACTGTCCAATTACGGTATATTCATCACCATTTGAACCTGTTGCAACAAACTGTATTTGAACAAGTCCGTTCGTAGAAGCTGTTATACCATCATCCTCAAGCTGCTTTCTAAGAACAATCTGACCTATGTCTGTACTGTGTTCATTTTCGATTGTTTTGTAATAACGGCAAGCTTCACCGTTGTCACTATGCAATGCCGGTCTAACCTTTAAAGGAGTCTCGCTTGTATATGCGTTCTTGTAATTGCCCAAAAGCACATTTTCAGTAATGTCATAGTATATCAGATCGCCATTATCGTCTACAACAGGAAGGTTTTTGAACCAGAAGCTGCCACCAGTTGTGATTCCATAAGTGCCGGTGAAACCACTTGAAGCACTTGAATTATATAGCGACCATTCATTCGAATTAACATCATACAATCCATCAACGTATGCCGTAGTTCCATCTGATTCACTCTTGATTCTAAAACGGATAATAACCTGTCCGTTTATACCACCAATAAGACCTTCATCGTCTAGCGTTTTCTTAATAACAATCTGTCCTAAAGGAAGAGTGTTTTCAATTGTCTTATAATAACGGCAAGCTTCACCATCATCGCTATGTAATACCGGTCTAACTATTAAAGGATCACTTTCAGTATATTTTACTTCATAAGAACCCTTCTTTACTGATTCGTATACATCATAAACAATTGCCTTACCATTATCGTCTACGACAGGAAGGTTCTTGAACCAGAAGCTTCCTCCGCTTGTGATTCCGTAAGTGCCGGTAAAACCACTTGAAGCACTTGAATCATACAACGACCATTCCTTTGAAGCAACATCATACAATCCGTCAACGTATGCTGTAGTTCCATCTGATTCACTCTTGATTCTAAAACGGATAATAACTTGTCCGTCTTCTGCACCGGCAACACCGTTGTCTTCGAGATCCTTCTTAATAACAATCTGTCCTAAAGGAAGAGTGTTTTCAATTGTCTTATAAAAACGATACTCTATACCATCATCACTATGCTTAGATGGAGTGACCTTCAAGGGACTCTCACTTGTATATGCTTCTTCGTAGCTGCCTTTTTTTACTTTTTCTATAACGTTGTAATATATGTCTTCATTGTTATCATCAGTGATTCTTAGACCTTTAAACCAGAAGCCGCCACCGCTTGTGATTCCCATAGTTCCGGTAGCAGTGCTATTTTTGCTTGAGGCTACCTCAGACCATTCGCCTGTGCTAGTGTCATACATTCCATCAACATAGTATGAAGATCCGTCAGAACCGTTTATCCTAAATCTGATAACAACTACTCCGTCTTCGTCTGCACCATAAAGCCCTTCGTCTTCAAGTGTTTTCTTAATGACTATTTGACCAGACTTGGATTTGTTTACAATTTCTTTGAAAAAGCGATACTCTACTCCATCGTCACTGTGTTTAGCAGGAGTGATTTTCAATGGATCAGATTCTGGATATTCGTTCTCATATGAACCTATTAGCACATTTTCCATTAGTTCATAGTATATTTCTTCGTTAGAGTCATCGTAAACGGCAATGTTTTTAAAATAGAAGCTACCGCTGCTTGTAATTCCTATCTTGTTATTAGAAGTGCCATTTGACACGCCTGAATCATACAGCGACCATTCCTTTGAAGCAACATCATACAATCCGTCAACGCGATAATTAGAACCATCAGAGCCTTTTATCCTGAACCTAATGACAACCTGTCCGTTTACACCACCTATAAGACCATTGTCATCTAGCGTTTTCTTGATAACTATTTCTCCTGACGATTCTGCAATATTTTCAATTGTTTTATAAAAACGACAAGCTTCACCGTTATCGTTATGCAACGCCGGTCTAACCCTCAAAGGATTACTTTCAGTATATTTTACTTCATAAGAACCCTTCTTTACCGATTCATATACATCATAAACAATAGCCTTACCATCATCGTCTACAACAGGAAGGTTTTTAAACCAGAAGCTGCCTCCAGTTGTGATTCCATAAGTGCCGGTAAAACCGCTTGAAGCACCTGAATCATACAGCGACCATTTCTTTGAATCAACATCATACAATCCATCAACGTATGCTGTAGTTCCATCTGATTCACTCTTGATTCTAAAACGGATAATAACCTGTCCGTCTTCACCGCCAATAAGACCATTGTCGTCTAGCGTTTTCTTGATGACAATCTGTCCTAATGTAAGCTCGTTCTCAATAGGATCATCAATTCTTTCATAGCGATAATCATAATTAGAAACGCTTGAGTCTGTCACTGCATATTTTGAATTTCCAAGTGTTACATTCCACGAATCATGTGGTGTATAGTTTCCACTGTTTACCTTTTCACTTATCGTGTATTTGATAAAACTTCCGTCTTTAGCTACAGGAAGTCCTTTGAAATAGAACCGCCCACTTGAGGTTAGTCCCACTGAAATACTTGTACCTGCGGTGCTACTATTTGTATTTGTTGTACTTGTCTGAGTCCAAGTCTTCTTGCTTACGTTATATGTACCTGTTACGGAATATGAGTAGCCATTGCTGCTATTATCAGTTACTGTAAAAGTAATGCTAATTTCACCGTCATCATCTGCGCCATACTTACCATTATCATCAAAGGTCTTGTTTAAGACGATTTCACCATCATGCCCAACTTCATAAGCAGTGGTTAGCATTGCACCAATAATTTTGCCATCTTCTCTGTTATCAATGATTACGCCATTATTAGAGCCAGATGCACATTCTATTCTCCAATGCGTTCCTGCTGTGCCATCATCACGTACATAATCTTCAAAGTATGATGATTTTTTTTTGGTAATAGAACACAGGTGAGCAATGACAGCATCTTTATCCTCGAATTCACCAATATATATCCACATATGATTTTCAGCACCGGATGTTGGATCGGCAATTACGATTGAACCCGGAGCAATATCTTCTGTTTCGCTCTTTTGCCAATAGCGTAAGTAACCGCTTACGTTTGAACCGTCACTATTGACTTTGTAAGAGTCGGAAGATCCTGCAATTCCATAGCTTGTCTTTTGACTAGCCTTAGCCGGTTTTACTGATTCAGTTACACCCTTATACGTCCATGTTAATGTATCGGTGCTTGTTGTAATTCTTGCACCCGATGAAGTGGTGAGCCAATGCTCAGTATTAAGCGGAACAGGATTGTTAAAATAGTATCCACTTGTAGACAGTCCCAGTGAACCTAAAGTCCAGTATACTAAGCCTGAACAATCCAAAGAGGTTAAACTGCTTGCGCTTTTAAAGCTGCCGTAATTTCCATAAGCACTACCAGTAACACCTTTTCCAGTGCCGTATGATGTACCTAATGCCAGACAAGCCTGAGCGATGATATCCTCTCCTTTAAGTTCAATGAGTGATGCATCAGAGCTTGCCGCTTCTACTGTGATTGTTGGAAACGAGGATGCAAGTGACGTTAAAGCCATCGCGGCTGCTAACAAACCTGAAACAACTCTTCTAACAGGCTTTTTACCAAGCTTGTTTTTGATTTTTGAAGTTAAACTCAAAAAAACACGTCCTTTCTGTGCTTAACGCACGTTTTAAATTATTATCTATGTCAATCTCACTAATGGAGAATTTTTTTATCCTTCTCCAGCAAGAAGACCCCCACTTCTAAAGTGGGGGATGAATTGC
>JAJQIB010000037.1 GCA_021199375.1 Ruminococcus sp. | reverse complement strand
GTGAACTTATTTTCTTGACCTTGTAGGCTTTCTGCCTCGCTCGTCCTTTTTCTCTTCCTGCTGTTCGTTTTCAAGCTGAACATTTTCTTCTTTCAAAGAAGGGAAGTCCTTTAGCAACTCGGCATTGCTAAACTATTCTTCGTCAAGCTCTGTTTCAAATGGAATCCTTTTTTCAGCAGCCACCTTTGTTAAAAACATTGTTATCGCAGTTGGCAAATCTATTCCTATAGATTTTAATACGTTCTCAGCTTTTTCTTTTAAATCCTCATCAATACAGATGGTTATTTCTGTCATGTAAATCACCTCCTGAATATATTATAGCATATCAATTGTGTCAAAGTACGGACTTTTAAAGAATATTTACAAGAGAAAAGAATCGCAAAAAAATGCAGTGCTTAATTTGTATTCATGCTTTCCCAGTCCGTTTCAAAATTCTCTTCTCGGTAAGAAACGCCATTTTCAAGCCGTTGCATCGCCTTTAAATCGAATTGTCTGTTCCTGCAAATATCAAGTGACGGCTTCAAAAGAAGCTCGAACCTCTTTTGAACAATCGTGCTATAGAAGCTCTTTCTTACATCAGACAAGCAATCCTGTTCATTTATAAAAGCAATCACATCAGGCAATTTGCTTTCAATCCTTGGCACGGTCTGCAAGACCGCCTTATTTAGATATTCGTTATATCCCGACATAAGCAGGTCAGCATAGCTTGCTTTCTGTCCGTTTATTAGCAAAGCAGCCTTTGGAAACAAGTACACTCGCTTCATAAGTTCCTTTTCGCTTTGGAGAATCTCGTTCATTCCCTTTTCGGACAGTGCAGGAAACAGTGTGCTTCCATTGTCATATATCGGAGCTGTTGAAACACCGTTCTTGCTAACCATGTAACCCCAGTTACCTATGTGACGATCAAGGCTGCCTACAAGTGCATCTCCTATGAACCGTTCCCAATAGGCAAGCTGAAATTCCTCCTCATGTGGGCTTAAATCCTCATCGCTAGAAAGAATGAAGTTTAGCTGACTAAGTGTCGGCAAGCGACCCACGTCAGCACTATCATAGTGCTTTCTTAAATACCTTCCAAATTCTATCAGCTTGCTTGATTCCGAACAGAAATTTTTGCAAGCAACAAGCAGCTCTTGATTCTTCGTTGCAATAAAGGTCTCATGCACCGAGAATCCGACAATACTCAAAATGTGACTTGAAACGTATTCCGAAACAACATTGTTTACATAGCTCGTATCTAAATCATTTATTCGTGTATGCCTTTCAGCGTACTTAACCAAGTATCTTTGACCATCAGGGCTTATAAGACCATCCTTACGGTCAGAACCGTCATAATCAGCAAAGGGATCACGCTCCCAATCGTCCAAGAATGGCAAATTAGGCGACGTCATCAACATCAACCTCCACTATATTAAAACGCTTAAACTCCGGTATAGATTTCTCAAAGCTTTCTTTGAGTATGTTTTCATCCCCTGTGAGCTTATATCTCAAATAAACGTCAGGTGGATAGATGATGCGATCTAGTTTGGTTGTGCGAAACCAATCAAACCCATTATAAAGTGGTATATCGTTTCTTTTGCTCAAATAGTCAATCATGCCGACCATGTAAAGAGTTTCCGAAAACCACTCCCTTTCATAGAACGTAAATACTATTTTTGAAGCAGCATATCCTTTAGAAATTCTATGTCACCAAGCATTTTAACA
The DNA here is from genome assembly GCA_021199375.1 of Ruminococcus sp. Taxonomy (GTDB): domain Bacteria; phylum Bacillota; class Clostridia; order Oscillospirales; family Ruminococcaceae; genus YE71. The sequence continues at coordinate 29,275 of JAJQIB010000037.1, read as the reverse complement.
AGATGACAAACATTGCTTTCAAAGGTGTCAAACGCTGTCCTATGATCTAACAATATATGTTCATACACCAAAATCACCTCACAATCAGTTTGTACCTTTATTATAGCACATCACTAATTGCATGTCAAAATTTTTTGATATTTTTCGGGGCTTGACTTTTATGTCCATCTCTTATCACCTTGTACATAACCACACTGTAAAAAGTGCCGTTGCAAAGCTTACAAACGCATTCCAGATAAAGTTTATTATCGCTTTATTCTGCCGCTCGATTTTCTCATCAAATTCAATTTGCTTTTTGCTTGGCATGGTGTGCCTCCTAGTTAGTTTAATCTTTTTTAAACCAAAGTTTCAGATGAAATTCTCAAATATTACGAATCCGAGTAAGCGCATCTGAAACCTTCTCTAAAAACTCTTGTGCCTCGTTAATTGTCATGCCTCTTAAGGCTTCTTCAATTCTCGAGGCGCGTTCTTTTTCTTCTAGTTTGAAAATATCGCCGTAATGCTTCGTGCCGTCAATATCAACATATATTACTTCTTTTGCATTAGAAAGCTGCATTTTTTACCTCCTACTTGTTTGGTTCGTTTAACTATTTTTAATGTGGATCAAGCTCTACAAGGTAAATTTAAACTTGTGTTTTACTTGTAGAAAACTTGTATCTGCCCCAACTCTGCCCCAAAGTAACCATATTAACAGAAAGCACCCACACCGTATGTGTGAGTGCTAAAAACGTATGCTGCTTAGTCTCCTTTTTCGCGCAAATAGCGCTCTAAAAGTTCTTTCCTAAGTTTTTTGTATTTACCCTCTACGGCATCATTATCAAGAACCACTTCCGTATGATTGGCTTCGTAAGCATCACTTTCAGATTTAAATTGTGCATTTAATTCAAGCATTTTTTTCTTTAATTCTATATCAGTCACTTTTAACCACGCTTCTTTCTAGTATATCCAAATTCATTGGCGTAATAGACATTTATGTAGTTTATGATGCTTGTATGTTGAAAATCCTCTTCATTCTGCCAATCCTCTGGCTCTACATCTATTGTCAGGTCAACCCGGCTTAGTTTATACTCATACTTCTCATCAAAATCATCGCCAAGAAAATAATTATTTTTTATTCAAAACGCTTTGAACGTCCTCTATTGTTATCGATATTGTATCATAATCGCTACCTAATTCAACCGAAAACTTCCACAACATCGCCTTTTCTCCCATCTTTGAGCAAAACCTTATCAAATAATCTAATTTCCATCTTTTTTGTCACCTTTTTCTTTGTAACATATACGCTTGTAAGTCTCAATGCAGATTTATCTTTTTCGAGTATCCAATTGGGGTTATTATTCTGAATCAAAGCTAAGCAATTGACAGTTCCGCGCCAATTTTAATATTGCATTGTTCAATCAAAACAGTTGTGCTTTTCTTAATGTCTGAAGGATTTTTGTGTCGTGTCATAGCAACAGATTCAACAACTATAATATTTCCGTCACCATCAATTAAGCGACTGCCACTAGAAACATTATCGCATTCCCCTCCCAACGTAACTGAAAGCTTTGTTCCAACCTGAAATACATCTAAAACCTTTAACATAATTAAACACCTCCGTTTTTAATATATTCGTCCAATTCGTTTTCATACGCTATTAACGCATTTTTTGTCTGTTCAATCTCAATATCAGTCAACTTATATGCCTTTGAATTTCTTATAAGTTTTTTCTGTGCTTCAATTTCGCACTTTAAACGGCTTAAATAAGAACCATCATTTTCACCTTTTCTATATTGAGTTGCATGTATTAACTCTTCAAATACGCTTGCTCTTCCCGGATTTCGCTTAATAAGAATGGTGCTTTCATTGTATGTTGTCGCTTCCGCATTTTTGCTGTTTAAATAATCGTCGGTAGAAGCATCGTATTGAATAATTCCGCCATGAGATTTAAATGCTTTTTCTATTTTTCTAAATTGCTTTTTAGGCATAGGTTCAATTTTACCGATTTGTTTTTTGCGATACATCCCTTCATTCCTTGTTTTTATTATATCATTTTCGCGCCCACTTGTCAAGTTCTCTGTATAAACCTTCTCCCGAAAATAATCCCTCTTAAGCACATCATCATTAGCCTTAATAAACTCAGATAATTCCTTTTGTGCTTGCTTGCGCTTTTGGGCGTACAGCTTTGCTTGCTCGGCGTCCATCGTACCAGCTTCAAGCCTTTTGTACCTGCGGATTTTGCGTTCAAGATAGCGCTGATGCTGTTCAAGCTCACGCTGCTTTTTTATCTTTTCTTCGGGTATAGGCTCGGGGATTTTGGTTTGCCCGTGAACGTATAGCGACATTGTATGCCTGCAATTCGGGTGAAACAAGCCGCCTCTTAGCTTGCTAATCTGAAATCATTATATCATGTTAGCACATCCTGATGTACTAACAAAGTGCGGCAATTTTGGCTACTCGCAGGATTTTGAGTATTTTTCATGCTATATTATCTATTACAAAAAACACCTCTCAGAGCTTTTTTACTCCGAGAGGTTCTTTGTGTATTTGGTTTAGTCAAAAAGTGTAAGCTGATTATCCGCCCACGATTCCTGCTGTGCAATGTGAATCACATCATCGGGCATACTGTTCCCAATCAGAAACGGAGATTTCGGGTCGTGCAGCTTCATATTCCGCATTACAAGTCCGTTATCAGCATTAGCATAGCAGTATTTACACAAGTGACCGCAAGTGTTGTACTGTCCAATATCTCTGCCCAAAATGCAGGTGCATTGTGAACGCTGTGACTTGATTTTTGATTTTGGAATATCAAGTCTGCCATGAATTGCCTGTTCCAATATGCTTTGTGTAAGACAGCCACCACAGTCCGCACCATAGGACGCAAGCTCATTACCCTCACAACAGGGACGAACTGTCATATCGTATTTTTTTGCAATTTCAATCAGTGTCTTTCCGAGTGTGATTCTGTCAGCTTTTTCAACCTCGCTTGCCTGCGGAAAGCTACGCTTTGTCTTTTCATAAAGGTCAATAAAGCTGATGACACAGCTATGTGTGTAGCCATGAAGTCGTTTTGCCATTTCTTCAAAATCATGGATATGTCGATTTATCGTATATGTTTCGGTGAGAAATATCGGGTCATACCGCCAGCCCAAACTGTCTGCACCAACGATTTTTGAGAGCCTGATAAAATCATCTATTACCTTTTCTTTTGGCGGAACATTCGGTTCAATCTCTCTTCCGTAGGGTGTAATCGTCGCAAACCAGTATTGACCATATTGGGATAACACTTCTATACGGTCAAGCATAGGTGCAGGATTTTTCGTGCAAAAGCCGATAATATCCACTACATCGGGAGAGAGTGAATACTTCGTAACCTGATTAGGATAATACGGATTTCTTGTGCAGACAAATCCCTCTTGGATACGATTTACAAACCATTCGGAATAGAATGCAGGAATATCCGTTCTCATACCTGTCTGAATAATCATTTTATCACCTATATAAATCTGTATTTTCAGCTCTCGATACCTCTGTAAATGTGCTGAATTTTGCCTTCATATCGTCACTACGATTTTTCCGTCAACTCTGTGATTATCCATATCATAGAGGGCAGTGGAAATATCGCTGAAGCTGTACTTTGCACCGATAAATGGTGTGATTTTATGCTCGTCAATAAATGAAAAAATATCATTCATAGCTGTCTGCGTCGGATAGTTTGAAAAGAACCCTGTCAAGTACACTCCGTTGGGAATGAATTTTATTGGGTCGAAGCTATTCAGAGCATAGACATTGCCCAGAACACCTGTATTGCACACGATACCGCCTTTTTCAACGGTATTCAGAGTATCAGAAAGTGTTTTTACACCGACAAGTTCAAGTGCTTTGGTAACACCATGAGCCTTGAGCTGTCCGTTATCGATAATAGCAGTATCGGCATTGCTTATTAAAGGCAGCTTATTTTCACGATGCGTTGTGGCTATGACCTTACAGCCAACTGCTTTTGCAATCTGTATCGCTGCATAGCCAAGCGCACAGGTTGCTCCACGAATCAGCAAGGTATCGTCCTTTTTCAGCTGTAAGCACTCGAAAAGAGAACCCCAAGCCGTAAACCATGTTTCAGGTACAGCCGCCATGCTTACCCAATCAAGATTTGTACCAACGGCAAATACATGATGAGTCGGCAGCAAGGCATATTCTGCATAGCTTCCGTTGAAGCTTCTGCCCATACCGCCCATAAGAGCCACTACCTTTTGACCGACATAAAAGTCGCTGTCAGAAGAATCGGCAATCTCGCCGACACACTCTATACCTGGAATAATCGGCTTGCTGATATAGTCAGCTTGAATTTCGCTCAATCTTAAAATCTGTTCGGAATGGTTCAGACCAAATGCTTTTACCTTGACAAGCACCCAGCCGTTTTTTACCTTTGGCACCTCCGTTTCGGAAAGCACCACATTTTCGGCTTTTGTAGCTTCGCTTAGTACAACGGCTTTCATCTTCTTACCTCTTTTCTTAAACTACTAATTTGCCTTTCTATGCTCAATAGCCTTAACAGGACAGCTTTCATAACAATATCCGCAGTGCAGACAATGCTCTTGCTTTATCTTGTAAGGGAGCCTTCTTCTATGCACCCTTTCTGAAAAGCTCGCTGCTTTCGTCTGCCCAGCATTGTGGATCGGCAGAGTAGAAATCTCCGTTTGTACCATTTGCAACAGCAGGACAGCCACGACAGAACGCAAGTAGCTTGCACTTTGCACACTTGCTGAATTTGGTGTACTCTCTATAACATTCCATACTTGTTACCCACACATCGGCAAGTCTGTCCTCAAAAACATTTCCGACCTTGCTTTCGGCTACTCTGCGGCAAGCGTAAATATCACCTGTCGGGAGAATTGTAATGTGGCAGTTACCGCAGTTACAACCGCCGTAAATCATACCGTCCTTTATTTCGGGAAGCTTGAATGTGCCGTTTTCATAGTCAAAAAGTGTCCAGAGGTGGTCTTTTTTATTGAAATAGGTATGACATCCCTGCGCCTCATAGTATTTGAATTTCTTGTCACACTTTGCAAGGAGCTCTTTGTATTCCTGAGCGGTCATGGTTGCATCAAGGTCACCGCCGCTTGGAACATATCTTGTAAATGCGAAAATATCGACCTCGTTTTCTACAACCGTATCGATGATACCTGTAATATCGTCAAGATTGGTTTTTGATACCGTTGTCATGATAACGCTCTTGATTCCTGCGTTTTTAATGCACTTAATTTTTTCAAGTGTGCATTCAAAGGAGCCTGGTTTTCTGAACCAATCGTGCAGTTTACGCAGACCGTCAAGAGACATCTGGTATTTTTCACATCCGTGCTCTTTTAGACGCTTACAGACTTCATCTGTGAGGTGAAACGGATTACCGAGAATGGTAAAACTGATATTATGCTCCTTGATAAGTCCAAGCAAATCCCAGAAATTCGGATGAAGAATCGGGTCACCGCCTGTGATGTAGAAGTAAGGCTGACGGTTGTACATCTTGCAAAAGTCAAGGCAGTTGTAGAAAGTGTCCTGAATCTGCTCCCAAGTCATTGAGATGAGCTTTTTGCACTTGTCACCTGAAAAGATATAGCAATGCTTACAGCGCTGGTCACATTCGTCTGTTATATGCCACTGAAAAGAAAAATACTGTTTCATGATAATCACTCCTTGTAATGTGCTTCTATGTAATAGGCTTTTGCCGAGATTTAATGCGAAGCTGTGACGGATTGCCCCGCCACAGCATTTTGAAAAAGCTATCGGAACAGATTACTTGTCAGATGCACCACAAGCAGACCCGCAAGCGGAAGGCGTTTCAGCAGGCTCGTCTGATGCTCCGCAAGCAGTGCCACAAGCAGCGACTGTCTGTGTTTCTTTTTCCTCGTTCCAACCGTAAAGATTTGAAAGTGCCATAATGTTTTCCTCCGTAAATATAGTTTTCAGAAGCCGTATCGCTTTCTGTAATTATATTCTAGCATAATTTTGCAGGCTGCACAAGTACGCACTTTTTTGTAACTATGGTAACCTAAAAGTAAGTATTGCGCAAATAAGACATTTTCGAGTGAAAATTTTCTAAAACTTTTTTTGTTTTTTAGTCACTTGACAGAAGGCTGCTATTACAGTATAATAGAATGTAACAGCATATTTGAATGTTACATACAAGGAGTGATATTACATGATAAAAAAAGAAGAGCTGCCTGATTGCCCTGTTGCAACCACTGTCGGACTTATCGGCAGCAAGTGGAAGCTGCTCATTATTAGAAATCTGCTTGAACGTCCATGGAGGTTCAACGAGCTTCAAAGAGACTTGGCAGGAATCAGCCAGAAGGTTCTCACCGATAGCCTGCGTTCAATGGAATACGACGGCATCATCACAAGAACCGTTTACCCCGAAGTACCGCCAAGAGTTGAGTATGCACTCTCCGAGCTTGGTGAGTCAATGCGCCCGATAATCAAGGCTATGGAGGCTTGGGGGAAGAGCTATAAGGAAGGCAATATTTAAGTTTAGTAGGTCATTGGGACGTTATAGCTTTAATGACTTTTTACTTACATTTACTTTATATTTTATCAAATCTGCGGAGCTGAAAATCAAAACATAATAAATTTTTGAGCGCATTCCAAATAAAGCTCATTATCGCTTTATTCTGCCGCTCGATTTTATCATCAAATTCAATTTGCTTTTTGTTCGGCATGGTGTGCCTCCTAGTCCGTTTAGTTCGTGCAAAAGTAAACACCCACACTGTATGTGTGAGTGCCTTAATCGTCTGTTCGTTTTTCTTGCTTTTCTTCTTCGGCTGAGGTATATCTGATGTCCGCTGATGTAACACAGCCATGTTCGTAATTGCCTTTTTGTTTCTTTTGCTTTTTCTCTTGTTCTTCTCTTTCAAGCTCTTTTAAAAGTTTTCTTGCTCTTTCTGCAGCTTCTAAATCTGAGCCGTCAAGAACATGCTTTTCTAATTCAGCCATGATATCCAACCTTTCTTATTAGCGATAGTTTTTCATTATGTTCGGCTTTTCCTTGTTCAAGTAGAGCAGCTAAACTTTTGTAGTCGTCATCTTCGCTGAGACCTAAATATGCTGCCAGTTCTTCAATTGGTTCATCTATTCTCTTAACCATTTCGTCTAAACGTTTAGAGGCGTCTTCATTCGAGCCGTCTAATATAACATTAGTCATTTTATCCATTTGAAAACACCTTTTCCTATATATTTGTTTGTGAACTTAGTAATGATTTTTTGATATTCCTTGTCAAGCCCGCGTTTGACATTCTTATTTTTTAGAAGCCAAAATTCAAAAGCTCCTTGTGCTGTTGCTGAATGAATTTACACTGTTCTTTAGTATATCCATTAATTTCGACATTTGGCACTCGTTCAATAGCCTTTTCGGTTATAGTTGTAATTGGCTTTTGACTTTTGTCTACTTCAATTATATCACTTTGAGCTGCCTTTGTCAAGTCCTTTGTATAAACCTTCTCCCGAAAATAGTCCCTTTTAAGCACATCATCATTTTCAGCGATAAATGCTTTCAATTCTGCTTGTAACTGCTTACGCTTTTGGGTGTATAGCCTTGCTTGCTCTCTCTAGCCTTTCTATAGACTTGTCAATATTTTGTATCGTGTCTAGTTGCATTTTTTACCTCCTATTTTTGGGTATAAGAAAGCACCAACTCAAAAGAGTTGGTGCATTAAAGCTATATAATTATTTTAGTCACGTCCTAAAAAAGTTAATATGTCAACACACTTTTCGCCTTTTTCTGTTAGCATATCATTTTCATTGATGCAGTGCATTTGCACATATTCTTGAAGGATTTCTATAAGACTAACTTCGTCAAGGGAAGCATTTATACCTAGTTCAAGTAAAAAATTCTTTTGTTCATCTGTCATAATTCTCTACTCTCCTTTATATTTCCTTGATATTTTGCTTTTCGTGGGATACGTTGTAATGGCATTGCCTGTTATTGGATTGATAATAACAGTTGCTTTTTCGCCTATAAAAGCTTGATTTGTTCTACCCAAATCATCAACTTTCACTTCTCCGATATGCAAAGAATTTACTAGAGCATCTTTTACGTCTAGTGTCGAAACGTTTCTTTCAGTTGCTCTCTCAATAAAATGGTTCGAAAGTCCGCTTATTGTAATACTATTAGGCGTTTCTGTTTTTATTATATCATTTTTCATGCTCACTTGTCAAGTCCTCTGTATAAACCTTCTCCCTAAAATAATCCCTCTTAAGCACCTCCATTACGTATTTTTGCCGTTATTAACATCACAACATATTTGAGTGCGTTTTTTTCTTCTTTTTTTGTAATACTTCTATTGTAGCATGACATCATCACCCTTTCTCAAATCTTTGCATAAATCCTTAAAAACTACTTGCAAATATAAAAAATTTGTGCTATAATACTATAAGTACATGATACAAAGATATACTAAAAAAAGGAGTTTTCAAAGTGGAGTTTAAATTTTCACAAAAGGTTTCTCATTTGCAGGCTTCCGCAATTAGAGAGATACTAAAATATTCATCCGATCCGGCAGTTATTTCCTTTGCGGCAGGCTCGCCTGCACCTGAAGCTTTGCCTACTAAAGCACTTGAGGAGATTTCAGCTGAGCTGCTTGCTGAGGAGCCATCGATTGCTTTTCAGTATGGCGTTACTGAGGGTTATCAGCCACTAAGAGACGAGGTCAAGAAGATTTTAAAAAAACGTGGGGTTTTTAATCCCGAATATGATGATGTGATTATTACAAGTGGGGCACAGCAGGCAAATGAGCTTTCTGCTAAGGTTTTATGTGACGAGGGAGATGTTATGCTCGCTGAGTCACCGAGCTTTGTTGGCTCTCTTAATGCTTTTAAGTCATATCATGTAGATCTTCAGGGAATTACTCTTGAAAATGATGGTATTAATCTTGATGAGCTTGAACAAAAGCTCAAGGCAGGTGGAGTAAAAATGCTCTATCTTATCCCGAATTTTCAAAATCCTACCGGAAAGACAATGTCGTGGGAAAAGCGTGAGAAAACCTTTGAGCTTTGTCAAAAATATGGCACAGTTATTTTAGAGGACAATCCCTACGGAGATCTGCGTTTTGCCGGTGAAGACATAAAGAGCATAAAAACACTTGACAAAGAGGGAAGTGTAATCTACTCTGGAACCTTCTCAAAGATTCTTTCTCCCGGAATACGTGTAGGATATGTTTGCGCACATAAGGACATTATCCAAAAAATAGTAGTTTGTAAGCAGGTGGCTGACGTTCATTCAACAATGTGGTCACAAATGCTTGTCTATAGATTTTTAAAGAGATATGATCTTGACGAGCATATATCTAAGCTTCGTGGAATCTATGAGCATAAAACCAATCTGATGCTTGAACAGATTGATAAAAGCTTTTCAAGTAAAATCACACATACCTGTCCTCAGGGCGGTTTGTTTATTTGGTGTACTCTTCCTGAGGGCGTGACCACTGAACAGATGGTGGAATTTTGCACCGTGGCTGTAAGAGACTATAAAGTGGCAATTGTTCCTGGAACAGCATTTACTATTAATGACACAGATGAGACAAGATCCTTTAGAATGAACTTCTCAACCTCGACTGATGAGAATATAATCAAGGGATGTGAGATTCTGGGAAGGCTTTCAAAGCAAATGTTCGGGGATTAAACAAGCAGACAAAAAAGGAGAAAGGTAACGGTGGCTGCACTTTTAAAGGATGCTTTACGAGAGATAAAGAAATCATTTGGAAGATTCATGTCTATATTTCTTATAATTGCTTTAGGCTGTGGCTTTTATACGGGACTTAAGGCAACTAAGCCAGATATGATTTACACCGCATCACAGTATTTTGAAAGTAATAACCTTATGGATCTGCGACTGCGCTCGAATATAGGTGTTAAGTCCGCAGATATTGCAGCAGTGCGCGCCGCCGATAATGTAAAGGGAGTTTGTGCAGGGTATAGCAAGGACCTTTATTATACCTACGGCAATCAGACTGTCGTATTAAAGGCGATGTCTTTAAATTCATCTAGCGTAAGCGGCAGCAAAAATGATCTCAATTGTCCTGAGCTTGTTGAGGGAAGAATGCCGGAGTCAAAAAATGAGTGTGTTGTCGAAAAGAAAATGACTTCACCTGATACGTTTGAAATAGGCACATCAATTACCCTTGAATCCCCAAGCGAGTCGGAGGAGTTATCCGATACACTTGCCTATGATACCTATGAAATTGTCGGAATTGTGGTTTCACCTATGTACATAGGAATAGAGCGTGATTCCACATCAATAGGAAGTGGAAGTGTAAACAGCAATATATATATTCCTGAAGAGTCCTTTGTCTGCGATTATTACACAGATTTATATGTAACTTTAGATGGCGTTGAGGATTTAGATCCATTTTCTCAAGAGTATGAGGATGAGGTTGAGCGTCTTGGCGCAGATGCAGTTGAAGCTTTTGAGAAAAGCGTTTCTGAGCGTTATGACAAAATGATAGCTGATGCACAGGATGATATAGCTTCCGCTGAGGAAAGCATAAGCACAACCCAGCAGATTCTTGATTGCACAGATGATGAGCTTACGCAGCTTTATGACGCAACGCTCAAATCTGTTGATGATATCACTGAGCAGTATAGCTCGATGGACGAATCGAGCGGCATAAGACGCTCCTTGGTACGAGCAAGGCTTGTGCAAACAAAGCAGAAGCTGCAGCAGCTAGAGGCACTAATTGGTGACACAGACGGAAGCGTGAGATCTGATTACGAGCAGCAGCTTGAAGATTGGAAATTGCAGCTTAATGATGCAAAGCAGGAGCTTTCATCCGTCACAGAGCTTAAAACCTACACCGAAAATCGCTTTTCCTCTAACGACTATTCGTCATATAGCTCGGATGCTGATAGAATAGATGCTCTCTCAAAGGTTTTTCCGGCATTTTTCATTCTTATAGCTGCTCTTGTTTGTGTCACTGCTATGACAAGAATGATTGAGGAGCAGCGCACAATAATCGGTTCTTACAAGGCACTTGGCTATTCTAGCTTTCGGATTCTGCTAAAGTACCTGATTTATGCTTTTGTACCTGCATCATTTGGCAGCTGCTTAGGCTCAGTAATAGGGATGCAAATCTTTCCGCAGCTTATTATAAAAACATATCGAATGATGTATAATCTGCCATATGCTCTGACACCCTTTAGGCTAAGCTATATGCTTGCAGCATTAGTAGCGGCAGTCGTTGTGACCTCGCTTGCAGTAGCTTTTACCTGCTCAAAGGAGTTAAAGGCTCAGCCTTCTGAGATAATGCGTCCGAAGCCGCCAAAGAGTGGCAAACGCGTGATTTTTGAACGTTTTCCTAAGCTATGGAATAGACTAAGCTTTCTTATGAAGGTGACTCTCAGAAATCTTCTCAGATATAAAAAGCGTTTTATCATGACTTTAGTAGGTGTTTCCGGATGTACAGCGCTTATCATAACAGGATTTGGCATTAAATATTCGGTTAGCTCAATTGTTGATATGCAGTACGGTGGAATTTTTAAGTATTCTGCTATGGCGGCATATAATACCGATGAGGACGATCCACAGAATGCACTTGAGGAGTCTGATTCAATCGAGAGCTTTATCTCGGTAACATATCAAAATGTTGATGCATCCGCAAATGGAGCAACCTATCAGGCTACTTTAATAGCGTCAAGCAGCGACATGAGTGAGTATATTGATATGCACACCCCTGACGGTGACACTCTGAGTCTTGCAAATGACGGAGTCATAATTACTCAAAAGCTTGCAGACTTTTGCTCAGTTAGTGTAGGAGAGAAGATAGAGCTTACCGATAGCGAGGGAGATGTATTTACCGCTGAGGTTTCGGGAATCATGGAAAACTATGCGCTTCACTTTGTGTTTATGAGCGCATCTGAGTATGAAAATGTCTTTGGCATTACTCCATCTGAAAATTTCGGTATTTTTAACACATCAAGCTCAGCGGATGAGGACGAACTAAAGACTGAGCTGATTTCTGATAATCGAATACTCGGAGTTTCATTTAAGGATGATTCTACAAGTGGTTTTGTAAGCTCAATAGAAAGCATGGACACTATAGTTTTGCTTCTAATAGTATGTGCGGCATTTTTAGCCTTAACAGTTCTCTATAATCTAGCGGACATAAATATATCTGAGCGAAAAAGAGAGCTTGCAACAATAAAGGTTCTGGGCTTTTATGACATTGAAACAAGTGAATATATATATCGAGAGAATATTATTTCGACACTGATAGGAGTAGTCGTCGGTCTTGGACTTGGCAGGATTTTACATAAGCTTGTGGTTATGACCGTTGAGGTTGAACAGGTTATGTTTAACGATACACTTGTTTGGTGGGCGTATTTATTTGGCGCACTTTTAACGCTGGCATTTGCATTGCTGGTAAATGCTACGCTGCATTTTAAACTGAAAAAAATCGACATGGCACAGTCGCTAAAGTCGGTTGAATAAATAATATAATTTAGGAGGATTTTATTATGGAAAACATTAACTTAAAGGTGACAGAAAGTCTTAACGCAATTAAGAAAAAGATGGATGATTTTGTATCTCAGGACGAAGCATTTTGGATGTCTGTAGCTATGTTTTTATTCGGAGTAATAGTTGGTATGCTTATTTCTCCACGTAAGACAAAGATTAAGACCATTAAGAGAAAGCCAAGACATGATCGCTATTATGATGAGTGCGATTATGATGAGTGCTACGACGAATGCTGCGATTGCTGTGAAGATTAATTTTCCATCGAAAGGGAGAAAAGATTAGATGAAATTAGGAATGGTAGGACTTCCGAATGTCGGAAAATCCACGTTGTTTAATGCACTTACAAATGCCGGAGCGGAAAGTGCAAATTATCCGTTTTGTACGATTGAGTCGAATGTAGGTATAGTAAGTGTGCCGGACGCAAGGCTTGAAAAGCTAAAGGAGATGTACAATCCTGTCAAGTTTACTCCTGCTACACTTGAATTTGTTGATATCGCAGGTCTTGTAAAGGGAGCGAGCAAGGGCGAGGGACTTGGCAACAAGTTTTTAGCAAACATTCGTGAGGTTGATGCTATTGTTCACGTGGTTCGCTGCTTTGAAAATGACAATATTATACATGTTGACGGAAGCATTAATCCTTCGAGGGATATCGAAACTATAGATCTTGAGCTTATACTTTCGGATATTGAGCTGCTAGAGCGCAAGCTTGACCGCACAAAAAAAGCGATGAAGGGCGACAAAACGCTTGCAGCTCAGGTGGATTTTTTGCAGCAGCTCAAAGAGTTTATGGAGCAGGGTAAGGCTGCACGTGCATTTGGAATGGACGATGAGCAGCGTGAATGGCTAAAGGAGACTCCGCTTTTGTCGCTAAAGCCGGTTATATATGCGGCAAATCTTTCGGAGGAGGATTTCACCGGCGGGGTTGAACAAAATCCGCATTATCAAAGTGTAGTTGAAATTGCTAATAGTGAAGGCTCAGCGGTTTTCCCGATATGTGCTCAGCTTGAAGCAGAAATTTCAGACATGGGTGATGAGGATAAAAGGATGTTTCTCTCAGACCTAGGATTAGAGCAGTCAGGACTTGATAGAATCATCACGGCAGGATATTCGCTTTTGGGACTCATATCCTTCTTAACTGCAGGTGAGCCGGAGGTTCGTGCATGGACAATTACAAAGGGCACAAAGGCTCCTCAGGCGGCAGGAAAGATACATTCAGACTTTGAAAAGGGCTTTATCCGCGCTGAGGTTGTAGCTTATGACGATCTTATTAAATGCGGTTCAATGTCCGGTGCTAAGGAAAAGGGACTTGTACGTTCTGAGGGCAAGGATTATATAATGCATGACGGCGATGTTGTGCTATTTAGATTTAATGTATAGAGATATTTTGGGGACATCATTCGACACAAAAATACAAGGGAATGATTTACATTATGAGAAAAGCGAAGCTTTTTGCACTTGCTTGCGCAATTTGTTTTTCTGTTTTCTCTGTGCCGTCAGGTGTATTTGCAGACAGCTCTTCTCAGAGTACAGTCACAACGGAGGATCTACAGGCTATGGAAATATTAATTGACGCAAATACGGCATCTACTGATGAAAATGACCTATGGCAAGGCTTTGGTTACATAACAGCAAATAACTCTTCGCGGCTTTTACTAGATTATAAGTCGGAAAATCCGGATGCGTACTGGAATTTGCTTAACCAGCTTTTTAATCCCGATGGTGCAATTGCAATGACGCACATAAAAATTGAGATGGGTGCAGATATAAATTCATCGAGCGGTACTGAGCCTGCAACTAAACGCAGTGAAGAGGAGGAAGCAGATGTTACAAGAGGAGCAGGCTTTCAGCTTGCAGCGGATGCACTTAGCATAAATCCTAATATAACGCTAGAGCTACTGTCATGGGGAGCTCCTGGCTACACGGCTGATGGCGAGAATGCAGATGAAAAGCATAGACTGCGCTATGAATGGTTTAAGGAAACGCTTGATGCGGCATACAAAACATATGGACTTGAGTTTTCCTATATTGCTCCTAACTACAATGAAAAGGCTGTTGATGCTAACTGGATAAAGTACTTTGCTAACGCTTTGAAGAGCGAAACCGACACTCCTTATCCCTATGATGAAATAAAGATAGTAGCGGCTGACGAAGAGTGTGGCTATACCTTAGCTGAAAAGATGCTTTCAGATGAAGAGCTGATGGATGCTGTGGATGTCATTGGAATTCACTATACATCTACATCAGATGAAAATACGCTTAAATGCAAGGAAGAGTACGGCAAAGAGATTTGGTATAGCGAGGGACTTTCTCCCGCAGAGGTTTCAGATCTGGCAGCTAATGCAGATGGCAGTGGAATAAGCGGAGTAAATAGCCTGCTTGATGTTGCCGGAAGAATCGTCAATATGTATCCTAACGGAGGCTTTACAAGATACGAATTTCAACCGGCAGTTGCAGCGTATTATAGTGGTGCAACATATTATCCTAAGCAGCTTATCACAGCAAACGAGCCATGGTCAGGCTATACTGAAATCGGCGCAGGTGTGTATATGTGCGAGCATTTCAGCTTGTTTTCTGAACAAGGCTGGCAGTTTGTTAAAAGCGCCTGCTATGGTGATGGCACTGAAGAAAATCACGTTCTTTCAGATACAACAAACAACTATATGACGCTCTGTGATCCCGATACGGGTGATTATTCAACTATACTTGTAAACAATACTGAGAACACACGTGTTTATCAGTTTACAGTAAAAAATCTTGATAAGGCGAGTTCATCAGTACAGGTGTGGGAGACAAGAGGACCTGATGATGGCGAGGAATATGATGCAAACTACTTTAAGAATGTTATGCAGATTGAGCCTACTGAGAATGAAAATGGTGAATATACCTACCAGCTTACAGTAAAGCCCTATTCTATGGTTACTGTATCTACACTTGAGGTCACGGCAATAGATTTTTCACAGGAGGCTGAAAATACCCGCCTAGAGCTGCCTTACACTGACGACTTTGAGTACGAGGATTATTCTGAGGATTATCTAGAATCTCGTGGATATGCGCCGAGATACACAACCGACCAGAGCGGAGCCTTTGAAGTCGTTGAGGATGAAGAGAGGGGAAATGTGCTGCGTCAGCAGATAACAACCGATATGAAGGGCGTTGAGTGGGCGCTTTCACCTAATCCTGTCACAACACTTGGTGATGATACCTGGGCTAACTATACAGTTAGTGCAGATGTAAAGCTCGATGAGGTGACCTATGATGATAATGAGCCGGCTGATACTTATGTGGGAATTGGACTTAGATACATTAATTCATCGGCATCACAGTCGCTGAGCGGATATAGAATACAAATTACAGGTGATGGAAAATGGCAGGTTAAGCGTTTAAATGAAACGCTTGGTGAGGGAGATATCGAAGGCTTTGACATAACCGAGTGGTATACCCTTTCTATAACTGCGGCAGGGGATAATCTTTCTGCTACAGTAAATGGACAGCAGGTTTTCTCACAAACACTTTCGGGTGAGGTGACATTCTCGGGGCGAGTAGCGCTGTTTAGCTCATACAGCTTAAACTGCTTTGACAATTTAAGCGTAGTTGCGGCAGAAATGACAAACTATATTGTGCGTGTTGACAACCTTGATTCATCGATTACGCTTAATGGCGATTGGGAACATAATACTATGGACTCATATACCTGCCATAATCGAACATCATCAACTGTTACTGATGGTGGCAGCATTACCTTTAGCTTTGAGGGCGATAGTTTTGCGCTTATCGGCACAGCTAATAATGCACAAATTAAGGTGACGATTGACGGAACCGAGGGTGATGCAGAGGAGGCAAGCGGCTCTACCGCAAAATCTGCTTTTTGGCATAGGTACAGCTTAGGCTATGATAAGCACGAGGTGAAGATTGAAATTTTGTCAGGAAGTGTTACGCTTGATGCTATAGAGTACGGTAGCATGACGGTGTTAAAGGATGGCGACCTTGACGGTGGACTTATTGAGGACGACAAAATTGTAGGCAATCCCACTGAAACAGAAAAGAGAAGCAATGTAGGTATTGCAATAGCCACAGGAATTGTAGCTGCGGCAGCTGTTGGTATTATAGCTTTAGCGGTTCATGCAAAGCGCAAAAGGAAAAAGAGCTAATAAAAAGTCTGTTGCGAAAATGCAGCAGACTTTTGTTATAATTGATTTTATGTCGATGCCAATTTCCTCGTTCTTACAATTGCTCACCTGAGAGGTGGTGGGGGGACATCATTCATCTACTATATCATGTATGTAGAATCTTGTCAATATTAATAAAATATAAATTTAAGCATTTACATAACTTTTGCCAAGCTTTTACGACAAAAACGCACGGCTTTATACCGTGCGTAGAGCATTTTGGGTTATCCCCAAAGGTTATATGGATAAATACCTTTTTCTATTTCGTTTAGCACCGCCTGCTGAGCAGCAGCCTTGTCAGCAGCACTTGTCATTCCAAACCATTTGTCACCAGTTTCTATAACCTTACAATCGGCAGCTCCGTTATGAAGCATATAGCTGATGGTTGAGGGAAGTAAAAATTCGCTGTCCTTTTCGTTAGCATGTTTTTCAAGAAAGCCTTCAAATCTTTCGGTGAGCTTGTCGATAAAATTAGCAGGACATGCCCACATATTCATTGAAACATGAGCGTTTGGATCTACTGACATTTTAGTTTCTGCGTATCTTTCTGTTAGTGCAGTAACATCTCCGTTTTCCTCTCTGCCAATACCATAGGTTTCAACAATATCCTCAAGATAATTGTTTTCATTCATATGACATATACCTCTTGTTACTGTTCCACAGGCGCTTAGTGTATTTGATAGGATAAATCCCGGCATAGCTAGATGTAATCCTTCACCGTGGTCAGCTATTAAAAAGTCATGCATAGCCTTAAATGCAGCTCTGCCATACACATCATCAGCGTTTATTACTGCAAAGGGTTCGTTTACAACATCTCTGCAGCACCAAACCGCATGTGCTGTGCCCCAGGGCTTTTCTCGACTTATGCCCTTAAACCTAGAGGGAAGGTCGCTTGTCTTTTGAAAAACGTAGTCAGTTTCAATATGTTCTCCGATTCTGTTTCCGATCATTTTATCAAAAGCGTCCTTGATATCCTCACGAATAATAAAGACCACCTTATTAAATCCTACAGACTTAGCATCATATATTGAATAGTCCATAATAATCTCGCCATTAGGTCCAATAGGCTCGAGCTGTTTTATTTTGCCCTTACCAAAGCGTGTACCTAGACCTGCTGCCATTATAACTAAAGTAGTATTTTTGCTCTCCATAATTTTTGCATTTTCCCTTCAAAAGAAATTTTTTCTCACTTATTATCTTATTATCACACAATTTTGACTATTTGTCAATAGGTATTTTAGAATTTTCACAGTAGATATTATAAAATTTACTGATTATCCAAATGTTACATTTTCAAAAATCTAAATTATGGCGAAATTATCTGCATCTTTTAGAAAAGTCGTAACTTCTTTTTAATTAGTAAATACTGATCTGTGGTTTTTCTTAAATTGGACGAGATGTTTAAAAAAATATAGAAAAAATTTCGCATAACCCCTTGAAAACTTTTCAGATTTATGTTATGATATTATTTGTAAACGCTTATCTTTTGATAAAGAGTAGGCGACGCGCTGTGACGGACGCGGAAAATATCCGTACAAAAAATACATAATAAAGGAGTTAAGAAATCTATGAAGTACGGCTATTTTGACCTTGAAAACAAGGAGTACGTCATTACCCGTCCCGACACACCCGCACCTTGGGCAAACTACCTGGGCTCTCCGGAATACGGTGCAATTATCTCAAACAACGCAGGAGGCTATAGCTTTGTAAAGAGCGGTGCAAACGGACGAATTGCAAGATACCGTTTTAATTCAAACATCGGACTTCCCGGAAGATATGTCTACATAAGAGACAAGGATACCTGGGATTACTGGTCTGCATCCTGGCAGCCGGTAGGAAAGCCGCTTGATGAGTACAAGTCGGTATGTCACCACGGCACTGCTTACACAACCTTAGAAGCTGATTATGCCGAGATTCACTCTGAGGCAACCTATTACGTTCCTCTAAACAAGACCTACGAGGTTTGGAGAGCAAAGATTACCAATAATTCAGACAGAGTTAGAAATCTTTCAACATTTGGTTTTGTTGAGTTTACAAATGAAAACAACTACGAGCAAGACCAGGTAAACCTGCAGTATACTCTCTTTATTACAAGAACTTCATTTGAGGGCAATAAAATTGTTCAGCATATAAATGAGAACAGCGGCAAGGATGAAAATGGTTCAAACTGGAGAGAACGCTTCTTCGGTCTTGCCGGAGCTGATGTGGCATCTTATAACGGAAATCTCGACAGCTTTATCGGACCCTATAGAGATTATGGCTGTCCTATAGCTGTAGAAAGAGGTATCTGCGACAACAAGTGCAACTATAATGGTAACGCTTGTGGCGCACTTCAATCTGAAATTATGCTAGAGCCTGGCGAAACCAAGGAGCTTATATATGTTCTTGGTCAGAAAAATCCCACTGTTGCTGATGAGATTCTTGCAAGCTATGCAGAGCCTGGCAAATGTGATGCTGAAATTAAAGAGCTTAAGGATTATTGGCATTCTCAGCTTGATAACTTTAAGGTAACCACTCCTTCAGATGAATTTAACAACATGGTAAGCGTTTGGAATGCATATCAGTGCTTTATCACATTTATCTGGTCAAGAGCAGCTTCATTTATATACTGCGGACTAAGAAATGGCTATGGCTATCGTGATACTGTTCAGGACATTCAGGGTATTATCCATATCAATCCTGAGCTTGCGGCTGACAAGATTAGATTTATGATTTCCGCACAGGTAGATAACGGCGGAGGCTTGCCGCTTGTTAAGTTTGACCACAATGCGGGACATGAAACCTGTCCTGATGAAAACGATGAGAACTCAGTTTACGCTAAGGAAACGGGACATCCTTCCTACAGAGCAGACGATGCACTTTGGCTTTTCCCGACTATTGTTAAGTATATCGGTGAAACAGGCAACAAGAGCTTCCTAGATGAGGTTATCGTGTATGCAAATGGCGGTGAGGATACTGTTTACGACCACCTAAAGAACGCTATTCGCTTTTCAATGGAGCGTTTGGGCGACCACAAGATGCCCGCTGGACTTCACGCTGACTGGAATGACTGTCTAAGAATGGGCAAGAAGGGCGAGTCTACCTTCGTTGCATTCCAGCTTTATTATGCTATGAGCGTGATTAAGGATATGGCTGCTGAAAGAAATGACACTGAATACGTAGCATATATCGAAAAGGTACAGGGCGAGCTTGGTGAAAGCCTAGCAGCATGCTGGGATGAGGACAGATTTATCCGTGGTATCCGTGAGGATGGCGTTGTAGTTGGTGCTAAGAAGGATCCCGAGGCTAATATGTGGTTAAATCCGCAATCCTGGTCGGTAATTTCAGGCTTTGCTTCAAAGGAGCAGGGCGATACAGCAATGGAAAGCGTTCACGAAATCCTAAATACTCCCTATGGCGTAAAGCTTCTTGAGCCACCTTATGTAGACCACTACTTTGATGGCGCTCTTATGCACATCTTTAACCCCGATACCAAGGAAAATGGCGGTATCTTCTCACAAACTCAGGGCTGGGCTATCCTTGCAGAGTCGCTTTTGGGACATGGTGATAGAGCATTTGAGTATTTCATGGAGTCATCTCCTGCTAATATGAATGACAAGGCAGAAATAAGAGTCCTTGAGCCGTACGTTCATGGACAGTTCACCGAGTCTACACGCTCACCTTTTGCTGGACGTTCACACGTTCACTGGCTGACAGGAACGGGCTCTACTGTAATGGTAGGCTGCGTTGAGGGCATCTGTGGAATGCGTCCTAATGCTGACGGACTTGTTATAAGCCCTTCAATTCCTCACACCTGGGATGGCTTTAAGATTGAAAAGACCTTCAGAGGATGCAGACTTAACATTGACATTCAAAACCCCGATCACGTTGAGAGCGGTGTTAAGAGTGTAACTATCAATGGCGAAAAGGCTGATGGCAATTTTGTACCAGCTGATAAGCTTACAGAAGCAACAGAAATTGTTGTGGTTATGGGCTAATAAATAAGAATAAAAGTAAGAAGGCAGCTCTTTAAAGGAGCTGCCTTCTTTTTGTATCCTCTTAAATGTTCTATTTTTCGTGTGTACAAGCATAGTATACTATGATTTAGGAGGTGCGCTTTTATGAAAAAACAGAGCTTTTTAAGAGGATCTGCAGTACTGCTTGTGATGGTTCTTATAACAAAGTCACTGGGACTAATCTATAAAATTCCACTAACATCCATGCTTGGCGGAAGCGGAATGAGCGTTTATTCAGGTGCTTTTGCAGTGTTTACACCGGTATTTGCGCTTGCAGCAGGTGGCATACCAAGTGCCATGAGTAAGCTTGTATCTGAGCAGCTTGCAGTAGGCAGATATCAAAATGCTGTGCGCATAAAAAATACTGCTATGGCAATATTCTCACTATTAGCTATACTGTTAACAGTAGGATTGATTTTGCTTTCACAGCCCCTTGCAGAAAGCATTATACATATCCCAAACGCCAAATGGGCTGTGATTGCCATTGCTCTTTCACTACTTCCTGCCGCTGTTATGAACGTAGCTCGTGGATGGGCGGAGGGATTGGGAAGCATGACCCCTACAGCAGCATCTGAAATTTTTGAAACCTGCGGCAAGCTGATATTTGGACTTTTAGCTCCTGCAGCTGTGCTTTACTATACTAAGATAAGCTTTGAGAGATATCACGGATGCTTCGGCAAATATTGCTCCGATATCAATCAGGCAAATCTAACAGCTTTGCCATTTGCCGCTGCTGCTTCAGCCTTAGGAGTATCTGTCGCTTCACTATTTGCCTGTAGCTTTTTAATTATACGAACAAAAAAGCTTTCGCATGACTATGCAAGAGAGCTTCAAAGCAATGGTTTGCCAAAAAATCTAAGGATATCAATTGCAATTAAAAGACTTTTGCAGTCCGCTGTGCCTGCTTCATTAATCTGCGTCACTGCAACGCTTTCAAGCATGGTGGATTTGCTAACAATTACTCCTGCAATTACTAAGGCTGTAGACAACGACAATTTGCTTTTTGCCTTTCTTGACGCATATGGAATTAAATCAAATGAGCGTGCAAGCTTTGTCTACGGATCATATACAGGACTTGCTCTTACGATTTTCGGACTTATTCCCACATTTACTGCGATGCTTGGAAAAAGTGTTTTGCCAACATTAACATCTGCCTTTACCTGTCAAGACAAGGTGGAGGTGAAAAAGAGCATATCAAGTGTACTACTTTTGTCAAGTGCAATTTCTTTACCAAGTGGTGTTGGAATATTCCTCCTCTCAACGCCTATACTAAATCTGTTTTTTGGAGGCTCAGCTGCCGAAATAGCTATATGTGCTAAGCCATTAGCGATTTTAGGAATTGCCGTTATCTTTATGGGAATATCTCAGCCATGCCTAACAGCGCTTCAAGCCTGCAATAAACAGGTCTCAGCAGTGGTCATAACGCTTTGCGGAACACTGATTAAGCTAGTATTAAATTTTGTGCTGATACGCCAGCCGTCTATAAATATAAACGGAGCAGCATTATCCACCGCTATATCTCAAGCCTTTGTATGTGCAGCAACAGTAATAGTACTAATACGAGCAGCAGAATGTGAAAAAGATGTACTTCGTTCAATTTATGTATGCTTATTGCCGGCACTGTTATGCGGATGTGCTGCTTTTCTCACCCAGAATCTGTTAGTATATAAGCTTGATGGTCTGTTTTTACGTGTCGGAGTGCTGATTTCCATATCAATTGGTGCAATAATATGCCTGATTTCGTTCATTTTATTGTGCATATCACCGAAAAAACAAATAAAATCAAATTTCTTAAAAAAAATGGGGAAAAACACTTGAAATTTTCGTTTTAATCGGTTATAATTATATAGGTAGTATGTTTGAAAGGCGGTGTGTGCATGGATTTAGAACAAAGGATTGCCGAAATTCTCAAAAAGGATAGCTACAATGTCTATGACCTTTGTGAGATTGTTTCGATACTAAGAAGCGAGAAGGGTTGTCCTTGGGATAAGGTTCAGACACACGAAACGCTCAAAAAGGACTTCCTTGAGGAAACCTATGAGGTGCTTGATGCAATTGATTCAAGCTCAGTAGAAATGCTTAGGGAAGAGCTCGGAGATGTACTGCTTCAGGTGGTTTTTCATGCGGACATCGAAAGAGATAACGGCAGCTTTGATTTAGACGATGTATCAGATGAGGTATGCAAAAAGCTAATCCTACGCCACCCACATGTTTTTGGCGATGTTGATGCAGACACAGTCGATAAGGTTCTAACTAACTGGGATAAAATCAAAAAGCAGGAAAAACAGCAGGAAACCTACACAGATACACTAAAGAGCGTTCCGAAGAATTTTCCTGCACTAATGCGTGCTCAAAAGCTAAGCAAGCGTGCGAGTCGAGCAGAAATTAGTCTTGGTGATACAGAATCGCTTTGTGATGAAATTGCCGGCGCTGCAAAAGCTATAGCACAAGGGGATAGGGACAAGCTTGGCAATCTTTTGTTTATGTGTGCCACCCTTGCACAGGCTACTGACTTAGATGCTGAGCAGGCTCTTATGGACACCAACAATGCTTTTATTGAGAGCTTTGAAAAGCTTGAAGCAAGCGGTGATAGGCTTGACAGCAAAAACATCAGTGAGCTTTTAAATAATGAAAATTAAGCAATAGGCTTGATATGATAAATTATTTTTTATATGGAGGTTTATTAACATGAAAAAGGCAGAACTAGTTAGCGCAATCGCTGAAAAGGGCGGTTACTCAAAGAAGGATGCCGAGAAGGCACTTAACACGGTTATTGAATCAATTTCCGATGTACTTGTTGCAGGAGACAAGATTACGCTTGTAGGCTTTGGTACATTCAAGACAAAGGAAAATCCCGCAAGAACAGGACGCAATCCTCGCACTAAGGAGCCTGTTGAAATCCCCGCAAAGACCGTTCCTGTATTCAAGGCAGGTCAGTCACTAAAGGATGCAGTCAACAAGTAATCTAACAAGTATAGAGGAGCGTTTCGCTAATTTACGGAACGCTTCTTTTTTGAGGTAAGAACATGAGATTAGACAAATATCTAAAAATCACACGCTTAATCAAGCGTCGTACTGTAGCTAATGAGGCGTGCGATGCCGGAAAAATAGAAGTAAACGGCAAAATAGCACGTGCATCATACGATGTTAAGATCGGAGATGTTATTGCAATAAACATGGGACAGCATCCCCTTAAGGTTGAGGTGCTAAATGTTAGCGAATACGCAACAAAGGAAAACGCCTCAGAAAACTATAGAATAATTGAATAATGTAAAATGATAAAAGCAGGATGCTATGATTTGCATCCTGCTTTGGATTTTAGAATATTCCTAAAAATTTCTTGCCGGATTCTTTTGCCTCGTCGCAATCAATGACAAGTGTATCCGTTGTGCTGTGACCGCTAAATATGACGGTGATCTCATAGCCTACTGTTGTGTCCTCGGAAAAAGTCACCTCTGAAGAGCTATAGGTATCAAAGTCTCTTACGCCAATAAATGTCATATCGCCGGTATCGTTATTGGTAAGATACACCTTAAGATTGATAGATTCCTCAGCACCGTATCCCTTTTCGCTCATGACATCAACTGTGAATTTTCCGTCTCTGGAATTGTACGACGCATATTCATTTAGACTGGGATATAAGTTTTCCTGATAGGCATAATAGCCCTTGTAGATACCAAACGGCACCAAAATAAGAAAAATTACAATTACTATTAACCAACGAATAATCTTCTCGACATCCATAATCTTCCCCCTTTAAAAAGTATTAGCTGTTTCCTCTCTTATACATTTATAATAGTACAATATTTCAAAAATGTCAAGTCAAATGGTCAATAATCTAATATATTTACAAAAGCTTAACGAATTTTACTTTGCTTGTTCAATTACCTCAGCCACATCTGCAAGCGTTCGACATACACCAATAAGCTTTTTACGCAGCTCATCGTCAGGCTGAGAGAGATCCGGAACCATTACAACTTTACAGCCTGCCTGATATGCAGATTCTATTCCGTTAGGCGAATCCTCTAGCGCTATACATTCTTTAGGCTCAAGTCCTAAAATTGCAGCGCCTTGAATATATGTATCGGGCATCGGTTTTCCTCTGGCTATCATATCTCCACAAACAAGCTCGTCAAAGCGGTCTAATATATCAACGCTAGAAAGATACCTTTTTGTTCTCTGAGAATCGGTAGCAGTACAAACAGCACATTTTAGTCCGGACCTGTCGATATAATCTAACAGACTATGAATTCCGGGCTTGAGCTCTACACCATTTTCAGCAATATAAGCGTTCATAAGCTCAATTCTCCTTGCACGAACGGCATCATAATCAAAATCCTCACCAAAGATAGACCGCAGGTGCGGAGCAGAATATTTAGCAGACAATGATCGTATGCCTAAAACATGCTCTGGTGTCATCGGATAACCAAAGCTTTGAGCTGATTCGCACCAAAAGCGCGAAAGCAGCTTTTCGGTATCTAAAATCAATCCATCCATATCAAATAGTACGCCTTTTATCATATTTTTATCTCCTAGCATAAAAACTTACTTTTTAGTTCATTGTAGCATATTTTAATTCAAAAATCAATACTGAAAATATTCATTTTGCCAAAATTTAAATCAAGGAGCAAAAGCGCTTGCAAATTTTGATAAAGTGTGGTACAATATAATTGTAAGAATTTCTGTTTGAAAGGACTGATTTTGATATGGCAAATATATTAGTTACCGGTGGAGCAGGATTTATCGGAAGTCATACCTGTGTAGAGCTGCTAGAGGCAGGACATGAAATTGTAGTAGTTGATAACTTTTCAAACTCTAAGCCTGAGGCACTAAATCGTATAAAAAAGATTACAGGTAAGGATTTTAAATTTTATGAGCTTGATATACTAGACCTTGAAAGGCTTGATGGAGTATTTAAAGAAAACAAAATTGACGCTGTTATTCATTTTGCCGGACTTAAAGCGGTAGGCGAGTCGGTACAAAAGCCCATAGAGTACTACCACAACAACATAACGGGAACGCTTATGCTGATTAAAGCGATGCGCGCGAATGGCTGTAAGAAAATAGTTTTCTCCTCATCCGCTACCGTTTACGGAGTTGACAACCCTGTGCCCTATGTTGAGACTATGCCTACGCACACATCTACTAACCCTTATGGATACACAAAGGTTATGATCGAACAAATTCTTTCAGATTTATGTGTGGCGGAGCCCGATTGGTCGGTTTGCCTGCTTAGATATTTTAATCCAATTGGCGCACACAAGAGCGGACTTATCGGTGAAGATCCCAATGGAATACCGAATAATCTTTTTCCCTATATTGCGCAGGTTGCTGTTGGCAAGCGTGAATATCTCGGAGTATTTGGCAACGACTATGATACTCCCGACGGAACAGGAGTTCGTGATTACATTCACGTTATGGATCTTGCAAATGGTCATCTTTGTGCAGTTGATTATGTGCTCGAAAATAGGGGAGTTGAGGCTGTAAACCTTGGCACCGGTAAGGGCTCGAGCGTATTTGATGTTCTTCACGCCTTTGAGAAGGCTTGCGGACGTGAGCTGCCATACAAAATTATGCCTAGACGTGCAGGAGATATAGCATGGTGTTATGCTAATACCGATAAGGCTAAAAAGCTTTTTGGCTGGACTGCTAAATATAATTTGGATGAAATGGCGGCTGATGGCTGGAATTTTACAAGGAATAATCCTGACGGACTTTAAATAATACGTGTGGCATTTAGGCGGAGAATTTTCTTTTGAAGAATTCTCTGCCTTTTTTGCACAAAATTATACACAAGATAGGGGATTATGTTTCATAAAAAACTTACAGAATATCAATTGAAATAAAGCGGCAGATGAATTAAAATGTTCTTTGGCAAATTGGATTTATCGGAGGATTAATATGACTAAGGATATGACAAGCGGCAAGCCGTTAAAGCTAATATTAGCTTTTTGTCTGCCAATGGTTTGCGGAAATTTATTTCAGCAGTTTTATAATATGATCGATTCAATAATAGTAGGTCAATACGTAAATGTGCAGGCTTTTTCGGCAGTTGGCTCTGTAGGCTCGGTATACTTCTTGGTAATCGGCACAGCAACCGGTGTTTGCAGTGGCTTTTCAATTCCTATAGCACAGCGATTTGGTGCTGAGGATTATTCCGGCATGCGTAAAACTGTTTATAATTCAATATTGCTTAGTGTTGCGATTGCACTTATATTAACACCACTAACAGTAGTATTTTGCAAACCGCTGTTAAATCTGATGGACACACCGAGTGATCTCTTTGACTATGCCTATTCATATATAATCATAATATTCCTTGGAATACCTGTTACCATTTTCTTTAATATGCTGTCAAGCATTCTTAGAGCTTTAGGAGATAGTAAAACACCACTTAAGTATCTGCTGATTTCCTCAGCGATAAACATTCTGCTGGATCTTGTATTTATAATAGCATTTAAGCTAGAGGCGGCGGGAGCGGCAGCTGCTACAGTTATTTCACAGCTTATATCGGGTTTGCTTTGCTTTATTTACATAAAAAGAAATCTTCCCATTCTTAGCCTTGATAAGGATGAAAGAATAATAGATTTTTCACTAATGAAGGAAATTCTGGCTATTGGCTTGCCTATGGCTTTTCAATTTTCAATTACTGCTTGCGGCTCTATAATTTTACAAACAGCTGTAAACTCGCTTGGCTCAAGTGCAGTTGCGGCAACTACCGCCTCAACTAAGATACAAACTGTAATTGTTCAGCCTATGGAAACACTGGGCGTGACTATGGCTACATATGGCGGACAAAATCTAGGTGCTAAAAAAATAGATCGTATACAAATTGGTATTCGTCAGGCTTTTATAGTACAAATGATATATGTTATAGTGATTTCTAGTGTTATTTTCTTCTTTGGCGAGAGCATAGCGAGAATATTCATTAAAAGTGATTCAGCCGACTATGTGCAGATTATGCTGAATGTCAAGCATTACCTACGAGTTACGTGTCTATTTTATCCAATACTAGGAGTGTTGTTTTTATTCAGGAACCTCTTACAGGGGCTGGGCTTTTCAGCAGTAACACTTTTGGCGGGACTAGTCGAGCTAATATCACGCTGTGTAATTTCTTTTGGATTTGTCTATCGCTTTGGATTTAATGCGGTAGTTTATGCATCTCCGGCAGCGTGGAGTAGTGCAGGTATTTTACTTGTGATTCTTTATGCTATAAAAATGTCCGGTATCAAAAAAACATATCTAAGCAAAGACTCTGTCACATAGCACAAATATCGGGTTCTGATTTAGTGCAAATTGCACAAAAATCGAGTTTTTGATAAGAAAATTGCTGAAAAGGCTTGACATTATTCAAATAGTATGATAAAATATATTAGTCGTTTGACGAACAATATGGCGGATGCATTATGTATCAATGGACAGGTGTCCGAGTGGTTTAAGGAGCCGGTCTTGAAAACCGGTGATACGGCAACGTACCGTGGGTTCGAATCCCACCCTGTCCGTCATTTATTTTTGCGGATTTACCCAAGTGGTGAAGGGGCTCCCCTGCTAAGGGAGTAGGTCGGGAAACCGGCGCGAGAGTTCAAATCTCTCAATCCGCGTATGGTTTTAAGCCCCTTGCAAATGAGTAGCTTGCAAGGGCTTTTTTTCTGGTCTATGCCAGAGCAGGGAAGGCGCAATGTAGCTTAATGGGATTTAAAATATATTTTGCCATGCTTATGATATCTACAATTTCATTTTAAGCTTTGTCAAACAGAACCAAGATCACTTGTGAAAATCAAACAATTCGTAACTGATTCTAAAACATAAAATTGTGCAATGTTCACAAAAATGAGATTTTGAAATTGAAATTGAAAAAAATTTGAAAAAAGCCTTGACAAGGCACCGTTTTTATGATATAATAGTAAAGCAGTCGAGTTAAGGAATCAAATTTAATATCGCGGAGTGGAGCAGTTCGGTAGCTCGTCGGGCTCATAACCCGAAGGTCGTAGGTTCAAATCCTGCCTCCGCAACCATATGAGGGCTTTATAAATAAGTCCTCTTTTCTTTTTATAACATGGCAATGATTAGCTTCAAAACATATCTGTTCTTTTCTGTTCTTTAATTGCAATTTCCACTTTTCAAAAAAATTCTAAAAAGCTATTGCTTTTTTGGTAAAAATGCTGTATAATAATAGTTGTAAATGCGTTTATCGCAGGAAATTAAACAAATAGGAGATTTTGCTATGAAAATTATGGACACAATTGGTTTTGTTGAAGGCTTTGATGAAGAAGTAGGAAAAGCTATGAACAGCGAGCTTGCAGGTCTTTATCATAAGAGCCAAACAGCGTTGCACTATTAACATTATAGTTTTTAAACACAAGCAGCAAGCGATTCTTTATTCTCCACTTTGTCAAGTTTTCATCATTAAAAGAAAAGTGACTATATTAGTCTACTTTTGTGTCGATGTCTGCACAATCTATACAATTAAATTTAAAGTAAGTGCTTGATTTATGCTTGACAAAACGATTGTCACATGGTATAATATAAATAGAAAAAGAGTACTGCACAGCCTTACGGCTAAGCGGTTCTCCCTCATATTTGTGTCCCGACCCCCAAAAGTTAGACCAAGAAACTAACGAAAAGGAGGTCGG
>JAJQIB010000036.1 GCA_021199375.1 Ruminococcus sp. | reverse complement strand
GTCCCGACCTCCTTTTCGTTAGTTTCTTGGTCTAACTTTTGGGGGTCGGGACAATGAGCAGGGGTCCTTTTATTTTGCTTAGATTATTTTTCCTTCTTTTTAGCCTTGATTGGTTTGTTGACAGCCTCGTAGCTCCAGATAAGTCCGATTACCAGATAGAAAAATGGAGTTGAGGATGCCGAGCTTATGTTAAACAGCGCTTGAATTGCATAGGCTATAAAGGCGGTGAAGATGCCAAAGGCTACAGGCGAGCTCTTTCCGCTACAGGTGGATTTTAGCATACGAATTGCCTTGATAAGTGTTACAATTAGCATCGCAATGTAAAGAGCCGCTCCTAGAAGTCCACGTGTTACTGCGATATCGAGGTATTCGTTATAGGTACGATCTATTTCCATTCCCTCACCGCTATTGTACATTGTCGACCAGTTGTCGGGTCCTACACCTAGGATGATGTTGTTAGATTCAAGGCACAGCCAGCCCTCATACCATAGAGTAGGATAAATGCCATCCTCATGCTCTGTATGAGCATCATAGGATATTCCCAAGCGCTCAAATGAATCGGTGAACATTACACGTTCGTTTCTCATGCGGTAGTTGTCGGTAAAGAATATTCCGCAGAAAATGCCGATTGCTACTACAATAGCTGTGATTGACGAGAAAATCTGAGCCTTACCGAGCTTAACTGCATCCTCATTAAGCTTGCGCTCTTTAGTGTAGTTTACGATTGAGATGATTAGCGTAATTACTAAAACGCAAACGATACCGAGCATTGCGGGGAAGGTTTGTGTGACGATTGCTGCTCCTGTCATGATACCCACTGCTGTGAGATTTAAAAGACGTGTAAGCATCCTTTTGGTGTATGCTGCATTGCTCATTGCAAAGGCACAGGCTATAGTTAAAAGTGCACCGAGTGCAAACGGTGAGCAGCAGAATCCATCGGCTGCATAGGATGCATCGTATGCTCCGTAGTTATTAAAGTATTCCGCATAGGTGATATCTGTTCTGTAGCCTATGAACAGGAAATTGTAATAGCTTGGAATGTAATCGGAAAGTGCGGGAATGCTTTGTAAAATACCCATCACAGCATTTACCACGCCGATTATTACAATGCAGTTTGCCGTACGCTTGCGCCATTTGTCCTTTGTGAGCGTCATGCCTATCGTGAAAAATCCGATATAGCCTATGATGGTAATGAGTCCCTCGGCTCTGTCGAGATATCCGTAAAATGCAGTGCCTATGTCGTTTGCAGCAAGCGTTGAAATCAGTGCCGAAATGAGTATTGCCACAAACAGCCAAAGCGACTTGTTTCGTTCAACGTATATCTCTTTTTTGACGCAGGAAATCATAAATATAATAATTCCGATAAATCCTGCAGCGACAAGAAGCGTCATTATTAAAAATGCAAGCGTTTCGTTGTCCTCAGTTCTTAGCATCATATAATCATCTGATTGGCCGATTGCTTTAGCTATGTAATATGGAACAGCTGAAATTGCAAGCAGTATCATTGCAATTATGCTGTAAATACCGCATAGCTTTTGAGCGGATTCTGATGACATATTGATTATAAAGTCCGATTTTCCACCTGAGCCAAACAGATGCTTATGCTCGCTGTGCTTATCAGACTGAGCACTGTAAGTGACTTCCTTTTTTTGCTTTTTTTCTTTTTTGTCGGTATTCTTTTTTGACAAGGTAATCCCCCTCTCGAATAAAAAAACAAGGCGGACAAAATTGCCCGCCTCTTATTGTTTGTTACTTCGCGTACTCGACAACGCGGCTTTCTCGAATAAGATTGATCTTTATTTGTCCCGGATAATTCATTTCATTTTCAATTTTCTTTGCGATATCTCTCGCTACGATGACCATTTTTTCATCGTTAATCTTCTCGGGTTGAATCATAATTCTTACTTCTCTGCCTGCCTGTATAGCATACGACTTTTCTACGCCGTCGAATGAAGTGCAGATTTCTTCAAGCTTTTCAAGCCGCTTGATGTAATTTTCGTAATTTTCGCTTCTTGCTCCGGGGCGTGCTGCCGAAATAGCATCTGCTGCCTGAACAAGTGCTGCTACAACGGTATGTGTCTCAACATCACCGTGATGAGCTTCGATTGCATGTATAACGTCCGGCGACTCCTTGTATTTTTTGCAGACGTCAACGCCTATTTGAACGTGAGAGCCTTCGATTTCGTAGCTTAATGCCTTACCGATGTCATGTAATAGACCGGCTCTTCTTGCAAGATTTGCATCTACTCCGAGCTCTGAAGCCATCATTCCTGCAAGCATTGAAACCTCTATAGAGTGGTCTAGGACATTTTGTCTGTAGCTGGTTCTGTAGCGCAGACGTCCAATTAGCTTGACAAGCTCGTGATTAAGACCGTGAACGTTGGTTTCGAGTACTGCTCGTTCGCCCTCCTGCTTAATCTTGTGTTCAACCTCACGTTTAGCCTTGTCTACGGTTTCTTCTATTCTTGTCGGATGAATTCTGCCGTCAGCTATAAGCTTTTCGAGTGCTATTCTTGCGACCTCACGTCTGACCTGATCAAAGCAGGAAATCGTAATTGCTTCGGGAGTGTCATCTATGATAAGATCTACACCCGTGAGCGTTTCGATGGCGCGGATATTTCTACCCTCACGTCCGATTATTCTACCCTTCATGTCGTCATTCGGAAGTGTTACAACCGATACAGCCGATTCTGAAACCTGATCTGCCGCACATCTGGAAATAGCAAGAGAAATATACTGTCTTGCCTTGCTTTCACATTCCTCCTTGATTTGCGACTCATAGCTGGAAATCTTTACAGCCTTTTCGTGAACAAGCTCGTTATCAAGGCTTTCTAATAAGTATTCCTTAGCCTGTTCGGTGGTAAGTCCGGAAATTCTCTGTAGCTCTTCAAGCTGTTGACCCTTGAGCTTTTCAGCCTCCGCAATTTTGTCGTCAGCCTTTTTTAGCTTTGACTGAAGTGAATCCTCCTTACGTTCCAAAGAATTAATTTTTCGATCGAGCGATTCCTCTTTTTGGTTTACACGTCTTTCCTGTCTGGAAACCTCACTTCTGCGCTCCTTGATTTCCTTTTCAGCTTCTTGACGCTGTTTGTAAATCTGATCATTTGCTTCTACAAGCTTTTCTTTTTTTGTAAGCTCAGCATTCTTTTCAGCTTCCTCTAGCAGTCTTTTAGCTTCCTTTTCGGCGGAGCCTATAGCTGCCTCGGCAATTCTCTGACGATGCTTAATACCCTGATTAAATGCAATAAATCCTGATACAGCTGCACCAACGATTAAAGCTACAGCAATCAGAGCAATCGCTACACCTAAACTCATGTATAGCCTTCCTCCTTCTTTGAAAGTACGAAATATAAAACAGGACCTTCTACTAAAATTTATCATCGTTTAGTCCCTTTTAGTTATATTTCGCCAATATGAAATTTTAAAGATACAAATGCATTTTTATTTTATAAAAGAAACGCCCGCCAAACTGCGGCATAAAAATTTCATGATACGCCAAAGCTTAATTGGCGGGATAAAATCTTAAAAAACCAGAATGCGTATTTTAATTGTACAATATTTTTTCCTCTTTGTCAAGACCTTTTGCAATATTTTTCAAAATTTTTGTGAAAGGCGCGACATTATCACCTAAGAGTCTTTGCTTTTTACGGTGTTTAACGCATCGAAGCTATAATTTCGTTTGACTTAGCGTAAATTACGTTTGCATCCTCACCGATGTTAAATTTTCCGCTTTCGTAGAGGATTTTACCGGCACACATGGTAAGCTTAATATTTTGCTTGCTTCCGCTATAAACTAGGTTATTCGAAATGCTGTTAAGCGGCTGCATATTCGGCTGAGCTAAATCTACAACAATTAAATCCGCCTGCTTTCCTTCGGCTAATACATCACAGTCGGTAAGTCCCATAGCATGAGCAGAGCCTACTGTTGCCGCCCTAAGCACCTCTCCTGCGGGGCAGGCTGAGGCATCGTTTAATGAAAGCTTTTGAAGCGCAGTCATGAGGAACATTTCTCTAAACATATCGAGGCAATTGTTGCTTGAGGGTCCGTCAGTTCCTATCGCTAGGCTTATTCCCATGTCGAGCATTTTGCAAATTGGTGCAATTCCGCTTGCAAGCTTTGAATTTGAACCGGGGCAGGTGACGGCATAGACACCCTTTTCGCGGAAAATTTTAAGGTCGTGATCGCTCATATGTACGCAGTGAAAGCCTGCTCCACCATAGTTATATAGCCCTAAGCTGTCAAAAAGCTCAGTCGGTGTTTTGCCATATTTGTCGATGCACTCTCTTACCTCCTTGGCAGTTTCGCTGTTGTGCACTGAAACGGGAAGCTTATAGCGATTTGCCATTTCACCTAAGCCCTCCATAAGCTCATAATCAGCGGTGTATTCGGCGTGAAATCCAAGTCGGTAGGAGATTAGCGGATGCATTCCGTTAAAGCGCTTCATGTAGCTGTCAAGGCGGTCGAGATTAGATTTATCTCCGGAAATAGAACCGCACATTACGGTGCGAAATCCGCTTTCGATATTAGCTTTAGCGTAGTATTCAGGCTCAAAGTACATATCAAAGCTTGCGGTAATACCGCTTGTCAGGTATTCAAGTATGGCGAGCTTAGACAGCCAGTAGATATGCTCTCCGGTGAGCTTTGCCTCCATTGGAAATACCTTGTTAAAGAGCCACTCCTGTAGGGGATAATCATCAGCATACGAGCGCAAAAAGGTCATAGCTGAGTGGGTGTGAGCGTTTTTGAATGATGGCATTATAAGATTTCCTTCGGCATCGTACTCTCTTTCAAAGACCGCAGTCTTTAATTGTTCGGCATCAGGCTTGCCTACAAAGCATATCTTATCATTATCTGTCCAAACCTCACCAGAGGTTATTTCGCCTGGGGTTTGCATGGTCATTACTCGTGCATTTTTAAAACGTATCATAATTTTATCAGTCCTTTATAAATGGTATATATCAATTA
Source organism: Ruminococcus sp. (assembly GCA_021199375.1). Taxonomy (GTDB): domain Bacteria; phylum Bacillota; class Clostridia; order Oscillospirales; family Ruminococcaceae; genus YE71. The sequence continues at coordinate 26,912 of JAJQIB010000036.1, read as the reverse complement.
TAGCAGTGTAGGGCGAATTTGTCAAGGTAAAGTGCTTGTGGTCATTCTGTAGCTTTTAAATGCTAAAATATTTAAAATGTGTAATTATATCCGCATTTTTGAAATGAATTTTACGAATATGATAAAATATCAAGGATTTTTTGTGAGTATTTATTTGAAAAATCACTTGAATGTTTTAAGAAAATGTGTTACAATAGTATTAGCAAATATTTTTCTTGCTTCAGGAGGATAATTTAGGATGAAGAACGATATGTCAACTGTCGACATTTTGGCAGGCAACAATAAACGGCTTGATAAAAAGAAAAGGCATATAGGTCTGATAATACTCGGAGTTATAGTTGTTATTGCAATTGTAGCGGTAATTGTTACAGCCTATTCGGTAAAAAAGAATAATGACCTTTTGCTGGTTAAAAATCTGATATCGCAGTTTGAGATAAACACCACCTATCGTGAATCGGAGCTTGATGCTGAGCAGGATGATGATGGAGATGGTGTGCTTAATGGTCAGGAGGATCGTGATGGCACGAATCCGCTTGCTGAGGACAGCGACAATGATGGTCTTTCGGACGGAGACGAGGCGTCGCTTAGCACAGATCCAACAAACGAGGATACCGACGGTGACGGACTTCTTGACGGATATGAGCTTATCGTGGGACTAGATCCCAAGACCTCATCAACAGATGGAGAGACTAATGACGCTGACGTTAAGGTAAGCTACACTACAAGCTATGAAAAGGTTACCTTAGATGTAAGCGGTAATGCAAATATTGCGGATGTTTCTATTTCTGAAATGAACATATTTGGAATTTCCTCTAATACGGGTATTGTAAGTGACGCTTATGACTTTACATCTGACTACGATTTTGATTCGGCGACTATAACCTTTGAGGTGTCTGAATCGGACGCTTCGGGAAGGGGCTTTGAATATAGTGAGCTTTCTGTGCTTAAATTCGACTCGGATGCTCAGGAATATGAAAGGATGGAAACCAAGACTGACAGCAGTGCCAGTACGGTTAGCGCAGATATAACCTCCTATGGCACCTATGTTGTCGGAGTTGAGGATACGGCAAATGAGGATGCGGTGACAAGAATTGCATTTTTGCTCGATAATTCGGGCTCGATGTATCCTGTTGAGCAATGCGAGGTTTCTCCTGAAAATGATGTTAATTTCAAGCGCCTTGATTTTACAAAGAGTCTGATAGACAAAATCGAGGGTGACGGCAACTATTTATACAGTATATCAAAGTTTACCGGCGAATACACTAATTTGCAGGATTTTACCGATGATACCGAAAAGCTTTATGCGGCGATAAATGCCATCAGAACCGAAGGAGAGGTGTTTGATGGATCACATATCGAGACTGCTGTTGAAAGGTGTATTGAAAGCTTTGATAATACCGGTGACGAGAACACAAGAAATATTATCGTGCTTCTTTCTGACGGAGCTTCAGATGAGGATAATGCCAAGAGCATAGAAGAGCTTGCACAGCTGGCAAACAAGAAGAATATAATTGTGATGACGGTAGGCTTGGGCAAGCAGGCGGACAGAACCTGGCTTCAGGAGCTTTCATCTAAAACAGGCGGCAGATATTATTCTGCTTCAGATGCTGATGCGCTTGACAGTGTATATGAGCGTATTGTAACAACGCTTAACTATGATATAGTGGAGTATTCCGACAGCGATGAAGAGGCTACGGGATATTCAATATATAACACAGGATTTGATCCAAGCAAGAACGGACTTTCGGTAAAGAATTTCCGCACATCCACTACTCCAAGCGTAGACTTTGGAATTGCGCTGCTCACGAGAGATTGGTATGTTGGAAGACTTTCAATGACTATGGATGCATTCTCTCCCGCAGATGACAGCGAGCAAAAGTATGATACGACGGGCTATGATCTCAGCGGCACGGATATTGAAACGAAGTTTGATGAGAATGAACCGCTTTCAAATGTTGTGCTGACGATGATGAACAGCGATTATGCCGATGTTAAGCAGTATCTTGATTTTTCATCAAAGGGCAGTGTGCTTAAGGTTTTGGATGATTTGATTGAGGATGCGGAAAGCTGTGGCTGGGTGAGCAGCAGATATAAGCTTAGCTCGAGTAATTTGCAATGGGAAAAGGTAGAGCTGCTTTCACTTGATATAGCAGGAAGTCAGGATAAAATCGAGCAGGCGAGCAGTAAGAGCGAGCTAGAATTTTACAAGGCGTTGTACAGCTTGAATGCGGTGCAGTGGAACGATTCGGGAGCCGAGTTTGATCTATTTGACGGCGATGAGGGATTTGACTATCTCAAAAACCTATTGGCTGTAGGCGAGCCTGTTCTGACAACCATTGATGGCGCACATACGGTGAATGCCATCAGCCTTATCCAGGACAGTGAGGATCACAGAAGGTACATTCTTGAGGTGTACGACAGCAACTATCCGGGCGCAGTTAAAAAGCTGTACATAACCCGTGCAGTTATGGGCGAGTTCGATATTAGCGACGGCGAGGCTGCCCTTAAGGACGTGACGTATCAGTATACCTGCGAATACGAAGGCAAGCAGGTGGGCGTGACATTTAGCGATATAGCGGTTTAATAGACAAGGAGCGAGCATAAACGCTTGCTCCTTCACTTCTTTCAGCAAATTACTGGAGTAAGTTACAAATATAGGAAGCCGGAAAACGTTTTCTGTGAGAAATGCACAAAAATAAACAGAAAACTTTGTGAGAAATTTCAGGAATTGACGACGAGATTTTTATAAAAAAAGCTTGATTTTGTGGGAGTTTTCTGATATAATTATATTTGAGTAGAAGGGCGAATTGGCGATTTAATTTATCGGGATGCCCTAAATCATAACTATTCTAAATTTTTTGGAGGGAAATTACAATGAAGATTTCTAAGGTTTTTGCAGGTATGACCGCAACTGCTATGATGGCTGCTTTGGCTGTAATGCCTGCGTCTGCGCTAGATGAAAATGAAGCAGTAAATGCAACTGGTACTTGGACTTATACTTACACAGGTTCTCAGCTTCAGTCTGCTGTTGATGATGGCAGTGCTCAGCTATCTGAAAACGAAGATGGAACTTATACTTTAGGTTGCAACATTCAGGTTGGACATGTTATGAATGCCAAGTTGACAATGGTTGCTAAGAGCTCAACATCTAACATTTTTGCCGGAGAAGGCAATGCTGCTTTAAGTGAAGACTATTTCTTTACGGTGCAGAGTTCATGGACTGGTGTGGCACCTGCCGACTCAGTAGAGGGCACAGTTAAGTATACTGAGGAAACCAAGAAGGGCGCAACAGATTTGAATGCATGGGATTCTGGTTCTGTTAAGTTTAATGGTCAGTGGGCTCAGATACTTTTGACTGACGATGACCTGTCAGGCGTAACTGTTGAAGTTACGTTAGTTGCTGATGAAGATACTACTTGGGAGTATCACTCATATTCTGAAGAGGATGACGCTGATAATGTATATCGTACATTTATCTTGTTTGGCTCTCCTTCTCAAATTATTGAAACTGTATCTGTTGATGAAATTAACTCTCAGGTTGATGGTGGCGTTACAAGCGGCAATTACTCTTCTAGTGCTACTTCATCTTCTGATGACAGCAGCTCAGCTGACACTTCAAGCTCATCTGATGATAGCTCAAGCACATCAAGCTCATCAAGCAGCACATCAAGTTCATCTGATGATAGCTCAAGCTCATCCAGCGGCTCATCAAGCTCATCCAGTAGCACATCAAGCACATCTGGCAGCACAAGCAGCAGTGCTTCTGGTTCGACAAGCACATCATCATCTGCTAGCGGAAGCTCAACTACTACACTTGGTTCAAGCAACACCTCTGGTTCGTCTGTAGCTTCAGACAACACTGAGAACGCTGAGTCCGGTGCTGCTGCAGGTGTAGGTCTTGCACTTGCTGCAATTGCAGGCGCTGCTGTTGTAGTTACTCGCAAGAAGTAATTTTACTAATAAAAGTAAAAACATAATCTATTCCGCTCTGTAAAAGGAGCGGAATATTTTTGTGTAAAATATACTATTAAGAAAACGTTTTCTGTACAAATTGCATAAAAGAATGAAAGATTATTGTGCAAATAGGATATTGAAAGTATGTTCGGATTGTGATATAATTATAGAGAACAGAATGGTTCATAGACGTGAACAATCTAAATTTGGAGGTTAATATTTATGAAATCTATGAAGAAATTACTTGCTTGTTCTGTTGCTGCGCTAATTGCTGCATCTATGATGACGGCTTGTGGCGACACTGACGATGATTCTTCATCTGCAACAGAAACAACCACTACAACTGCAGCAGCAGAGGAAGAGGCTGAAGCTGAAGAGGAATCTGAGGCAGAAGAAGAAGAATCTGAAGCTGAGGAGGAAGCTGAATCCGAAGCAGAGGAAGAAACCGAATCCACAGAAGAGACTGAGGAAGAAACCGAGTCTACTGAGGATGCTGACAGCGAGGAAGAGGCTGAGGGTCCTGTTGACATCTCAGAGATGCCTGCAACACTTCAGAGCCTTGACACCGCTTCACTCACCTTCACAACCGATATGGATCCTGCTGACTTCGTTAAGACCATGTGCGAGCAGAACTTTGAGAATGACGAGTCTGACTGCGAGTTCACTATTGAAGAGGTAGAGGGCGTTCCTATGCTTCGTGTACAGGTACTCGACCTTAAGGACGAAAGCGATCCTTCACTTGGATACAAGATTCCGAAGATTCAGTTTGATCTTTCTAAGATTTTCGAGGGCAAGACCGATACACTTGATGATGTATTCACCATTGAGATGGAGGTTATGACCAAGGCAGTTGGTATGTTTACAGCTGATGATGGTACAGAGTCACTTGTTCCTGGTAACTTTATGGGCGCACTTTGCACACAGCCCGGATCTGATCCTGATAACCTAGGCTGGAAGGAGCTTGAGAGCGTATCAGAGGCTGAGTGGGTTTCTGAGTGGGCTACCTACAACCTAACCTGCCGTCCTGGCGTTATGGGACCGCTTGAGGCTGTTGACACCACACAGTACTTCACATTCATGAGATGGTCAATTCCGAACCAGGCTGATTTCTACATTGTAGACATCACCTTCAAGGATGAGGATGGAAATGTTCTTCCTGTATCCATCGGTGGTCATGCTGAATAATTCAGGCTTTAGCCATATTTACATTTGAATGCATTAATCGCACGTCAATCTGACGTGCGGTTTTCTTTTATGCTTGTGTGTATTCGGTAAATGTTGCGGTTAAATTCTCACCGAGTGTTAGTGTTTTTGGTGCGCCGTTTTCAAAGGCAACACTGTATTCCTGTCCGTAGATTGTTCCTGATGCTTTAGAGCTTACACAACGATCCAGTGCGCTAACAGTAAGTCGCAGCGGAGAGGAGTCAAGCAGCTCGTAGATTGGTATAGTATAGCTTAGCTCATTATAGTCTATAAGCCACCCTGTGGATGTACAGCAGATGCTCATGCCCTCAAGTGTTTCTGGCGAGGTGAGCTGAATCTGCCAGCCCTCATCACTTCTTGTCATTTGTGCAGTGGCGGTAAAGTCGTCATCCTGTATTTTGGCACATAGCGAAAAGCTTGCTGCAAGCTTAGTCGGATCCTCTTCAGACTGTCCGCAAGAGGTTAGAGTTAATGCTTGTACAGCACATACTGCAGCGACAGCGATTTTTAAAAGATTAGTTTTCATAGTACAGACCTCTTTCACAAAAAATCCCTCGGACTAAAATCCGAGGGAATGCTTTTTTAGAGAGCTGTGAGAGTAGCTTTAAACCCATCTATGATGTCTGTTGCGGTTAGCGCGGCGGGGGAGTAGCCTTCGCTTAAAATTTCAGCGGAGCGTCCCATTATGTAGTCGGCGGTTATGCAGGCATCTGTCACATTAAGTCCCTGAGCCAGCATTGAACCGATTATTCCGGCAAGCATATCACCAGATCCGCCCTTAGCAAGTGCTGAGCATCCAAAGCTTGTAACGATAGCGTTTGAACCGTTATAGGTTATGGAGGTTGCATCCTTGCTGTGAAGTGTGATTTTGTACTCATCTACTAAACGCTTGCAAACCTCAGTGCGATTATGGATGGCAAAAGGTACATCTGTACCCGAAAGCCTTGCCAGCTCACCAATATGTGGGGTCAAAATAATCTCACAGTTTGATTCCCTTAATATATCTATATTCTTTGCGAGCTGATTTATTCCATCGGCATCTATAACCATTGGGCGTTTGACATTTTTAATAAGAGCTTCGACAAGCTTTTTAGTAGAATTCGATTGACCGATTCCGCATCCGACTACAACTGCAGTACTTTGATTTGCAAGAGAGATGAGCCGATCTATTTCATTTTCACTGATGCAGCCGTCATTATCCGTGTTAAGTGGAGTATAAACGCATTCTGGAGCGTGTCCGGCAATTGCGGCAACAACGCTTTTTGGTGCTGCAAGATTGACAATTCCACAGCCTGTATGAAGTGCTGCTCGTGAAGAAATTGCAGCAGCTCCGATATAGTAATCTGATCCACAAATTAACAGCAGCTTTCCGTATGTTCCTTTATGTGAGTAGTCACTTCTTTTTGGAAGAAGATCATGCAGCTGCTTAGCATCAGCTTCGGTGTATGTCATATTAAAATCCACATACGACTTCCAACCATCAGGAATACCAATGTCTAAAACGGATATTTTTCCACAGTAAATTTTTGCAGGATTTATTGCCATTCCAAGCTTTTCACGGTGAAAGGTCACGGTTTCATCACAGTAAAGAGTGCCCTTAGCAACAGTGCCATTTAAGCAATCAACGCCGCTTGGCATATCGCATCCAAGCTTATAGGCATTACTTTTGTTTAAAGGCTCAAGAAAAGCTGCTATATCCTCTGACAGCTCGCCATGAAATCCCGTGCCGAAAATACAGTCAACAATCATATCTCGATTATTAAGCTTTAAAAGCTTATCAATAGTAATAATCTCAATGTCATCTGAAAGCTTAGAATATGCAGCCTGTGAAAGATCGGTTTTTGGCTCGCCGCAAGCAAGATAGATGCAAACCCTTAAATACCTGCGATGCTCCTTTAAAAGTCTGGCAGCAACAAATCCATCTCCTCCGTTATTGCCTCGACCACAGAGAAAAATCACTCTTTCGAGTGCTCTTGAATCAGATATTTCCTCAATTTTGCTGCAAAGTGATGCTCCGGCATTATCCATAAGTGCACTTAGAGAAACTCCAAGCTTAGCAGAAGCTTTTTCCGCTTGCGACATTTGTGAGGGAGTAAGCAGAAGCTTTGTCATCTAATTTTCCTCCTTGGTGCAGGCAACGCAAAAAGCCTGCGCATATTCTTTCGTGTGAGAAAGGCTTAGCTGAAGGTCAAGTCCTTTGGCAGCCTCAAGCGCCATTCCCTCAAGCTCATAAAAGGGTGCGCCTAGCTGGTCATGAGAAATAGTAATTTCTGTGAGTGAAAAGCCACGCACTCCGGTATGAAGAGCCTTAGAAAATGCTTCCTTTGCCGCCCATGCAGCTGCCATCGACTGTGCAGGTGCGTTCATGCTGTTAAATCGTTCAATTTCCTTTTTAGAAAAAGCGTGCTCAATAAAGCTTTCACGCTCAGACGCTTTTTTTATTCTCTCAACCTCGACAAGGTCGCAGCCTATTCCATAGATTTTCATATCAAACCTTTACAGTAGCAGTATGCGGAATAAAGGGCTTAATAAGGTCAACCACCTCAACACTCGGAGTGAAAATGAGCATTGAGCTGCCATGCTCTCTGTGATTAAAGTATAGGTAGTAGTCCTCAAGCTCGCTGTTGTTAGCAGATGCCTGAATTATCGTTAGGTCATCAGGAATATCCATTCCTGACTTGTACTTTCCAAATTCTGAAACCTTGTGAAGGTCAACAGTACAAAGTCTTTTACGACTGCTTTGATTTGTTATTTTATCAATATCAAGATCAGCGTTTGTGATAATGTATTCGTATTCAACGAAGTATCTTGTTATTAGCTTCCAACCAAAATACACGCTAAGAGCAGCGAAAAGTATTCCAAAAAGCTGAATAATTGTTCCAAGTGTGAAGATTATAAATGCAAAGGCAAGCGCAATACACGCAAGTATGATAAGCAGTCTGCTTGTTTTTTCATTTGTCGTCAGCTCTTTCTTTACAATAAATTCCTTAAAAACGTCCATTTTTTAGGTTCCTTTCTTTATGGGAGTTAGCAAATTTCTAATCTATATTATATCACATATAAAGAAAAAAAGCAAGTGCAGGTGCATGAAATTTTGATGGAAATTGCAGTGATAAGGCTTTATGTATTTTTTGATAAAAATCGGACAGAATAAGCGTGAAAACTATCAAGGAGGAGCAAAATACATGGCTATTGATTATCAAAGGACTGCTAAAATGCTGGTTGATGAGCTGGGTGGTCAGAAAAACATTACAAATGTCACACACTGTGCCACTCGTCTTAGATTTACACTTAGGGATGAGGACAAGGTAAACAAAAATGCTGTAAACAGAATTCCTGGAGTAATTACAACAGTTTCGGCAGGCGGACAGCTTCAGGTTGTTATCGGAAATCACGTGGGTGATGCTTATAAATTTGTAACCGAGCTTGTTGAAACGGATGCAGCAGCTGCATCTAACAAAAGGGTGGGAGTTTTTAGTCGCATAATAGATGTGATTTCGGGCATATTTGCGCCATTTCTCTATACCCTGGCAGCCTGCGGTATTTTACAAGGCATTCTGGGCATTTTTGTAGCACTTGATGCTATTGACACAGAAGGCGGCACCTATCAGATTTTAAATTTTATTTCATGGACAGCATTTACGTTTTTGCCTGTATTGATTGCTATAACAGCATCAAAGAAATTTGGTTTAAACACCTTTGTCGGTACAGTTATAGCGTGTGCTCTTGTTTGTCCTGATTATATTGAGATGACTCAGTCGGATGAGGCGGTGTATTTTCTTGGCATGAAGGTTTCGCTTTTAAGCTATACCTCATCTGTTATACCGATAATTCTGGCAATTTGGATAGCGTCATATATTGAACGCTTTTGGAATAGAGTTTTGCCGATTGTAGTAAGAAGTCTTTTTTCTGCAATGTTTACTATCGTAATAATGGTGCCGCTCACATTGCTGGCATTTGGACCTGTCGGAAGCGTAATAGGTAATGCAATAGGCGGAATATACAATTTTCTTTACGGACTAAGTCCAATAGCGGCAGGAGTAATTGTCGGAGGCTTATGGGAGGTGCTTGTAATTTTCGGAGTACACTGGGGAATCACTCCTGTTACTGTGGGAAACTATGCAAATCTGGGCTATGACACCTTTACGGGACTTCAAGCGTCGGCTGTATTTTCACAGGCAGGAGCGGCGCTGGGAGTATGTCTTAAGACCAAAAGCCGTGAAATGAAAAAGGTATCGGCATCAGCTGCTGTGACAGGACTTTTTGGCATCACTGAGCCTGCTATATATGGAGTAAACCTGAGATTTAAAAAGCCAATGGTTTGCGGATGTATTGCAGGTGCGGTAGGCGGCGCAGTGGCAGGAGCCTTTAATTCGGTGTCCTGGAGCTACAATATGCCCGGAATTGCAACTCTTCCTGCATATTTTAAAGCTGGTCATATGACGCAATTTTTAGGCTTGCTGCTGTCAGTGGCAATTTCATTTGTGTTAGGCGCAGTTTTAACCTATATTGTCGGATTTGAGGATGAGGAAAATCCCCAGGAGGTTCATCTAAAGGATGCTCCTTCACAGCTTGAGATTGCAAGTCCAGTATCGGGCAGGACTATTCCCTTGAGCGAGGTTAGCGATGAGGCTTTTGCATCCGGAGATTTAGGACAGGGAGTGGCAATAAGTCCTAATGGTGATACGATTTATGCGCCGTTTGACTGCAAAATTGAGATGCTTGCCGAGAGCGGTCATGCAGTTGGACTTATGAGCAGTGATGGAATTAGTTTGCTTATTCATGTGGGAATAGACACAGTAAGGCTAGGTGGCAGAGGATTTGAAAGGCTTGTAAGCGAAGGCGATGAGGTCAAGTCGGGCGAGGCTATTTTGCGCTTTGATAGGGAGCTTTTGAATCGTGAGGGGTATGATAGTACAGTAATAATTATAGCAACTGAGCTTAGCGATAGCTGTGAGGTTTTTTCTCGTGAGGGAAGTGATGTTAAGAGCGGAGACGCTATTCTTTCGATACAATCACGGGAGGTGAAGGAATGAGCTTGCCGAGTAGCTTTTTGTGGGGAGGCGCTGAGGCAGCTGCTCAATTTGAGGGTGCTTGGAACGTTGACGGAAAGGGTGTGAGCGTTGCGGATACAATTACAGGTGGAGCGCATGGAGTGGACAGACGCATAACCGACGGCACCTTAGCTGATGAATATTATCCATCACATATAGCATCGGATTTTTATCACCGCTATAAGGAGGATATAGGACTGCTTGCGCAGATGGGATTTAAATGCTTTCGATTGTCTATAGCATGGACAAGGATTTTTCCTGATGGAGATGAGCTTACACCTAATGAAGCAGGCTTGCGATTTTATGATGATGTTTTTGATGAGCTTAAGAAGCATAGAATTGAGCCGATTGTCACGCTGTCACATTTTGATATGCCGTACAAGCTGGTAAAGAAATACGGTGGATGGAAAAGTCGGCGTGTTATAGATTTTTTTACTAGATTTGCATTTGTGGTAATGAATAGATACCGTGACAGGGTTAGGTATTGGATAACCTTTAATGAGATAAACAATCAGTCTAATGTTGATTATCCGCTTTTTGGATATACCTGCTCAGGTGTGGTGTATCGAGATGAGCCGAATCCTAAGGAATGCATGTATCAAACGGTTCATCATCAGCTGGTAGCAAGCGCAATAGTAGCACAGCAGGGACACCGAATAAATCCCGACTTTAAGATAGGCTGTATGCTTGCCTGCGTACCGATTTATCCCTACTCGTGTGCGCCTGAGGATATGATGCTTCATCTTGAGGCTATGCACGACAGATTTTTCTTTAGCGATGTTTTTTTACGTGGAGAGTATCCTGCATATGCTTTGAAGGAATGGGAGCGTGAGGGATTTGATATAAGGATGCAGCCGCAGGATTTAGAGGAGCTAAAGCGTGGAAGAGCAGATTTTTTGGCAATAAGCTATTATATGTCGAATGTGGTCAAGCATGGGGCTTTAGCAAGCGGGAATGGACTTGACGGAAGTCCATACGGGGTAGAAAATCCCTTTCTTAATAAGAGCAAATGGGGATGGCAGATAGATCCTATAGGACTCAGATACTCTCTTAATCTGCTTTACGAAAGATACGGAAAACCAATATTTATTGTGGAGAATGGCTTTGGCGCAGAAGACGAGATAGGAGATGACGGTCGAATAGAGGATGACGAGCGTATAGACTATTTAAAAGCACACATTGAGCAAATGAAGCTTGCAATTGAGCATGATGGAGTGGAGGTTTTAGGATATACTCCGTGGGGATGCATCGATTGTGTTTCCTTTACAACGGGTGAAATGAAAAAGCGATACGGCATGGTTTATGTTGATGCTTGCAGTTTGGAGCGACGTCGAAAGAAATCCTTTTATTGGTATAAGAGGGTAATAGAGAGCAATGGCGAGCTACTTTGAGGGTGAAAAAATCCGCACATTTTAACTGATGTGCGGATTTTAATCGTTGTTCTTTGAAAATAATACGCCAAAGGTTTTAAAAATGATTTTAAGATCTATCAAAAAGCCTCGGTCCATTATGTACTTTTTGTCGTAATACTCAGACATTTCGGCGGATAGCATATTCTTTCCGTATATCTGCCAATAGCAGGAAAGTCCAGGCTTAACAAGCAAGCGCTCTTTAGCCATTTGACTTTGTTCATCTGCCACAAATGGTCTTGGTCCGACTATAGACATATCACCCTTTAGTATGTTTACAAGCTGTGGAAGCTCATCTATAGATGACTTACGAAGAAATTTTCCGAGCCTGCCTAAAATTCTTGGATCATCTTTAATTTTGAAAAAAGCTGCGTCACATTCGTTAAGATCTAGCAGCTGTTCCTTTTTCCCCTCAGCGTCCTTGTACATTGAGCGGATTTTGTACATATAGAAAAGCTTACCGTCTTTTCCGACACGTTTTTGTTTAAAAAACGGATTGCCGGGATCTTTGATAATTACGGCTATACATACAATAATCAATAGCGGCGAAAGTACAATAAGAGCACATAGCGAAAGCAAAAGGTCAAGAGCTCTTTTTATTACCTCATAGCATTTCTTTTCTTTGTATTCAAATTCAAGCTCAGGCACCGAATCGGTCGGTGCTTTACTCATGGTTATTGTTCTTTCTGAATCGCTGTAAACGCTCTCTTCTTCGGAAGCATATGTAGAAACTTTTAAATCTGTCAAAAAAGATCACCTCTTGAATTGTTAAAAATTCACCCGCAATTCTTAAGCGGGGGGGGTAGAGGCATGTTCTGTTCCCCTCACATTTACTGACATCCTTATTATATCATATTGCAAATCAATTGTCAATAGCTTACATAAAATTTATTGTTCTTACTATATCTGACATACATGGTTGATAAATCAAAGACGCAGCACATAAAAAGCTTGACACATCCGATAAATTGTAATATAATAAAAGGAGTGAAGACTTCGGAGATTAACATATAAAGGAGAAATCAACTATGAAAAATGCTGCCATTGTCCTTGCAGGAGGACAGGGAAAAAGAATGAAATCTGAAAGACCTAAGGTGCTTTGTAATGTTTTAGGCGAGCCTATGCTCGAATGGGTGTTGACTGCATGCGAAAGCTCTGAAATTGAGGATATTTGTGTGATAAAGGGCTGGCACGGAGAGATGCTTGATGAGTATATTTCTGCCAGAAGATCTCAAGCGAATATTGTTACAGTTTTGCAGGAGGATCAGCTTGGCACAGGTCATGCCGTAATGCAGGCTAAGGATTACCTTGAGCAGTTTACCGATTCGAGTGTGCTTATACTAAATGGAGATGCTCCCTTTATAGATGCGGCAACAATTAAGGACGCGCTAGAATTTCACACAGAGCATGACTGCTCGGTAACGGTTGTTACGGCACGCTTAGAGAACCCGTCAGGATATGGACGCATCATAAGAACAGATACGGGCATAAGCGGAATTATTGAGCATAAGGATTGCGCACCATATCAGCTTGCAATTAACGAGGTTAATTCAGGCTGCTATTGGTTTAAAACCTGTGACCTGCTTGAGGTTTTGGGAGAGATTACGAACAATAATGCACAGGGAGAGTATTATCTTACCGATTGTATCGAGCTGCTTATAAGCAAGGGCAAGACGGCAGATGCTTATATGTCGAGAAATCCGAGTGTTGCACTCGGCGCAAACGACAGACGTTCTTTGCTGGCACTTAACGATGTGGCACGCTCTGAGATTATATGTAAGCACCTTGACAACGGGATTGAGTTTTGCTGTACTGACGGAGTTTCGATCGGCAATACTGTAACTATCGGTCAGGGCACAGTTATACATTCGGGAGTAATCTTGCGTGGAAACACCACAATAGGTGAAAACTGTGTTATAGGAAACAACTGTATTTTGGAAAACACCACAGTTGGCAATAATGTTAATCTAAACAATGTTCAAGCATATGATTCTACAATTGATGATGACGTGAAAATAGGACCCTTTGTTCAGCTACGCCCTAACAGTCATATCAAGCGTGGAGTGAAAATTGGAGATTTTGTTGAGATAAAGAATTCTACAATTGGTGAGTATACTGCTGTTGCTCATCTAACATATATCGGTGATAGTGATGTTGGAGCGAATGTAAACTTTGGCTGCGGAGTTGTCACGGTAAACTATAACGGTGACAAAAAGTTTAGAACAACAATTGGTGACAATGCCTTTATCGGATGCAACACAAACCTTGTTGCTCCTGTAAGAATTGGCAAGGGCGCATACACCGGAGCAGGATCTACCATCACTAAGGATATTCCTGACAATGCTCTCGCGGTAGAGCGTGGCAAGGAGCATATTAAGGAGGGTTATGCGCTTTCAAAGCTTCACAATCGTATTGAAAAGTATGAACAGATAAAAAAGGAAAATGAGGAGCAGGAGAGCGAAGGCGGCAAGAAGTGATTTTAGGTGGTTAATTAAGAGAGCTTTAGTAACTGATTATCAGTATTTGAAATTTAATTGAAGTGAATAAAATAAAAGCGTTCTTTGCGTAAGGTGAAGAACGCTTTTTTATTTATCAGTGTGAAAATGTATTATAGGTTATTTTGTTCGAGGTTAAATTGTCCTAATCCCATAACACACATCTTACCTACGCCTATTAGCTCACATATAGATAGAATCTGTGCAAATGGCGCAAAATCTCCTCTGTAGGTTATTTGACCTATATATCCATTCAATTCCATTTTTCGGTCTGTTCGTGAAGAGTATCGGGATATAGCTTTTGATTCAAGACCTTCAGATACAGTTTCAACCGATTTTGCAAGTGAAAAAGTGAGGTGAAGTCGATATTTATATCTTCACCACAGCATTTCATAGCAGATGTTGCCCGCCTTGTGCAGGCACGAAGGAGATAGTCAAAATCTGTACGCTTTTGATTGCTCTTGCTTATCCACGGTGTTGAGAAATAAAAGGTAAGCTCACCGTTATTAAGATTCTTATATAATAGCGGAGATGCTTTGGTATTGCTCCAATACATGCCTGTGAAGATTTGTTCTCCGGAAAATAAATCCTTTACAGAGCATAGCTTGAAGCTATTGCCATAGATACTGAGCCCCTTCATCAGCACTCTAAAAATATCACCTGCACAGCTTATCCCGTTTCCGAACAAAACAATTTCGAACAGAATTCTGTCGCCGCCAAATCTATAATTTCTAATGAGGTATGGATTTGTACCAAGCTCGCCATCGGACGGTTTTGCCGTATAAAGCATGGCTTTTGCACTGCACGAGAAAATCTCAGGACAATTTTCACAATCCATACTGTTAAAAACACAGCAACGCTTTATTAACTCTGTACCGATAGCACCTCTTACTGCCGAGCCAATCCAAGGAGATAGATTTGTGCAATCTCCTTGCATTTCTATTTCAAAATCAAAAAATTCCATATAATCTTACCTTTATTTCTTTTTTGTATATTATACATCTTAATATTATTTTTGTCAAGAACACAGATAAAATAAAAAATCTCAAAAAATGCCAAAAAATATTGACAAATGTAATAATTTGTAGTATAATATACACAAATAAATAACGGAGGTAAGAGTATGGATAAATCTAGAAACTCACAAAAAGAACCGGCACAAGTGTTTGAAAGCATTCTGTTTAATATTTACTCGTTCCTCAAAATGGAAAATGCTGAGGACTTAGCAAAAAACGCCATCGAATTTCAGCAAGGAAAAGCGAAAAAGCTAGAGCAGGATATTAATGTCAGAATTTTAAAGGGCGGCACGTATAAAATCAAGGGGTATTATCTCGAAAACGATAAGCTTACCGATATTAGAGGCGCAAGCTCAATCATAACTGAGGTTCAGGAGAAAATAGTTCCATTGCTTCTTGAAGAGAAAATGGGATATAGCTTTGTAGTTTATAACGGTGGTGGAAATTTGTTCGCACTTGTTCCTGAAAATGTTGATGAGAATTTGCCGATATTGCTTGAGCAAGAGGCTCAAAAATATCTTCTCACAGCAAATACAGCATACTTTTTATCTGACAGCTTTCCACTTTCGCAAATCTTATCTAAGCAAACCTATAGGAGCATAGTCGCAAAAAAAGAAGCCGAGCTTAACGAGCGAAAGAAATCAAAGCTTGATTTTAACCCTGCCCCCAAATCTAACCTTATCGGACAGACACTTCTTGGCACAAGGGTAGAAGCAAAGCATAATGACCATGTTGGCAGCTATTGTGAAAGATGTAAAAAGCGCATAGCTTTATACAAAACGGCAGATGGCACATGCCTTTGCGGCGGATGCTTGCACAAGGCTATTGCTGGAAAACGACAAAAGAGCAAATATCATGACGAGTATCAAAAAAGAGAAAGCATAGCTGTTTGTCCGCCCAAGGATTTAAAAAGCATAAGCGAAGATCACATTGCGGTTATCTATGCAGACGGAAACAATATGGGCGGCATAGTTCAAAATATCAATACAATTACTGACATGATGGATTTTAGTAGCTTTGTAAAAGAAGCTATGACAAACATAGTCTTTGATTCTATAAAAGAAATAGGAATGAAAAGCTTTGAAATCGTTGCGTTAGGCGGTGATGATATATTTATTATCGTTCCCGCAAAAGCCTCAATACGCTTAGCGACAAAACTCATTGACAAATATAAAACAACATTTTTTGATAAATTCAATGATAAAAACTCTACACTTTCGGTTGGTCTATGTATTGCAAAGCCTAACACTCCTGTCAAGGTAATGCTTGAGGTAGCAGAGGACGAGCTTTCTTTAGCAAAGAATCTTGCAAAGACAGATGTTAATTGTTCCGGAAGCCTTTCCTTCCGTACCTTTAATACATATGAAGGCTCGCTTTTTAGCAGAGAGGATAAAACACTTTTGCCATATACGTATGAGGCAGCAACGCAAATTATCGAATTTGCCGACAAAATTAGACATAGCGGAGATATAAATACACATCTTCAAAATCTATCGGAGGCATTTAAATTAAGCGAATCATCTTTAGAAGCCAATATGTTTTTTAATTACACAAACGCTAAAAACAAGGATAATAAGCTAGAGCTGCCCAAAATAAGTGGATACACATTAGACGGTGCTTATTACACAAGAAATGGTGAAAATGATCTCCGCTTTTTTTGGGATGATTTACTAGATGTCTTGGCATATGGAGGAAAATCAAATGATTAAAAAGGAATACACAGCATCCGTCAAGCTGCTTTCTGCTATGCACATAAATGGTGGAACAGACGCATTTGGCAAGCGTAAATGTATGGTTATGGACAATAAAGCTTATATTCCCGCAAGCTTATTTAAAGGAATGGTAAGAGAAAACTTCTCAAAGCTTTGGCAGCTTGCTTACGGCTCAGATGATAAAAAATGCATCGGACGAGATAATGCTGAGCGAGCTTGTGATTGTATGGTATGCAAAATGTTCGGAAAATCAGGCTTTCAGCGTTCGAGAATATATTTTGACCATTTGGAAACCGAACAAGAAATATTAATCTCAACCTACACAGGAATATCGGTAAGCCGACATAGTCGCACAAATGTTGAAGGGTCTTTGGTTTTCACCGAGGTGGTTGAAAGAAATGAAAGGAAGCAGAGTGCAAGCGATAAAGAAACTCCACTTGTTTTAGTGGCGACATTACAGTTTACTATCCTTTAGATACAGATGAGCTTACAAACAAGCGAATAGAAGCTGTTTTGACCGAATCGATAAGAAGCATTAGCTATATAGGATTAGGAAAAAGCAGAGGCTTAGGCTTTGTGGAGACAAATATACATCCGAAAGGAGAATGGCTATGCGCAAAATAGTTGAGTTTGAGCTTTTAAGTCCATTTATGAGCGGCGGAGTTAGAATAGCAGATAATTTCTTAGAGTCGGAGCAGTTTATTAGAGGATCAGTTATTCGCGCTGCCTTTGCAAATGAATTGCTGCTGCAATGTCCCTTTGCCGACAAGCCCGATTCTAAAGGACGATATAATTACATAGAACCAAAGGACGAAGGCTGTAAAAGCTGCGAAAATTATAAAATCTGCGAAAGCTTTTCGAATATGTATTTTTCCTTTGCTTATCCTAAAAACAGCTTTCCTGCACCATTTACATCAAAAGCTTGCAAGACCTGTGGTACTAAACATCCGCTTAAGGATACAATACTTGAAAGCATAAATTTAGAGTGTTCTGAGTGTAAGAACGGTCTTAAACGTATGGAAAATCTAAAGGGATTTATCAAGAAAACCGAAAGAGCAGATGAAGGATATTACGCACAGGTGACGGTTCCATTTGTCCTTACAACACATACTGCAATTGATTATAATTCTCACACATCACTTGAAGGAAAATTATATTCGGTTCGCGCTATCGAAAAGGGTGTGCATTTTACTGCAGAAATTGATGATTTAGATTCAGGACTTATAAAGGAAAACAAGATAATCTATGCGGGAAAATACTCATCAGCAGGATATGGAAAAATAAAAATCGTGAATATAACAGATTCAAATGAAATAACAAGCGAAGGTGTTTGTGAGAAAATCAATAGCTTTCAGAGTAGATTTAATACTGATGATAAAGCTGCTATTTTATTTACATCCGATGCAATATTAGGTTTTAAATTCGATGCTGATAATGATAAGTGCAAAACTAAAGATGAGTATATAAAGCTTTGGCAGGAAGCACTTTTTGGAGAAAACTGCAGCTGCGTAAAAGTCGAAAAGGTGTTTGCCGAAACTCAGCTTTATAAAGGCTATGACACATCAAAAAAATGGGGCGAGTGGAGAAAGGGCGAACCACAGCTCCTAATACTCAAGGGCACATCAATACTCGTATCAATTGCTAAAGATTCAAAGGAACAAGCGGTGGAAACGCTTACAGGACTTGAGCAATTGGGAATCGGTGAAAAAACTAAGGATGGATTTGGACAAATTTCGGTATGTCATGAAATACACAAGCTGGGGGTTGATTAAAATGAAAAATGGTATAAAGCAAGAAATTTTAAATATAGTAAAAGAAGTCGAAAACGAGTTAAAGAGAAAAAATAACACAACCATTTTCAGCGAGTCGGGAAATAGAAACAAAATTGGTTGTAATCAATTTAGAGAAATAGCCGCAGAGTGCAGAGTGGCTGAGTGTTATGATGAAATTTTACTGTTAGTAGAATATACAATTGCTAAATCTAATGAATGGAAAGAAACGGGTTTAGGCAAAATGATCATAAACAGCATGCAAAAGGTCAGAAATATTGGAAAGCCAAAAGAGCAAGGTGCTGAAGCAGATAATGAGAAGAATAAAAGAGAGCTTTATAATCTTGAGCTTTTCTTCGGATATATGTATTGGGAATCAAGAATACTAGCGGCTAACAATCCATCTGGCGGACAATCTAACAACAAATACAACAATAATCAAAAAGGAAATTATCAGAATAACAAAAAGTCGCCTAATCAAAAATTCAATGGCAATACAAAATCTGACGGAAGCTTCAGAAAGAAAGGAAATTGAGATGCTGTATACAAAATTTGAAAATAAAACAATAATAACAGGCAAACTTACCGCAATAGATCCTTTGCATATTGGAGCGGCTGGTAAAGAAAATCTTAATCCAATAGAGGTGGACAACTCTGTTTTAAAAGATAGCTCTTCAAATCCTATTATTCCGGGTTCATCCATAAAGGGAGTTGTTCGCTCGAGCTTCGAGGCTATTTTGCGCTCATTAGACATCGAAGGTGTCAGTGTTTGCGATATTTTTAATGAAAAAAAGTGCTGTATGAATAATGCAGAGGTAGAAAAAATAAAGGATAAAAAGCTTTCCGATGAGCAAATGGCACAAGAATTCTATGATGCAAGCTGTGACGTTTGCAAGCTTTTTGGCGGAAAGAAATTTGCGGGAAAGCTTCATTTTAAAGACTGCTATTACACTAATGATGAAGGTAAGCCTTGCAAATACGAAAAGCGCGACGGAGTAGGAATCGATAGAAAAACAGGAGCAGCGGCAAGGAGTGCAAAATATGACTTTGAGGTTGTACCTAAGGGCACACAGTTTGATTTTGAGCTTATTGCCGAGAACTTAGATGAAAAGCAAATGGGTTATCTCGATTTTATTATAAATATGCTTGAAGGAAAAGGCATAGTGGATGGAGATTATATTTCAGTAGGTGGCAAAACCACAAGAGGTTTGGGAAGAATAAGGCTTGAAAATGTCGAAAGAACCACGATTAACTATAGCGATTTAAAAGCAAAATTAGAAGGATTTATAAATAATCCATGTGGCACGAAGGAGAACTAAAATGGAAAATTTAAATGCTCAAATTCTGCTCACTCTATCCGCAAATGGTCCTGTGCTAATCGGTTCGGGATCTAGCAACAAGACTCGCCCTGAATTACCTGACAATACTTTTTTAAGGGGATATAGCAGCGGTGAAGAATGCTATGTCATTCCTGGCAGCAGTATAAAGGGTGTTGTAAGACATTATCTTGCAAAAAGATATAATGATAAAGATATAGAAGAGCTTTTTGGAAAGGTTAGTGGATCTGCTAGCAAAAGAAGCTTGGTTTCATTTTCGGATGCATATGCTGATATGTCAACGGTGAAAAACGTCAAGCGTTATAGCACAAAGCTCAAAAGTACTTCTCAAGGAACAGTCAGAGGAACACTTAATACATACGAGGCGGTGACTGAAGGAAATTTTAGCTGTTGCATAAGGTTTAAAAAAGTGAATAAGAAACAAATAGCTATGATTTTAGAAGCGATTGATGCAATTGAAAACGGCACGCTTTTTATTGGAGCAAAAACAAGCCGTGGCTTTGGAAAAATGAACGTGAAGGATTTTAAGCTTGTCATTTCAGACGGCTACACTAGCGACTTGACGCCAAAAATTTGCGGCAGCTTTAATTCGATAATGACGGCAAAAACATCATTAAATCTTGATTCGGTAAATAAGGGAGGCGAAAATTTTGGCAGAGTATAATTCTAGGCAAGCAAGAAACTATGACTTCGTAGAATTTCCAAAAGAGCCTAACTGTAATTTTATCACAGACATAAATAAACGATATGAAGAGGACGACTATAGCGGCAAAATAACGCTAAAAATTACAACTGTAGATAATCTGTATCTCGGAGGTGGCTACACATCGTTTGATAAGGATAACGGATTTATAAATGAAACGCTTGAAGAGTCGGGGAAGGCAGTAATTCCAGGTTCATCGGTAAAGGGTGCTGTAAGACAGGTGTGTAGAGCAATCTCGGATGGTTGTATACCATATGATGATTTACCAAAGGGTGATAAGAGAAAGTATAACATTCCATTTAAAGAAAAATGCTCTATAGGCAGAGACGGGTTTCACATTTGCATGGTTTGCGATATGTTTGGCATGATGGGTCTTGGCTCAAAGATTAAGTTTTCTGATTTTGTTTGCGATGAAAAGGATGTTTTTGAAATCGTATCAGTGCCAAAGCTTCCACTTATGAATGTTGAGGACAAGGAAGCCGACAAACCATACAAAGGCTATAAATTTTATAAGACGTTTTGTGAGCCTATAAATGTTGGTAATTCAAACAAGGTTAGAGCGGTAAAAAGAGGTTCTGTTTTTAACGGAGCAATTGACTTTGAAGGGCTTAAGGAAAAGAGCTTGCACTTTTGATGTGCAGCTTAGGAATTAGCAAGGAGGATTCATTTTCACACAAGCTAGGCGGATACCGCCCCTGTGGTCTAGGAACGGTGAATTTTAGCGTTGTAAATTTTATGCTAAATGATGAGGAGAAAACGGCAGATGATGCAATACAGTTTGCTGATCGATATGGCTGTGATAGTGTTGAAGAAAATCCAGAGGATAAAATCGAATGCTCGCAGGATGCTTATGATCGTTTGAGGGATTTGATTGATATAATGGAATATAAAGAATAAGGCGGTGAGAAAAATGCTTAGCAAATCAAGCTTAAACCAAGAAATTCATGAGCTGAAAGCGATTCATAGCTTTGAAGCATTGTATCGCTTTGCACAAGAATATGTTACCAATATGAATCAAAAAGGCATTACTGATAAAAGCGAGTTTTTTGAAATGATTAAATATTGTAAGGAGAATCCACGAAAAGCGGCTCCATACCTAGGATTTTCAAAGCCGAGCGAAAAAAATGACAAGACAATTATAGAATGGTGCGATATTATTCGGAATAAAGAGGATAGGTTTATGGATCTCGGACTTGACGACTTAGCCTACATTTTTGCTTGCTGTTCGCACATATGCAAGGCAAATTAAGAGCAAGCTAAGAAAGGATACTTATAATGCTTATTAATTTTTCAAATCACAGCTCTGAAAAATGGAGCTGCGAGCAGATGCTAGATGCCAAAAAATGGGGAGATGTTGAGGACTTGGCTTTTCCGAATGTTTCTCCATATGCAAGCGAGGATGATATTGAAAAGCTTGCTCAAATGTATGTAGAAAAAATTATTGCAAAAAAGCCCGATGCTGTTATGGTGCAGGGTGAGCCTACGCTATGCTATAAAACAGTTGAAAAGCTAAAGGCATGTGGCATATACACCATTGCGGCAACAACCGAGCGAGTGGTTGAAACAAAAGAGGTGAACGGTGAAACGATTAAAACCTCGGTGTTTAAATTTGTAAGATTCAGAGAGTATTAAAGGGGAATGAAAAATATGAAGAATATTTTGATAACAATTATTAGTCCATGGGACGAAAATAAAAAGCTTTGTAAGTATAATGCTCATGAATATGGTGAGGTTGAAGCTTCTCTTGCAAGCGAGGCTTGTTGTAAATATGTAATTGAAAAACTCAAAAGTGAAAATAAAAAGCTTGACAATGCAATTTGTTTGGTTTCTACTCAGGCTGAAACTGGTTATGATCATTTTCGCGATGAATTTTCAAATATTCAAGTTGAAGACTGCAAAATATCTGATGAATGTATAGAGAATAATGAATATAGCGAGCCACTCGATGATGTTGTAACACGTGTAAAGGAAATTGCAAAAGACGATAAAAAGATTGTCATACACTTTGACCTAGCGGGCGGTCTTAGAAATATTTCAGTGCTTATTGAACAGTTAACAAGGTTTTTTAAACACTATGGTTATGAGATTGAATCCTACTATACATATTATGTGAATACAGATCAGAGCAAAAATACCTTCTTTGATTGTAAAAATCTTTACAAGCAGATTGACATACTTGACGGAGTAAATGAGTTTGTCACAAGAGGCAGCGCGAAAAAGCTTCAGGAATGCTATGAAAATGTAAATGACGAGGACGTAAAAAAATTGCTAGACTGCATGGGGGAATTCAACGATGAAATTGAGCTTTGCAGAGTGGATAATTTAAACGAGACCTTGAACGGTATGAACAATGCGCTTGAGTGTTTGAAAAAAAATAAAAGCAATGGAGAAAACGTCTTTTTGCTCAGGCAGATGATACCGCTTATAGAAAAAAAGTTTTACGGCGGAGAGAAAATTGATTATCTTAGCACGATTAGATGGTGTCTTGATAACGGACTTATCCAACAGGCATTGACTATATATGTCGAGAAGGTGCCTGAGTATTTGTTTGAGAAGAAAAAAGTTCTTGAGATGACAGAGGATAATTTTGTTGATGCAAATAATAAAAAAGGTGCGTGGTCGCTGGATAATACCTATGCAGATTGTTTGTATAAAGAAATACTAGAACACTATTCAACAGAATTGTTTAAAGAAATGAAGGCGGCTATAAAGGAGTGCTTTTATGAAGATAAAAAAATTGTTTTATGTAAATCGGGGAATATTAAGAACATGAAAAATAGTGAGGTAAAAAAATTCATAGATGATCTCGCCAAGATTCAAACGAAGAATAATCCGAGAAAAATTAATATGCCAAATAGATATTACGCACCTGAGCTGTACAAAAAGGTTAATCGAGTTGCAAGGGATAAAAATAGTAATACTTCATTTGAAAGGTTAATTGAATTATTGCTTAATGATGATAAATATTTAAAGAAATGGATGGATTTGAATGAAACCTACAGTAGAAAGATTTATAATACAAAACACATAAACGCAGAAGATATGCCAAAGGGGGTTAAGCTATATACTGATGTAGCAAGTATACAAGCTTGTTTTTATGATTATATCTATGTTAAAGCAATCAGAAATCACACAAATCATGCGGCTGATGATGGCAGATTAAGTAAAAAGGTCACTGATTTTTTCGACAGCAAGGGATACACCAATATAAATAAAATCACACCAGAATCGGTTAGAAAAGACATGAACAACATTCTTGATAGAATTGAAAAGCTTAAAGTAAAGAAGCCTGTACTTTGTTAAAACATTCTTCACTCTAATAAAGCGAACCTCACCAAAAAGGGGTTCGCTGACATTAGAAATTCACCCGTTTCGCTTGACAAAATAGAAGTTTTGATGTATAATAAATAAAGAGGGAGTTAACAAATCCACCTCGCATCGCAGATATGGTATTACAAAGTTGCTAAGGTACAATATGTTGCCATTGCAACTCACTCGCATATGGGTATTAAAACATATCAGGTAATTACCAACGCTGGATTAGACGGATTGCAACTCACTCGCATATGGGTATTAAAACGTCCACAGCTTAAATTTGCATGGTATCTCACGCATTGCAACTCACTCGCATATGGGTATTAAAACACCTTTTCAAGCTTGTAAGTCAGAGAACGCTTTGAATTGCAACTCACTCGCATATGGGTATTAAAACTCAACATAGAATACAATAGAATAAGTAACAAAAACATTGCAACTCACTCGCATATGGGTATTAAAACTAGTAGTTGTTGCAAAAAATGAAACAGGTCGATTATTGCAACTCACTCGCATATGGGTATTAAAACTTTTCAATACTTCCACTATTCACTGTAACTATTACATTGCAACTCACTCGCATATGGGTATTAAAACCTAGTTATCTTATTAATGCCAGCGGTTGTAGCAATTGCAACTCACTCGCATATGGGTATTAAAACAAAAGTAGCAAACCAGCGTAAGGATTTCTTGCACATTGCAACTCACTCGCATATGGGTATTAAAACTTCAGTCTGCTCTTGCTCTCTTTGTGGCAAAACATTGCAACTCACTCGCATATGGGTATTAAAACAAAAATAGGTGAAAAAAGCCTAAAAGTACTTGAATTGCAACTCACTCGCATATGGGTATTAAAACTACTCTTGAGGTTCACAAGACTACAGAGGACATGAATTGCAACTCACTCGCATATGGGTATTAAAACAACCATGCTTTTTAGCGTTACAGATTTTCCGCCAATTGCAACTCACTCGCATATGGGTATTAAAACTGTGCTGGCTGTGTATGAGGTGCTGAAGAACCAGTATTGCAACTCACTCGCATATGGGTATTAAAACATAAATGATTATGTCGAAAAAGGCTATGTTACTAAATTGCAACTCACTCGCATATGGGTATTAAAACTAGCCTTGATTGCTTTGCCGCACCACTTATCAAATTGCAACTCACTCGCATATGGGTATTAAAACTTCCAAGTATCAATCCGTTAGGATTGGTAAGCTCCATTGCAACTCACTCGCATATGGGTATTAAAACTTCGAGAAGTCGAAAAATATCCGTCTATATGTGCAAATTGCAACTCACTCGCATATGGGTATTAAAACAGTACTGTGCAAGCTGTCGAAATAAAAGAAGATATTGCAACTCACTCGCATATGGGTATTAAAACAATTACAATGGAAGAAAACGAAGTAATGGTAGAGATTGCAACTCACTCGCATATGGGTATTAAAACTCTCTGCACGTTCATTATCAGCCTTTTCACGAGATTGCAACTCACTCGCATATGGGTATTAAAACGACTCCATTTCTTGTATAAGCTCGTTTGCTTCTATTGCAACTCACTCGCATATGGGTATTAAAACAGGGGGATTTTTCATTCTGCCTCCGTCTCCCCAATTGCAACTCACTCGCATATGGGTATTAAAACTGCTTCTGTCGGCGAACAGCAGGATAGCATTGAGATTGCAACTCACTCGCATATGGGTATTAAAACTACCTGTAAATTACATCCTGCTCGAACTGAATCCATTGCAACTCACTCGCATATGGGTATTAAAACAAGTTTATGGTACAGCTCTTCAGCCAATCATCTGCAAGATTGCAACTCACTCGCATATGGGTATTAAAACGGAGTAGGCAAAGCTCTGGAACAGCTTGTGCGAGATTGCAACTCACTCGCATATGGGTATTAAAACACAAACTAAATATTTATGGAGGAATGTTCCAATATTGCAACTCACTCGCATATGGGTATTAAAACACAGCAACCATTTACAAAAACGGTGATATGGAATTATTGCAACTCACTCGCATATGGGTATTAAAACGTCGTATGCTTTGCGATACTCGGCAACAGAACATTGCAACTCACTCGCATATGGGTATTAAAACGAAAACGAACAACAGGAAGAGAAAAAGGACGAGATTGCAACTCACTCGCATATGGGTATTAAAACGAGGAAATTGGTGAACTTGACAAAAGAATGTAATTGCAACTCACTCGCATATGGGTATTAAAACTACTTGTAAATCCGATAACCACTAGCACCCGAAAATTGCAACTCACTCGCATATGGGTATTAAAACGATTGACAATCTAAAGACACGCAAGGCAGCTAAGGATATTGCAACTCACTCGCATATGGGTATTAAAACCGAACGATAGGGCAATCTGGCAAAACATCATTCATTGCAACTCACTCGCATATGGGTATTAAAACCTTTTTTCCAGTGACAATAAGCGGTGGTATGCATAATTGCAACTCACTCGCATATGGGTATTAAAACACTATTTTTTTGTGCAAAATGACAAAAGCCAAAATTGCAACTCACTCGCATATGGGTATTAAAACATTTGCTGCTCATTATCTCTTCATAGCTCTGATATTGCAACTCACTCGCATATGGGTATTAAAACTGATGTTAAGAGGTTAAAATAATGACTTTAAAAATTGCAACTCACTCGCATATGGGTATTAAAACAATTCCGTCAGACAAACTACAACTCTTAACATCATTGCAACTCACTCGCATATGGGTATTAAAACAGTAAACGATAAGTATTAATTTATCAAGATAAGTATTGCAACTCACTCGCATATGGGTATTAAAACAGGGGGTGGGTAAATCTCCACAATTTTCCATTTCGATTGCAACTCACTCGCATATCACGGAAATCAATTTTAGTAAACGATATGTAATAATTCATCGAAGTCTACCAA
>JAJQIB010000004.1:27888-31921 GCA_021199375.1 Ruminococcus sp. | reverse complement strand
AAGAAAAATTTGCATCAATTATTATATCAATTATATCTCTAAAAATCAAGGGGTCACTTCGATTTTCTGTGGTTTTAACAAAATTTTATGCTTTTCTTGTTCGTTTTTGGGGGATTTGACTAGCATATTAAGGTAAGTTTTGCAACTTGATTTTAATAAGTTTTTTAAATAGCTGATTTTTAAATTTTAGTAATATAAAGAGTCATCACAAAATTACGCATTGGAAGTGAGGCTCATATTCTCCTTACTTCAGTCCAGATGATTTTTCACAACCGTACATCTGCTCTAAATTTGTAATTTCATAAGCTTTTTAGGTAGCTTTTGCCTTGTTATGTCCTTTGCCAATAATATTCATGGGTAAGCACCCGTGTGCAAAAATGCACCACCCTCGTGAACGTACGTATTAATCGTTATGGGGTATATGAGCGAGAGCTGACGGGGTGCAGTATGTAATTATGTTGTTTGACAAACTGGAAGCTATCACTCCCTGTTGCTAATGTAATTCTGGAACCGTTTCAACAGCATATTTTTCATCATGTCTGAATTACACTTCTCAATCAAATTCCGAAAATCTTCTATCACTTCAGGCGCAAAAACGCTTTCGATACAATTCAAAACTATCCATTCGATTCCGGACATATAATCTGTAGGACAGCATTTTATCAGGATTTCAGCCTTCTCCCACCCAAGTGATCGGTCAGGTGATGGAATCCACCGCATCCTGATATTCCTCCCACAGTTCGACTATCTCCTCAGATTGAAAATCCTCATCACCGGGAAATGTAACATCTTCAAAACCTTCTGGCGGCACTCCCAGTTTTTGTACTTTTAATACAGCTTCTTGCACAATGAGTTGACAACTATTTTGCGTTCTTCAAATTCCAGTTCGTCTTCACGATCGACAGAACCATTTTTTATAGAAATGGCATAATAAATAATAAGATAATCCGTCCTTAACAGACATAATGATAGGGAGGTGAACATTCCAAAACTTTTTAATTTCAGTTTCCCATTCAATGTCATTCTCAGCACTTTCAAGGCTGATTAACTCCCATTCATTCCACCGAAACGAATCCTCTATCTGCACATCGAAATCATTTTTACACAAGAACTATGTCGGTTCCATCGCCATTTATCCTGTTTTCCACTGCACTAATAAAAACATCCTCAGAAAAGCTAAGACGGACAAGAAGGATTCTTTAAAGCTAGCTTCCTATGCTCTTGACCGCTGGACTGAACTGAGAGAATATACATCTGCCGAAGATTTGCGTTATACTCTCAAACCTCTAAACAGGCAATTTATCCAAAATACTAAAAAATTCAACGACGATTTAAAACTGACATTACAACGCAAATCGTGTAATTTCAATCCACGCTCCTCGAGTGAGGAGCGACTCCTTTTCCGTACTTGCCGTTTTCTAGCGCCATATTTCAATCCACGCTCCTCGAGTGAGGAGCGACTCGAGCACCAGGCAACGGGGCGCAAGCCCCTTTGCATTTCAATCCACGCTCCTCGAGTGAGGAGCGACGTTACATCTGTCGAGCCTAACGAGGGTGTGAGACTATTTCAATCCACGCTCCTCGAGTGAGGAGCGACCCGCTCGCTAAGGGCGGACACCCGTCAGCACTCGAATTTCAATCCACGCTCCTCGAGTGAGGAGCGACGGTAAGTCGCTACTTGGACGATGGGAAAACGCTGATTTCAATCCACGCTCCTCGAGTGAGGAGCGACTGTAGTCTACTGAGCAATCAAACGTTCTAGCAATGATTTCAATCCACGCTCCTCGAGTGAGGAGCGACCCTTTTTGCATAACGTGACATTTTTGCACTGCTATTTCAATCCACGCTCCTCGAGTGAGGAGCGACACATTGCAAATTTTCAAGACAGCAAGGCAAGACAAAATTTCAATCCACGCTCCTCGAGTGAGGAGCGACGGTGCAAGAATCGGTGAAATAATCGGCTTAACATGATTTCAATCCACGCTCCTCGAGTGAGGAGCGACCCTACTATAGTGTCGCCGATATTCTCAAAAAATATTTCAATCCACGCTCCTCGAGTGAGGAGCGACGCAATTTCGTCAATCTGGAATTTGCGAGTGTCTAAATTTCAATCCACGCTCCTCGAGTGAGGAGCGACACGATGTAACTCCTCAGATTTTTAAGGAGCAGCTATTTCAATCCACGCTCCTCGAGTGAGGAGCGACGTCTAAGCCTAAACTGCCCGTCAGCGGTCTCCGTATTTCAATCCACGCTCCTCGAGTGAGGAGCGACGATAGCAAGACGCAGCACATAATCATTAGCTGCTATTTCAATCCACGCTCCTCGAGTGAGGAGCGACTGATTTACAGTGACTGAGCTTTTAGGCATTTTTGATTTCAATCCACGCTCCTCGAGTGAGGAGCGACGTTTGTCCTTTTCGATTAGTTGCGTTTTCAGCAATATTTCAATCCACGCTCCTCGAGTGAGGAGCGACGATTTTGAGATAGGTTTGTTATCCAAGTCACACATTTCAATCCACGCTCCTCGAGTGAGGAGCGACACCCAGCTAGTCATGTGGATAGCCTCGCCAAACGGATTTCAATCCACGCTCCTCGAGTGAGGAGCGACAGCAAGCTATACACCGTTCGCTACTCACTGAGCAAATTTCAATCCACGCTCCTCGAGTGAGGAGCGACTATCAAGCTGGAGTATGGTGCAAGATTCACAGACATTTCAATCCACGCTCCTCGAGTGAGGAGCGACGTTGATAATAGAGTGTACACCAAGCGAGACAGTAATTTCAATCCACGCTCCTCGAGTGAGGAGCGACTCCGCTCCCACTTCTTAGTCGCTCCTATGCCCATATAGATTTCAATCCACGCTCCTCGAGTGAGGAGCGACATTAAAAATCACTAAAATCTTCTTTTGCCGTATCATTTCAATCCACGCTCCTCGAGTGAGGAGCGACGAGAGAGTGATGATTGGCAACGATTAGCAAGGGCATTTCAATCCACGCTCCTCGAGTGAGGAGCGACACGCTGATATCTCAGGGCTGATGGAGACTAATGCATTTCAATCCACGCTCCTCGAGTGAGGAGCGACCTGTGCTAAGCAGTCAGCAGGCCTAAAAGCCTATAAATTTCAATCCACGCTCCTCGAGTGAGGAGCGACGATATCAATCGATACTAGCCGACCAACAGTGGCAATTTCAATCCACGCTCCTCGAGTGAGGAGCGACGTCTTAATCTGTACTGTCCGTCAGCAGTCTCAGTATTTCAATCCACGCTCCTCGAGTGAGGAGCGACAGGTAAAAATACTCCTCATTAGACAAATCTGTTTATTTCAATCCACGCTCCTCGAGTGAGGAGCGACAAAAATCTATTATAATAAAACTGCAATATGCTTATTTCAATCCACGCTCCTCGAGTGAGGAGCGACGATATTGCGAAGGCACTTGGATATCAGAAGGAAAATTTCAATCCACGCTCCTCGAGTGAGGAGCGACAGAGGATAAGGTGGCAAAGCGGGCGGAACTAAAGATTTCAATCCACGCTCCTCGAGTGAGGAGCGACCTTACAGTAGGTGCAACACTTGTTGCTAACCTTATTTCAATCCACGCTCCTCGAGTGAGGAGCGACTGTGAGCTATTTTGGGTGGACTTAAGACGGTAAAATTTCAATCCACGCTCCTCGAGTGAGGAGCGACAGCAAAGTATAACGAGTATCGCAAGAGACGCAGCATTTCAATCCACGCTCCTCGAGTGAGGAGCGACTATATGGTATAATGTATATAGGAGGTGAGAGCATATTTCAATCCACGCTCCTCGAGTGAGGAGCGACATGGACACAGAGACCAGAACGGTCGAGGACGCACAATTTCAATCCACGCTCCTCGAGTGAGGAGCGACGGTGTGGGTGTTATTTTTATACCAAAATCAGAGGTATTTCAATCCACGCTCCTCGAGTGAGGAGCGACATGAGGCCACGGAACAAGGACGCACGATTTTCCCATTTCAATCCACGCTCCTCGAGTGAGGAGCGACGCTATAGTCATT